>CAPAOL010000001.1 GCA_948579315.1 uncultured Phocaeicola sp.
CGTATTAATAATCAGTTGGGCGACCGGACTATCATCCCGGCGGATACTGCTTATCACCACTTCCAGAATTCAAATCTTACTGAAGGACTTACCGGACATTATAATTATTTGGCTAATATGGGTTCTCCCCGTATGTCACGCATCTTCTTTGAACGTCGTGATCCGGAACCTACTATCTTTATGGAGCCTTTCTCCAGTTTCTTTATTCGTCCTACGGAGTTCAATTTCACCAATAGTAACGTACCTTATACCAATCTGACGTATCATAAAGCCGGTAATAAAATAAACGGAGAAGAACGCTTTAAGTCTTATTTCTCTGTCAACGTAAACAAGAAGCTGGCTTTCGGTTTTAACATAGATTACTTGTACGGACGTGGATACTATAATAACCAAAATACGGCTTATTTCAATGCAGCAATTTTCGGTAGTTATATCGGCGACCGCTATCAGATGCAAGCCATATACAGCAATAACTACCTCAAGACAAACGAAAACGGAGGTATTGAGGACGATCGATACATCACTGCGCCCGAAGAGATGGCACAAGGGCAAAGAGAATATGAATCAACCAATATTCCCACTGTATTAAGTGCAACAACCAATCGTAATCATGACTTTTACGTATTCCTGACCCAACGTTACAACCTGGGATTCAGCCGCGACATACCGCAGGCCGAAAATGACACTACTCCCGCCAAACAAGAATTTGTGCCGGTCACTAGTTTTATACATACCATTCAGGTAGAGCGTGCACGTCATAGTTTCAACTCTGATGATGACATGCGTAAAAAGAACTATTATCAAAACACCTACCTGGAACCGGATAATCCGATTACCAGAGATAGTACCACCTACATGGGTGTCAAGAATACCATAGGCATTGCTCTACTCGAAGGATTCAATAAATATGCCAAAGCCGGACTGACAGCATTTGCTTCCTATAAAATCAGCAAGTACACACTTATGAATATGGTGGGGAATCCGTTGCCCGACAAATACAATGAAAATGAAATATTTGTTGGAGGCGAATTATCCAAACGTGAAGGAAATGTACTCCATTACCATGCCATTGGTGAAGTGGGACTTGCCGGAAAAGCAATCGGACAATTCAATGTGAAAGGAGATATCGACCTTAACTTTCCGTTATGGAAAGACACTGTGAGCCTTATCGCCCGTGGTGAAGTCAGCAATAAGCTTGCACCTTTCTATATGCGTCATTATCATTCCAAACACTTCATGTGGGACAATGATATGGACAAAGAGTTTCGTACCCGTATTGAAGGAGAATTGAGTATTGCACGTTGGAGAACACGTTTGAAGGCAGGAGTTGAAAACATAAAGAACTACACTTACTTCAATCAACAAGCAGTGCCGGAACAGAAAAGCGGAAGCGTACAGGTGTTGTCAGCAAGTCTTAATCAGGACTTCAAACTGGGAATCTTCCATTTAGATAATGAAGTAACCTGGCAAAAGTCTAGCGACCAGACCGTACTGCCTTTACCCGATCTCTCGCTGTATCACAATTTCTATATGCAATTCAAGTTGGCAAAGAAAGTGCTTAGTGTACAATTGGGTGCTGATGTGCGTTATTTCAGCAAATACAATACACCCGCTTATATGCCGGCTATCCAAAACTTCTATTTACAACCGGAGAATGACCAGGTAGAGATAGGAGGTTATCCGATCGTGAATGTATATGCAAACTTACACCTAAAGCGTACACGTTTCTATGTAATGATGTATCACGTGAATCAAGGTATGAGCAGCCCGAATTACTTCCTGGCTCCTCACTATCCCATCAATCCGCGTGTACTGAAATTCGGTCTTTCATGGAATTTCTATGATTAACAAAATCTATACGGCTTATGGTAACACGCCCCAATTTGAGACTGGCCAGATATTTAGTGCCCGTAATCATTGTATTGGCAATCATCTTTTCCATCCGCCAATGCGGTAATCAGGAAAAGCCGTCAGAACACCCGCGCGACTATGCAGCTATTGCCCAAGAAGGTATATTGCGTGTAGCGACTGAATATAACTCAATCAGTTTCTACGTGGACGGTGATACCGTTTCCGGTTTCCATTACGAGCTGATACAGGCTTTTGCCCGCGATAAGGGATTAAAGACCGAAATAACTCCCCTGATGAGTTTTGAAGAACGGCTGGAAGGATTAAGCGAAGGACGTTACGATGTAATTGCCTGCGGCTTATTAGCTACCAGCGAGTTGAAAGACTCTCTGCTCCTCACCTCTCCTATCACGCTCAACAAGCAAGTGCTTGTGCAACGGAAAGAAAGCGGAGAAAACGGGGAAAACGACTCCCTCTATATCCGTAACCAGCTGGACTTAGCCGGGCGGACACTTCACGTCGTAAAAGGGTCTCCTTCTATTCTGCGTATCCAGAATCTAGGCAATGAAATCGGAGATACCATTTATATCAAAGAAATAGCTAAATACGGTCCCGAACAATTGATTTCGATGGTAGCACATGGAGACATCGATTATGCCGTTTGTGATGAAAGTATCGCACGCACGGCCGCCGATTCCATCCCGCAAATAGATATAAATACAGCGATCAGCTTTACACAATTCTACTCATGGGCAGTCAGCAAACAATCACCTGCTTTACTCGATAGTTTGAATACATGGCTGGATAAATTCCAAAAGGGAAAAGAATACCGGAGGATTTATAAAAAATACTATGATAAAAAATAACCTTATCATTTTACAGATCAGAAGAAAACAATCAAAAACAGCATGTAAGATAGATATATTCATGTCTATTTCCCCAAATAAACTCCCAAAGACTTGACTTTCGCTTTCGAATGTTGTATCTTTACAGAGTTAATGATAAAGTAGTTTCAATTAAACTACATGCAAAGGAGGGAATCGCGATTCTCTCCTTTCTTTTTATCCAGCCGGGAAAAACCTCTCCCCGCCCTGGCTTTTCCTTGCGCTTTGCCCGGTGGTTATGGTCCTTCAGCCGGAGGATCAGCAGTGTTTACCTTGCTTCTTACCGAAATAAAGCACACATCCGCTTCAAACAGACATTCGGTTTGCCTGAAACAGAGCCTCTATTCCGATAAAACAGAGCTTCTATTGAAACTAAACACCATGTTTGTTTTCTGACTGTCCCCGCTAAGTTAATAATCAATAAAGTTGCTCTTGACAAAAAATAGCTTTATCTTTGGGGTTTGTTAGAACAGACACAATAGGTATATTATATTATGAGTGAAAAGATTATCAAATGGGGCTTCATTGGTTGCGGAGAAGTAACCAAGACGAAAAGCGGTCCCGCTTTCCAGAAAGTAGAACATTCGGAAGTCGTAGCCGTGATGAGTCGTGACGGTGCGAAAGCGAAAGCGTATGCCAAAGAGAGAGGAATCAAGAAATGGTATGACGATGCACAGGAGCTGATAGATGATCCGGAAGTAAACGCTGTCTATATCGCCACTCCTCCCTCTTCACACGCTACGTATGCCATTATGTCCATGAAAGCGGGCAAACCGGCCTATATTGAGAAGCCAATGGCGGTGACGTATGAAGAATGTACCCGAATCAACCGCATATCCAATGAAACGGGAGTTCCCTGTTTCGTAGCATACTACCGACGTTATCTTCCCTATTTCCAGAAAGTAAAGGAATTAGTAGAGAACGGGACGATCGGCAACGTTATCAATGTACAGATTCGTTTTGCCCAGCCGCCACGCGATCTGGATTACAATCGCGAAAACCTTCCCTGGCGTGTACAGGCTGATATTGCCGGAGGTGGCTACTTCTACGACCTTGCTCCGCATCAAATTGATTTGTTACAAGATATGTTCGGTTGCATCCTCGAAGCAAGCGGTTACAAGAGTAATCGCGGCGGGCTTTATCCTGCCGAAGATACATTAAGCGCCTGTTTCCAATTTGACAACGGATTGGTGGGTAGTGGTTCCTGGTGCTTCGTAGCCCATGATTCTGCCCGCGAAGACCGCATAGAGATTATCGGTGACAAAGGAATGATTTGCTTCTCTGTCTTTACATACGAACCTATCGGACTACATACCGAGAAAGGACGGGAAGAAATCTGCATCGGCAACCCGGAACACGTGCAACAGCCTCTTATCCAAGCAGTAGTAGATCACTTATTGGGTAAGTCGGTTTGCTCTTGCGATGGCGAAAGCGCAACGTTGACTAACTGGGTAATGGATAAAATCTTAGGCAAGCTATAACCCTAAAAAAGCAAAGAGAAAATAAAACTAACAATATATTTTTTATACCATGACTAAAGAAGCTTTAATGAGAAAAGCGATCGAGCTTTCAAAAGAGAATGTTGAAAATGGTGGAGGTCCTTTCGGCGCTGTGATTGCCACGAAAGACGGAGAAATAGTCGCAACAGGAGTTAACCGTGTCACTGCATCTTGTGATCCTACGGCTCACGCCGAGGTAAGCGCCATACGTGCCGCAGCTGCCAAACTCGGAACGTTTAATCTTAGCGGATACGAAATCTATACTTCCTGCGAACCTTGCCCGATGTGCCTGGGTGCTATCTATTGGGCACGACTGGATAAGATGTATTATGGAAACGACAAGACCGATGCCAAAAATATCGGTTTTGACGACTCTTTTATCTATGATGAACTGGAACTGAAACCTGAAGACAGAAAACTGCCTTCCGAAATCTTACTACATAATGAAGCCCTTACCGCCTTCAAAGCTTGGGTGGCCAAAGAAGACAGAGTAGAATATTGACCGACGGTAAACATATACGCCGGTCGCGGAATCATTGACGAACGAACTCCACTATTCAGAAAAGACTAAAGAATAAAAAGTGATACTATTAAAATCCCCGGAATTGCTGTAGACACTCAGCATTCCAGGGATTTTTTACACACAAAAGTTATTATTGAAATTGAAAACTGTCTCTTTATTAGATTAGAAGCGCATACCTAAAGTTAGCAGTACCTGATGACGGGTATTAGTTACTTTGGTAGCATTTGGCACAAGTATTGTTTCAAAGTGTTCTCCTACTTCATTATAGAATGGATAGAAATCTTCTTTATAAGTATTCAATTGATAGGTTAAATCTGCATAAAAAGCAGATCCTTTATAACCAAATCCCAAAGTATAATTATTAGTTGCTTTCAGATTAGAAAACTCAGTACTTGTACTAATACTATTAAGTGCTATTCTCTTAAATGTATCATCATACATAGCAGCTGTCCTATAATTATAACCTACACGAAAAGCAAACTCCGGTGCCAGTTTAAACTCTGCTCCAACACGAAGTGTATGTACCCCTTTCAATCCTGTTTTTATCTGCGATGTTTCATCCTCCATCCGCATACCATCGTCATATTTCAACTTAGCCGAAGAATAATCACTATACTCATATTCTGCCCCTAATGCAACAGAACGACCAATCGTATATCCTAAACTCAAATTGTATTTCCAAGGAGTCACCAACTGATACTTTGTTTTCGATTCACCTGGGAATTCCATTGTATCATATTCATACAGTTCATCCTTACCAATCGTCCCATCACTATTCATATCAATATCGGAAATTAAGAGAGCAGATGTACGGTCTTCCAAATTAAACCAAGTAGGCGTATGTATCGCAGCTCCAATACGAAAAGATGATGACTCAAATGGACGTACAATTACTCCCAGCTTAAAATCAAATCCAGTACCACTTGTATCAAACCAATTCTCTAAAGAATAGTTAGAAACATCTCCCTGGTAACTTTCTCTATAAATAGAATTTCTAGAATAATCGACGCTATAAGCTCCAATGGTAGCACCGAAATAAACTCTGTCATAAATATTGAACGCAACATTGAAGTCATAAGAGTGCAATCCGCCTTTTTCTCTAGAAGTATATTCTCCCATTACAGGCAAATAAATAATATTGCCTTCTGAATCGACTCTATAGCCTACATTACTAGCATACTGATTATTCTCTCTATCATTCAATCCAATCACTCTGGTTCGTAAAGCCATAGCTCCCAACCATGGTGCAGCATCTATCCCTCCGTCAGTAAAAGCAGCATTAGAACTCAAATAGTCCTCAGAAAGCCCGTATGACAAAGAAGCAAATAAATCACTTTGTGACAGTGGTCCTTCCATATCTTCCATCAAACCATTCATTGCCATATTTTTATCAAAAGACTTCACCTTGCGATAATTAAAACCAAAGTTCACAAACCGTAGAGCTGTTTCATGTCCAATACGACTTGATATAACAAATCCCACATTATCAAATGAACCTCTAAACTTATCTAGTTCATTCTTACTGCCATTCGTATTAGACTTTAACCCAACATTACTAAAGCCAAATGTGGTCATCACATCATTGCTTCTATAAATACCCATACCTGCTGGATTGGTACCCATCGTCGAAATATCACCTCCCAATGCTCCCATGGCTCCTCCCATGCCGACAAACCGGGCGGTTCCATTCAAGTCATTTCCCATTAACCGGGCAGCATCGTATAAGTTTTGTGCACTTACGGCAGTAGTACCAACTAAAGTACACAATATCACTATTGCAAATCTTATATTTTTCATAAATATGTCTTTTTAATAAAACCAATCATTTTATCTTCTTCGACTACCACCTCCACCTGACGAACCGGAACTGGAACGGGAACTTCCACCACCACTTGAGTAACCACTCGAACGAGAGGATGAAGACTGACTCGGTGAATAGCTGGAACCAGAGGAAGAACGACTTGGAGAATAATTGGAATTAGAAGAAGAGCGACTGCTGCTCGACGGTGAATAGCTACGTGTAGTTGAACTTCCACGATTATAAGTAGAAGAAGAACGTCTGCTACTGTTTTCCGTTGTTCCATAAGTCCGACGGGAAGAAGAACTGGAACGATTGCTATCAAATGATGAACTGCTACGTGTACTACTCGGACGAGTATATGTAGTATTCCGGCGAGAAGAACTTGAATTGTTACCAACTCCTACTCTCGTATCTGTAGTACGGGTACCTACAGTTCTTCTAGAAGAGTTATAGGTTGTTGTACTACCTCGACGAGCTGACTGACCAACACTTCCTGTGTTAGTACGACGCGTGCCAACAGTTGTACCTACTCTACGATCTCCGCTTGATGTATAAGAAGAACGTCGAGCGCTTCCTCCGCTATTTCCAAAATTAGAACGACGATCATTGTAATAAGTGTTGCGAGCCCAATGGTTTCCACCTCCGCCCCAGCCCCAGCTAGGACCACCATGCCAATGGTGATGATGTCCCCAATATCCGCCACCATACCAGCCACCCCAGTAGCCGCCACCCCAGTAGCCGCCACCCCAATAACCGGGGTAATATCCCCAAGCATAGTAAGGACGATTCCATCCCCAGCCATAGTTCCATCCCCAGCCGTAAGAGCCATAACGCCAATCCCACCAAAGCGGGTTAGTGAACGTTGGGAATGCATAAGCATACATACCATCGGTATATACGTTCCAGTCCCATGAATTCGGACCATAAACTACATCCCAGTACAACGGGCTGCTGATACTGATAGCAAAACGCGGATTACGGAAACGGATGATACGTTCAGCGTATTCATAGTCGTCTGTTGTACCATTGAATTCGCCCGTCACCCATTCTCCATCCAAATCCGGATTAGATTTTTCTTTTATATATAAGGTATCATTATCCATTACAAATTCATTTTCACGTGCATCGTAACGGCGGTTATATTCATCCACATCCCGTGTTCTTCCCTTACGGTCCTGAACCACTACTGTAGTACCCGGTGAAGTATAGATATTAGTCGTCACCTGTTTCTTCGGTTCCTTCTTAACCGGAGTTTCTTTCTTCTCCTGTTTGTCTTTAGAAGGTACGAAGTAAAGGTCGTCATCAACGCTTTGTGCAAAGATACCTATCGGAAGGCACAAGGCAAATAGCAAGAAATAAACAATCTTTTTCATATCATCTCGGTTTATGTAATTACTTAAACTTATTCACGTTACAAAGATATGAAAGAGATTTTTCGCCCGGGGAAGATTTTCCCCAAAGGATAATAGGGAAATCCCTATTTCTAACTATCTTTGCCCATTATTCACCAGAATTAAAAACAACTATGAAGTATTTTGAGTTCACATTCCGCACCCAACCTTGTACCGAAACCGTCAATGACGTACTGGCTGCCATACTGGGTGAAGTCGGATTTGAAAGTTTTGTTGAGTGTGAAAGCGGGCTGACCGCATACATCCAACAGACATTATGTGATGAAAACGCCATCAAGATTGCCATCGCCGAGTTTCCCCTACCCGATACGGATATTACTTATACATATACCGAAGCGGAAGACAAGGACTGGAACGAGGAATGGGAAAAGAATTTCTTCCAACCCATCATTATCGGAAACCGATGTGTGATCCACAGCACTTTCCACCAAGATGTCCCCAAAGCGGAATATGACATCATCATCAATCCTCAAATGGCCTTCGGAACAGGACATCACGAGACTACCAGCCTCATCATTGAAGAATTGTTGGATAGCGAACTGAAAGACAAATCCCTACTCGATATGGGCTGCGGAACTTCGATTCTTGCCATCCTCGCACGTATGCGGGGCGCACGCCCCTGTACAGCCATCGACATTGATGAATGGTGCGTACGAAACTCCATCGAAAATATCGAATTGAACCACGTAGACGATATTGCCGTATCAGAAGGAGATGCCTCGTCGCTTACAGGAAAAGGACCTTTCGACGTTATCATCGCCAACATCAACCGGAACATATTACTAAATGACATGAAGCAATATGTTGCTTGTATGCATACGAATTCCGAACTCTATATGAGTGGATTTTATGTAGACGACATTGCCGCTATCCGCGAAGAAGCGGAGAAGAACGGACTGACTTTCGTTCATTATAAAGAGAAGAATCGTTGGGCAGAAGTGAAGTTTATTTATAAAGGATAAGAGCCTACAAATATCGGATCAGTCTGAATTCTTGGGGGATTTGATTCAGGGCAATCAAATCTTTAAAAATAGATTCATTCCGGTACTGTTTTGAACAAAATCATAATAGTTCCTACACCATATAGAGTTTAAAATGGTATAATTATCTTGCACACCTACACTCTTTGTGTTTATTCGATTGATACATAGAGATATAAGTGTGTGCAAGATACCGTTGCAGATGTGTGCAAGATACTTTTATCTTGCACACTTTGTCTTTTTCAAAAAGTTCCTGATAATTCCCGAAAACTATGCAGTCATTTATAGAATCAAGGCATCAAATTACTTGTTCAAAGTAATGAAACACTTTGTTTCCTATAGAGAAACACTTTGTTCCAAGTAAGTAAACACCTTGTTTCAAGCCTATGAACACTTTGTTTCAAGTGCTTGAAACAAATGGGAACTACCATCATTACGCGAATTCTTTTTTGACCTGTTGGCACCATGCTTTGATTTTCTTTTCCACCTGTTCTGACTGATTATCCAAATCGACAACCAACCCGCACCACTGCTCGCCACGTAAAGCCCTGGAACGTTCGAAAGTGTAACCTTCGGAAGAAGTAAAACCGACCAAAGTAGCCTCATCCCCTTCAAAGACTTCTGCCAGCAAACCAATTCCATCTGCAAAATTTTCCGGATAACGTATCTGATCTCCCAAACCGAAGATAGCAACCTTCTTACCTTTCAATTTCATTGTCCGGAGTTCCGGCAACAGTTCGTCCCAATAAGTAGGAAGTTCCCCGTCAAACCAAGTGGAAGCACCCACAATGAAGCAGTCATAAGCTGCAAAATCATTCTGCCAGGCCTGCTCGATAGGCACTACTTCTATCTTGTCTTCACCAAACTCTTTCTGTATTTTCTCTGCCACCCAACTCGTTCTTTCGGCTTTGGTAGCATAAAACAAACCTATCTTTTTCATAATTCTTCTCTTTTAATATTCCAATAATTTCCGTGCAGCTTCGTATATCTTAGCTTCGTCCGGCAAAATTTCTTTTTCCAGTATCGGATTGAAACCGACAGGAGTAAACGTAGAACCGACACGCTGAACCAGTCCGTCAAGATAACGGAACATTTCCTCACCAATCATTGCTGCAAGCTCCGCACCGAAACCGGAGAATACTTTATCTTCATGTACAACCAATGCTTTACTGGTCTTCTTGACCGATTCAAAGATTGCCTCTTTATCCAGCGGAATCAGGGAACGAATATCAATCACTTCTACTTTCCAACCACCCTCTTTCTCCAATCGTTCGGCGGCATGCAGACAGAAATGGGTCGTATTTCCGTATGTGATAATACTCAAGTCCGTACCCTCACGGCGGATACGTGCTTTTCCGAAAGGTACTTCAAAGTCTTCCGGCACCACAGTGGCGGCTTCTACCGAATTATACAATGCTTTCGGTTCGAGGAACAAAGTAAATCCCTTAGAGCGCATACTAGTACGCAACAATCCGGCTGCATCATCGGCAAAAGAAGGGCAGACAATTCGTGCTCCCGGCAATGTAGTCAAAGCTCCTTCTATATTTTGAGAGTGATATAGCCCTCCACCAATATAACCTCCGGAAGCCAACCGCAGCGTTATATTCGGGGCAAACTTACCATTGCTGCGCCAATACTCATGCGTACATTCTACATATTGTTCTACGGCAGGCCAGAAGTAATCAGCAAACTCCGCTCCCTCTATCACGACATGGATTTTAGGATCAAAGCGGCTCATTCCATTGGCAGTGCCTACAATATAATCTTCGGCAATCGGCGCACTGAACACACGGGCTTCTCCGAATTCCTGCTGCATCCCTTTGGTGACATTAAACACACCGCCTTTCTCTCTGTTTGCTACGTCCTGTCCCCAGATAAACGTATCGGGATTGTAGCGGAATTCAGCTTTCAATGTCTCGTTAATGGCATTTACCAGGAAGGTCTTTTCGCCCTCTGCTTCATGAGTACCTTCTTTGTATTTCTGCGGCTGATAAGGTTCGGGCATCACAAAATCGTAGATGCTCTTAGGATCAGGATCGGGAGCAGCCAACGCTTTTCGGTTGGCAGCCGACAGTTCTTTCTTTGCGTCAGCTTCGATCTGTTGCAATTCTTCCTCCGTCAGGCGTTTGTAACGCAACAACATCCGGCGGAATTTCATTAGCGGATCGGCATCTTTTACGTATTCCAGTTCGTTCTCATCCCGGTACAGGGTATGTTTATCCGAGTTGGAATGGGAACCGATACGAACACAGTTGGCCTGCACAATCACCGGGTTACGGGTTTCCCTTGCATATTCGTGAGCTTCGGTCATGGCATTCATCGAGTCGAACACATCTTTTCCATTGCAATAGATGATCTTCAGGTTCTTGAAACCGGAGAAGTTCTCGGCAACTTTGCGGTTGGCTGTCTGTTCCGATTTAGGGACAGAGATTCCATATCCGTTGTCCTGTATCACAAAAATAACAGGAAGACGTTCAAGGCTGGCGCCATTGATAGCCTCATATACAAATCCTTCGGAAGTGGCAGATTCTCCGTGAGAAGTGATGGCGACTCCTTTGTGTCCATAATATACCATTGCCCGCGCCACACCTGCCGCATGAAGGTCGTGTGTACCCGTTGCAGAAGAAATGTTTTCGATGTGCCATTCCGGTTTGGCGAAATGGTTCGACATGTGACGTCCGCCGCTGCCTGGGTCTGTCGCTTTCGAGATACCATTCAGGATGATTTCTTCCGGAGTCATTCCGGCAGAAAGTACAGTCAGCATATCGCGGTAGTAAGGAAACAGGAAGTCTTCGCCCAAAGTGAATACCTGACCGATAGCAAGCTGAATACCATCATGCCCCGCGTAAGGAGCATGATAAGACCAACCCAAGGATTGTAGCAGGTATGACGGTGCTTTTTCATCCAAAGCACGCCCCAATGTCATCAGATGATACCACTTTTTCAGGGTTTCTACATCTGTCGTTTTTATATCATATTTCTTTTTCATAGTGAATGAAGTTCTTAATGAGTGAAACAATCAGTTATCAGCCTTGCCAGTTTTCGAGGTAGTCGGCTATAAAGTGGAGGAAGTTACCTCCCAACATTCCGTCTACTACCCGATGATCGTAAGACAAAGACAGATACATTTTATGGCGGATGGCAATCGTATCGCCTTCCGGTGTTTCTATCACAGCAGGTTTCTTTTCAATATATCCTACTCCCAAAATAGCAACCTGCGGCTGATTAATTATCGGTGTACCGAACAGGCTCTTGAACGTTCCGAAATTGGTAATGGTAAATGTACCGCCATCAATATCTTCCGGCATTAATTTATTATCCCTTGCTTTCAGGGCTAAAGAGTCAATGGCAACTGCCAGGCCATTCAGATTCAAACGATCGGCGTCATGCACCACAGGCACAATCAGATTTCCATCATTCAGAGAGACAGCAATACCTACATTGATATGTTTCTTAAAGAGGATATTATATCCGTCTACTGACACATTCACTTGAGGATAGGCTACCAATGCTTTCGCTACGGCCTCGGTTATCACAGGCATATAAGTCAACTTCACTCCTTCGCGACGGAAGAAAGCATCTTTATTCTTTTCACGCCAACGTACCAGCTTAGTGACGTCCACTTCTACCACATTGGTTACATGAGGAGATACTTTCTTAGACATAACCATGTGATCGGCAATAATCCGGCGGACACGATCCATCTCTTTCACTTCAACTCCAGGCATGGCAACAGGAGCAGATGATTTGAATAAAGTTGCAGCCGACTGTGCAGCAGGGGCAGATGCTGTCGGAGACGTTTTCGGAGTTACCAGTTCGGGAGCAACAGCCACCGATGGCTTGTTTGCAGCCGGAGCAGCAACGGCAGAGGACAGCTTCTGTTCAGCCATATCTCCTCTTTTCTTCTTTTCAATATAGTCTTTTATATCTTTCTTACTCAATCGCCCTTCATAACCCGTACCTTGTATAGCATCCAACTCTTCTTTCGGAATCTTAGCTTCCCGCGCCAACTGAATCACAACAGGAGAATACCAACGTTCTTCCTCAACAGCAACGGGCTTCGATGTATCAACGGGGGTTGATGCAGTATTCACTGATTGATTCTTAGCAATGTCTGCAGCTAATTGTGATGTTCCGGAAACATCAGCGGCAACCTGACTGGCATCAGCTTCTTGGTTTGCGGCACTTTCGCTTACCGACTCCGTACCGGATGATTCTTCGCCATCCAAATCAATAATAGCGACAACTGTTCCTACAGCTACCGTGTCACCTTCTTTATATAAAATCTCCATCACTTTTCCCGCTACGGGAGAAGGGATTTCCGCACTTACTTTAGCAGTATTCACTTCAAAAAGCACATCGTCTTCCTGAATCATGTCACCCACCTTTACAGACCAAGAGACAATGGTCCCTTCGGTTATACTCTCGCCCAACTTGGGCATTTTTATTTCGAATTTTGACATAGACAGTAATTTTATTATTCAACCTTAGATATATTACAACAATGGGCTGAAATAGAAAGTTTTAAGTTAAGTAAATTTTAACCGGATGCCAATCGGTACAACCAAGCATCAACGGCTATATATCCACTCTTTCTGAATATATTTCTCTTCCCGGAGCTGATTGATGGCTTCTATCTCCTCCCTAGTGAAAGCACTGACGGATTGCGACTTACTGAAATACTGAAAAGCCTTTTCTTTGAAATCAGTGACAGTCCCTGCCGACAAATGCCTGCGGATATTGGTCACCTCACTCCGAACAGAAGGAACAGCATATACAGACGACAACATTTCATCATCGACCATCGGTGCCGGATTCAATGCCTGATGCAACGCTGTAAGGTCTGTATCATACAATAGCGTGCAATGATACAATACCCGATCCTTGTACAGGCATTGCGCACTTCCCGATATTTTCAATCCATTCAGATAAATCCCCAAACGTTCGTCTCCTGTTGCCATCAGTCCCATAGAGTTCAGGAAATCCAACGTCCGCTGCAAATACGTGACAAACTCCGGCAAGCGGGGAGCCGTTTCTATAAAAGTCAGATTGACATTGCCCAAATCATGGTACACTGCTCCCCCACCGGAAAAACGGCGGGCAATATGTACCTGCTCCCGTTCCGCCCATTCCTGATCGACTTCCGACCGTAACCGTTGATGCTTCCCTATTACCACAGAAGGAGTGTCCTGCCAAAGCATGAAAATGTCTTCATTTCCCTGCTTCAACAGATATTCTTCTGCAGCCAAGTGAAAGTAAATATCAGAAAACGGACTATAGATACATCGAATCATAGGTCAGACAGAATAAGAGTTAAAACATAATCTCGTGATAAATCTCTCCGACCGTAGGATGCGGGAATACAGTCTTCTGAAATTCTTCCACCGTATAGCCTCTCTGAATAGCAATACCTGCGATCACAATAAGTTCCGACGCCGGATTTCCCAACATGTGGCAACCGATGATCTTCCCTTCTTCATCCTGAATCAACTTACACAGGCCGTTTCCCTGTTCATTCTCGGCTACGAACCGACCGGAATAAGCCATCGGTAATTTGGACACACGGTAAGAAAGTCCTGATTTTATCAATTCTTCTTCTGTCTTTCCCACTCCTGCCACTTCGGGATTGGTATAAACAACTCCCGGAACACAATCGTAATTCATCCGGTCTTCCACTCCCAAGATATGATTGATAGCGACTTCCGCTTCACGAATAGCGATATGTGCCAATAAAGAATAACCTGTAATATCACCGCAAGCATATACGCGGGGATGCGAAGTCAACAGATGTTCATCTACTTTGACCCCGTTCCGATGCAATTCTATATTCAGCTTGTCCAGCCCCACTTTGGATAAATTTGCCTTACGGCCTACACTAAGCAAGATTTTCTCCGCTTCAATAGTGGAAACTTTGCCTTCTTTTTCTATCACGACTCCATGAGCGTTCACTTCCACTACTTTCGTATTCAAATAGAAAGTGACTCCCCGTTTGGCATATTCAGCGCAAAGCATACCGCTCGTTTCCTTATCCATCGCTCCCAAAATCTCCGGCATCATTTCTACCACATGCACCTTTACTCCCATACTGTTGAAGAAAGAAGCAAATTCCATCCCGATCACTCCACCGCCAATAATAACCAGCGTCTTGGGAAGTTCTTTTATCTCCAACGCCTCCTTGGAGGTCCAATAACTGACTCCCGACAATCCCGGTATGGGAGGAATCACTGTATCGGAGCCGGTACATACCAGCAAGTATTTCACTGAATAGGTTTCTCCATCACAAGTGATGCGGATCATCCCCTCTTTCTCTCCTTCTATAAAAGCTTCTTTCTCCACGATCGTCACTCCGTAAGAATTCACAGTCATCTTCACGCCACCCGTCAACATTTTCACTGTTTTGTCTTTGCGGCTCATAATCTTGGATAAATCGAACGAAGGAGATTCGGCAGAAACGCCATATTTGGAAGCACTTTTGATGCTATCCAATATTTTAGCAGAATATAACAAAGTTTTAGTAGGAATACACCCCTCATTGAGACATACTCCACCCATTGCCTTTTTCTCAAAAAGAACGGCTTTTAATCCGTTGGCCCCTGCCCGTTCGGCAGCCGTATACCCGGCAGGACCACCACCAATAATAGCTATATCAAAATTCATAATCGTATCTTTTTTAATAATAATACGATTATAACAAATGAGAGAAGAGATAAGTTGTTGGGAAAAGAAATACCTGTTACTTAATTGTCAATTTTTTAAGCTCCTCTAACGAGCCATTGAACACGTTCAGGTCTACGTCTTCTTTGATGCCGGGAACACTTCCTACATCAGTATGTTGCCAAAAGTCCCATTTCCCCTGATACTTTACAGAGTCAACATAATAATGGGCGATCCAGTAAGGGTATGTATTGAAGATGGAATCGTCCAGATAACGGGTTTTAAATTTATAAGAAGTATAAAGAATAGGTTTCACTCCATAGTGAGATTCTACCCGGTCCAGCCAGCGTTTAATACCTTGCTGCAATTCCTTTTTTTCCTTCCGCCCAGTCACTTCCACATCAAGTACGGGAGGTAAATCACCCGTGTCCAGTTTCACCGTACGAATAAAGAAATCCGCCTGTTTCAAAGCATCCGTACCAGGAATATAAAAATGATAAGCACCACGGATAAATCCATGGTTACGGGCATTGGCGAAGTTCGCCTCAAAGGTAGTATCGTTATGGTCTCCTCCTTCTGTTGCTTTCATGAAAATGAAATGCAAAGGACTAGCTGTCTCTTTATTCTGCAACAGTCTATTCCAATCAATCTTTCCCTGGTAGTGAGAGATGTCAATACCATGAATATCATATCCGTTAGGGATACAAACTCCGTATTCCTTTAAGCCATGACAAGGTTTCCATCGATAAGCATAAGGACGGATAAAGAAATAATAGAAAGCAATAGAAAAACAACCAACAATCATCATTGCTAAAGTGTTACGAATCCAAGCAGGCATAGCTCGTCCGGGTTGCTCCTGTTTCTTTTTCGGAGCACGGGGAGATTTGGAAGAAGATGTTCCCCTTTTCCTAGTAGTAGTGGAAACAGCCTTTTTCTTTTGGACAGCGGACATCGGATTAGTATTACGTGACGTCATTGATCAGCAGAGCAAATGATTGAATAAATAATATGAGTAGCCATGCAGTATACTTTAGACGCGGATTTACGCGGATGACGCGGATTCTTTAATAAAATAAATCCGCGTTTATCTGCGTCATCCGCGTCTAAAAAATTCTTCATGAGAGCCGGCTTTGTACACAACTCCTTGAAGTATGCTTATTTAGCTTGTTCCAGCTGCAAAGTCTTAGTTGCCTGGTCGCAAACTTCTGTAGGACCGAAGTACTGGATCGGACCCGGATATACATAATCCGTTTCAATAGCCCAACGATCACGTTGCGCAGCAAATGCCTTGAAAGGAGCACCATCCAGTTTCACCAATGCTTTCTGGATAACCGGTTTCATTTCACCGTGACGACGTTCCATGTTCATCATCATAGTGATAGGCACACCACCTGCAATCCATTCAGCAGCAGGAGCTGTTGTATTACGTACAGAAGACATATAACCAGTCTTACCGTTAGCAATCAACATAGAGGCTGTGTAACCCAAAGAGTAGCAATAGTCAGCGTCAAAGTTTGACGGAGCAGCACAACGTCCTTCGTAACCGAAGAAGTGGTGTTGAGCAGCAAATTTACCTACATACTTGCCTTCTTCCTTCCATGCAGCCAACTTAGTAGCTACCATTTCAGACAACAGCTTTTCTGTTTCGATCAGTGAAACCTGAACGTTTCCGTGCGGGTCACGGTCCAAAGTCAGCTGACGGGCAACACCTTCCGGCAGACTTGCATAGATAGCAGAGTTTTCCGGAGAAAGTTTGCGGATGATATAATCACGTTGGTGAGATTTCTTAATCTGACTGAATTCTTCAGCATTAGCAGCCAAGAAGTCGTTCAATTCAGCAATCAGGCGTTTCATGGCAGGAATAAATTCTACCAATCCTTCCGGAATCAATACAGTACCGAAGTTGTTTCCTTGTGCAGCACGATCAGCTACCACTTTAGCGATGTAAGTCACTACATCGTCCAAAGACATATCTTTAGCTTCTACTTCTTCAGACACGATACATACGTTAGGCTGTACCTGCAAAGCACATTCCAGTGCGATGTGAGAAGCCGAACGACCCATCAATTTAATGAAGTGCCAGTATTTACGTGCAGAGTTACAGTCACGTTGGATGTTACCGATTACTTCTGCATAAGTTTTACATGCTGTATCGAAACCGAAAGAAGTTTCAATCATATCGTTCTTCAAGTCACCATCAATTGTTTTCGGACAACCGATTACCTGTACACCGTAGTTCTTAGCTGCATAGTATTCAGCCAATACACAAGCGTTTGTGTTAGAGTCGTCACCACCAATGATAACCAATGCTTTGATGCCAAGTTCTTTGATGATTTCATATCCCTTTTCGAATTGGCTTTCTGCTTCCAGCTTCGTACGTCCGGAACCGATGATATCGAAACCACCCGTGTTACGGTATTCGTCGATAATATCAGCAGTCAGTTCCATATAGTTGTGATCTACCAGACCGCCAGGACCCAGGATAAAACCATATAATTTGTTTTCCGGGTTCAATTTCTTGATACCGTCGAACAAACCGGAAATTACATTGTGTCCGCCCGGAGCCTGACCACCGGAAAGAATTACACCTACGTTCATAGCAGGAAGAGCAACAGCTTCACCAGCTTCGAATGTAATCAACGGCATTCCATACGTGTTCGGGAATAATGCTTTGATAGCTTCCTGATCGGCTACAGACTGAGTAGCAGCACCTGCTACAACCTTAACAGCTCCTGATGCCAATGCTTTCGGAAGTTTGGGCTGGTAAGCAGCCCTTGCGATTTGCAATGCACTTTTAGTCATTTTCTTTAATTTTTTATTTAAAGGTGTTAGTAAGTTTCTTGTCAAACTTGAAAAGCGTTGCAAATTTCGCACTTTTTTCCGAAATAAGAAAGTAGCAGAGAGACTTTCTTTCTTATAATTTAATTCACCATTCATTATCAATATTAAGAATCATCCTTCTTATGACTGATAAACTCCCGTCTTATCGTATATTTTATTTCTATTTATTAATCGCCGACTATAGTTGTCTACTTGGCTGACTATAGTAGGCTTCTTAGACAACTCTAGTCGACTAGGTGGACAACTCCAGTCGGCTTCTTAGATGCAAGCTGTTCAATTGGCTAAATATGAAACATTCCAATACTATCCTTTTAATCATTTTTCCAACCACCGCCTAAGGCCTTATAAAGTTGCACGACAGTAATCAGTTCGTCACGAATCGCATTACTCAGACCAATCTGTGCATCGAAGTATCCACGTTGAGCATCCAGCACATCCAGATAATTGATGACGCCGTTAATATATTGAAGTTGCGCAAGCTCCATATAGCTCTTCGCCGAACGCTCCAAGTTGGCACGGAGCTCATATACCTCTTTTATCTTGTTGAAATTAACAATTGCGTTACGTGTCTCCTTAAAGGCTTGCAATACAGATTTCTCATAGTTGTGTACCTCAGCTTCATAGGCTGCTTTCTTCGTTTTTAGTGCCGCACGGTTCTTTCCCCAACCAAAGATCGGAGTCAGCAAAGCTCCTTCCATAATTGCGTATGGAGATTTCAGGAGTTCCGACAAAGAAGTACTTTCACTACCGAAACCACCTGTCAGAGCAAGACGCGGAAACATATTTGTATAAGCCACTCCCACTTTCGCATTGGCAGCAATCAATTTCTGCTCTGCCTGACGGATGTCGGGACGACGTTCCAACAATGTAGACGGCAATCCGACAGGAAGTGTTTCCGGAGAATTGAATTCTTGAAGCAAACGGGAACGGGCTATCTTATTAGGATATTCACCTGCAAGATAAGCAATATCGTTTTCTTTCAGGGAGATTTTACGCTCCAGATCAGGAACCAAAGTTGCCGTACGTGCCAACTCCACTTGTGCCTGTCGATAGGAAGTCTCGGAAGTCAACCCGCCTTCAAACCGGATACGTGCCAAACGGACACCTTCCTCACGGGCTTTTAATGTTTGCTTTACGATGTCCAGTTCTGTATCTAAAGCAACCAATTCATAGTAAGCCTGTGCCACTTCAGCAACAATCGTCATCCGCAATGCGCGTTGTGCTTCGATAGATTGCAGATATTCGGCAACACTAGCCGAACGTGCCCAACGCAGATTTCCCCAAAGATCAAGTTCCCACGAAACGAGAAATTGTGCTTCAAAGGTCTCTGATCTCTTGAAAGCATCTCCTCCATGATTTTCGAGTTCACGTTCTGCCGTTACTTTTCCTTTGATATCCGGAAGTAATGCAGCAGTGGAAATACGTTTCTGTGCAGCCATTTCTTTCACACGGGCAGCCGCAATCAGCATATCCTTGTTATGATCCAGTGCACGTTCTATCAGACTTCTCAAGGTAACATCCGTATAAATATCCCTCCAGTCCTGATCACCGAAGCTGATCGAGTCTTGCGCTCTTTCCAAGCTGTCGGGCAAATGAAGATCAGGGCGAACATAGCTTTTCCCTACTTTGCAAGAAGTCAAGATTCCGGCAAGTAACAGGATAGCAATATATAGTTTCTTTCGTTTCATCATTTCTTATATTTTAAAATTTTCGACTTTGTTTTATACACCATTACAAAGAAGAACGGCACTAGAATGATACCAAACACAATGGCGAATATCATTCCGAAAAATACACCTGTACCGATTGCCTGCCGGCTTGCCGACCCCGGACCGCTTGCCAATACCATTGGAAGCATACCGAGTACGAATGCGAGAGAAGTCATCAGAATCGGACGGAAGCGCAATTTGGCTGCGTAGATAGCCGACTGCACCAGGTCTTCACCTTTATCTACCTGTACTTTTGCAAACTCTACAATCAAAATCGCATTCTTGGCAGCAAGTCCCACCAACATTACCAAACCAATCTGGAAATAGACATCGTTCTCCAATCCGCAAACCCAGACTCCTAAATAGGCTCCCAAAGCGGCAACAGGTAAAGAGAGCAACACGGCAATAGGCACTGTCCAGCTTTCGTATTGTGCAGCAAGGAAAAGGAAAACGAACAGAAATACTAATGCCATCACCATACCTGTCTGACCTCCCGCCTGTTTCTCCTGATAAGAAAGACCACTCCATTCAAGACCGACATTATCGGGAAGATGGTCACGGGCTATCTGCTCCATGATTTCCATCGCTTGTCCGGAACTATATCCCTGTGCAGCTGCTCCACGAATAACGGCCGTAGTAAACATATTGAAACGTTTAATACTTCCCGGTCCTGTGGTATAGGAGGCATTTCCTAAAGAAGTCAACGGTACCATCGCTCCATTGGAGGCTTTC
Organism: uncultured Phocaeicola sp.; assembly: GCA_948579315.1. Taxonomy (GTDB): domain Bacteria; phylum Bacteroidota; class Bacteroidia; order Bacteroidales; family Bacteroidaceae; genus Phocaeicola. Next base: position 20,884 of record CAPAOL010000001.1, read on the forward strand.
ACGAAGAACAGATTGATATTATCCTTATGTTCCCGGTAAGGAGCTTCCGCCTGAATGTAAACCTTATATATACGGTTGAACATATTAAAGTCGTTCACATACACCGAACCGGTATAAGCCTTCATCGTAGAGAACACATCAGCCAGTGGCACGCCCAGCATCTTTACTTTGTCACGGTCTACATCGAAATAGAGTTGCGGTATTTCTGATTGCAAGGAAGATGACAGTCCAGCCAGCTCTTTGCGCTTGGATGCGTAGTACATTAATGTATCTGCCGCGTCTACCAAATTATCGAAAGTGGCTTCTCCACGGGCTTCCAATTGCATTTCAAAACCTCCCGAGCTACCCAGCCCCGGAATAACCGGAGGAGTGGACAGGTAGACTTTACATTCGGGATATTCACTCAAATGTTTTTCCACCGTATCCATAATCTTCTCAATAGTGGTGTTCTTCCGCTCTTCCCAAGGTTTCAGAATTACCGTCAGTTCAGCACGTCCCTGGTTACTTCCGATACGCGGACTACTTCCCGTTACGTTCTGTATATATTCAATATATGGATTCTTTTCCAAATAAGCAATGGCACGTTCTGTTACGATACGGGTACGTTCCAAAGTAGCTCCCTCCGGCAGTTCCAATTCAATCTTGAAATATCCCTGATCTTCCACAGGCAAGAAACTGGTCGGAATAATCCGGTGAATCAGCATAATAGCAATCAAAACCATACCAAAAGCACTCAAAACCCGGCGGGGATGTTTGATTGTACGAGCCACGGCAGCTACATATTTATTGCTACCGATGCCCAACCATTCATTAATTTTCCGGAAAACGATATTCTTTTTCTTTCCATTATTCGGCTTCAAAATCAATGAACACATCACTGGGCTCAATGTCAGAGCCACTACCGTAGAGATAAGTACGGACACTACAATCGTCACCGTAAACTGGCGATACAACTGCCCCGTAATCCCACTTAAAAAACTAACCGGAACAAACACTGCCGCCAATACCAGTGATGTAGCAATCAAAGCACTAGCAAGCCCGTTCATCGCTTTCTTCGTTGCTTCGTATGGACTTAGATGTTCCGTTTCCATGATATGCTCCACACCTTCCACTACCACAATCGCATCATCCACAACAATACCGATGGCAAGAATCAATCCTAGCAATGTCAGTATATTCAGCGAGAAACCGAAAATCAACATGAATCCGAAAGTACCGATCAATGAAATAGGCACCGCTACTACCGGAATCAACGTTGCACGCCAGCTCTGCAAGGATAGATAAACCACCAACACAACCAATACCAACGCTTCAAACAACGTCTTATATACTTCATGAATAGATTCGGAAATATAGGTCGTCATATCAAACGGAATCTCATAGCTCAATCCTTCCGGGAAATTCTTACTAATTTCATCCATAGCCTCTTTTACCCTCTCGGCTACTTCCATCGCATTTGCTCCTGGCAGCATATAAATGCCAAGCACAGCGGCATTCTCACCGTTGATACCACTTTCTGTATTATAAGAAGAGGCTTCCAACGATACACGTGCCACGTCTTTCAACCGGATAATAGACCCGTTAGCATTGGCACGCACCACAATATCTTCAAACTGCCCTACGGTAGACAAACGTCCTTGAGTCGTAATAGGAATGGTAATATCTAGTCCCTGCACCGGCTGTTGCCCCAATACCCCGGCTGCCGATTCACGGTTCTGATCCTTCAATGCATTTTGTAAATCCTGTACGGTCAGCCCGAAGTTTGCCAACTTATCGGGTTGTGCCCATATCTGCATCGCATAATAGCGGCTACCGATATTAGATACACGTCCAACCCCAGGAATACGGCGAATCACATCAAGCACATTGATAGTAGCAAAGTTACTCAAATAAATTTCGTCGAACTTCGGATCAGTAGAAGTCAAACAAAGCGTCATCAACTGACTGGGAGCCTGTTTTTCTACTGAAATACCATTCTGAATGACTTCCGCCGGCAGACGGGATTCCGCCAGTTTCACACGGTTTTGAATCTCAACGGCTGCCAAATCCGGATCGGCAGATACATCAAAAGTAACCGTTGCCGAAAAACCTCCGGAGTTAGAACTGTTTGATTCCATATAAAGCATACCCGGCGTACCATTGATTTCCTGCTCAATCGGAGTGGCTACCGCCTGCGACACAGTAAGTGCGCTGGCACCCGGATAGGATGCGCTGATCTTCACCACCGGAGGGGTAATCTGCGGATATTGATCCACCGGAAGCATTGTCAGACCAATAATGCCGACAATCACAATCACGATGGAGATTACAGCCGAGAAGACCGGCCTATCTATAAAAAAAGTAACTTTCATCGTTTATTCTCCTTTCACGTTATCCTTCGTTCCGGTAGTGTCTTCTTTTACTCCGGTCACTTCTTTTTTTGTCGTAATAATACTGTCTCCAGCCTCGGCTTTCGGATCGCTGACCCGTACTTTCATGCCCGGAGTCAACTTATGGAAGCCTTCTGCAACCACCATTTCTCCTTCTGCCAGTCCTCGTTCTACCACCACATTATTCCCGACTTCCGGTCCTAACTCGATAAAACGTTTCTCTACCGTATTATCTTTGCGCATGGTATAAATATATGCTCCACCTTTTTCGATGGTAACGGCTTTCATCGGAACAACTAGTGCACCCTCGCGAACATCCAGCAATAATTTTACTTTTGTAAATTGTCCCGGCAACAATACTTGTTTTGGGTTCGGCATTTCTGCACGTACAGAGAAAGTTCCGGTTTTAGGATCGACCTGCGGTTCGGCAAAATCCACATATCCTTTAAATGGATAGACGGTATTATCTGCCAATGTAATGGTAATATTCGGTTGCCAGGAACGAGTGGGATCCTGCAGCCCCAAATTAATGTTTCGTTCTTTACTCTTCAGATAATCGAGTGCTGTCATACTGAAATCCACCAACACTGTATCACTTTTCACAATAGTAGCAAGCAATGATTTTCCTCCGGGACCTACTAACGTACCCAAGTCCACATTTCTTTCACTAATGTGTCCCGATAAGGGCGAACGAACAATGGTATACCCCAATTCCAGTTCAGCCTGTGCCAAATCCGCCTCGCTCATGGCTACTGTTGCCTCGGCACTTTCATAAGCAGCTTCCGCATTATCCAAGTCCAACTGGCTTGCAGCATTCTGCTCAAACAACGGACGGATACGCTTTAAATCACGTTCCGCTTTCAAAGCCTGTGCCTCGTCTTTTTTCAATTGTGCCCTGGCTTTATCTGCTTTGGCACGATACTGGTCCTGATTGATTACAAACAAAACCTGATTCTTATTGACATATGTACCTTCGGCAAAAAGCATATTTTCCAAATAACCTTCCACACGGGCACGTACTTCGACGAACTGTTGGGCACGAATACGCCCCACATATTCCCCGTATATCTCTACGTCGTCTTTCACTACCGGTTCAACAATGACTGTCGGCATTTCCGGTGCAGCCTTCTGAGGTCGGGTCAGTATCCAGTACACACCCAACACAACTACCATACACATAATAGCAGCAATGGTTCTCTTTCTCCTCAGTTTCAACTCATGTTTCGAAAAGAATAATCTCATATCGAATCTTATTATTTAATTTAACTTATGTTTGTTCTATATCCTTATTTACAACTCATATACCAAAAATGCGTTACCTACATTATTTGCTTAAAATCAAAGCATTAGATATTCTTTCGTTTTGCAGAAAGTGTGGAAATCCACTGTATGGTGTAGAAAAAATCCACATTTCCGACTTTTAGAACATTTTTTTTAGTTCCCATTTCAACAACTAAACAAATTATGCTATACATTTGTATTATATTAAACATCAACACTAGACCATATCCTAATGAAAAAACAAATCTTTTCAACATTGGTTTTATCAATTGGCATCTTATTGCCTTTTTCTTTGCATTCTCAAGAGCAAAGGAAAAAGGTGGGTGTCGTACTAAGTGGCGGCGGTGCCAAAGGAATGGCACATATCAAAGCACTGAAAGTAATTGAGGAAGCAGGAATTCCTATCGATTACATAGCCGGTACCAGTATGGGAGCCATCGTAGGTGGCCTTTATGCCATCGGTTATACTACGGAACAATTGGACAGCATGGTACGGAAACAAGATTGGACATTCCTGTTGAGCGACCGTATCAAACGAAGTGCGATGTCATTGACTGATCGTGAGCGGTCTGAAAAATATACAATCTCTATCCCTTTCACCAAAACTCCCAAAGATGCTGCTACCGGAGGACTCATGAAAGGGAAAAATCTGGCCAACCTATTTTCAGAGCTCACTGTGGGGTATCACGACTCCATCAATTTCAATAAACTTCCCATTCCTTTTGCTTGTGTAGCAGCCAATATTGTCAATGGAGAGCAAATTGTATTTCATGACGGAATACTCTCTACCGCCATGCGTGCCAGCATGGCTATTCCAGGTGTTTTTACTCCGGTACGACAAGACAGTATGGTATTAGTGGACGGTGGCATTGTAAACAACTATCCGGCAGATGTTGTGAAAGCCATGGGAGCCGATATTATTATCGGAGTAGACGTGCAGAATGCTCTTAAAAAAGCCGACAAACTCAATAGTGTTCCCGATATTCTGGGACAGATTGTAGACATCACCTGCCAATCTAACCACGAAAAGAATGTAGACCTCACAGACACTTATATCCGTGTCAATGTGGAGGGATATTCATCTGCCAGTTTTACCCCGGCAGCCATCGACACTCTGATGCGAAGAGGCGAAGAAGCGGCTAAAGAACAATGGAGTTCGCTACTTGCCCTGAAAAAGAAAATAGGAATAGCCGAAGATTATACTCCGAAGCAACATGGTCCTTATTCTTCTCTTTCCAATGCACGTACGGTTTATGTGACGGATATCTCATTTTCCGGTGTAGAAGTGAATGATAAAAAATGGCTGATGAAGAAATGTAATCTGAAAGAAAACAGTGACATTACCACGCAACAAATAGAACAGGCCTTGTATCAATTACGTGGCAGCCAATTCTATTCCAGTGCCAGCTATACGTTGAAAGAAACTCCTGAAGGTTATCACCTCAATTTCCTGTTGCAGGAAAAATATGAAAGAAGAATCAATTTAGGCATCCGTTTCGATTCGGAAGAAATCGCGTCTTTGTTGGTGAATGCAACGGCAGACCTCAAAACGCATATTCCTTCCCGCCTGTCTCTTACCGGTCGATTAGGTAAACGATATGCTGCCCGCATAGACTATACGCTGGAACCCATGCAGCAACGTAATTTCAATTTCTCGTATATGTTCCAATACAACGATATCAATATCTACGAGGAGGGTGACCGTGCCTATAATACCACGTATAAATATCATTTGGCAGAATTCGGTTTCTCCGATGTATGGTACAAGAATTTCCGCTTCGGACTCGGTCTGCGTTTTGAATATTACAAGTACAAAGATTTCCTGTTCAAGAAACCTGAAATCTCCGATCTGAAAGTGGAATCGGAACATTTTCTAAGTTATTATGCTCAGGTGCAATATAATACATACGATAAAGGACGCTTCCCTTCTAAAGGAAGTGACTTCAGAGCTGCCTATTCGCTTTATACGGATAACATGGCACAATACAACGACCATGCTCCATTTTCAGCATTGAATGCTTCGTGGGCAAGTGTCATCCCTGTAACCCGCCGTTTCTCCGTCATTCCTTCCATTTACGGACGTATCCTGATCGGAAGAGATTTTCCTTATCCGCTACAAAATGCCATTGGCGGTGACGTACCCGGTTTCTATATTCCACAGCAATTACCGTTTGCCGGGGTTACCAACCTGGAATTGATGGATAACACCATTATGATCGCGTCTATTAAGTTCAGACAACGTATGGGAGCCATTCATTATCTCACACTGACGGGTAACTATGGGCTAACGAATAGTAATTTCTTCGATATATTGAAAGGCAAGCAATTATTCGGTGTTAGTGCAGGCTATGGAATAGACAGCATCTTCGGACCATTGGAAATATCGTTAGGATACTCCAATCAGACGGACAAAGGAAGTTGTTTTGTGAATTTAGGGTATTACTTCTGATAACAAGATCTATAATTTAAACTTTATGTCATACGAATTTCTCTCGCTTTTGTAGATTCAGTAAACCGATCATCATCCAGATTAGACTGGCAGAAAAAAGGAAGATACGATTTTTGATAAGGATTCCTTCCCAAATCATCGGATGAAAATTGTCAGGTACGCGAAATGGATTCAACAGAATATTCCAAAAAGAATGTTCGATACTATTCATATTACTAAAAAACATCAATGCAATACCGATGACAATCACAAGTACTGCCGTTCCGTTTCCACTCCGGGTAATAGTAGAAAACATAAAGGTCATACTACCAAAAAAGAGAACCGGAAACATTAACTGCAAAGACATCTCAAGAGGATTGATCGGATAAAGCAATAAGATAGCGATGTATGAGAAAATGATTAAAATAGTAAAAACAGCTATATAAATCATGAGTAACCGTACTCCCCAAACCTTATACCTATAGTTGGGAATACCAAAAAGGATCTCCAAAATCCGGCTGTCTTCATCGTTCTGAATACCGAAAACAGCCGGATAAAATATCAGCAATAAACACGGAAACATTAAGATATTATAGATAAGCCCTTCATTAATCTCTGCCCGGTTCCATGCATTCTGAAACATAAAAAAAGCAAAGAATCCAAATGCCGCCAACAGGAACCAAAAGAACTTTCCGGCAAAAATAATCTTCAAATTATATTTCACCAACTTGGGCAATAGCTTTATTAATTGATTAAATGTCATATCTTTTTTTCTTATCATTCATATTTTTCAACAAGCAGAGATAAGCATCTTCCAGATTGGCCTCCACCTCCTCGGCTCCATCATAAGGTTGTTCAACAGAAAGATAGCGGACACGAATAGTGTCACCCTGCTGAATATGATGTATTACCAAAGACTTATCCAACACCTTTTCAAACTCCGTCTTATCTATATTAAATTGCCATACTTTTCCATTAGCCATTTCCACCATATCCGCAGGATCACCGAAATATTTCAATTCACCCTTATTTATGACCACCACTTGATTACAAGAGCTGGATATATCTTCAATGATATGAGTGGAGAAAATGACCACACGATCCTTACTCAATTCTACCAACAGATTACGAAAACGAATACGCTCACGGGGATCGAGTCCTGCAGTAGGCTCATCTACTACCAGAATACGTGGTAAGTGAAGCAAAATCAATGCAATACCGATTCTTTGTTTCATACCTCCTGAGAAAGAGCCGATATTTTCATCTTTTCGCTCGTACATGTGTACTGCTTTCAAAACATACTCCAACCTTTCTTTCCGTATATCTTCATTTATCAGACCTTTTAGTATAGCCTGATAATCAAGAAATTCCCATGATGTCATATTCTCATAAGTTCCAAATTCCTGTGGCAGGAATCCTATCAGGCTTTGCAGTTCTTCCCTATATACACGGGTATCCATTCCATTTATCCAGATACTGCCGTAACTTTGCTCAAATATACCACATATAATACGCATCAAAGTAGATTTTCCGGCTCCATTGGGTCCCAAGAGTCCGAACATACCTGTCTGAATCTCAAATGATACTCCACGTAATGCTTTAAAAGGCTTACGTTGTTTCCCAATCAAAGGAACACTCTTCACCATACGGAAATAGGAACGGCGAAGTCCGGCAAATCGCCCGGTGACACGCTCAATATTTATATGATGGTCATATAAATATTGAGAGGTGACATAGATAGCAATACCCATAAACCATAGTAATGCGATCATGATAACCAAGCCGTTATTATCCATCTTCTTGAATAACTCGAACAAGATTACAGGAGGAAGTCCCCAGAATATCACACGGTTTATTATCTTCACTCCTCTACTGTTTTCGTAACGATAATACAAGTAAGAACGTATCTTTCTCCACAGATACAGAACCGAAGCATAAATAGCAAATGAGAACAAGAATATCCAAAGCCTGTCCTGAATAAAAAAATAAGTGAAATAAATACCGAATAGCAATATGCCGAACTGCCACAACACATTAACAAAATCCTTCAGAGAATGATATTCATTACTCAATCCCAACCGTTTACGTATTTGCAAACCGCTATACCACTGTCGGCTGATGCGCCCTGGCCAGTCGTATATTTTAACCAGATTCCTAACTGATATATGTATCTCTTCATCCGGATCTATCACTTTCGATTTTGCCCTTCTAAGGCTAGTCTGTGCAAAATAAGTCAGTCCCGGTATACCTGCAATAAGTGCAACAAGATAGATTGATTGCCAAAGTATTCCTTCAGCATATAACCAAATACCGATGACACCAAACACGAAAAGAATAAAATGGAAGAACCATAACTTACGAGACAACGAACGATACCACTGAAGCACATTTTCTAATCCCAGACAAACTGTAGGAATTAAAATCAACGTTAATAAAGCAGAGAAGAGAAGCCCACCAATCACTGTAATAGCAAAAGGAGCACCAATAGCTCCAGCATACTCCGTATCTCCCATAGCCAACGGAAGCATAGCAGCAATGGTCGTTATTGAAGTAATCAAAATCGGACGAATACGTGACATACCGGCAACCATTAATGCCCGGTTCCGTCGATACCCCCTTTTACGTAAAATGTTGGCATAGTCTATCAAAATAATTCCGTTATTGACAACTACCCCCAACAAAATCAAAAATCCGGTCAGCGTATTTGCATTCATCAAGCTATTGCCCGAAAGTAACAATGCCAACAAAGAGCCGATAGCAGCCAACGGAATCGTAAAGAGCAATACAAAAGGAGTTACCACAGACTCGAATACAGAAGCAAGTATCATAAAAATCAAGATGAAAGCTGCTAGAATAAGAAATTTGAAATCCCCAAACTGATCTTCTTCATGGAATACTTGTAAAGCAACACCGGATGGGAGATTATAACCGGCAATCAGCTGGTCTATATCAGAACGATAACTATCCAACAACTCTTTCGAGGATTGCACATCTCTTGAGAAATTATAATATACTTCGAGCTGTTTATCCTGATTGACACGTATGATCCGCGAACGTCCACGACCATAATTAATAGATGCTATATCTTCCAGATTGTGCATCCCTCCTTTCTCATTTTCTATCCGAATAGCACGCAGATCATCTACCGTTTTCTCTTTATGCGCTTTCTCCTGTATTTCTTCTTCCGTCTCTTCTTCCCGAATTTCATCGCGGATGATAATGTCATATTTATCTTCTCCTACTTTAAAAGTCACTTCCGAAGAATACTCATTATTGAGCGCCGTTAATCCGGAGGTAATATTAGCACGATTGATGTCATAAGTAGTCAATAAAACCGGATCAAAATTCAGATTTATTTCCGCTTGACGAGGAGTATACGAGACATGAGTGTGTTGTACAAATTCCTGCTCATCCAACAAATAGCGTATTTCCTCTGCTACCATCTGCATCATTTCGAAGTCGGATCCTCTGACTACTACCCGTTCACTATTATCACCGATACCCAATAAACGCATAAAACCTCCGAGGCTGCTCAAAGCTGAATTTTCCTGCCCTCCTCCCATAGCATCGGAGACATAGATTTCCGCTCCATTGATATTAGAAACCTTGGATTGTACATCTGATTTAATATCTGCTATTTTCCGTTTGCCTATCTTCTGATAATCTTTTTGTAAAATAAGGGTAATAGTTGCCTCTTTCTCCCGAACACGGCAGATCAAGTCTTTCTTTTCAGGAAAATCTGTCAGACGTTCTTCCAGCACTTTGACTATCTTATCTGTATTCTCAAGGGTACTTCCGGTAGGCATCACAACACTTATATTGAATCGGTCCGAATCAACCGCTTTCATCTGCTGTACATTCAAGGTCAGCGACAATATCAAAGTTACAAAAAGCAAAATCACCGCTCCGAATATAGTAACTCCCGGATTACGCATACAAGTCTTTAGCAAAACCAGATAAACCTGTATCGGACGTTGAATGATAGAGACCTTCTCATAAACAACACTTCTCCCTTTCTTCTTTTTCAGAATAACATAAGTGACCATCGGAATGAAAAGTAAAGCCACAAATAAAGAGATGGTCAATGTGGATATAATAGATACTCCGATATGATGTCCGACCAGTTTAATCAGAAAATTATCAGAAAAAACAAATGGCAAAAATACAGTGACCGTGGTCAGCGTAGCTGCTACAATGGAACGCCACACCTCTTTAGTCCCCTGAGTAACCGAACGTTCGGGTGTACAACCGCTCCCGGATAAACGATAAATATTCTCAAGCACCACGACACTATTATCCAGCAACATCCCGATAGCAAGTGCCATCCCAACTAATGTAAGACTATTGATAGTAATACCGGAAGCATAGAAGAAATTGAAAGCTGTATAGACTGAAATCGGAATTGAAAGTGCGATAAAGAATACCAACCGCATATTTTTCAGAAAGAACCAGAGGATAAAAACAGCCAACAGCCCACCCACCAATGCCAGGTTAATGATCTGATTAATATTATTCTCCATGGTTTCAGCTTTATTCTCTTGAGTAACAATTTCCAGATCAAGTGGCACCAGTTTTTCATTCAGCTTGTCAATCGCATCAGAGACACGATGAGAAAGTTCAATCAAATTGGCCTGCGAATCATTTATCAATGCTACAGAGACAGCCTCCTTTCCATTAACACGACTATAAGTAGTTTCATCTTTCAAATCAAAAAATACAGTCGCCACATCTTTCAACAGAACAGGTCCGGGAGCCACCACTATATTTTCCAAGTCAGATACTTTGGTATACATCGCATTGACATGGACAAAATTCTTACTGTCCGGTTCATTAGCAAAACCGACAAATGTTTTTTCCTGTGTGTTCTGTGAAAGCAGATTGCTTATCTTGGACGGTGTAAGGTTCAGTGCCTTACACGCTTCCGGATTAAGACGTATTTCAATCGCTTTTTGCCGTCCTCCATATATATTGACAGACGCTACACCGTCTATGTTCTCCAGATCGGGAAGAATATAATCCTCCACTAGATTCCTGATGCGGTCTGTTCCTCCCAGACCACGTACCTGAAGTACCATAAAGTTATTGTTCATCTGCGCAATGTCGACTTTCTGCACCTGCACGGTAAAACCAGTAGGAAAAGAAGCTGCCACTTCATTTACCTTTTCCTGCAGTTTAAGAGAGACCATCTTAAAGTTGACATTCTTCTTAAAATCAATTTGTATGCTCGACTGTCTCCTGTCTATATAAGATTGCAATTTGTCTACTCCACCGATTGTACTGACCGCTCCTTCAAGTGGAATAATCACTTCCGACTCTACATACGAAGGATCCATATCCTGCTGTGATGACACTTGGATAAACAGTACCGGAAGCTCTGCATTAGGTAACAACTCTACCGGAAGCTGTTTATAGGACATATAGCCCAAAAGGCTAAGGGCTATAAACAGCATACAAATTGTAATTCTCTTATTTAGTAAAAAATTCATCTTCAACCTTTTTTAGTTCAATGATTGATACGCCTTTTCATTTTTTCAAGGACATAGTATACACATGGGATAACCATCAAACTCATCAAAGTAGAAGTTATCAATCCTCCAATAACGGCAATGGCCATCGGCGAACGAAGAGAAGCACCTTCACCAAAACCGAATGTCATCGGAAGCATAGCCAGAATCGTTGTCAATGTGGTCATGATGATAGGACGGATACGTTGTTGTCCTGCTTCTACAATAGCATCAGTCAGTTCCATTCCTGTCTGACTAAGCTGGTTGATACGGTCTACCAAAATAATAGAATTGTTAACAGCAATACCTCCCAACATCACGATGCCGATAACTCCCATCATATTAATGGTTGTTCCGGTAATAAAGAAAAGCAGGACAGCACCTACCACCGCCAACGGAATAGTCAGCAAAATGGTAAAAGGATGCAACAATGATTCAAACTGTGAAGCCATTACCATATAAACAAGTACAACAGAGAGTAACAAAGCAAACAACAAACTGTGCATAGATTCCTGCCTTTTTTCCTCTTCTCCGGTCACTGTGATATGATAATTAGCAGGTAAATCAATATCCTTAACCGCCAGACGTACTTCCGCAGCCATTTTATCAAGAGATTTTCCAGCATCCATGTTAGCCATTATTTTACTTATACGACTCTGATTACGGCGTAAAATTTCTTTAGGTGCCTGTCCATAAGTAATAGTAGCAATCTCATGCAACAGAAATTCCTGCGCACCGCTTCTAATGACAAGTGCTCCAAGAGATCCCAGCGATATATCCGGCACTTTTATCACAATATCACGCATCTCGCCACGATATTCCATTTTACCAACCTCTTTGCCACTTAATTGCTGCTTTAACTGTTCAATTACCGTAGCGACACTCAAATTATTTATACCGGCTATGGTACGATCTATCGAAATCACCACTTCCGGAGCACCGTCTTCTATGGAGGTAACGACATCATACAATCCTTCAACCCTAAGCATCCGCTCTTTTACCTCTTCAGTAATCTGCGCTACCTCGTCCAGTTCCTCCCCTTTCACTTCTACAACGATTGGTGCCCCTTCGCTTCCTAAAAGCGAACTCAAAGAGTTTTCGTCCTGCCGTATAGACAGTTCCAGACCGTCGGGATTCTTTGCCTCTTCAATAAACCGGGCAATAACTCTTTCGGGCGAAAGAATACATTCGGGCGAAAGAATAACTTTCATCATCGCGGTATTCTCTCCTTCAAATATAGCATTTACCGAACCGCTTCCTTCTCCGATATGGCTATACAACGTACACAGAGAATCACCTCCAACAATAGTATACAATAGATCTTCGAGATTGCCGATAGCGGCCGCAGTACGCTCCATTGGCGTACCTTCGGGCATTTTCACAACGGCAGTAAAAACTTTGCTTTCTGCCCGTGGCATGAATTCTGTTCCAATGAATGGAGTCAACAACCCTGTTACAACGAGCAGCAACACCGCCACCCCAATCACCCACCAACGGTGCTGAACCAATTTGCGAAGTATCTTGCTATATCTTGTAATACGAATTGATTTCACCTCTTCCATTTTCACCTTCTTACCGGAGAGTTGAACATACAACATCGGAATCACCAGAATAGCCACAAACAAAGAGGACACAAGTGAGAAAGTTACTGTCCATGCCTGGTCCTTAAATAATTCGCCCGAAGCTCCATGCAGATAAACAATCGGGAGAAAAACAACAATAGTCGTCAATGTAGAAGCAATGACCGCATTCGCCACTTCCGCAGTTCCAGTAATAACAGCCTCCTTGACACTCATTCCTTTTTCCTGATTCCGGAAAATACTTTCTATGACTACAATAGCATTATCCACCAGCATACCCGCCCCAAGAGCCAATCCACCCAAAGTCATTATATTCAATGTAAGTCCGTTGAAAAACATCAAATTGAAAGTTGCCACAATAGAAATCGGGATAGAAAGACTGACAATCAGCGTTGTTCCCATTCGACGAAGAAAGACAAACAATACGATGATAGCAAGAACAATCCCCAATACAGCACTGCTTTTCACTTCTCCAATGGCATTTTTTATAAATGTTCCCTGATTGGAAATGACCTGAAAATGATAGCCAGGTAAAGCATCCTCTATCACCGCCAACCGTTTACTTACTTCATCTACCACTTTCACTGTATTAAAACGCATTTCCTTGTAAATAGACAAACCGATACTGCGCTTCCCGTTAATACGTACAATATTCTCAGGACGAGCGTTCATAAATTGCACAGTCGATATTTCTTTCAGGAAGATAGGAGCCTTATTTACATCTGTCACTGTTTCTGAAGAACTATTCCCGGAAGTCTCCTGCTGTTGCACCGGTTTATATCCAACGATCAGGTTTTCAAAATCGGCTTCTGTAGAAAACAGACTCGAACTTTTCACTAGATATTGCAACCCCAACTCGCTTACCCGTCCTCCGGATATACTCTGATTATTAGATTCAATACGTGAAGCAATGTCTTCAATCTTTAATTGGAAAGCACCTAATTTGTAAGGGTCGGTCTGAACAGTAAGAGTAGTCACTTCCTCACCTGAAAGAGTTACATCGGCAACCCCTTCCAGACGAATCAACTCATTACGAATATAACTGTCTGCAATCTTCCGCAGCTCTGCCATATCCGTAATATTCTGATGGGACATACCTACCAGAACAACCGGTGACAGATTCGCATCGTGCTGCGTAATTTTTAATTCAGTAATCTCCTTGTTCTGTGCAAACGGATTCATAGCTTTCTGCAAATCGAGAAAAGCCTCATCCATATCCTTTGTCCAAGTATATTCTACGGTAATTCGTGCCGTCCCCGCTTTAATCACCGAAGAGACTTGCGTAACGTCACTCTGCCGGATGACCATAGATTCCATATTTTTCACAAATTGTTTTTCAATCTCTTCAGGAGGACGTTCTCCCGCCTTCAATTCGATAAACAATCGGGGATTATTCAGATCAGGCAATAAGTCGACACTCAACTGATCGTATGATACCTTTCCCAGTAATAAGAGGGCAAATACAATCATACAAATCGTAACCGGATTGCCTACTGCAAATTTGATTATATTCTTCATAAGTATTTCCTGTTTTCAAAAGATGCGTTTATTCATCACACCAATGATTTACTTTTGAATTTTCACTTTAGCATCTTCTTTCAATGTTTCAAAACCCTTCACTACCAGATTATCATTTACATTAAGCCCGGACACAATTTCAATGTTATATTCATCTTCCAACCCAGTCTCCAAATTACGTATCTTTGCAGTATTCTTTTCAACGATATATACATATTTGCGACGACGGTTCGATAAAATCACGTCTTTAGGGATAATAATAGAACTATCAGCTCTGTCCACCACAATATCCGCTTTAGCAAACATACCCGGACGCAATTTTAATTGAGTGTTATCAACCAGCACTTTTCCTTTAAAGGTACGTGTCTCCGAACTGATTGCGGGAGATAATTCACTTATTTTCCCCTTCAAAGTATCACCGGGTATGGTATAGTGAGTAATATACACCGGTTGCGCTTCTTTAATATAACGAATACTACTTTCCGGCAGATTGATATCCATATACATTTTGTCATAAGCCATCAGACTTACCATCGGTTTACCTTGTTCCACTCTTATATCAGTTGTATAATGCGGCAAATCAACAATCACTCCATCAAACGGAGCTTTTACTTTCATTTTTTCCAGGCTGAGCTGAGCATTTTCGTAATCATAACGGGCATTCGTCACCTTCACTTCCGTATTCCGCATTTCGCTCATCGTCACTCCTCCTTTTTCATAAAGCGCCTTTTGCTTCGATTGTTCCTGTTCAGCTATTTCAAGACTTAACCGTTTGGCGTCAATAGCAATGCCGTTCTCATATTCTCTGTCTTCCAATTGAATAATCAGAGTTCCCTTATTGACCCTGTCACCCATCTTAAAGGGTTTTCCGGTTTTCGGGTTAGTCTGAAGCTTATAAAAGCCATTCATTTCAGCGTTTAAAGACACCCCATAAGTGGGCTGCACCGTTCCTGTTGTATTTATCAATTTACTGATCGACCCTTTCTTCAATTCAACGACAGATACCGGAGTAGCAATGTTATTGGGTGCATTTTGTGGTCTTCCACCACAACTTGTCAATGCTATAATCGCTAATAAAGAAGATGCAATTAAAATGTGATACTGTTTCATGGCCTGCTTATTTTTTATCAATTATATCTTTCATCGGAACAATAGGAATATTCTTATCGAAGTCATACAATGAAAGAATTTTAAGATTAAGTAATTCTATTCTGTAGTTGATTAATGCTTGCGTATAAGTGATTTTTTTATTCGAAAGCTGCGTTTGAAACTGACTCATTTCCATACCAGTAATATCACCTTCCCTATAACGCGTCTGATTCAGATCATAAGTCAATTGGGCATTTTGCACATTTTGTTCGGCTATTTTTATCTGTGTCCGCAGATTTTCGAGATTACGCCATACCTGACGAATATTCAGTTCTATATCCACCTTCTCCTCGTGAAATTCCAGTTCGTTAATCCGTTGCGCCATCTTTTGCGCTTTGATTCGTGCCTTCTTTTCACCCCAATCGAAAATAGGAACAGTAAAACTAATCGAAACGCGTGGATTCTGTGTCGGATTACTAAACATTTGGTTCAAATGACGATTATCTCCCATCAAACCGAATGACAAAGAAACATCCCCTTTAAACTCATTCAACGCTTTCGTTTTAATCATTTCAAATTCAAGCTCCTTACTTTCTATTTCACGTTGACGCAACTCCAAACGTGAACCTAATCCATGTGTGATCGCTTGCTCTAAATCCACCTGAATCGGTTTTATATCAACCTCTGCAAGCACCAGGATTTCCTCATCCAGTCTCATTCCCAGCGTTTGTTTCAATTTATCTTTCGCGTTCTCCATATTAACCAGACTCTCGTCTACCGACGAACGGGCCGTCGCAAGATTCAGCTCTGCCTGAAAAAGCTCATCTTTAGCAGCCAAATCCGCTTCTACTTTGTTTTTTATGATATCATAACTCTGCTGGGCGTTACTTAATTCTTCACGGCTGATTTCCAAATTACTTTGTGCCATATAAACCGCATAAAACTGTTCTGTTATACTTTTTTCTGTATTCAACCGCTGCAAAGCATAACTAATATTGGCATTTTCATAATCATACTCTATTTGCTTCAATTCCATCTTCCGCTTGTTATAAGTGAAAATAGGTTGTGTCAATTGCAGATAGAGATCATTACTGAATGCCCGGTCACTGGTTTTATTGCCCTCCAAAATGGAGTTATTATCTTGCCACCCGAATTTGTTGATTAAAGAAATCGTACCGTCTGTCCACAAAATAGGCTGTTCTATTTGCAAAGTACCACTGCTATTGAGCGTCTCATTGGTATACCATTGTGACAGACGGTTGTCGAAACGCCTATTTTTGTTATACTCCAACGGATTCAGATTCAACGAGAATCGTGATTTCAATGAAGCCTTCTGTGCAACTAAATTCTGTTGGTACCTCTCCAAATTCATATAAGAACGGCGAAGAGAAGGACTATTCTCCTGCGCAATCTCCATCGCTTTGTCAATCGTTAAGGGTATTTGCCCTCGTGAAGACAAGGTACCCCCCATGACAACAACAATTGTCAGTAGTATTCTTTTTAATAGTAGTAAGTCACTTTGCATATAGTTTACTGTTTTTTAATTAATATCGTTTCACTATTTTTACCGCATCGGCTGTAACAGAGCGCAGCTTACATTCATCTGTCAGAACCACCTGGACAGTATCAGAATCAAAGTAATAGCTACCCAGCTGTTCCCAACCTTCATTGGCTTTTCTTAAATTTATATAAGCATCTTCCGCTCCACCGTCGTACTGTACTTTAAAATGATATTCTCCCTGAAGATTCTTGTTCCATCGGAGTTCGTCATTCTTAAATACATAGTAATACAAGTCGTATTGACCGGCTTCCGGTACAGGAATTTTCCATGTGGCAGTCTGGCTACCATCCCCACTCTTTATCACAAAAGCCGAGCGAATATATTTTCCATAATATTTACTATTAGTAGTAGCCGTCCACTGTAAAGGGGGACGCCACCAGGATATTCCTGAATATTTGAAAGGTGTCTCCTCGACTTCATCCAGCCACTTAGGCAGAAGCCCCACAATAGGAGGAGCAGACAGAACAAAAAGCGTGGAATCTTCATTATCCACAATAACTTCTCCCGGCAGCTCGAACGACGATTCCGGCAATATATAAATACTGTCTTTAACTATTCTGTTCCGCTCATTCTTAACATTACCTATCTCCTGATTTATCACATTAGGTAGATTGCCGGAAAGCATGGTATTAATTTCAATGTTACGAATTTGGTCTTCCCAGACCGAAACAAATTCTTTAGTTGTATGGGCGGGCATCTCTATTTTCATTCTGGCTCTGGGATCCTCCAGAGGATCACTCCACCAACCATCCTTACGAATATTCATGTGAATAATCCCTTCGTAATCCGAATTATTGCTTACCAACATTCTTAATACAAAAAGTTCTTCCCCACCTTTGTTGACAATTTTAGTCAATGTAGGTTCTCCCAACGAGTAAAAAGGAAGAGGGGTAGGTTTCTCCCATTCTCCCAACAACGAACGAATATCCGTCCGGCTTATCTTCCCCAATGTATCAAGCATATTCTCAAATTTTATATTCAGGAAAGTATTACGTTTCAACATCGAATACAGTGAATCTCTAAAAGCTTCTACCCCCATATTTATTTCTGACCGGGCAAAAAGACGGCTTGCTTCCTGCCCGACAATATTATTTTGCAGGTTACGTAATTCGACATCAGCCAATAGTTCTTTAAAGGTACGCGTTTCTAATAACAGAATAGCCTTCTCATTATTACTAATACCATTAATCTGACGTTCCCATCCCTCATTCTCCGATTTCTTCTGCAAATACAATTCAATCACCCGGTTGGCTACCGGCCATTCTGAGGAGAAGATATTATAACGAAAATTATAGATCTGTGGAAAAAGGAAATAAGGATTTGATTCTGATGATAAATTACCCTTTCCCCTATCTGATGAAAAATTATAATCCCCCTCTGTTTGCAAAAACATCCAGGCAAAATTGCCGAATGTACGCATCTGCGCTTCTTTTATACCGATTTCATTCCCATTTCCATATTTTGACCATCGTATGTGATTTTGAACCTGTTTCTTTACATCCAGTTCATCAAACAACGCTCCTTTTTCTGGGAATAAGACCATTTCAGGCTGTATGGTTTCTTGTGCTTGCGACCAGGCACGCTCATAACCGGCAAATTGTATCGGTACTTCTATCAACGAAAACCGTTTGAAAGGATAGTCCAATTTATAATTTCGTGCCAATTGATCTTTAACATTACGTATCAGTGAAGGAATAGTATCGTGAATAGAATCCAAGGCTGCTGTAAAAAAGTCATGTCCTTTCAGGTGCCAGATGCTATACAAGACACTATCTGCCAATACGCTTTTTTGCTGATAATCTCCAATAACCAGCGATATGGTTTGAGACGGGAAATCCCCTTTAAACGTATAAGTTCCCTGTTCATCCCCCTTACCCTCACCTTGAGAAAGAGGAATCAATCCATCGAGAGGTTTCACCTTCAAATGATAATTACTGAAATAAGTTTGTTGCCAATTCGGGTTTTCATCACTATAACTCGTCCCCGCACGAGGATACCAATATGTTTCAGGAGTAAGCAACAGATAATCCTTCGTCTGGAAACTATACTGTTTATCAATATTGAATAGAAACTTCTTTTTCGAAGCTTGCAATACTTCGGGAGGAATATCCAAATAACAAAACGAATGATCTATCCGCCCGTCATACTTAAATGTCACCGAAGCCGTGTCACCTTTTGCCAGATCCCTACCGAAATCTACTAACACAATTTGCCTGTCACGTTTAAATTGAAGAGATTGTCCGCCTGAATGAACAGAACGTACGGTTAATCCCGGATTCAGGCAGAACGTGAATACGGCAGATGAGTCCAGAGCCTCCCCTCTCATAGTTACTTCAGATAAAAAGTCGTCAGGACGTTGTTCTATCGAAAAATCGTATTGATGAATAAACATCTTCGGAGTAGTAACATACTGGTTATTAATACGTGTATATACTGCCCGTATATCGCTCTTATACAATATCGAATGTACATGCCAATATCCACAGGCAAAACTCAACAGAAGAGTACAAACAGAAAAAAATATCCATGGATAATTACTGCGTGACGAGTGAGGTAGACGCCGGAACAAAAAGATTGTGAAAAAGACAAACGCTAACCCAGCAAAAAAGTAAATAGCCCGGTGGTTTAAAATCACCTCCAAGTTGGAAAAGCCGACAATAGTAGACTTTACTAATGGGAGACTGTAAGCCATATAATCGAAAAGATAGTAAAACTTATCTTCAATATAGAATACAGTCAATCCGATATACCCTAACAATAGGACGAAAGTAAGTGCCTGATTCTTCAACACCAACATCAGAAAGATAGATAAACCGATGATAAAGATTAAAGTAGGTACACTAATCAACAGAAAATAAAGTAGATAAGCCGTCCAGGCCACTTCTCCCGATGTCAGATTAAATGCCACAGTAATGCTCATTATAATGAGATTAAGCAACAGGAAGACACGCAAGTTTCCCCAGATCTTTCCAATAACGTATTCGGCATTACTTAACGGACGGACATAAAAGACTTCCGATGTATCTAGTTTTTTATCTCTTTTCAGAAAATCGGAGGCTAGAAAGATAGCAATAACAGCCTGTCCTGTATTCAACAACAACAGGATTAAATAAGGGATATTCGATGGAATAGACGTAGCAATCCAAAAACCGAAAGTGTCCTCCGATACAAATAAAAGAAAATTAAAAAGAGTAGTGATGCCTATGGCGAGTACTGTAAATACTCTGAAGAACCAACTTCTTATTAATAACTTACTTTCATATTTTGCAACCGATTGTATATTAGATAAAAAGGTCATATCATCATATCATGTTTAGTCGTTCATCCAAAGGTTCAATTGATTCTCCATATAATATACATAAGCATGTTCAAGATTAGGAGAAAATGGCTCTGCTTCGTATCCCTCCACACTATCGGCAACCACCTGTACCTCCCAGGCTGCCCCCGACGGAATAGTAGATATGACCGGATATTTTTTATCGATCTCATGCAATTGGTCACCACCGGCCCTGATTCGCCATACCTTACCTTCGGCTTTCTTCAACATATCTTGCGGGGAACCATAGAAAGAGACTTCTCCCCGATTCATCAACGCCATATTATTACAGGTACTTGAAATATCCCCAACAATATGAGTAGATAAGATGATTGTTACGTCATTCTCGCTAACTTCAGAAAGAAGATTACGGAAACGGATGCGCTCCTCTGGATCAAGTCCGGTAGTAGGTTCATCTACGATGATTACTTTGGGGTGGTGTATCAATGCCTGTGCAATTCCCAACCGCCGTTTCATACCTCCTGATAATTTGTTGGCATATCGTTCCCGGACATCAAACAACCCCACATTTTCAAGCATTTCATCTACAGCCTGCTTTCGTTGTCTGCTTTGAGTCATTCCCGACAAGCGAGCTGCATAGTCCAGAAATTCATACGTTTTATATTTGGCGAAAAAACGAAAATCTTGAGGTAGATATCCCAATATACCACGGATTTCTTTTCGCTGTTTCATCAAATCGTAACCACAAATTTCGACTTGTCCGGAAGTCGGCTCCATTAATGCAACCAAAATACGCATTAAAGTAGATTTGCCGGCACCGTTGGGTCCCAATAAACCAAACATCCCTGCAGGGATTTCCAGATTGATGTTTTTCAATGCATGATTCCCGTTTGGATATATCTTATTGAGATTTCTAATAGTTATGCTCATGACATATTGTTAGTCCTATGTTATTTTGGCTGATAAAGATAAGCCTTATTTACATTATAAGAGAGACAATTGCAAACATTAACTTATATTAGCAGTCGAACGAAAGGAAACGAAAAATCATTTCAATGCAAAAGAGGAAACCGCTTCACAGTGACCTCCTCCTTCTATACTCTATATGAACATGCTCCAAAAGGGTTTATTGAAAAAAAGGAGTACATTCAAAAGGGGTTTATCTCAAATTGAATAATCAAAAACTTATTATACTGCGATCAACTAGACAAACAATATCAAAATCATATCAACGATCTTCACAGACAGTTGATATTCAGGAAAATGTGCATCAAAATAAAATCTGATGCGTGGCCCCGATTAGGTAAAGATGTACCTCTGTACTTTTTCCTAATCGGCTTAGGCAGGGATTCAATGCTACAAACGAATCCAAGCCCCTTACTATAAAACATCTTAAATACTACCACCCTTAACACCACTATGGGTCGGATTATAAGTAACCGTCTTATATTAATGATCCGTTCCGGTATAAAGTGATCGACTTGGGCTGTATATGCAGTGACAGCTCCATTTTCTGTAGTAGAAGATATATTTTTAATTACACTACTTTATGATTTCAACTATTATAAAAAAAGAAAAGTAAAAGAAAACCTTCACTCATGTGGAAGTTATTCTTTTACTTTCCTATAAAACTTAATAATTAACTTTTGACTTAAATATCTCAAGTACGTATCACAAACATATAATTACCCTTTCTTAAAGTTTAAAAGGCGTCATCTTCAAATATACCCGATAATCCTTTATCATTCCCGTCTTGTCGGCTTCCGCTCTTGGCAAATAAGAAAATCCCGTGACTATCTTATCCTCACCAAGATTAATCACAATCTGATGTGGAAATTTATGTTTAGCAGCTGAAGAGTAGTTAGTATGCCAGAAAGTAGATTCCTGTAAGTCAAACACGTTCGTTGCAATGTTATTTGCCTCTTCAGTTTCCTCACTATCTGCATAAATAACCTTCCAATGCTGACGTGACAATGGTTTACCATCAGCTCCTAACAATTCTAATTCTGCAATAGCTGCAAAGTCTTTTCCATCATAAGCATTCAATGCTTCAAGGCAAAAGAAACGAGTTTCCACTTCCTTTCCAAATTTCACATGCTGCCAACCATTACCGGATTTAAAAGTCCCTTCATAAACAGTTTTTTCTCCTGTCAAATCCAAATTCTCACCAACCTTACGATGTGCATAAGCAGCACCATGTACACGCAGGTTGTCAAGAATAGGTTGTTGTAATCCTTCTGTCTGTGGCTGTACGGAACCAGCCATATCCAATATAATCACTTCATTCTCTCCTTTCTTCAACCAACATCCCGGCACATATAAGGTTTGTTGTGGCCCAATTTCCCAGTAACGTCCAATAGCATAACCGTTCACCCAAACCATGCCTTTACTCCAGTTAGTCATATTCAAGAATGTATCACCAGTTTTGTCCAACGTAAAGGTTCCACGATAATACGCAGGGTCTTTTTTCGGATTATCTTGTTTCACAAATTTCTTATTCTTTGCAAAAGCATAATCAACTGGGATATTATAAACTTTCCAATTCTTCAATGAAGTAGCAGCACCGTCCGATTGGATTTCCACTTTTTCAGTGATACCCTTCCAATCATAAATGCCTTTACCAAAATTCATACGCCCCATTGCTTCTACCAAAATATCCAGCTGGGCCCCTTCTTTCATTGGAGGAAGAATAACCGTACCTTCACCTTTTAAACGACTCAACGTAGCTAACTTCTTGCCATCCAGAAAAACTTGCGCCCAGTCATGAGCCTCTGTGATTGTCAACGTCTGTTCTTCTTTAGAGGCCGGCAGTGTAGTCCGGTACAAAATACTTCCCCATCCCTGATCGAACGCCTCCATTGACTGAATGTTTTCACTAATCTTTGGCTCCGGCAAATTATCAAACAGTATTGCCACTTCATCCAACTTGAATGACGGAATGGCAATAGTCGGAACAGAATCCGGAATTTCTGGCAATGACTCGCCTTCGGGTAAATAGTTACTTAACAAATTGCGTACCTCAAAATATTTGGGAGTGACTTTTCCTGATTCATTAATGGGAGCATCATAATCATAAGACGTACACGTCGGAGAGAAATTAGGGAAATTTGCTCCTCCCCAATGTCCGAAACTAGTACCTCCATGAGTCATATACAAACTAAATGAAATATTCCGGTCAAGCATTTCTTTCATTCCTTTTACCAAATCCTCCGCACTACGTGTCTCATGCTTCGCTCCCCAATGATCGAACCATCCGGACCAAAACTCACTACACATCAACGGAATATCAGGACGGAGTTCTTGCAAACGCTTAAATTGATCGTCAATATTAGCCCCTGTACCAAAGTTGATTGTCCAAAGCAAATCATCCAATGCATTATTCTCAAAATTCGAATTCCAGTCACATTGGAATAAAGGAACTCCTGTGAAACCTGCTTGCTTTACAATATCACGTATTTCGGCAATGTATGGTTTGTCTATTCCGAATGATCCATATTCATTCTCAACCTGTACCATAATGATATTGCCACCTTTACTAATCTGAAGATCGGTAAGCTGTTTACCCACCTCATTCATAAACAATTTCACCTGCTCCATATAATACGGATCCTGTTCACGAAGCTTGATGTCTTTCTTCTTCAACAACCACCAAGGTAATCCCCCCATCTCCCACTCTGCACAAACATACGGCCCGGGACGAACGATCACATACATTCCGTTTTCCTGCGCCAGCCGGCAGAAAGCCGCAATATCTTTTTGACCGGTAAAGTCATATTTTCCTTCTTCCGGCTCATGAAAATTCCAAAAGACATAAAGACAAATGGTATTCATACCTAATGCCTTACACATCTTGATACGATGCTCCCAATACTCTTTTGGTATACGGGGATAATGAATTTCGGCTGCTTTTACCACAAACGGTTTTCCGTTAAGCAAAAATGCCTTATTCCCTATTTCAAATGTCTCTTTTGGAGATTGGGAACAGGAAGTGCTGAAAACAGTCACTAATAAAATAAGCAAATACAATAAAGGTTTCTTCATTTTCTAATCTATTGTTTTCATGATACATTAATCTCTTTTATAAATTCACCATCAGCTAATGTTCCCATTAAGACCGACAGCGAGTTTGAAAACCAATCTCATTCAATTACCCTAAAAACTAAAACTATTACCTATTGAAAACTAAATACATTGCAAAGATGAGATATTCTTTTTATACCAAGGTCTTCAAATCGGTCAAAACAGGACAAGATTCATTCAAAATAGCCTCAATATTGCTTTTTAGCGGTTATTTTTTACTTAATATAAAAAATCCTGCCGAAACTTTTTTATATAGCATCGACAGGATTAATATTTATAATAAAGGTTAGTTAGTTTAATCTTCAAGAGCTAATTGGCAACTTCATAAGACTAATATTGCTCTGCCATTTTTTAATAATGTATAGCATGATCTTTTGAAAATTCACGACCACTCCATGCTTTCTTAGCAGTCCAATCTTGAGGAGCCGATGTCCAAAAGGAATGATTAGCAGAAAGTCCTAAAGGAAGAAAAACTTCTGATGTTATATACATACTTCCATTGTTACTATACCAGTCGGCCAGTCCAGTCTGATGTCCAGCAAAACCTAATTGCAGAAATCCTTTCTCATTGAAATTACCATCAACAGCAAACAAACGTTTCATGACGCAAGTTAAAGCATTACGTACCTGGCCTTCCGGAAGTTCTTCGGGCAGCATTTCTTTCCAGCAAAGCATTGACAATGGCTGAAAAACTCCCAAACGATAAGTCATCGAACGACCGAATACCGGAAAAGATGCTTCAGGAGATATAAAACGTTCCAAAATCATTCCGAAACGCTGCATGCGTTTCTTAGCCAAATCTTCTGTTTTCTTTTGCATCTCCAAACTACGGTCATGCAATATTACTTTATGATCGTTGACAGTCTGCATTACTTGTACAAACATAGGTTGAATCACATAACTATTATAGTAATCGAATGCAAAAGTTTCTCCATCCGAATACCAGCCATCACCTACATACCACTCTTCTGCTTTTCGAACAGCTGTATGAATGCGGAACAAATCGTATTGTGCATCGGCTTCCATCAAAAAAGATTCAATCATAGCTGAAAACAATAGCCAGTTTGTGTATGGAGGATCAATCCGACGCAACAACTGAAATTCTTTAATATATCGTTGTTTTGTCACGTCATCCAATGGTTCCCAAAGCTGCTTTTTAGCACGAAGAAAGCTACTGGCAATGTAAGCTGCATCTACCAAAGGCTGCCCTTCATTTCTCCATAAAAGATAATCAGGGCTATCCGGGTCAACAGCATGTGCGTAGCTCTTCAAAGCCCATTCACGCAATTGCTTACGCATTTTGCCTTCTTCCGTATCATCGTCGGGTAAGGAAAGCCAGGGAGCAATACCAGACATCAGACGCCCGAAACACTCCATGTAGGTAACATCCTTACTGCGTCCATCCCATGTCGGACTGATCTCCACCTGCATATTTTTCTTCAACTCACCTTTGCTCATATTACTCAATACAGGAGCAGCAATCTTATATGCCATCTGTGCCCAATATTCACGGTCACTGATTTCTTTTTCTACCTTCCCCTTTTTAGCATAAGTTACTGTACTGAACACACACAATAAAATGAAGACCAGGATATTTTTATTTTTCATCATTACATTCAAATATAAAAAACAATTTTAATTATTCAGATATTTCACCATTTCAGAACCCGCCAACAGGAAAGCTCCTACCCCAAAGTCCGCAGTCGTCTCCGGTCCTACATTCTTATGTTGGTCTGCTCTTTCACCGATTGGTTGTACATAGCCTATCTTTCCATTGGGTTGCAAGGCTATTTCAGTCAAGTATTTCCAACCTTGTTTTATAACAGGTTCATAAGTTGATTTATCCAAAAATCCATTATTCACACCCCAAAGATACCCATAGGTAAAGAAAGCTGTCCCACTTGTTTCACGTCCCGGAGCCTGCACCGGATCCAACAAACTACGGGTCCAGTATCCTTCTTCCTGTTGTGCAGCAGCCAATGATTTAGCCATAGCTTGGTATATGGTAATATATTCAGCACGATGTGCATCATTTTCGGGTAGGTCCTGCAAAACTTTAGCCAAACCTGCAAACACCCAACCATTACCCCTAGACCAAAAGTCTTTCAATCCTTGATTTGTCTTATGTTTCGGGTAGATGTATTTTCCATCGCGATAAAACAGGGCACTTTCCTCATCATACATGAGATTTTTAGCATAAGTAAAGTACTCATAGAGTTTATCCAAATATTGCTGATTATCTGTAACCTTATAAAGTTTGGTCATCACCGGCATTACCATATACAATCCGTCTGCCCACCACCAATAATCATTGTTGGGAGTTGACATTTCATATTCCATCACTTCCTTGGCACGGGCTATTTTATACTCTGCCGGCTCACGGTCCATGTTATACAAGTCAATATAAGTCTGGAAGCAAATTTGCCAATCTCCAAAGAGAACATGTTCCATCGTTTCACCATAATTATATTTCCACTTGGATTTATCATCAGAAGTAGCCCCCTTCCATTGATTCTTTTCAGCCCATGCTTCCGAATACTTCTTGTAAGTCTCATTACCGGTTACTTCATAAGCTGCAATATTTCCGGTATGATAAGCAGCCGGATGCCAAAAGGCAAATGCCGGTTCCGGATTCTCCGCCTGCCAATAGTCATTTACCTTCTTAATAGTCTCAATAACCTTTGACTTTGTCCATACACTATCGGTAATTGCTTCATTCTGATTGTTACTCTTACCTGATTTACATCCTGCCATGCTAATACTGAACACACAGCTTAATACCCAAAAAGAAAATCTTCTAAAGTTCATTAATTATACAGTTTATCGTGGTTATTATTCAGGAAACAAAGATGCATCCTTTTTAAGACAGAAAGGTTCTAAAATGCGTCAAAACCGTACAAAAATCATTCAATATAGTCTTTCTCTTGAATATCTAGAGTGTGAAATTACTTAATCTTTAAGACATGCAAGAGGTATTACCTTGACACCATCAGTACGAGTATATGCCATGCTGCCTCCAGTTAGGATGATGAGTAAGTCTGGTTCACGCAGTGGAATTTGCTTCTCTGCCTTATTATGTTCTTGGATCAATCGTTTCAGTTCAAGCAAGTGTTCCGAACCTTCATCTATCTCACGACTACCTAACTTACATTCAATAAGGGCATAACGACCATCTTCCAAATGAAGTACCAAGTCTGCTTCCAAACCATAACGGTCACGATAGTATGAAATATGACTGTCAAAATCTGCTGTATATGCTTTCAAATCACGAACACACATCTGCTCAAAGATGAATCCGAATGTCTTGAGTTGGGTCTCTAAAGCTTCGGCATTCACCCCCATAGCTGCTACTGCAATAGATGGATCAGAGAAACAGCGCTTAGGCATACTTCGTATGGCGGTCTTACTGCGAATAGAGGGACACCATGCATCTATGTCTTGAATAACAAAAAGTTTTTCTAAGGCACCGACATAGTCATCAAAGGTATCCATTGAAATTGTGATCTCGCCCGATGCAGTTATGTCAGCAAGAATGTTGGTCTTCTTTGCTATAGTGCTTATGTTACGAGCATAAGAGCGCATAATTTGTTTTGCGACCTTGGGATTACGCTGCTTTTTATCTACGGCAGAGATGTCATTGTTACAAACACTGTTTACGTAGTCCTTTGCTATCAGCATACTTGCCTTTTCACTAAGTTGGAGTGTTGCCGGCCAACCACCACGACAAGCGACCTTTATGAGATCTGGTATATCCAAATTACTTGATGCACCATCAATATCATAGTCAGGATTGTCAAATAGTTCATGAAGGGACACTTCACCAGAAGAATCCTGAGATTCCCATAGACTCATTGGGTACATTTTCATTCGGGAAATGCGGCCAGTACCAGTGTGGTGTATCTTATCTTTGTCAATAGTATTGCTTCCTGTCAGTATGTATTGTCCAGGAGTTCCTCCAATCTTATCCACAGCAGTACGCACAGCATCCCACAACATCGGTGCATCCTGCCACTCATCAATAAGGCGAGGTTGCTCACCTTTTAATAATAATGATGGCTTAGCCGATGCAGTTGTGAGATATTCTTCTCGCTTATCCGGATCCTGCATTTTAATAACGCTCTTTGCCTGTTGTTCTGCAGTGGTTGTTTTACCTGTCCACTTCGGACCTTCAATTAGGACAGCTCCAAATGCCTCCAGTCTTTCCTGCAGCATCTTGTCTGCAACTCTTGGTAAGTATTTCATAAGAATATTTATTTAGGAACACAAAGTTGATGATTATTAATAAAATAACCAAGTAAATCGGCTTTTTTGTGGAGTTTCATTCGGTATTTTTGTGGTATATCAATCGGTATTTTTGAGGAAAGAACTATCTTTGTTTGTACCAGCCCCAATAAGCATATAAACTACAAGCCCACCATAACTAGTCAATACAATCAATAATAACCAAAGAATCTGAATGTGCCATGCAATTTGTTTTTTATCATATATCTAGTACCAATAATGCAAGGCACAATAAACACTATTAATATGGATAAAACGGAAATAATTTCCACTAAGTATCGCCCACATCAATGCTCGGCTCTTAGACGGTATAATTCTTTTTGTATCAACTGACCTATATGTACCATGTTCTATCAAATTCATAAAAAGAAAGTTATGGAAGGCACATAAAGCCTTCACATAACTTCTACCAATAATTAATCCTTAAACAATCTTTCTATTTAAACACACATCTATCTATTTATTTTGGGGAATAATCAAAAAACTAAACCCACACGGCCCGCCACCTCCATTTTCCAGCCGGACCAAAACTTTATTCCACCCCTGTCGAAACTGAAAAGGAGCGATATGTTCATCAATATTATACCAACTGGTTCCATAGTCACGCCATACATCCTTGCCGTTAATCCATACACGCCCGCTGTCATCCGTACCGATAGCTACCAGCATCGTCGTAGCCTCATCAAAATAAAGCTCGGTATAAGCATAGTAAGTTGAATGACCGGTAGTCACAGGTGGGACATTGTGCATCGATTCACTCTGCATAAACTTCCAACGTAGCGTCCCGTCAAGCTGAACCTCGTCTCCGATAACTTTTAGCGGATCGGAATCCGTTTCCGCAATTCCAGTTCCTATCTGTCCATCAGTATATACAGCATCAAAGTCAATAGAAACTTCAGGTGGATGAACGATGGAAAAATCCTCTCGACCGAAGCTCTCCCACGGTCCAATCATATACCATGTATTGATATAGAGCCATCCCTTACGTTCTGCATCTTTAGAGAAACGCCGTCCGGGCAACGCTTGTGCTTTCACCATTTCCTTGCTCAACTTCGATCCTGAATAAGCACTGAATGTTCCATTTCCATTACCGCTACCATTACCTCCAGAGCCTCCATTCCCCGGGCTGCCATTACCTTGTCTCATTCCGCTCCCAGAATTACCAGCCTGACGAACTGCCCCAAACAACCCTTCCAAACGAGATTGTGCCAACCCTGCCTGACGAGTAGCTTGTCCGAGCAACCCACGATAATTATTCAAATCAGCAGTGCTCTTTATTTCCAATCCTCCACTAGCATTACTGCCTGCCGAAGTTGCCCACTCACTATCCCTTGACTGCATCCTTATCAGTTCATCAAAACTCGGCATACGTGAATTACCCGCTTTCAAAGAACTATACACTTCAGGAAACGACTGTCCCTTGGATAAAGACTGTTTAGCAGCACTCACGGCCAAATGACTTTGTTGAATTTCAGCCTCATAGTCACGTAATACAGCATAAAGTTCTTCTACAGAAGCATTGGCTGACGGATTTCTTGCTTGAGGAATAGCCCGCGCTTTCGATGTATCATTCGCATCAGCAGGTGCTCCCCATGACAATTTTCTTTTTTCCACTTTCGCCAACATATCGTCTTTACGCCGTCTCATTGTTTCAGCCATCGTTTGAAACTTCTTCACCTGCTCTTCCAGATTCTTCTTTACCAAAACTTCCGACTGTTCTACCAACTGTCTGGCATAATTAGCAGGTAGTGCCCGTTGTGCCTGTTCCTGTTTTACCTTTTCCGTCAAACTCTTCCTGGACTTTTGATTTTTCTGCTGTTTCATTTGCAAATCCATCGCCTCCTGATCCGGAGACGGCATCTTCCAAATATAGAGTGCTCCACCCACAAAACAAATCAATGCTATCATCCATGATAGGATAACCGTCAGACGGCTACTCCCTGTTGTAGTTTTCGTCATACGTCCTGATTCCTATATTAGTTAAGTTATAAAACTGACAAGCATCCATCACTTCTACAAAACGTCCGAACGGAGTATGCCTGTCCATATCAATGCGAATACGCTTTCCCGGGTCAGTGATACATGTCTGTCGTAACTGTTCCATCATAAAATTGGTAGAACAAGGTTGCCCGTCCCAATAAAAATTACCATCGGCATCCAATCCTACAATAGCCTGCTTATCATCCGGCTTCAATTTAACGGCCGATTGTGAAGTTGGCAGATCAACGGGAATATCCCTATTTTTCACTTTCGTCATGGTAGATACCAGAAAGAAAATAAGCAGAAGAAACACACAGTCGATTAAAGGAGACATAGAAACTTCCGGTTCGTCCTCGTTATTAAATAATGATAGTCTCATAGGCTTAATAGGGTTTGCTTCCAAGGCGTACACGTGTATGTGTAAACCCCTGTATTTGACATTGGTCGAATATCTCTATTACTGTGCTTACCGGTACAGTGCGATAGGCCGTCACATCGATATTTGTTTCCACTCCCCGACTATTGCGTAATTCAGAAAGAAAAGCGCTTAAATCTTTTACAGGCAAGTAAGTGCTTTCCCCCGAATAGGCATCATGCCCTACTACCTGATACACATTCTTCTTTTCGTCTACTGCGATAATCACCGCTTCCTCGCCTGCCCGTGTAGTGGAAAGGCTTGAAGTCATTGTAGGAAGCGTTAACGGAATCTGCATTTCCCATTTTTTCATCATCGTAGTTACTAAAAAGAAAATGAGCAGCAAGAACACACAATCTATCAAAGGAGACATTTGCACTTCTACCTTATCATCGTCATCATAATTCAGTCTCATTCTTTTCCTCCTCGTTGTCCAGATACAATTTGGTAATCACTTCTTCCACTTTTACCTCTACCAGTGAAGCCATACGCATGATACGATTCTTGATAATAAAGTATAAAGCAATGGCAGGAGCAGCTATAATCAAACCGGCAGCAGTTGTTATCAATGCTTTGGAGATAGAATCAGACAAAATAGAAGCACCACCTTCATCACCATATAAAGCAACCAGGCCGAATGCCTCGATCATACCGACAACAGTACCTAACAGACCAATCAACGGAGCCAATGAAGCAATAACAGAAAGAGGATATATACGTGCCAAATGTGTACGAATATCACGTGCAGCCATGTCACCTGCCGTCTGGCTTACAGCCTCACGCCCGGCTTTCACATGCTCAAAAATAAAACGTAGTGAATTGGCTAGTGTAGAAGGATATTTGTCACAAGCAGCCAATGCTCCTTTCAAATCTCCATTTGCCAAACATTCGTTGACACTTTTGCACAAAGGTTTTGGAGCCAAACGACCTTGACGCGAAGTTATCAGTCTCTGAATGGCAATTACAAGAGCAATCAATCCCAACAAATACAATGGATACATCATTGTACCACCTGCCTTAATCTGTGCTCCCCAGTCGATTTGTACCCCCTGATCAGCAGCAATACTATCTGATGCAGCCTCATCATACATCAACTCATCATCTTCCTCCACTGCCGGAACAACAGTAGCAACCTCACTCGGAAGTACTTTCGGAGCATTTTTTATATCATCCTGCGTTTTTGCCAAAAAGATTTCATCAAAACCCGCATCCCGTTTTTCAGGGCAAATAAATGATATACCG
Source organism: uncultured Phocaeicola sp. (assembly GCA_948579315.1). GTDB lineage: Bacteria > Bacteroidota > Bacteroidia > Bacteroidales > Bacteroidaceae > Phocaeicola. Next base: position 53,489 of record CAPAOL010000001.1, read on the forward strand.
GTTAAAGTAATATTACCGAAATCCTTCCAAAGGTCGCGTGTCATCACCATCCAGTGTCCAGGCTTATCACCAAGATCCAGACCTTTCAACTGGTTTATCAAATCTTTTGGTTCTCCGGCGATATAAGTAAAATCATATTTCTTTCCTTTTTGACTGGCTGACTTTTCGGAAACATGAAATTTCATTCCGATCTGCTCTCCACCCCATTTCACCCAGGCAAAAGTAATATAACGATACTCTCCCGGTCCCGGGTTTTCTCGGATAGGAATAGATAAACCAGTCATTTCTGCGGGACTTTTAGCAGCTCCTACATATATATAGTTTTCTGCCTTCTTTGAGTACCCTCCTTTCCGAACATACTTGTTATCTTTTACCCATTGTGCCCCATCCGGCAGTTTAGTACTAAACAGTTCGTATAATCCTTTACCGGATTTACCATTCGTTTGTGCCGAAAGCGGGGTAGTAAACAACAGTGTTGCTCCCAAAATGCATACACCTACTATCCCCTTCTTTAAACCAGATTTCATTTTTGTGTAATTCATGTCTATTCTTTTTTTATTATTAACTTTAAATTTATAGCCAACGTAAATCATCGAACTAATTCACAGTGGCAAAGTTCTTAAAAATAATAGAGAAACGGGTATTCTAATCATTCAAAAAGTTCCAAATCTTTGGCATACGACTTTATATGGAGTCTGATAATCATTCAAAAAGGTTCATTTTTCAATCAGACATTCAATTTAAACAAGATGAACAAAATCTCTTCACCCTTCACAGCACCTTCCTATAGGGCAATAGCGGGTGAAGGGGTCTCCTTCACCACCAAGTTCACACTCCTCAAACCGATATTACCCGATATACATTTCCAAACTTAGTATGTTTGCGTTCTATCCCCACCGCTACCAATATTTGCGCCAAACTTGCCGGATTTGCACCACGCATAGCTGCAGGATTCCTCTTTTTTAAACATTGAAATATTTCAGCCGCAGAAAGAAGATCACATTCCTCTCCTCTTTCTGCCGATCGATAACAAGTATGCAGTACATCTTCCACCGGTCCTTGACGGTAAAACGCCATATTGTTCCTTTGCAATTCCTGTTCTTCTTCTTTCGTAAACCAATAACGCTGACCTGACAAGATTGCCACTTTCAATTGTGAATAAAGTTGTTCATATTCAATCGCTTCACAATCAATAGGGCGCTCTACTTCCACGCAAATAAACCTGCGGCTACCAGTTGGGTCAGTAAGCAAATCTTTCCTGTTAGACGTACCAATAAAAGAAGCAATACGAGGTAAGGAGCGGTAGTTTTTCTGATATGCTTTGCATAGGCTCAATGAAGCCATTTGCATCAGATTCTTCAACAAAGGCATTTTTGCAGGAGAAAACTTGTCAAATTCATCCAAATTGAGAAGTCCCATCTCCGCCAATCTACGTTCCACCTTTCCCTGACTTGTCAAATCCACCTTATCCATATAGTAACGCCGAAGCGCAGGAGGAAGTAAAGACTTACAAAAAGTAGACTTAAAATATCCCTGTTCTGTACTAATGAGTAAGGGAGCTACACTATTCGCATGGTCTCCCATTACCCCCATCCATTGTGCCGTCATCCCTAACATCCAAATGCGGAATCCTTTTTCCCACAACGGGCTTTCCGAAACCCGCCGAGCCAATGCGGACACACGGTCTATGCCATCCCATTCCGGCAATTCATCCAGATACAGCCTGAAAGGATGATATTCTGCTATGCGGGTGGAATAAATACACCGCGACAAATCACGATCCCAGCACCCAATACCGGCCTCATGCGCTTCCAAACAGATAGTATTCAACACACGTTGATTGACAGGCTGAAATCCCTCGTTCATCCGTTCCAACAAACGAAATTCAGTCTCTTCCGTCAGAACATTATAACGAAAATCATAATGAGATTTCAAGAAAAGATCTACCCTTTCAGTCAACTGTTTCGTTTTAGAAAGCGAATCCCTCTCTTTTATCTCCTTCCTCTCTTTAGGCTCTTCACAACAACTAACCGAAGGCTTTGATGCGTCTTCCAGTAATCCTTCACACTCTCCGCTTTTATAAAAGCGGTTTACAAACTTCTGCCATAATGAAAGCAGCACACTTTTCTTGTCCATAAAATTTCGTTTTTAGTATTTAATGGATGCGAATATAATATCCGGAATATGGGATTTACAACTTTTTAATCCCTTCATTTTTATAAAAATGAACTTGGCGTTTTACCTTATTGTTTCTTGTTTATCTCCTAATTAAACCTTATCTTTGGTGCGGACATTTATAGTTTATCACAATAATGATAATATCTTATCACAGTAATGATATGCATATATCATGTTAATGATAAGTACTTATCACAACAATGATAAATATCAGATATCAAGAAGAAAATTAAGCAACATCAAGAAGATAATCTACAAACATCTAAAGAAAAAAGAAAGACTATGGCAGTACAATTTGAACTATATAAGACTCCGATGCCGAAGGAGAAGAAAAACAAGGTAAGATATCATGCGCGTCCGATTAGTTATGAAACAGTAAATACGCAAAAACTGGTTTACCGGATTCACGATCGCTGTTCATTAAGCCCGTCTGATGTGACAGCAACTTTGGAAGAACTGAAATACGAAGTGGCACAGTGCCTTAAAGAAGGGAAAAAGGTGCATATCGACGGATTGGGATATCTACAAGTAACTCTTTCCTGCGAAGAAGAAATAAGGGATCCTAAAGATAAGCGAGTGCATAAAGTAAAACTGAAAGCAATCAAATTCAAAGCAGACAAAAAACTGAAAGCCGAACTTTCCGATATGGAATTCCATCGTTCGAAATACAGACCACATTCTGCTGGGCTTTCCGAAGTGGAGATAGATATGGAATTGACAAAGTATTTTGCGGAAAATCAGATCATCACCCGAAAAGACTTCCAGTACCTCTGCGGAATGACACAAATTACTGCATACCGCCATATAAAAAGACTAATCGCAGAAAAGAAGTTACAAAACAAAGGGACTACCCACCAACCCATTTATACACCCGTTCCGGGCAATTACAGGGTTTCGGTAGCTGTGAAATACAAAGAATAAGAAATGAAAGAGCGGGTGAATCTCTAACCCTTCACCCGCCTTCTCCCTTCCAATAAGGGTTTCACGAAAATGTGAAGTAAGCCATCAGTATTGAGTCGTTATAATGGTCTCATACCCAACTCGTGCTGTTGCATTTCACAACAATAATAAGGCTTGTTATCCACAAAGAAACAGACATGCGGATATGTTTTTCCTTTGGTCAGAATGAAAAAGGAACCATCATCAGAATGTTCTCTTGCATATTCAAATTTTTTATATCCAATACCATCTTGAGGTGAAGCTACAATAATTTCCCACCGATCTATACCTTTAGCACTTCTCAATTTCTCGACCTCCTTATCGGCATATTGTTGCCCGAACATTTCAACATTCATTTTATACATCCGAGGATTAGTATCTTTTGTAAAATTGCTTCTATCATTATATATAGCATAAAAATATATAGTCTCTCCCTTTTCATTCTGCCCATAGAAGCAGGTAAATTCTTTTTGAGGTATCAGTATTTTATCAGAATCATCAATAGATGACAAAGGCATTGGTGAATCAACCACAGGTACAAATTTCACAGTAGAATTTATTAGAGGCAAAGACAATCCTTTTCTATGACTATAGCTATTTCTCGCAATATTAAGTTCCAAGCGTTTAAGAACAGTATCTTGAGCATTTTTATCAATCTCAGTGAGTAAACTACATCCTGGCGTTAATTGATTAATCGCACGAGTAACTACCATATCCTTTTTTATTATTTGTTTTGAAGCACTGTCAGCGTATACACCTTGTTCACTGCATGAAAGGCACACAAACTGAACAAAAAATAAGATTAACAAATATATTGATTTCATAATATTACTATTTACTATAAACCATTGAATATGTATTATTTAAATCTGTAAGAGTGAATTCTCTCTCAAACCCGAAATAAGGATCCATTAAATAAATCTTCGAATTACAATCATCCCAACTATTATTATATAGTTTAGAACCTCGAAAAGCAACACAGTGTGCAGTATTGCCATTCATAGCAATAAAAAAAGTTATTGATGGATCACCCTCATCATTTTTAGATATCTTCCTTATAAAATCTCCCATATTAGATTCTGAAAAACCTTCAGACTGAAGATATGAATTAAATGATTCTCCTGCAACACCAAATTTCTCATAAGTATTTGGGGAATTACAAGTTTCATCAGCATCAACTTTTAAGTTCTCTATAGCATCCTCAAAATCTTTATGACTTACTAATTGATATGGATTAGATTCACCATTCATATAAAAACGATGCAGAAAATTAAAACAATGAGTACATTGTGGTAAACTCATATTTAAAGACTCTAAACATGCATAGACACACCAATATTCATACTTTTGAATAACCTCTGTTACTTCAGCTCTAAAATCAACTTCTCGAGTCAACACATTAGTTACTCCTTGCGCAAACCCATTTAAAGGAATAATTACTCCTAAGATTACCATCTCCAAAACTAGATATTTCATAAGATATTTTTTTAATTAACCAAAATAGACTTATCAAAAGTCACAGTCCGACCAAACTCATTTTATCCTAGCTATGCTTCATTTACTCATATTACACCTCCCTTCTAATATCCTTTGCAATATAAACATTTTCATACATTTATCCTAAAACCAAACGTAGACAAATAAGAAAAGCATCTCATTTGTCTACGTTTAATAACAATATAAACATTCAACGAACCTCAACTACACATAAAGTCTTCGGATAAACTTCGTTAAATGATACTCATCTTCAATTCTCATCTTTTTCTTTATACGATACCTTCTTGTCCGAAAAGAAGCTAACAAGATATGAAACTGACGAGCAATCTTTTCATGAGAAACTTCTAATCGCAATAGAACAATAATATGAATATCCTCTTCCGATAGCAAGGGGTAATCCTGTCGTAGTTTAACAACAAAGTTATCCTGTTTTTTATTAAGATGTTGTTCCACGGTTTCCCAATCATCTTCTTTTATTTGAGGAAAAATATCCTTCCACAGTTCTGAGTCATTCATCTTCGGGCAAATCTCGCCATTCTTCAGAACTTGCATAATTATTTATAAATTTAAAACCATCCAGAATGGTATTTGTCGACATATTCAACCAATAAAGAACTTGTGGAACAACCAGCGTGTTCTCCATTATTAGATTACCAGTTGACACATAAGTCGGAAACGTATTAGGCAACTCAACAAATGCTTTCTCTTTAAATGTTCCGCTATTTTGTTTATCCAGATTGATATATAACAAATCTAATCCATCCGCTATTTGATTTTTGATAACCAGCGTATCTTGTTTACCGGCATCTTTCACTTCATCCGGATTCAATTTCCAGTATGCAAGTAAATCTTTAAAATGAGCATCATTTGATGATATATCTAATAACGCTGCCTGCTGTGTCAGCTCATTTTCTGTAAGTGCTTTTTTCCATAATCGAATTTCTGATACATAAAATGAAGTGGGAACATGGTCGCAAATACGCAATGGAGATTTGTTATCTGCTACTCCACGAACATCCTTAGTACCTTTTTTCATTATCTTACCATCTAAAGCAACAATCCATTCTCGTGATTGAGTATTGTTCATTGGAGCAACACTAAAACCATAATTATGCCATTGAGGATCATTAAATGCTGCCACCGCTTCTTCTAAAGCTCCAGTAGATCCTTCAATACGAAGAGAAGCGGTTTCTCTTTGCCGAAAAATGCCCCAACTGCCGCTTTTTGAGAAAATAGCATTCCAATTATCACCTTTGTAAGATCCATCCTTACGAGGATTCATACGCATGATAAATTCCACAGAAAAACTAGAATTTTCCCCTATTGCATATTTAATGTTTGTAGAAACCGTATCTAAAACAATTCCTTGTGCTTTGGACAAGTCAAAATAAGCTCCATACATTTTTTTTCCTAGCATCCTCTGTTCTGTATAATGCGGATAGTAGAATATCCCAAACGTATTCCGTTCCTCTGCAGAGTTTCCCCCATAACTACCGTCTTCTTTTCCACCATGATTAGATGTTACAACAACCAGCCAGTCCTCATAAAAAGCATTTTTTCTTTCATCAATTGCCTGCAAGAATTCACCAATATATGCATCTATATGCTGAAGCGCTGTAATATAATTGGCATTATTGGCGGAAAATCCTCCTGACTTACCAGCTTCTAACATACCAGAAAAACTTAATAGCGTAAAATTAAAATCACTATTTTTCAGATGTTCCAATATCACGTTTTTGGTTTCTTCATCATTCGCAGTAGTTACAGTCTTTTGTGCTGCATTCAATAAATTCTTATTCAACTTATCCCAAGGGGTTACGCATAATGTCGGGTTTTCTGAATCATTATCTGCAATATGATGTAGAATCGTTGGATATTGAATTACTTTCTCATTCGGATTACTCGGATCGTATTCCATATTGGCCACATACGACTCATCTGTAATCTGATGTTTTTCAGGATTTACTCCAGTCATCATAGTTGCCCAAGTTACAGGGTCCTCACTACCCTCTTTCTGTAAAGTGCGGTTATCACTTAACCCCACCCATGAATATTTACTATGTTTCAGCATTTTAGCAATAGTACCATCCTGAGGTATCTTCTTCTCTACTATACTTCCGACCGCTCCATCTATATTGATCCAAAGTACTTTACGATGGATAGTTGTTGATAGCACAGAATCAGAGTCAAACCCATCCTCTGCAATCCCATCTGGTGCTTCATACGTAGTACAAGAATAATGAAGGGAAATGATAAGTAATCCGACTACCCCAACAATAACTGTATTTATAAGCTTTTTCATATCTAATTTCTTTTATGGTTTCTTGTAATAAGTTCCAAACTCTGCGAAAGAATGATACATCTTCTGATTTGCTTTTTCTTCTTCTGTCAAATCTGAATCACTTTTAAACACGATCGTATTGGGATTTGAGATTTTAAGACGAAGATATCTGGCTTGGGTTCTCGGACAATCAAAGAAACGCTCGTTCTTCAGGTTTGCCCTCACGATATTGGGGTCAGTAACCTGCAGCAACGTTTCCCATGGAGCATTGATATCATAGGGATCAGCAACTTCTGAGCCAATATATTCAACATGAACATCAGCCAAACACTGATTGGAATTACCATTTGCCAAATATACCCCATCAATATCAGAGACCTTGTTCAAATCAAAAATAATATAATAAGGTAACTCCAAAGGTTTGTCATTAATCTTACCCGAACTCCAATTAGTCTTCTTTTTCCCATCAATCAAATATTCTGGTTTTCTGGAATCACCATCATAATTTACGCCATAGTCTTTATCATACGCAGACACTTTCCAGTCTCTACGACTATGCCGATAACAATATGAGGATGCATCATAGTCCTTTACCTGTTGAGGATTCAACGGATTATACTCCCATATTTTCTGATCCATTAACGGGTATTGCTCGGCATATTTTCTATCTTCGTCCAACTGCTCCACTCCCCAATAATCAAAGAACGGACATAAATTCTGTTTAAAATAATCACATAATCTGCGAAAAACATAACTCAGAGTTGAGTTATCAATCGATCGCTCCTCTTTTGCCTTCAGATTCAGGTATTCCATCGCTTCCCAATTGTTATTGTCATAATTAGCCAATTGAATAAGGCTTAACAAGTCGAATGCTTTATATGCTGTCTCATCATCATACTTGGTTGCAGCATCCTCTTTCGCCCATTTACTTGAATCAGCCATAGCATACTCAATAGCTTTAGGGAATAAAGTAGTTATATTCTCCTCACCGGGGAAAATTTCACCAAAAGCATTCTCTTTTGAGAAATTCTTCTTTCCCATCCGATACAAAGGGATTGCATTAGCCGCTACCCGATAATCAGTAGGCCAAGGGTTATTACGTGATCGATAAGTACACATTGAATTGATTGCGCTCAACAAAGCCACAGAATTACCAGTTCTCAATGTTCTAAGGTTTAACATTTCTTCCAGCATATACGTGTTGTTTATCGCAACTATTGCATAGTCGCTATTACGCAAATACAGGTTTCCTAAAACTTGTACATCCAACACAACCCGAAAAGGGAACTCCGGTGCACGCTCCTCTTCTTCCGCATTCTTATCAATCTTTAATCCATAATATTTGAAGAAAAACTCTTCAATTGCTTCATCCCATTCTTTACCGACTTCTTGCAGAGTAGATGAAATACTTTCCAAATTATCAAGTACACGATCTTTCTGTACGGTAAAAGCGAAATGCTTTCCTCTTATTTCCAACCAGGGAACAGTGGTCTCTGATATTCTTCTCTTCCAATCTTGCAAGTCCGTCTCTCCTATTACAAAATCTGGTGATTTATATACTCCTTCTATTTTTAAAGAACAAGTATCGGCAGCTTTCAGCCCTATACTTTTTTTAATCCAGATATTTCCTCCCAATGGGTTCTTTATTATATTCTTTCCTGGGAACAAAGCTTTAGCAACATATACCAAAGGCATACGTTGATAAGGAGCCAATTCTGTAAGATCATCCATGTGTGACCCTACAATAACACTAAGTCCCATCGTATTATCTTCCACAGTGATAGCTATCTGCTCACCGGCTCCAGCATAAAGTCCCGTACTATAAATCGGCTGCGGCACTTTAGATACCCCTAAAGTGATGGAATCAATGTATTGCTTATTCAAATCAAGCTCAATTGTAGCGTTAATCCGTTCTTCTTTTGCCGTATCTACCAATCCCGGAAAAATACGTGCCTTTTCATACATACTGACATCAATTCCCCCTTCGGTATCTATTGTAATATCCGGCTCACTGACGCTATTATTATCTATACCATCAGTTATATCGTATTTATAAGCTGTATCACATCCTCCGAGCCATACAGATATGCTCAAAACAAATAGAAGAACGAACACACAGCCTCTTTTATTTTTGAATCTATTCTTACTCATAACAGTCTATTTATATTTAGTTTTCTTCCATAAAAGTGTATTCAAATGTTTTCCCTACACCTTCAAACTCCCATTCTGAAATAGAAAGTCCCAACCATTGCATAGCTTGTAAGGGGATATCTACATTATTGAAAACAGCTTGATAATAAGAGTCATCCGGAGCTGGAGTTAAGTGTTCTTCAGCAGAATTACCAGTTGTCCATGTTTGATCGGCAAAGGTTATATCAGATTTTCCTGCATATAAATCTGCATATTGCGAAACATTCTTCAAGATAGGATTTTCTAAGTCCTCTTCCCGATCGCATGGCCAGTAACCAATTAAATGATCCCAATATTCATTTTTCACTTCCTCCAGTTTAGTTACTCCGTGATTTTTCTTTATAAATTCTTCTGGTAATGCTACATCATAAAATTGAAGATTCGTCACACAGAATCCAGCGTTACTCTCATTCGGGGAATTCTCTATTTTCCCAATTGTTAACGGGTAATCCGGACATGTCAAGTTTGTTGGTAAAGTCATATTCTGTTGATCTCTATGCGTACTGTAATTCCCGTCTATATAGGCCCTGAACCGAACAGCCTCTCTATCAAATACAAGTGTAACAGTATGCCATTTACCATCCGTACTAACCCAAGGATCAGTGGATTGCTGACTAGTCCACACATCCCGATTTCCAACACGAAATTTAATACGTCCCCCATCACCATGTACATTCCAACCTTTATTACCTTTATGTTTATTTGATTTGGAAAGAATATTCACCCAATTATTCTTTTTAGTGGTAGAGTAATACATAAACTGTACAGTATATGACTTATTATTTTCCATCTCAAATAATTTTGGATCAGCTACAGTAGCAACTGACTTTTGATTATTTCCAGCATACAAAGGAGTAAAATATTTGTAATTAAGTTCACTAGCACTTGGTTTGCCAACTACTTTGCTTACAAATCGAGAATTATACATCAGGGTAAATGTATTCAGTCGCGGGTCGTCATAATATGAATCAGACAGAACAGTTTCAGAATAAGTACCTCCATAAGTAGAAGTGACAATAATTAACCAGTTTTCTTTTCTATAGTTTTCTCTAGATTCCAAAGCTGTCCGTATTTCACCAATATAGGTGTCGATCTCCTGTATAGCTTCAATTACAGTCATTGTAGGATTACCCGAGCCATCATAAAAAGCATCCGCAGTACCAGCCTTTTGCACCCCATTAAATTCTACAAGGATAACATCTGACAGCAGATCTGTATCCGAATTAATTTCAGCAATAACAGCACTCTTCACTTGCTGATCACTGTCTAATGTCCGGGCAATATCTGCATTGTTACGAAATGCCTGATAAAAACGATTATCCGCTGTATACAAGCTAATTTTCTTTTCATTATCAAGCTGTTTGATTCTACTTAAAAAAGAAGGAGTCTCCAACTCTTCAATATTTTTCACCTCGCCAGTCGATTCTTCATCCAACCCAATCCCATGAGTTGTAACTCCCGTCATCATATTTGCCCATCCCCGTTCATTGGTAAATACAGGTAACGCTTTATGGCGACTGTCGGCCAACCCTTCAAAAGTGATCACAGAATTTTCTCTCATCGAACGAATATGAGGGGCTTTCTGTGTTGTGTAAGCTTCATTTACAGCTTTCCCGGATGCACCATCAATTACAACACATAAAACATGTCCTGTCTGTGCTTGGTTTCCCGATTCCGGATATTCATTTGTTGTCAGCCGCTCTAATGAATTATCGCAAGACATCATTGTCCATATTGCCATTCCCATCAACAGGATCTTGGCGAAAAGACTTGTTTGTATCTTTCTTTTTCTATTCATTTTCAAAGTATATTTTAAGATTAATCAAAGTCAACTTCTATTTTTACTATATTGTCCACCCGTTCGCCGTTAAAACGATAAAAATCGCCCATTAATAACAAACCGTTATCATTTGTTGATGTTTTGGTTTCAATTACCTGGTTCAATTCACCTAAGAACAGGCCGGGAACATTAAATTTCTGCATGGCTTCACCTTCCATCGTCAATATCAGGAAACCCTGTCGTGTAACGCCATCATATTTTGTGAAAGTACCCGACATTACAACGAAATCATGATCATTTAGAATAGTAGCAAAGTTAGCTGTTCCGCCTTCCATCTTTCTAAGTTTAAAAATTTGGTCAACCGTACCGTCATGATTCAGCATAACTACGCCTGAACACGGAATACCATTGAATTCAGTAAACATACCCACAAGCATTGCTTTTTTCCGTTTCTTATTATAACGTATCTTGGTTATCGTTCCATTGGCTCCCGTTCCTATATTTTGTAGAAATTGCTGATCGATGTTACCGTTTTTATCGATTCGTACGATATTATTCACATTTATTCCATCAAAAGAATTAATGCTACCTACAATAACAACACCGTCTTCCTCATCCATGTAAGCATCTTGAATCACTCCATTGACACCTTCCTTATCTTTACGATAATCCTCATCCAATGCCCCCAAATTATTCATACGCAATACCGTCTTGACAGGAGTGAATTCATACGCCAATTCTTCCGCATATGATCTGTCTATATCTATTTTACAATACTGGGTAATGTTTCCTACTGCAATTACTTTGTCATCCGATGTAACAAATGTAGCTACAGGTGCTTCTTTCGTTCCTCCATTAAATCGAGTGATTCTAGTTGATATCAACCGCCCATTTTTGATACTTGGAAGCTGTTTGTTATCAAACATCATTCCAATACCATGATCCACTTTCATTATATTATTCACCGAAGTAGGTTGTTCGCGCTGTACAGGGTAATACTGTGTAAACTTTCCGGAGATTAAAACGTTTGGATTATTTCCAGACTTATCATTATTAAAATAAGAAATCGATTTGGCATAGTAGCTATAAGAACCGCCTTCACCTGAATTAGGATTCTTAAGGTCATGACCGATCCCCTGACCACTATCTGTTTTATAATAGGTTCCGTTCCATCCACCGGCTACACTTCCTTTATTATCAATCCAAGCTATGCAACGAATACGAGCATCGCTACTTGTCAATGGCATAAAGCTACCTACCAAATGATAATGTTCCTTTTGAGACCAATGTTCCAAACAACTATAAATTGCACCTGGAATACGCTTTTGAACTATATACCCTTTATCAACACTTACATTACCCAACACAGTAAGTTTAGGACCATAGAAAATCTGTTCATTCAACAAGATATGTGCAATTCCGGAACTAAGATTTTCCGGAACTTTTACTGTAATTGTTGTATCAGTAGCTAATACTATTTCCGCCTTTTCATTGGAAATAAAAAAACTAAAATCCGGTTTCCCTTGCTGATTGAACCATTTTGATAATCCTTTAGCCTTATAAGTAACCAACTCACCCGGATAAGCTCTATCAGGCGAAGGAGCATCAACTAAAAATCTTATACCGTAAGGCTCTTTTCCCCCGGCATACGGATCGCCTTCTATTTCTTCATCAGAATTGCATCCTGCGAAAGACAGGACTACACAAAGACACATCAGCATCTTTATCAAACGGGATTCTATCTCATATTGATATGCTTTCATAGTTATTCTGTTTTATTAATTTGAGAAAGTTCATCAATGCCCTCTTCTATCGCTTTTAAAGCAAATAATCTCCGGTCAAAACCAAAATCATGATCGGTCATACGAAGTACATGAACCACACCATTCTTGGGTTGTATGTCCGATGTGGCTACATATGCATTCTTTAAATCACTCACAGTAATATCATATATATACGAATAAAGTATTTGGCGGGGACCTACATATTTCACTCCATTAGCATCACCATACACCACCCCTACATTCATTGGCAGTCCATCATACGTAATGAATGTCTGTCCCGGATAAGCAGCAATTGCAGTCGTATCAATTTGAGGAATATCTTTAAGCGTATATTTATCTTTAAGTATATACATGGATAAATATTCTCTCCATACAGAAGGTTTTATCTGCTTCAGATTCTTAATACTGTCATTACCCATTTGATACCACATTTTATTCAGCAGAGCGACACTTTTGCGAATAGACCAGTTAGTCGGTGCAAAGAATGTCACATTTTCTTCCTCAAGCACCTCTTCCATATTTGCAAGCCTGATAATTTCAATAAGATCGGAAAAATAATCATTTTTAGGATCATCTTTAGGAGATCTTGACTGTAAAAACTCCATTATTGTTCCATCATAATATGGATTACTTTTTCCTCCATCTATCAGATAACTATCATTTGTACAATTACCCATAAATATAGGTATGGTAATAACAGCAATAACCAGCTGCCATGTCTTTATCTTACTTTTCATATCCTTGTTTTTATAATTACGTATTTATTCTATTTACTCCCAAAAAAGATTGAGCTGTATATTCGTATTATTTTTCAGCACATCTCTATGTAAAGGCCATGTCCATGCACCTACATTAAAATCCGTACGTCTGATCGGATGCGCACAATATGCGATATTAGAAATTTTTCCGGTTCGTACCAGATCATAATAATAATGCCCTTCTCCAATCAGTTCTCTTTGTCGTTCCCAAAATATAGCATCCTGCAGCTCTTTTCCTGAAGAGAAGTTTTCTGACGCACCGGCTCTATGACGAATCCGGTTCAATAATTCATTAGCTTTTGTATCATTGGTACCTAAAGCCGCCAGTGCTTCAGCATACAGCAATAACGCTCCGGCATACCGGAAAACAATCTGGTTTCCAGAATTAGAAGTTATACTATTGTTTCCATAATAATCAATATTCAGAAACTTTATTATTTCGGTACGATTCACACTAGAAGCCGAATACATATTTTCATCGAACCAATATGATTTCCGTAAATCTTCTTCCATATAAGGGAATATCTTCTCTATATAGCTACCATCATAATAATACATGGGATTTTCGTTGGCTCCTTTATGCCTATAAACTACATTATTAGAGAATACAGCTATCGATGAAAAGACTTCATTGGAAGCATTGATATTTTGTGCTATTTCAAAAAGCCCTTCATTAGATCCTCCCTTGAACACATTTGAGATCCGACTTATTTCTAACAGTTCATAAGCTCCGTCATTCTGTTCCAGCTGTTCGCCCAAATCAACCACATTCTGATAATAAGTTGTTTTATTTTGTTCATCGAATTGAACCAACCAAAGATTGATATGCATCATCAACGCAATGACCGATCCACGAGATGCTCTTACTCCTTTTTTGGCATTCGAATTATATGTCCAAGGTAAAAAACAGTCTTCAGGACTATTGCCTAAAGCTCCTGTTCTTAAGTCTTCCAAACAACTTTGAAGCACAGTAACCATATTAGTTCGTGGCAAAGATGCCGAATTATATGCTATCGTATAATAGGGAACATCACCAAAAGCTCTCACCATAAAGAAATAAGCCAAATTTCTAAGAAAGACGGCCTCTGCTTTGAACATCCGGTATTCTTCTTCAGTAAGAGCAGAGACTTGATCTATCTCTTTAACCAAGATATTGGCAGTCTGTATAACTTCATAAAATGGTTTCCATTTAGTAGTCTCTCCAAAAGGGGTATTAGGAGAATTTCTCAACTCATTCATTTCATTTCCTGCCAGGTAAGTAACCCTTCTACCTTCGTTATCATTATTATATGGCGAGATAGAAGCACAACGCATATCACCACTTGCAGTAAGAAATGCACCGTTGCCCATGGTTGCCTTTCTCAAATTAGAGTAAGCGCTCATCAAGAAGCCTTCCACATTGGCGGCATTGCCATCAATCCAGAATTCGTCACCGGGAAGTTTATCTTCGCTCTTTACTTCCAACAAGCCACAACTTGTCAGCAGAAACGAACAAGCCGCTATTATTAAAAAATATATTTTTTTCATAATCACTGATTTATCTGTTTAAAAATCAATTGAAACTCCCATTGTATAGTTACGGCTATTCGGATATCCTCCTGATACATCATACCCCAAACTATTTACATTTTCCGGATTTACACCTGAATATTTGGAGAAGGTGTAAATGTTATTCACACTAGCATTCAACTGCACCCGTTCTACTCTCAAAAAGTCCAATACTTTTTTAGGTAAAACATAAGAGAATGAAACGCCATTAATTTTCAGGAAAGATCCGTCTTCCATGAAGAGTGTCTGGTCCGGACGGAAGAAGTTCACCTGATGATCGGCTGTTCCTCCACGAATGTAATCGAACGGATTGGGATACTTGGCATATATATGATCTTCTTTCCAGAAATCAAATGCCTCTATAGGCGTTATCGCCCCACTTCCATTCAGGTCTTTTGAAAGAGGATTTCCATAGGCAACAAAGCGATCGGCTAATGCTTTATTGATAATATCCCTTTTTATCGTAAAAGAAAAGTTTGTATTAATGGAGAATGACTTATATCTCAAGTTCGCATTAAATCCACCTGTCAACCGAGGTTGAGAGTTACCAACTACCACTTTATCTTTATCATCTATTATATAATCTCCATTAACATCCACCCATATCGGGTCGCCAGCCTGCATATAAACATATCCGTTATTTTTATTATTAGCAGCTTTCATTCGTTCACCGGTAGCCGGATTTACCGGTACATCTTCATCTGTTGCATAAACTCCTTTATTTACCAATAAGTAATTTGCTAATGCATTCGACCCTAAACGGTTGATTATTTTAGCGCCACTATTAATGATTTGCCTGGCCTCATTCGGCAACTTAGCGATTACATCCTTATTCATAGCCAATGACAGTGATAAATCTAATGTCCAGGGACTCTGCTGAGGTAATGGTCGACCGCCAATTAATATTTCAAATCCATAATTCACCAAACTTGTTTCAATACTTCTTACTTTTTCAAATGCATTATGGTCAGCTAGTTCAATATCACTCAATTGGTTATCAGTCTGTCTGTAATATAAGTCACCTGTAAAACGGAGTCTGCTATTGAAGAAACTCAACTCTGTACCCAAATTCCATGTAGTAGAAGTAACCGGTTTCAAGTTGTCATTTGGTAACAAACCGTAATCAATCGGAATTATAGGCATACCATTATATGTATCATTCCCTAATAGATAAGTACCCCAAATGTCATACCGGGTAGCTCTGTACTTAGTTGTTCGTCCCCAACTAACACGTAATGCACCTGTGCTCAATTGGTTCCAGTTATCAGCAAAAGCTTCACGACTAAAGTTCCATTTAAATCCGAGTGACGGACTAATGGTCCATTTTATTTTCTTACCATATGTAGAATTCGCTTCAGGGCGTATATTAGGAGTGAATATATAACGTTCACCTCGTGGACCTATCGAACCTAGATTAAAGCTTGGATCTATAATGAAAGAAAGGGTATTTTCATCCTCTACAAATGAGGTAGTTCCCTCTGATTTACTATGCATCGCTCCAGGTCCCCAAATATAATCACTACCTCCTCCTACTAATTTAACCGTATTATGACTTCTTTTGTTAGTCGAAATTTCCACACCAGCCCGAAGTCCTAATCTGAATATTCTAAAATCCAATGACCTAGCTAAAACAGTACGTGCATATAAATTATAACTGTTCTGACTCAAATTATACCATTCGGACCTATTATTATTTAATACTCCGGGCGTAAACGTCTCTCTTTCAGTCGTATTATATTTATATCCAAAGATTCCGTCAAGTGTAAATTCATAAGGTAGTTTATACACCATACGTATGCTCGCATCGTATGCAGTATTTACATTATTATCGTCCACAGAGAATGCAGCTAACGCTTCGCTGGATGATATATACATAGATGGTGGAGGCAATAATGAAGAAGCTGACGATCCCCTTGCAACACCCGATTGAGTGAAAGCATTACCACTACCCTGACTGTTCAGTGTGAACGTAGCGGCAACATTGACATCCATCTCAAATTTATCATTCGGACTATAACCTAATCGCGCCTTAAGACCATACCGATTAAAATCTGTATTTTTCACAATTCCTTTTTCGGTATAATAATTACCATTAATCAAGTAATTGAATTTTGAAGTACCTCCAGAGAAACTCAAGTTATGTGTCTGATTATGAGTCACACCATAAAAGCGTCCTTGCCAGTCTGTATTATTATTCCAATAAGGATTCAAGCTATCTGCCAATGCCGGAAAATTATGTATTTCATTGTGCCCGAAATAACTAGAAGTGTCATTCTGTAATATTTGCATAATACGCATATTCCTTTCAGCATTACCAATAGCAACGTCTCTCAATCTTGGAGGAGTTTTAATCACATAATTACCCGAATAAGAAACTTTGGGAGGGCCATTACCTCTCTTCGTTTCGATAATAATTACACCATAAGCACCTTTAGAACCATATAAAGAGGTTGCAGCAGCATCTTTTAAAATTTCCATTCTCTGAATGTTTTCAAAAGGTATCATGGAAAGCGGACTCACTGTAGCTCCCGACAATAAACCTGACGCATCGACATCAGAGTTCATGTCTATATTTTCCAAAGGAATTCCATCGACCACAAAAAGAGGTGCTGACGAACCTAGTACAAAATCTTCTCCTTGCTTAGTTATTGAAATATCCGAAATTCCACGTAATGTAAAACTAGGCATCCCCCCCGGTGTACCATTCTGTATCTGTATATTCAACCCGGGAACACGTCCTTGCAACAACTCCATGGCATTTGCCACCGGTGTATTTACAAGATCTTCTGCTTCAACAACCTGTACAGAAGCGGTCACAGCCGCCCGACTCTTTTTCTGATAGCCGACAACCACCGTCTCATCCAGCATGTTTTCCGATAAGCTCATCAACACAGTCATCTTAGACATTTCTTTCGTGATTTTCCTAACAACCGGTTCGTAACCTACATACGTAAATGTAACATTTGCCGGCACAGGCACCTTCAATGTAAATTCACCATCTATATTAGTGGAAATTGAGTGTCGTGAATCAATTTTCCCTGATTTATCGCGTACGACTACCGAAACATACGGAAGTGGCTGATTGTCATTCTTGTCTTTAACAACTCCACTTATGAGCACCTCTTGTGCAAAAGCTTCTAATGAAACTATTAGACACAACAAGCCCAATATGATATATTTATGTATCTTTTTCATATAAATTCATCTAACAAAGTTTATTCATAATCCCTAAATTCCGGAGCACCCTCTGCAAACACAACGATAACTTCCCAATGCGCTTCTTTGTAAATACCAAATTCTATTTCGAAATACGAATCTAAACGATATCCCATAGCAGTAATTCTATCATACGCAAAACGCAGTTTAAGCAAATTACCTTCACTATTGGTATACTTAGAAGGAACTTGAACCAAAGGCATAGGATATACAACGTCATATTTTACATAATCAGCCCCTATTTCCTTATTGAATCCATGAATTAATTCGTCCCATTTTGTTTGATTAAATTTCTCTGGCGAAATAGGAGTATAATCTGAATTATAAAAGCGAAAAGTCAGCGTTTTAGTTTTATTTGTATTTTCCTTATTCTCTCGCAGATAAACTTGTATTTTTTCGGACGAAGTGTAACTCCCTGACTCCAATACAATGGAACGGGCTGCAGTTGCCGGAATATAATCTTTATCTTTTATCAGACCAGTTTCCGAATCATAAATGGAAGGTTCGAAATCGCTCTCTCTCAAAGGTACTAACTGCAAATTATTAAAATATTTATATCCACCCTTATTCTTAACCTTTACATCAAACAAATAACCTTTACTTGGAGAGCAATTGACAAATGCCGACATAGCATTAGAATACATCACAAATTCTCCTGAATGTTTACGTATCTGAAATAGCGGACGATATTCTAGCGTTCTTTTAGCTTCAATTTCTTCAAGAGTTTTCTCTGTTCCAAGATAAGGACTTTTCCATACGGTTACCGGAAACACATCAGTCAACTCTGGTGCCGGACTGCCATCTGCCTTCACTATACGAGTTATTTCAAATGTCAAAGGAAGCGTTGAATTTCCTGATTGAAAATTATTTGAGAACAAAGTTGTTCTACCCAATACCGGTTCATATAGCTGTTGAGTAAAATTCACTTCCCGATCAAATGCTTCTTGCACATCAGGCAAGAATTTTTCAACACACGAAGTATTCAGAAAAGAATATGCTCCTATTCCGAGAAAGCAAAAAAACTTTATGAATCTATTTTTTCTCATTTCCGTAGTCTTTAAAATAATTAATAAACTTATCGTAGCCGAAATTATGTTGATTGGTCAGAAGATGAATAACTGCATTACGAGTATAAATATCATGCCAAACAACGTTTGTAGATTTCCATAGATCTTTCAACTGACTGTTATTCATATCACTAAGAGTGAAATTCCTGACTCCTTCTCCCACAATGCCGGAAGCCGTTTGTCGAGTACAAGATACATTCATTGGGTATTTATATTTGTATGACTCTAAAGAAAGGCTTTCTTGCGCTTCTATGATCTTTTTCGTGTCATACTTTCCTTTGAATATATATCGGCAAAGCAATGTGTCTACGCATGCTCTATAATCATAATGCCTTATCTCAATGATGGGATTCTCCGGATCATCCTTATTAGGAATTTCAATTTCAACATCAAAAGGTTCAATAAGTAACTCTTTTAAAAAAAGTGCTTTCCCCAGTTTCTTTTGTTTGCGATAGATGTTGAGTTGGTCAAATGAATATTCGAAACACTCATTCGGTACAGCAAATACGGTAAAATACTCATCGTCTTTTTCCAACTGTTCCTTTAAACCAGGAACAGCATTGATAATGACAAGCATTGAATCATATTTCTGATTAAACAGATGACTTTCTTCATCGGAAAGGTATTCCAAAAAAGTGCCATCATATTCTTCAACTGCAACCGGCGTAGTATAAGCAACTGGCTCATAATCCTGGCAAGCACCAAAAATTACTAAAGTTATTACTCCGATTATTATGGCGGATTTATTCATAGTATATATTTTTTAATTTACGTATTTATATCTAATATTTAGTAAAATCTGTTCCGAAACAATAGTTTTCAGATTCATTGCCAGTAAGTATTTTGCTCAATCATAGAATTAGCAAGAATGTCCTGATCAATAGGCCAGTAAATACCTCCTTCATTGATTAGTTTTCGCAGTTTTGCATCATTATTCAACAATTTCTCCTGACGTATCCGGTCGTACCAACGCCAACCTTCTCCCATTAGTTCTTTTCTTCTCTCCTCAAATACAGCTTGAATAACTTTTGACTTATCACTATTAAAATCTTTTTTATAAGAAACTGCACTCATTCCTCTGGCAGTTCTTATTGTATTAAGATGTACTAGAGCTTGTTCCGGTTGATTTATTGCACATAAAGCTTCTGCACGAAGCAATGTGATGTCTTCAAGACGACTAAATACCAATGCTGATCCGAAAACAGCATAATCATTAGTCGCAGGATTACCATTCTGAATAACCTTAATCTTACTAAAAATAGGATATTGAGATTCAACATTGTGAACATAACTGGTATAGTATTTACCACTCTTCGAGTCAATACCGAACCTTTGATCATCTACATTATTGAATATAGAAAACAAACTGTCTTTTGAAACGTACATATCAGGAATGCTTTTCTGCACAAGCGGAGCTGCTAATGTCAATTCTTCAAGATGCCCATTCTGTGATGCTTCGCTTTCATTATGATCAAAAGTTAGCCCTACAATGCGGGACACTCTCCAGTCGGAGTTGGTCAGAAAAAGTCCCTGTGAAGAGGTCAGATCTGCTACACCAATATATTTTGCTTCTACACGACTCGCATTGTCCATAATATACGCAGCATAAGTTTCTGCATTCAAATAATTACCTTCCCAAGCTGCGATGTGTGCAAGAATAGCATATACAGACAATTTATTCAATAAGATACCTTGCCAGTCTTTCCCTTCTTTACCATAATAAAGGCTTGTTTTAGAACCTAACTGGAAAGGTAATACTGTTAATGCATTTTCCAGTTCTTCTTTCGCATAGCTCAACACAAGACTGGCATCCGTCCGCTCCATTCTGGGAAAAGAGCCATTATCATACGAATAAGTAACTAAAGGAACATCTCCCCATATACGTACCATATTGAAGTAGGCAAAAGCTCTTAGTACTCTAGCTTGTGCTATATCCAACATCAAATTTTCTTCTGAATAGGATTTATCTTTCTCAAAAGTTCCCGGAGCCTTCTCTATAAAAATAGAAGCTGCGTTTATAACAGCATAAAATCTTCTCCAATTAGAAATTTCCTTCATTATCGGAAATGGCTCGTTCAGATTGTTATCTACGACTGCCTGAAGATCAAGACGATCAGTTACACTAAAATCTCCTCCGCGTAAATCACCACAAATCCAATATGCATTATTTTCAACTAAAGCAGCTCGCATCAAGCCATATACTCCCATCAATGCAGCACGAGTATCTTCAAGAGTACTCCATTGCTGATCTTCCTTAGCTATACGTTTGGATTCTACATCCAAAAAATCATTGCAGGAAACAAGTATCATGGAAAAACCAACACCCAATAACAGTAAAAAGTGTGTTATTTTTCGATATAAATTACTGAACATATTACTATATTTTGAGGTTAAAATTTGAAACGTAAGCCTAAGGATGCAGAACGAGGGATAGGTATAGAGTAGCCATCATAATTGCCATTGAAACCAACTAATTCGGGGTCGTTACCAGAGAAACCTGTAATAGTAAACAAATTGTTGGCTGTCAAGTAGAAATAAAGACTTTTGACTATCCGGTTCTTTTCACCTTTTAATGGAAGAGTATAGCCCACAGTCGCATTTCTCAATTTTAAATATGAAAGTTTTTCTAAGAATAAATCTTGCTCTGCTCTATATGGATGCACTTTACTCAACGGATTATAAATAGGATAATCATCTTTCTGATTCGGCAATTCTTGCCAAAAGAATATTTCTTTTACAGAACGGATGGACTTCGTACGATCTAATGTCATAAAATCATAACGCTGTTGATCTCTGACATTCAGTGCGCTATGCCCTAGAGCAAAAAAACAATGAAAACTAAAATCAAACTGTTTATATTTGAATTGATTAGTAAATCCTCCTGTAAACCGAGGAAGTGCATGGCCTTTCAACACTCGGTCATTATCATCAATTATATTATCTCCATTAACATCTGTCCACTTCGGATCACCTTTTTGGAAGGGAACTCCATTTATACTCAACGGGGTACCGTCCTTAACCGGAACCTCACTGTTATCAGCATAGATTCCATTATTCTGATAAATCCAGAAAGCATCAACCGACTTGCCTACTTCAAATTTACGACTATTGGTAACAACTTCATTCAATTCTGAAGGTAGTTTTTTCAACTCATTCTGGTTGAAACTCATATTCAAAGAAATATCCCAACTTAAACGATTCGGATCATTTATAGCAAGCGGAGAAGCCGATACGTTCATTTCGACACCTCTATTGGATATTTCCATTCCATTAACAAACTTGTATTTATATCCAAAATCTTGAGATACAGGCATCTGAACAATTATCTCTTTTTCCCGGTTTTCATAAAAACTAAGCCCGATATTAACACGGTTATTTAAGAAAGAGGCATTCAAATCAATTCCTAATTTATCCGAATAAGGCCATCCCATACCATAATCTACCCAGCCTATCGAATAAGGACGAGTTACTGTTGCAAAACCATTGGAAGAAGATATCATTGATTGTCCACTCCATCCCAACTCTGACGAAACATAGTTGGGACCTAATGTAAATCTGTCTGATTGCACTATATGTCCTAAGCGTGCCCATGAAGCTTTTAATGACAGTTTAGAAACAAAAGCTGAATTATTAAAGAATTGTTTTCTTAAGTCCCATCCTAAAGAGAAAGCAGGAGAAAATAACCAGCGTTTATCTAACTGAACATTAGAAGCACCATCGTATCTTACTAATGCACTTGCATATAAAAGCTTTTTAAAATTATAATCCAAAGCAAATGAAGTAGAAACCAACCGCGTTTCCAATCGGTCCGCAAAACGATAAATTCTTGTAAAACCTCCTGAGTTACTGGTCGTTTTTGTATCGTCTTCTCCATCATATCCCTTACTATAATTATAATGATAGTAATCACTTTGTATCGAACCATCCCAACAAAGATCTAATGCATGAGCAGAAGTCAAATCAAATAGATATCCAACTGACGCATTACCAATCAATCGTCTATTGTATCCTGAATAGTCAGAAACAAAACTGACAGACTCCATAAGGGTAGAAGGCCAAAATACATGACGTACATTAGTATTATAATCTAAAAGAACTCTGGTATTCACATGAAAGCGATTTTTGATATAGCGCATAGATAAATAGCCATTTAACAAATTGTTCAGATTTTCTTCTTTGGTCAAATCATCATAACCAAGAAAACGTTCATAGGCTCCACCACTAGGCGCAATTGGAGTAGACAAATCAGGTAAATATTCTATCTCTGTCAAACGATCTATGAAGTTTCTGTTTCTTTTGCGATCAATTCGATTCGCATTGATATAGGTACTTACAGTAAAACCTGGTAGAGGAGTTATATTCAAAGCAAAACCAATGTTATATTTGGTATTTCCCACATTTTTTGTAATTCCGGACTCCTCGGTAAGTCCCAGTGTGAATATATAATTGGCCAATGAGTTTTCACCTCCAATGGATGCGCTCACATTATATAAAGGAGAAGATTTATAATAAGAATCAGCCCAGTCAGGTTCTCCAAAATAAGATGATTCTCTTGGATCTGCTAAATAAGAAGGATAATATTGTTGTTCAGAAGGTATCTTATAAGTATCATAAAACTTTTGTCGAAATGCCCTTTCATATCCTCCATTAGTCATTTTTATTTTGGAAGGAGCAAAAACAATTCCTCCAGACGCATTAATAGAGACATTGCTACCACCATAGTATCCATCTTTTGTCACAATCCAGATGGCACCGTTAGCTGCCAAAGGACCCAATTTAGCTAAAGCTAGGGGATCTTTAATAACTTCAATAGATTCAATAGCTTGTATATCCAATCCAGCTAGAATATTAGTTGCACTCCCAATAGGATTTACATCGTACTGCTTTATATCATACACATACGGATGATCCAAAGAAAGCGGAATACCATTTACATAAACTGCCGGTTGAACGCCCGAAACATCTTTATTGGAAAAGATCGGAGATGAAATTCCTCTAATCAACATGCTTTGTACACTCCCTGGTTCACCATTGTTTTCCTGGGTATACACACCAGATGCATTTCCTTTAAGCAACTGTTGAATAGAGAGAAATTGAGAACGTTGCAGATTCTTAATATTGAGAATATCATTCGTCTTATCAGAATCCATTCCCCGGTTTACAACTAAACGAGGTCCTACATTAAAAAGAATTTTCTTTTTTTGAAAACTTTCTTTTTCATAGATTTCTAAAGAATCAAAATCCTCAGGAGTATTTGACTGGGATGCTATTGTCCCACTAAATCCTAAAAAGCCTACAGCGACAAGTAAACGACAAAAAGGCTTTTGCAAAGAAAAATCAGGTAAAGTTATCACCATGCTATTAGATTTATAAGTTTTTTTAGATCATATAAGTATTAGTTATGCATTAATCGCAATACAAAAGTGCGGGTTATCCAATAGAAAGAAGTCCTCTAATCATTCAAAAATGTACAAATTTGAATCATAATTGCCATAGTTTATAATAGGTTTAAAAATCATTCAACATTAGCCTAGAAATCATTCAGAGAGTATAAAAGAAACTGATATATAGAAAGGTACGCACCTTTATTAAGATGCATACCTACCCTTATAGACTCATATATTTTCTATTCTAACAAGACTTTTGATATTCTTTGGGAGTTACACCAAAATCTTCTTTAAAACAAGTTGCGAAGTATTTTGGATTAGAGAAGCCACATTCATAGGCTATCTCTGCAATAGACATTGATTTGTTTTTCAATAATTGGCTACCATGCTTTAGTCTTATGTTCCGAATAAACTCAATCGGAGACAATCCGGTCGCTATTTTCATCTTTCTATAAAGCGTAGATTTGGATACAGCCAAAGCATCCGCTAACTGAACAACATCAAAATCTCCCTCCGCCATATTAGATTCTATAACAGAAACAACCTTATCAAGAAAATCTTTATCAATGGAAGAAGTCTCCAAAGAATCAATATCGACTTCTACATTAGTGCGAAATTCCTCTTGCTTACTTTTTTTATGAATTATAAAATTATTAATACGAGCTTCCAGTATTTTTAGTTCAAACGGTTTGGATATATATCCATCTGCTCCTGCATTATAACATTCAATACGATCTTCTGCCGTATTTTTTGCCGTTAACAAAATAATAGGAATATGGCTGGTTTCCAAATTAGACTTTATGTTACGGCATAATTCCAAACCATCCATTTCAGGCATCATCACATCACTAATGATAATATCTATTTCATTATTCTTTATTATATCCAAAGCCTCCTGCCCATTTTTTGCAACGAGAACATGGTATTGCCTAGATAAAATTTTCTCCATAAGGTACAATAATTCTTCATTGTCTTCAACCAATAATAAATGATTGTCACTGATTTGTACATCTTCGACTACTCCTGACTCACCTAAGTCCTCATACTCAAAAACCATAGCCGCCTTTTTATCATTAACCGGGGGGGCTTCTGTTATCAACTCATCTTCTTGATAACTGTCTTTATCAATAGGAAAATATATAGTAAAAGTACTACCTTTAGTTAATTCGCTTTCTACCTCTATCGTTCCATGATGCAATTCAACCAGATCTTTTGTTAATGATAATCCAATCCCATTAGATTCACCTTCGTCTCCTTTATTTGCTGTATAAAACCTTTTAAAGATATTTTCCAAATCACCAGGAGCAATGCCCTCACCTGTGTCAACAACTTGAATACGTAAATGAGCGTGTTCAGCTTCCTGATAGGATTTCATTACTAATTTTATTTCCCCACCCTCACTTGTATATTTACAAGCATTAGACAATAAATTAGATACAATTTTATCAATCTTATCTCTATCAAAATAAGCTATTAAATGTTTGTCTTCTGTAGAAAAAGTAAATGTTTGACTTTTTTTCCTTATTAATGGCGCAAAATTAACCTTACATACATCATCTATAAATGAAACAATATCACCTTTCGAAACAGATAACTTCATGTTTCCACTTTCTACCTTACGAAAATCCAAAATCTGCTGCAATAATCTTCGCAATTTGTTCACATTGGAACGAATCATACTTAATTGGGAGATTCGACTACCATTCGTCATCTCCGCATCATCAATCAAACATGTAATGATAGTAAGCGGAGTCAATAGATCATGTGAAATATTTGTGAAATAACGTAATTTAGTCTGAACCAGTTCTTCTGATTTTTCCCTGTCGATTTGTGCTATCCTTAATTCATGACGTAATTGTAAACGTCTCTTCATTCTTCGATAAAGAAGATATAAAAATAAAATAACCAACACAACATAGAACATATAAGCCCACCAAGTTTCATAAAACGCTGGTTCCTTAGATACTTGAATTTCTGCAATATAATTACTCCACAATCCATTTGTATCTGTTGTCTTCAAATAAAATGTCCGTTTACCTTTAGGAAGCTGATTATAGAATGCAAACTGACGATCGCCTCTAACATACACCCAATCATCATCAACCCCCTCCATCTTATATGCATACTTAATTTTATCTGGAAATGCATAGTTTAAGGAAGAAAAATCTATCTCAATATTCTTATCTCCCGCATCAAAAGAAATAGTCTGGCTCCTCAAATTGAAACGTTGATTATCCTTTTCCAAAAGACTGGAGACACCATCTATCTTCACATCTACCACCATTGTTCTAATTCTACGAGGATTATCAGACAAATGTTCATAAGGAGTAAATACCGAAATCCCTTTATTTCCTCCATATAGAATTTTTCCAGAACGAGTTTTCAAATAAGAATTAGGCATAAATGAGTTTACCATTACATCGTCCATTGTTGAGTAATCCATAATACCACCATTTTTAGGATCATACTCAATAACTCGTTTATTGGTAGAGATCCAAATATGCCCTAACTGATCTGTTATAATATTAAAAATACCTTCTTCGAGCATATCAAACATATTGGATAAATTTTCAACTTTCTTCGTCTGAGGATCATATGTAAACACATCACCATCCTGACTCCCCATCCACACCAAGCCATTATCATCTATACAAATTGCTCCAATATTATCACTAACTAATTTATCTACTTGAGTAGTCAGATTCTTTAAGCCTTTCTTTTCAAATGTCAGATTGGAAGATACTATAGCATTATATACACCTTGTTTTCTTGTACTAATCCATAAAGTACCATCTTTACCTTCCCCAATCCCAGTAATATCCATTAACGGGAACTTTGTATCTCGAAGAGTTTTCTCTTTTTCCGGTTTAACTAAAATACCTTTAGTTGTTACAACCCAAAGATTATATTTGCTGTCTTCATAAAAGATGCGTGGAAATCCTGGATTATCTGCATAATTACTCAAATTTAAGGTCTCTAATAGTTCTATTTTATCCTTTTCTTTTTTCACCCTATAAATTTCCGAATAATATTCAGACCCCAACCAAATTTCATTTAATAGTGGAACAGATATTATACAACTAATATTTCTCAGATTGGTCACGTTTTTCAAAGAAGGAATATCTGTATAAAGTTGAAGTTTATTTGTTTTAGGGTTAAAGATCCCTACTCCCCAACGATTTTGATCAATCCACAGATCACCATCACCATCCTCATAAATATTTTTTATATTTGTTATAAAACCTGTTTTCTCACGAATAGAAGGAAAAAAATAGCTTTGAATTAAAGGTTTATTTAAATCAATCATAGATAATCCCTCACTAAAAGTTGCAATCCATAAATTTCCAGATTTATCTTTTACTATCTCACTAAAAATATTATTCAACTTAGAGGATATAGAAGATATATCGACAGTATTTATCTCGTCTCCCGGACGTTTTTGAAGTGCATAAAGACCTTGTGTAGATACAATCCATATATACCCATACTTATCATCTTGAGTTATACTAAAACAACCACTTTCATCCCAACGATCATCACTTTTTATATCTACATGCCTATAGATCAAATCCTGTTTTTCTTCAGGATAAAACAAAAAAATTCCACTTTCCCAAGTCAATATCCAATGCTGTTTCTTGTCATCCTGAAAAACTCTAAATGGGTTATTTAATGCTCCGATTTGAGGCATAGCAACAAACGTATCCTTTTTCGCATCATATCTATGTAATCCTCTCTCCCATAAAGTCACCCAAATATTTTTATCAGCATCTTCATATATAGAATTCACACTAGTAACAGGTAAGACAGAATCATATCTTTTACAAAAAGAAAAATCAGCGGAGCAACGAAATACAGATGTCAATGTTCCAATCCAAATCCACCCATCACTATCCACAATCATTGTTCTAATTTCTTGATCCTTCAGTTCATTATGTTCAACTGGAGTTATTTGATAAGTTCTCTTATTCAGAATATTAACACCTTTTTTAGTACCTATAAATAAATACCCGTTCCTATTCTCTGTAATACAAGTAATTTCATTATTCGTTAAAAGATCCGGAGTCTTTAATCCAGAACGAAAGACCAATACTCTATAACCATCGTAACGACATAAACCATCTTTAGTTCCTAACCACAAAAAACCTTCTCGGTCGCAATGAACCCGCAATACAGTACTAGAAGGCAAATAATTATTTAATGGAAGAGTCGTTACCGATATTTGTTGTGCAAAAGCACATGAGAGCATTTGAACAAACACAAGTATTATATATAGTTTTATTGTATGTTTCATAGCAACACTCAGTATAAAGATGTATTTTTGATGCAATATTAAAATAAAAGGAAATTTCAACCACGCTCAAATCTCTTAAAATATACTAATAAAAAGCCAATAAGGATATATGTGGTCGATTTTTAGACCTTTCTGAATGATTTTTATCCTTCATCAAATAGATAATTCAAAATTAAACGCATTTGACTCATTATAATACTCCTATTTAAATAGGATTCTGCAATTTTGCAAACGAGAAATAATTGGTATTTTGAACAAGAATTAAATCATTAAACAATTAACTTATAAAAATTTCTGTATCATGAAAAAGAGATATGCAAAAGTCATGCTCCTATTAATAGCATTACTAGTAATTAGTACAACAGCCACTTCTGCAGTTCAACCCAAGGAAGCTCTTAAAGAAACTGCGCAAACACCGACAAATGAGCATCTACCATTATTAACAATCAATGGTACAAATAAATCATCTTCCTTCTTTGTAGATTCTAAAGCATTAGCCGGAAAAGAAATAACAATTACTGCTCCAAACGGATTTACTATAACCCCAACTATAATACCAGCTAACTCTGGAAAACAAAAAGTAACTGTAACCTTGAATAGCACTAAAATACTAACTGAAGGAAAAATTATTCTAAGAAGTGGAGATACCCGTTCTTATGTAAAGGTAAAAGGATATGGAACGGCACTTCCCGTAAAAGAAATAGCCACTTCTCCTGTTTATAAGAAAGGAAATGATACTGAATTTACTAAAAAATTTATTCCCAGTACTAAAGGATATACAATTGAATTCAGAGTAAAAACAGATAATTCGGAGAAAAGCTTCTACCCTTATTTCGTAAATGAAAAAGGTTATGGATTTAAAGCATACATCACCTCTAATGAAATAGGATTGTTCAATGCATATAAAAAAGAGATCAACAATCCGGCTACTAATGGGAAAACAGGAGGAAAAGGTAAATTCTATAATAATGATGACCAAGCACACACTTATCGCTTTGCCATAACACCTGATAATCGTGCCTTTATCTACAGAGATGGAATCCCTGTAGACTCTGTTCGAATCATAGACTATGCTCCACAACCATATTTTGCAGAAAAAGTTGGTGAACCTGTAGAAAATCTATTAAAGAATCCAAACTTCGAAGGAGAATTTGACGTGAATCCAGAAACAAAATTAGCTACCAGAATTGAAGGATGGGATATTGTTGTTAGTGACCGTTGGAATTCAGAACAACAGATTCTTCCTGAAGAAATAGACAACAATCAAGATTTAGACAACCACATTTTCGAAATCAAACCTTACAAATGGGCAACAGGTTGGAGCGACGGTATTTTAACGCAAGTGGTAGATGTTGCGCCTAATGAAACTTACACATTATCCGCCTTATTAAAAGGAGGAATAGCTAAGAAAGAAGGCAAACTCACAGGTAAAATGATTATCGAAGAAGTCGAAGATCCAGAGAAAAAAGTTATCACTGAAATAGCTAGTGACAATTGGGAAACTTATTCAATGGACTATACAACTTCTGCCACATGCAAACAAATACGTGTATCTTTCACAGTAGGACGTGGAGGCTGGGGAAATGATATCAGTGCTGTTTGTGTAGACAATGCCAAACTTACTGGAGTATCACGCACATATTCACCTAAATTTGGTTTTATGAAAAACACAGCTGAAGTGGAATATTTTACAATAGACGAATCCGGCGCCTATGCCCCTGCACAACCTGAAATAACAATTAATATAAAGAATCAGTAATAAAAACATGAGAATCATTTTATTTATTAGCTTTATTATCTCATCCATTTTAACATTCTCACAAAACACCCAGATTAATCCGGGTATTTTGTGGAATGATATAGATGGAGAACAAATCAATGCCCATGGAGGATGCGTTGTCTTTGAAAATGGAACTTATTATTTATTCGGAGAAGACCGGACTGGTTTTATATCAAATGGAGTAAGTTGTTACCAGTCTAAAGACTTATATAACTGGAAACGCCTCGGTCTTTCTTTAAAAACTACGGGAGAACCCAAAGACGATTTGAATGACATATCATACGGACGTCTGTTCGAACGCCCCAAAGTAATCTATAATCCTAAAACGAAAAAATGGGTGATGTGGAGTCATTGGGAAGCAAACAATGGTGATTATAGTGCAGCACGGGTTTGTGTAGCCACTAGCGATAAAATAGAGGGGCCTTATAAATTATATAAAACTTTCCGCCCTAATAAAAATGAATCACGTGATCAGACTTTATTCGTAGACACAGATGGAAAAGCATACCACTTCTGTTCAACAAATATGAATACTAATATGAATATCTCTCTACTTAAAGATGATTTTCTGGAACCTACTTCCACTGAAACTAAGATTCTAAAAGAACTTAAATATGAGGCCCCTGCCATTTTTAAAGTAGGAGATATTTATTATGGAATATTCTCCGGGTGCACAGGTTGGGATCCTAATCCGGGAAGAACCGCTTATACTTTTAATATTTTAGGTGAATGGAGTACAGGAGTAAACTTTGCTGTTGACAAACTAAAGCAAGTCACATACAACTCACAAAGCAATTATGTCTTCCAATTACCCAACAAAGAAAAAGCGTATATCTATATGGGAGATCGCTGGAATCGAAATAGTCCGGAAAAGTCACATCTTGTATGGTTGCCTATCAGTATGCGTTCCGGATATCCTATTGTTAAATGGTATGACAACTGGAATTTAAGTGTATTTGATAACATGTACCGTTATAAACGAGCAGAAAGTATCATATCCGGCAATATATACGCATTATTAGAAAAAACATCCGATCGTCTGATTTCAAAGCCTGTTAATGGTTTTAGCATAGCTGATGATGACGATGAAATCAACATAAATTTTGAGTTTATCAAAACTCAAAATCCGAATGTATATAAATTAAAGGATATCAAAACCGGAAAATATTTAGAATCAATGTTTGGTACTTTGCGCCTGAATCCGGAAAAGAAAGATGATGCACAATGTTGGATATTCAACTTACAAGAAGATGGTTTCTATCTAATTCAAAATGCTAAAGATAAGAAATACATAACTGTTTCCGGCTCAAATACATTTAATGGCACAAACCTGTATCTTACAGAATATTCAAAAAAATTAATGCAGAATTTCGCAGTATATTTTGATTCTAATAAATATAAATACAAAGAAGCTGATTTATTTTCGGCAATTTATAGAACTAATAATTTGAAACTAATGGGAGATAGATAACTGTTCCAGTTGCACTTCAAATAATAAAATCCAATTGTATTATGAATACCCAAAGTCTACAGACAAAGGTTTGTTTCTTATTCTTTGTTATGTGGTTATACAGCTTGCCAATGTTTTACTCTGTAGCAGCTCAACGGAAAGAAGAAAATACTAGAGCTATTAATACTTGGGCGGTCACTGCTACTGTATTCAAACTTACAGGCGAGACAGAAGTCCGAAATGTTAAGCTGAATTGGAGGCAACGGGAAGATGCAAACCTTTATAAAATATACAGGGATAGCAACTTAATCGGAGAAACCAAAGGAGATACATATGACGATTATGACCTAGCAGTCGGTAAAACCTTTACCTACTATATAGAAGCATTTAAAGACGGGGAAAAAGTAGCAACTGCAGAATCTCAACAGGCTACGACATTCACTCCTAGTGGAAAAGGAGAGGTTTATGATAATCAGAATGGCAAATACATTACTACAGAATCATCAAATAAACCAAGAGGAATGAAGATCGGTAACCTTTATTTTTCTTATAAAATAGAAAATACGGAGAAGACTGTTGATGGACAACAACTCAAAGGATGGCTAGTCACTGAAAGTTACTCTAAAACAGGATTAAATGGAAGTTGGAGTACTCCTAGAGAGTTGGCCTTTTATCCGAATGTTAAAATGGAAGGTAATGCGTTCCGATATAATCCAAAGACAGGAAAAGTCGTATTATCTTCGCATTATGAAGATGAAAATGGATACACAGCAGCTAAAATCTATCTAGCGCAAATTACCCCTAAAGGTAAACTCGAAGTAGGTACTATGGAACGTCCATTAGGACATGATTCAAGAGATCAATCGCTTTTTATTGATGATGATAATACGGCATATCTTCTTTCTGCCACTAACACAAACAGTGATATAAATATATATAAATTGGATGCCTCCTGGACAAAACCAGTCGAATTAGTCAATACAATATGCAAAGGATTACATAGAGAAACTCCTGCAATTATCAAAAAAGACGGAGAATACTACTTCTTCAGTTCAAAAGCTTCCGGATGGTATCCTAGTCAAACGATGTATACCTCAACAACTGACTTAGCAGGCGAGTGGACACCTATTAGAGAAATCGGTAATAATACCACATTTGATGCACAGTTTAACAGAATAGCAATGATAGGAAAAACCTATGGGGTATGGAGCTACCATTGGGGAGCACAACGAAAATATAAAACACCAAATGGAAACTTCCCCAGAATTTCTATTGCTGCATTCAATAATGGATATGCTTCGATGGATTACTACAGATATTTGGAATTTAATGATAAATATGGTATCATTCCTGTGCAGAATGGGAAAAACCTAACATTGAATGCATCTGTTACATCAGCTATCCCAGGAGCAAAAGGAGTGAAAGCTGATTGTATCACCGATGGAGCTGATTTAGAATCTTCTACTTATTTCCAAAAAAGCTCAAATGCCGCTACCGGTGCTCCTTATATGTTTACTATAGATATGAAAAAAGAGGCCAAAATTTCAGAAATAAACCTTTCAACAAGGCTAGTTAATGGCTCTGAAGCTGCATATAAATATACAATCGAAGGGAGTCTGGATGGCAAAAATTACAAAACGCTTGTAGATGGCAGAACGAATTGGCAGTTAGGATTTCTAATTCTGAATATAGAAGATCCTGCGTCTTATAGATACCTGCGTCTGCGTGTTTATGGTGTTGTCAATGTACATAAAGGCAATTCTGCCATGTGGGCTGATGGTATTTATGAGTTTACTGCTTTTGGAACTCCACAATAAATAATAAAGCAAAATTTATAGAAAAAGTCGGTTAGCTGTTTAAACAGTTAACCGGCTTTTGTTTATATACGTATAAAAGATATTAAAAGCCATCTCTATTTTATTTTTTCCCCATATAATTCGCTAAAATCAAAGAAAGTGTCTATCTTTACCGCAAGTATTTTTTATTATTCACCATTAAATGTAAAGATTATGGCAAGTAGAAGAGAACTCAAAAAGAACGTAAACTATATTGCAGGAGAATTATTCACCGAGTGTTTAATCAACAGTATGTTCATCCCTGGCACAGACAAGGTGAAAGCAGATGAACTGATGGCAGAGGTACTGAAGATGCAGGATGAGTTTGTCACTCGCATCAGCCACACAGAACCAGGCAACGTGAAAGGTTTTTATAAGAAATTCCGTGCTGATTTTAATGCAAAGGTAAACGAGATTATTGAAGCTATAGGAAAATTGAACTAACAACAGAATGAAAAAAGCAATTTATAGCTTTATCTATTACCGCCTGTTAGGGTGGAAGACAAACGTTACGGTGCCTAATTATGATAAATGTGTGATATGTGCCGCTCCACACACAACAAACCTTGATTTATTTATTGGAAAACTATTTTATGGTGCTATAGGCCGTAAGACAAGTTTCATGATGAAAAAAGAATGGTTTTTCTTTCCGCTTGGAATTTTTTTCAAAGCAGTTGGCGGAATTCCCGTCGACCGCAGTCGAAAAACTTCGCTAGTAGATCAGATGGTTCATAAATTTGCCGAATATAAAAAGTTTAATTTGGCTATCACCCCCGAAGGAACCCGTAAAGCGAATCCAAACTGGAAAAAAGGCTTTTATTTTATAGCCTTGAATGCTCAGATTCCGATCGTGCTGATTGGTATTGATTACAGCAAGAAAACGATTTCGGCAACGAAAGCTATCATGCCGTCAGGAGATATTAATAAGGACATGAGAGAAATCAAACTTTATTTCAAGGATTTCAAAGGAAAACATCCGGAGAATTTTGCTCTTGGAGAAATATGATTGAAGTATTAGGTATCAAGTATAATACTTAGTTATCATGGAGTCTATCCGTATTTCTATCATACAAACCGATATTGTTTGGGAAAATAAACAAGAAAATCTCCGTTTGCTCCACGAAAAGCTGCAAAGTCTTCGTGGAATAACGGAGATTGTTGTTTTACCGGAGATGTTTTCTACCGGATTTAGTATGCAGAGCAAAATACTGGCAGAGCAAAATTCCGGGGAAACCATTACAACACTCAAACAATGGGCTGCTAAATTCCAGCTAGCCATTTGCGGAAGCTATATAGCAACAGAAAACGAACAGTTTTATAACCGTGCGTTCTTTCTGACACCGGAAGGAGAAGAGTTCTATTATGACAAACGGCATCTGTTTCGTATGGGACGGGAAGCCGAACATTTTTCGGCCGGTGATAAACGACTTATCATCCCCTATCACGGATGGCATATCTGCCTGCTAGTTTGCTATGACCTTCGTTTTCCTGTATGGAGCCGAAACATAGGCAACGAGTACGACCTTTTAATATATGTAGCCAACTGGCCTATCCCCCGCCGCCTGGCTTGGGATACTCTACTCCGGGCACGCGCTTTAGAAAATCAATGCTATGTATGCGGTGTCAACAGAGTAGGTACAGACGGGTACCAGCTTTCATATAATGGAGGAAGTAAAGTCTATTCCGCTTTCGGAGAAGAAATCGGCTCATTCCCAGATGAAAAGGAAGGAATAACGACGGTCAGACTAAATCTGACTACTCTCAACCAGTTCAGAGAGAAGTTCCCGGTATGGAAAGATGCAGATGAATTTCATCTGTAACATTTGCCAAATAACAAATGTTAAAAACAGATTCATATAGCAACAATACCTAGAACTCGGTAATTAATTATATAGACTTCTTTTGTATCTTTGTCGTGAAAATACAGTCGTAAGGACGCTAATCTTACATAACTTAATTAACAACTTTATGAAAACAAATCTTAGTTCTCAAATCAGTCTCCACCGGGTCTCCCCCAAATACTACAGACCGGAGAATGCATTTGAAAAATCAGTCTTGACAAGACTCGAAAAAATCCCTACGGACATCTACGAATCCGCAGAAGAAGGTGCTAACTATATTGCTCGCGAAATAGCACAAACCATCCGCGAAAAACAAAAAGCAGGACGCTTCTGCGTATTGGCACTCCCTGGAGGTGATTCGCCCAGCCACGTATATACCGAACTCATCCGCATGCATAAGGAAGAAGGTCTTAGCTTCCGCAATGTGATCGTATTTAACATGTATGAATATTATCCGTTGGCTCCCGATGCAATCAACAGCAACTTCAACGCTTTGAAGAGTATGTTATTGGATCACATTGATATTGACAAACAGAATATATTCACTCCCGACGGAAGCATTGCCAAAGATACCATCTTCGAATATTGCCGTCTGTACGAACAACGCATTGAAAGCTTCGGAGGTATTGATATTGCCTTGTTGGGCATTGGTCGTGTAGGTAACATCGCGTTCAACGAACCGGGTTCCCGACTGAACTCTACCACTCGTCTGATCTTGTTGGATAATGCCTCACGCAATGAAGCATCCAAGATTTTCGGAACGCTGGATAATACGCCGATCAGTTCTATTACAATGGGTGTATCCACTATCCTTGGTGCAAAGAAGATTTATCTGCTTGCATGGGGAGAAAACAAAGCAGCTATGATTAAAGAATGTGTGGAAGGTGCAATCACTGACACTATTCCGGCTTCTTATCTGCAAACTCACAACAACGCGCATGTAGCTCTTGATCTTTCAGCAGCTACGAACTTAACACGTATCCAACGTCCGTGGCTGGTAACTTCTTGCGAATGGAATGACAAACTAATCCGTAGTGCCATCGTTTGGTTGTGTCAGTTGACCGGCAAACCAATTCTGAAGTTGACTAATAAAGACTATAACGAAAACGGTTTGAGTGAACTTCTAGCACTTTATGGTTCTGCGTACAATGTAAACATCAAAATCTTCAATGATTTACAGCACACCATTACCGGATGGCCGGGTGGCAAACCTAATGCTGATGACACTTACCGCCCGGAACGTGCAAAACCGTATCCGAAACGTGTAATTATCTTCTCTCCGCATCCGGATGATGACGTTATTTCGATGGGTGGTACGCTTCGTCGCTTGGTAGAACAAAAACATGAAGTACACGTAGCTTACGAAACTTCCGGCAATATCGCTGTTGGCGACGAAGAAGTAGTTCGTTTCATGCATTTCATCAACGGATTCAACCAGCTCTTCAATAACAGCGCAGACCAGGTTATCAACGAGAAATATGCAGAAATACGTAATTTCTTGAAAGAGAAGAAAGATGGTGATATGGACAGTCGTGACATTCTGACTATCAAAGGTCTGATTCGTCGTGGTGAAGCCCGTACGGCCTGTACTTATAACAATATACCATTGGAACGATGCCACTTCCTAGACTTGCCGTTCTATGAAACAGGTAAGATTCAGAAAAACCCGATCAGTGAAGCAGACGTGGAAATCGTACGTAACTTGCTTCGTGAAGTAAAACCTCATCAGATTTTCGTTGCAGGTGACTTGGCCGACCCGCACGGAACACACCGTGTATGTACGGACGCCGTATTCGCAGCCGTTGATCTTGAAAAAGAAGAAGGTGCCAAATGGCTGAAAGACTGCCGTATCTGGATGTACCGTGGTGCGTGGGCTGAATGGGAAATCGAAAATATTGAAATGGCAGTGCCGATCAGTCCGGAAGAACTTCGTGCAAAACGTAACTCTATCCTGAAACATCAGTCGCAGATGGAAAGCGCTCCGTTCTTGGGTAATGACGAACGTTTGTTCTGGCAACGTAGCGAAGACCGCAACCGTGGTACAGCTACTTTGTATGATAAGTTAGGACTGGCTTCTTACGAAGCAATGGAAGCATTTGTAGAATACGTTCCTTTATAAGAATAATATTCTTAATTAAGAGAATATAAAACAATGAAAGAAGAGTGGGAAGTTTCGATACTTCTCGCTCTTTTTTTGTTATTTTTGCGGGGATAATTCACCACAGAGGAAAGGAGGACACAGAGTTATTATGAACAACCATTTTTATATCGCTTCATAGATTTGCCCTCCGTGTCCTCCTTTCCTCTGTGATGAAAATGAGAACAAAAGCATTGAATAATGAAAAAGATAATAGTGTTTCTTCTATGCCTTACTGTAAGTGCTAATTTTCTTTTCGCTCAAGATATTGAAAGAAATGTAAAAGAACGGCTGACGGATTACTTCAACAAATATACCGCAACAGCCAAAATCAGCACTCCTAAACTGAACAGTTTCGATATAAATTATGATCGCAAGACAATTGCAATCTATGCATCGGAGAGTTTCGCCTATCAGCCTTTCCGTCCGGAAACTGTAGAAAACATTTATAATCAAGTTAAAGAACTGCTTCCGGGACCTGTTCATTATTACCAGCTCACCATTTATGCGGATGGAAAACCTATTGAGGATTTGGTACCTAATTTCTACCGGAATAAGAAAAAGGATAAGGAGCGGTTATCTTTGAATATAGATTATAAAGGAGCTCCCTGGGTGAAAAACATTTCACGCCCCAATGAAATTTCACGCGGACTACAAGACCGTCATATCGCAATCTGGCAAAGCCACGGCAACTACTTCAAAAATGATAAAGACGAATGGGGATGGCAACGCCCTCGATTATTCTGCACCACGGAAGATATGTTCACTCAATCTTTTGTTCTTCCATACGTGATTCCCATGTTGGAGAATGCAGGAGCGGTTGTTTATACTCCCCGTGAACGGGATACACAAAAGAATGAGATCATTGTAGATAATGACACTCCCAACGCTTCCCTTTATCTGGAAGTGGGTAGCAAAAAAGCTAATTGGACAAATGCCCCGGTAAGAGGATTTGCTCAAAAGAAAACGATCTACAAAGAGGGAGAGAATCCTTTCACTGACGGAACCTGCCGTTTCATACCAACCGAAAGAAAGAAAAAGAAGAATAAAGACCAAGTATTTGCAGAATGGGTACCTACTCTACCGGCAACAGGCAAGTATGCTGTTTATGTTTCTTATCAGACACTCCCCAATAGTGTAAGCGATGCCAAATATCTGGTATTCCATAACGGAGGAGTAACCGAATTTAAAGTTAATCAGAAAATAGGTGGAGGCACATGGGTTTACCTCGGAACGTTTGAATTTGATAAAGGAAACAACGACTACGGCATGGTGGTACTTAGCAACGAAAGCAGCGAACAAGGAGTTGTATGCGCCGATGCAGTACGTTTTGGAGGTGGAATGGGAAACATTGCCCGTGGAGGAAGGACCAGCGGGCTGCCCCGTTATTTGGAAGGAGCACGCTACTCTGCGCAATGGGCGGGAATGCCATACGAAGTATATGCAGGACGCAAAGGTGAAAACGACTATACAGACGACATCAACACACGTTCCAACGCTATCAACTATTTGTCGGGCAGTTCTGTCTACAACCCGCAACAATCGGGTTTAGGCGTACCTTTGGAAATGACGATGGCGTTGCACAGTGATGCCGGATACAGCAAAATAGATGAGCTTATCGGATCGCTCGGTATTTATACCACCGATTTCAATAATGGAAAACTGAATGCAGGAACAGACCGGTATGCATCACGTGATTTAGCCGATATTCTGCTCACACAGATTCAGAAAGATATTTATTCAAGTTACAGTATCCCCTGGACACGCCGCAGTATGTGGAACCGGAATTACAGTGAAACACGTCTCCCGGCTACTCCTTCTACGATTATCGAACTGCTCTCCCATCAGAACTTCGCAGATATGCAGTTAGGGCATGATCCGAACTTCAAGTTTACAGTGGGACGAGCTATTTACAAAGGTATTTTGCAGTTCATTACCAGCCAGCATGACAAAGAATATATAGTTCAGCCCCTGCCAGTCAGCAATTTCGCCATTCAATTCGGGAAGAAAAAGAATACGCTGGAACTTTCATGGAAAGGTGAAGATGATCCGCAAGAACCAACTGCACGTCCACGGGAATACATCGTATATACACGCATCGGTTATGGAGGCTTTGACAATGGAACCTTAGTCAGCAAAACGTCCCACACCGTGAAAATAGAACCGGGGCTCGTTTATTCATTCAAAGTGACTGCCGTAAACCGCGGTGGGGAAAGTTTTCCCTCCGAAATCCTTTCCGCTTATAAAGCCAAACGCGAACAAGAAAAGGTAATTATCATCAATGGCTTTGACAGAATCAGCGGTCCGGCGGTCGTTAATACTTCTGATAGAGCAGGATTCGATTTATCACAAGATCCCGGAGTTCCGTATATATCAAACATTTCGTTTTGCGGAGCACAAACAGACTTCGACCGTACACAAGCCGGAAAAGAAGGAAAAGGCAGCCTGGGACATAGCGGAAACGAGTTAGAAGGAATGAAAATAGCAGGGAACACATTCGATTATCCTTTCATTCATGGAAAGGCGATTCAGGCAGCCGGCAAATATAGTTTTGTGTCATGCAGTGACGAAGCGGTAGAAAACGGATTGGTTACGTTAGAAGATTATCCGGTGGTAGATTATATCCTGGGACTGGAAAAAGAAGATCCCGCAAATAAAGCGTACTACAAGACATTCTCCTCAGCTATGCAACGAATTATGACCAGTTATTGTCAGTCGGGAGGTAATCTATTTGTCAGCGGTGCTTATGTAGGAAGCGATATGAGCGGCACACAAAGTAACCGGGAGTTTACAGAGAAAATACTGAAATATGGTTATCAAAGTAGCCTGACGGACAAGAGTGTAAATCTGGTAAATGGATTGGGGTGCACAATCACGATCCCGCGTCTGCCCAATGAGAACAGTTATGCGATTCCAGCAGCAGATTGCATCGTTCCTGTAGATACTGCTTTCCCAGTATTTACGTATGCCCCCGGCAATCAGAGCGCAGGTATCGCTTACAAAGGCAACTACCGCACTTTTGTATTGGGCTTTCCTTTCGAAAGCATTCAGTCGGAAGCGGATCGGGCAACCATCATGGCAGGCATCTTGGGATTCTTTACTCAAAAATAAAAAATATCCTTTTTTTTAATCCGTTTCTCATTTTAAATTCTATCTTTGCTACTATAATAACCTTTAAAACTAAAAAACAATGTATACTATACAAGCAAACCCTAGCGGTACACGCAGCATAGAAGTATCTAATGAAAACTTGAGAACGATTGAGAAATATGCTCTGTTCCGTCATCTTATCGACAGTACCGGTATTGTAGATGAAGCAGTTCTGGATAAGTTGAAACTAAATATCCGCTCCCTTATCGCCAGTCAGGAAGAAGACAGTAAAGACTTGCTGGACCTTTGTATCGACGTGATTTATCACAATAATATGAAGGCATTCGGTCTGCAACAGCTCATCAAGCTCTATCTTACCTGGCTTTCCAACATGGAAGCGGAAGAAGAGGAGGAATAATGATTACGGTAGATACCTGCGGAATAACAGCATACAGTCCGCTGATTCCTGCAATAAAAGCAATGTGTACTACCTCTCCGGGAGAAACGATAGAGATTATCATGAACCATGCTGACGCGTTTCAGGATCTAAAAGAATATCTGTCCGAGCAAGGTATCGGTTTTCGTGAAATCTATGGTGGAGAACAAATGACATTACAGTTCACAATCAATGGGAAGTTTTAAAAAAACATCTCAATGATTGAAGCAAAACATCCCGATAATCGAAATTAAACATCTCAATGAATAAAAAAATCATTGGGATGTTTTTTTATTATCCGTATCTTTGCAGCATGAAAGAATATCGATTGACTGACTGGTTACCTACTACCAAGAAAGAAGTAGAACTTCGCGGATGGAATGAATTGGATGTCATTCTATTCAGTGCTGATGCATACGTGGATCACCCTTCTTTTGGTGCTTCCGTTATTGGACGGATTCTTGAAGCGGAAGGTTTGAAAATAGCCATTGTCCCCCAGCCCAACTGGCGCGACGACCTGCGTGACTTCAAGAAATTGGGACGCCCACGGCTATTCTTCGGCATCTCCGGTGGATGCATGGATTCGATGGTAAATAAATACACTGCCAATAAACGATTACGCAGTGAAGATGCATATACCCCGGACGGTCGTCCGGATATGCGTCCGGAATATCCTTCCACGGTTTATAGCCAGATACTAAAGAAACTTTATCCGGATGTTCCCGTAGTTATCGGAGGAATCGAAGCTAGTTTAAGACGGTTAAGTCATTACGATTATTGGCAAGACAAAATGCAAAAGAGCATTTTGTGCGACAGCGGTGCCGACCTGCTCATTTACGGAATGGGAGAAAAGCCACTTCCAGACTTGGTGAAGAATATGAAAAGTCTGCTTACTACCGAAGAGCCAGTACTGACAAGCAGTAAATTCAGGACAATCATCGGATCAGTTCCTCAAACAGCCTATCTTTGTCGTGCAACAGAATGGACCTCTGCCGAAAATGACCTTTCACTTTATTCGCACGAAGAATGTTTGGCAGATAAAAAGAAACAGGCTAGTAATTTCCGGCATATCGAAGAAGAATCTAACAAATATTCGGCTTCCCGAATCACGCAAGCCGTCGGAAACAAGATAGTAGTAGTCAATCCTCCATATCCTCCGATGAGCCAGGAAGATCTTGATCGATCGTTTGATTTACCATATACCCGGCTACCTCATCCTAAATATAAAGGAAAGCGGATTCCGGCTTATGACATGATTAAGTTTTCCATCAACATTCACCGGGGATGTTTCGGCGGTTGTGCCTTCTGCACCATTTCCGCTCATCAGGGAAAGTTTATCGTCAGCCGTAGCAAAGAGTCTATATTGAAAGAGGTGAAAGAGGTCATCCAATTGCCCGACTTCAAAGGATATTTAAGCGATTTGGGTGGTCCTTCCGCTAACATGTATCAGATGAAAGGAAAAGACGAAGCTATTTGCAAGAAGTGCAAACGACCGTCATGTATCCATCCGAAAGTTTGTCCGAATCTAAATACCGACCATCGCCCCTTACTGGATATTTACCGTGCAGTAGATGCCTTGCCCGAAATAAAAAAATCGTTTATCGGTAGCGGAGTACGCTATGACCTGTTACTTCATCAAAGTAAAGATGAAGCAATCAACCGCAGCACTGCCGAGTATACCCGTGAATTGATTGTCAATCACGTGAGTGGTCGGCTGAAAGTAGCTCCGGAGCATACCAGTGACCGGGTATTATCCGTAATGCGCAAACCTTCTTTCAAGCAATTTGAAACATTCAAGAGGATATTCGACCGCATCAACCGGGAAGAGAATCTACGCCAACAACTGATTCCGTATTTCATCTCCTCGCATCCCGGATGCAAAGAAGAAGATATGGCGGAACTTGCCGTTATTACCAAACGTCTGGACTTCCATTTGGAACAAGTGCAGGACTTCACTCCTACTCCGATGACGGTTGCTACCGAAGCTTGGTATACCGGATTCCATCCATACACGTTAGAACCGATATTCAGTGCTAAAACCCAACGGGAGAAACTCGCCCAACGGCAGTTCTTCTTCTGGTATAAGCCGGAAGAAAGGAGAAATATCATCAATGAGTTGAAACGTATCGGACGTTCTGATTTGATAGACAAATTATATGGAAAGAAAAACTAAGCTTTCCCCATAAGATATGAAGTCTTTCATAAAACCACCTAAATACCTTCTTTAGTAAGTTGATAATGATTAGAGGTTTATATCTTTTGTTGGTGTTATTGTATTTGTAGCTAAATTATAGATAAAGTAGATAGATAAAGCAGGAGAATATACTGCAAATTTTGTACTTCCTGTTTGGTTATAATATAGTCTGAATGTACAAATATCGGTAGCAGATATAAAAGGCTCTTGTTTCAAATGTGAATGAACAGGAAAATTTATCATTGGCATTTCGTCTGTTGCTTCCACAGGCAGTAATCCGGAATGGAATTTTCTCCAGGACTGTATCTCCCCTTCTTTGTCAGCAATGAACAAGTAATCGTTCCCAAAAGGTATAGTACGTACCTTTCCGGTTCCTGAAATAGCATATAATTTATATCCATCTTTAAATGGAATAAGAATCCAGTTTAGAGGGAAGTCCTTGTAACTATATATTGGATATTTCTTATCATCATCAAAAGCACTTTGTATCTTCTTTTTAACATTGATTAAACGCGCTTCATATTCTGACAGGCTTCTACGCATCATCACTTCTGCGCAAGGGACCAATTCATCAAGAAAAGACGCTTCATAAGAGCATTGGGATTGCTTGTCAATAACAATACATTTTATGGTATCACCTTGCTGATAAATCAGATAGCTTTGTATTGTTTCCATTATATCCGGTTTAGATACAAAGATATCCGTAAAAAGCCAGGCCGCTACTTCATACCGATATAAAACATTACTTTCCTCTATAATAGAATCACACTTTAGCTTCAGTTCAGCTTCCGTATAGTTCACTTGTGAATATACAGTCACCCATGACGAAAAAAAGATAATCAATGTTACAATGTTTTTCATACTCATTATTTGTTTAGATATAAGGGCTTTCATTTATCATCGTTCTCATTTATAACAATGAACCAAAGATAAACACATTCTTTCTGAAAACCAAACTTCAGCCTAATTATTTACAAGTTGATGTTTCTATTCTTCTTTCACCGGCAACGCCACAATCTCCTGCAACACGCTGACTGCCGTCTCCACATTAGTAACATTCTTAATCAACATACTCCGTCTGCCATTTTGCTCACGCAGATCACAGCGCCGGGTATACTTCATCATATAGTCTATCACTTTACCGAAAGCCTTACTTTGATAGAACGGACTATCCGGATTGGAAACAAAGAACAAGGTCATTCGTCCGCCTTTCAGGAAAA
Organism: uncultured Phocaeicola sp.; assembly: GCA_948579315.1. GTDB lineage: Bacteria > Bacteroidota > Bacteroidia > Bacteroidales > Bacteroidaceae > Phocaeicola. Next base: position 98,388 of record CAPAOL010000001.1, read on the forward strand.
TCTTCTCTGCTCCCAAACGAGCTGACAAACGGCGTAAAGGAACAATGCGGAGTAGTTCTTCCGTTTCCCGGGGAACCGGACCGAAGCGGTCTTCCAAGCGAGAGCGGAAAGCCTCCACATCCTTATCCAATGTCAGTCCATCGAGTTCACGATAAAGCAACATACGTTCGCTGCTGCCGGTTACGTAGTTGGCAGGCAATAAAAGTTCGAGGTCACTTTCTACCTGACACTCCTCTACAAATTCTTCTCCACTAATTTGTCCTTCACCTTTTATTTCATCAGCATACAGTTCCGCAAATTCATCTGTTTTCAATTCACGGACAGCTTCAGTCAGAATCTTCTGATATGTTTCATATCCTAAATCAGCAACAAAGCCACTTTGCTCGGCTCCAAGCAAATTTCCGGCTCCACGAATGTCCAAATCCTGCATGGCAATATGAATACCACTTCCCAAATCACTAAAGTTTTCAATCGCTTGAAGACGTCGTCTTCCTTCGGTGGTCAAACTACTCAACGGAGGAGCCAACAGATAACAGAATGCTTTCTTGTTACTACGCCCTACCCGTCCACGCATCTGGTGGAGATCACTCAAACCGAAGTTTTGCGCCTGATTAATAATGATGGTATTTGCATTCGGAATATCAATACCACTTTCGATGATTGTGGTTGCCAAGAGCACGTCATAGTCATAGTTGACAAAATCCAAAATAATTTTCTCCAGTTCTGCCGGTTCCATCTGCCCGTGTCCGATTGTTACACGGCAATCCGGAATATGACGCTCGATCATTGCTTTCAGTTCCGGCAAATTCGCAATCCGGTTATTGACGAAAAAGACCTGCCCGTTGCGGCTCATCTCAAAGTTGATGGCATCCGTTATCACTTCTTCATTAAAAGTATGCACTTCGGTCTGAATCGGATAGCGGTTGGGCGGCGGAGTGGAAATCACGCTCAAATCACGCGCGCCCATCAACGAGAATTGAAGGGTACGGGGAATCGGAGTAGCAGTCATTGTGAGTGTATCTACATTCACCTTCAACTGACGCAGCTTTTCTTTTACGGAAACTCCGAATTTCTGTTCTTCGTCAACAATCAGCAGTCCCAAGTCTTTAAACTGAACATCCTTGCCTAAGATACGGTGGGTACCTATCAAAATACCGACATCCCCATCCTTCAGTCCTTTCAATACAGCTTTGGTTTGTGCGGCAGTACGTGCGCGGCTTAAATATTCCACCCGGCATGGCAGTCCTTTCAGACGTTCGCGGAATGTTTGGAAATGCTGGTAAGCAAGCACCGTTGTCGGAACCAGAACGGCCACTTGTTTATTATCGGCAACGGCTTTGAAAGCGGCACGGATCGCAACTTCTGTTTTTCCAAATCCTACATCTCCACAGACCAGGCGGTCCATCGGGCGGTCACTTTCCATATCCGCTTTGACATCAATCGTCGCCTTACTCTGATCCGGAGTATCTTCATAAATAAAGGATGCTTCCAACTCACGCTGCAAGAAACTATCGGGGCTATAAGAGAACCCTTTTTCCTGACGACGCTGCGAATACAATTTTATCAAATCGCGGGCAATATCCTTGATTTTACTCTTCGTACGTTCTTTCAGTTTTTCCCATGCCCCTGTACCTAATTTATTAAGTCGGGGAGCCTCTCCCTCCTTACCTTTGTATTTGGAAACTTTATGCAGTGAATGAATGGAAACGAACACTACATCTTCATTCTGAAACACCAGCTTCAAAACCTCCTGCGTAGTATCACCATTCGGTATACGCACCAAACCGGAAAAACGCCCGATACCATGATCGGTATGCACCACATAATCCCCCGGAGTAAACTGGTTCAGTTCTTTTAAGGACAGTGCCACTTTTCCCGAACGAGCTTTATCACTTTTCAGATTATATTTATGGAAACGGTCAAACAGCTGATGATCTGTGAAGATACAAAGCCGTAGTGTGTTATCTACAAACCCTTCGTGTATGGTACGCTCTACGGGAGTAAAATTAATCTGATCGCCCCGGTCTTCAAAAATAGCCTTGATACGATCTGTCTGCTTCATACTGTCACTACAGATATATAGCGAATAACCTTTTTCCAAATAATCTTTGAAGGAAGAAGCTACCAAATCGAAATTCTTATGAAAGATGGGTTGGGCAGATGTATTGAAAGTAACACTGGCATTCGGCGTTCCGGTTGGTTTGTTCCCAAATTCCAACCGGCGGAAATCGAGTGCACGTGCAGTAAACTCGCTGCCGTCTATCAATTTTCCCTCCAATGTAATGCCTCCATTCTCTTCGGCTTCCTGGACAGCTATTGCCTGGGGAGTCAACGCCTCGTCATGCACCACCTGGATTCGTTCACGCAACCAAAGAAAATCGCGCATTGCCAAAGCTGTATCTTTCGGGATAAAATCCAGAAAGGAAGTTGTCACGTCTCCCATCACTGCTAAATCGGGCACAATGGACACTCCACTTTTCTTCTCGCGGGATAATTGAGACTCCACTTCAAAGGTACGGATACTTTCTACTTCATCACCAAAGAAGTCGATACGATAAGGATATTCCGAAGCAAAAGAGAAAACGTCGATAATGCTGCCGCGAACGGCATATTGCCCCGGTTCATATACATAGTCTACGTATTCGAAACCATAACTATGCAACACATCCGTGATAAAAGCGGTGTCCACTTTCTCCCCAACATTCAGTTTCAGGGTTTTGTCGCTCAATTCCTTTCGGGACACCACTTTCTCCGCCAACGCATCCGGATACGTGACGATGCACAATCCTTCCTCTCCCTTTTGCAAGCGGCTCAATACTTCCGTACGCAGAATCTCATTCGCTGCGTCTTTTTGTCCATATTTAATAGAGCGACGGAAGGAAGACGGAAAAAACAGCACCTTTTCCGTGCCCAATATCTGCGTCAAGTCATGATAAAAATAGCCGGCTTCTTCAAGGTCGCCCAAAATAAAGACAAACGGGCAGCCACCCTCTTGCACCAATACGGAAGAAAAAAGAGAAGCGGCGGACGCGCACAGTCCACCACAAAAGATAGTTTGAGCGGAAGTGTCCTTCAACAAGCGCTTCATTACTGCCATATTGGGGTGGGCGGCATATTGCCGTTGCAATTCAATTATTGTCATACCTCATTCAAAAAATTACGCGCAAAAGTACAAAAAAAATCCAAACCGTTTCTCCATCCTGTCACTCTAACGTCTCCATTCGTCACTTTGCATTGAATCTGAAGCCAAGTCCCAACATCAAGTTGTTGGGGTATCTGAAGTCATACAATTGATAGCCGGTATGTATAAAAACATTCTTTGTCAAGGTTGTTTTCAGCACAAAGGTCTGATAGAAAGCGTTTGTATCGGCACCTTGGCAGAAGAAATTCTTGCCAATGCCCAAGTTGATGGAGAAAATGGGCATCACGATTTCCGCACGCGCCGAGAGTCCTGCCGAAAACTGTTCCTTGAAAGCGGGACGATAGAATTTCACCTCTTCAGGATTGGAAGGGATATACTCGTTGGCTATGTGCTTCATGATGTTGGCGCTTTCATCGTATTGCAAATCCAAGGACACGCCCGCCCGGAAATATTTGTTGAAGTTGTAAAGAGGATTGAAATTGAGTCCGATGATACCAAAAGAGCCCGGCACCATCAGCGGGTTCGCACCTTCGGGCCAAATGCCTTTCTTCCGTGTGGCACCGTAAACGACAAGGTCGTAACTTACGAATTTTCTGAAAGGCGTCCGGAGCTGCCGTCCGACAGAAAGCGTGCGATGGGGCTCTTCACGGTCGCCCAAGAAGTGAGTGACGCCTACCGATGCTCCCAAGGTGTTGACTCCCGAGTTCGGATAACGGGTGTTTCCGTTTGAATAGTGTGACATTCCTACACCGGCACGCAGATGGGTGTGTGATGAAATCCGCCAGTTGAGCAGAAAACCCAGATTGATGTAGGCATTGATTTTCGACCCCACTACCTCGTTATGCGGATTGTCGAGCTTATCAAACTTCTTCCATCCGAACGACGCGCCGAAATTCCATTCGTAGTCGAACGACAGACGGGAAGTAATGTCGGCAATCTTTGATGTCTGAAAGACGTAGACAGCAAGCGGATTGCCCACTTCGGCAGTATTATGGAATGTGTTATAAGCCACGCCGATACCCTGTACGGCATACGGATATCTCCTACCCGTTTCCGTATCGGGCGAGAACTTGAAGCCATACTTCAGATGTCCCGAAAGAGTGGAATTGATGCTGTTTCCCGTACGATTGACGCCTCTAAAGAAATCGTGTGTAGGAAAAACGTACGCCGGACGGAAATCGACACTAAGCGCATGTATCACCTTCCGTGAAACGGTGTCGGCTTCGGACGCGGAAAGCGAAGCGACCGATAAGGCTGCCGAAAGCACAAGCGGAAATATTCGGAACTTAATCATATTGTTCTGACTCCATCTTTTCCTTGAAAATTAAATAATTTATATAGCTCTGACTGTAAAGAAAAGCACTGAATTCGCGCTTGCCACCCGTTATCGGATTGGACGCATATACCTTGAGAGGGACTTCATACCGTTCAAGGTAATTGTAGACAACCACCTTCCTCTTATCATGCGCATCTATTTTCACCTCTACTGCCTTATCCTTATCCACATCTGCCGCTATGTATTGCTGTTTGATGCCAAAAGGTATTTTCGTATTCCCAAGTACGGGCTTCTCTTGATTGATTATATCCGGAATGACTATCGCGGGCAGATTGTCTCCAAAAAGCAGACTGTATTTTTCTTCCTCCCAGTTGCCACCATGGCTGTAAGGCCAGAAACGCAACTCCCGACGGGTGTTTCGGTAAGGATATACGGTTATGGTGGTAGGAGCATCCGCAAGTGTATTGTCTACAACGATACTTTCCATCTCGTCTATCATGCCATATTCGAAGAGGTAGAACTGTTCCCAATCGTACACTACGCTGTCTACCCGATACTTCGAGGTGGGCGCAAGTCTCACCCTGATATCTTCCATCTTATAAGCATTGCCTGTCAGGATACCTATATTCAGCGCTTGATTGTAAAGGTTCTCGCTGTACGAAACCTTCAACTTGTTGCCACTGCTTTTTTCGATGCGGAAATCCACATACTCGTTCTTACAGTGCACCACTCCCAATTCTTTTTCTTTAAGAGGCAGAAAAGTTTCCTTCCCGTCCGATGTATACGCCTTGAACTCGCCCGTCCATCCTTCAATGTTTTCAATCCCCCAATTGTCAGAAGTGAAAGTAATCTCTGCCGTCCGGTTGTCCTCCGACATCAGAACGGTTGCCGCACCGTGTGGCAGATAATCGTCCACAAAGACATCGCCATTGCATGCGGCAAGGACAAGTCCGATTAAAGCGATATATATGGTCTCACATTTCATGCTGTCAAACAGTCAATCAATCATTAACAGTTTCAAAAGTACGGTATTTTTTCACATTTATCATTCTGCAAGAAATTATTTATCCTGTTTTAACATACAAGATGTCTCATAACCACTCGTCGGCAACCGCTTGTTGACACATCAGGTATTAATAGAAAAGTTGCCGTCTGTTAATAGTAAACTTCCGATTTATCCGTAGTGAAATTCCGATTTACTGCCATCAAACTATAAACAAAGCTTTCATTTATAAAAACACAAGCTTCGTTTTTATAATCAAAGTAGGCGTTTATAAAAACAAAGGTTGCGTTTATAGTTGACAGTTGCCCGTCGGAAAGTCTGATAACGGCAACGAAGAAGCTTACTATTAATAAGGAAGAAGTTTTCCGTTAATACTTACGGGCACATCCATTAATACCTTAAACACCATTGTGCGGCACATACGGACGTGCCTCCACGTTAAATAATCCTTAGTTCTATCCATAACTAAAGGAAAAAAGCTACTTTTGTTTCTAAATTTTATACTATTTATATGCAGACATCGGACAGCATCGTAATTATCCCTACCTACAACGAACGGGAGAACATAGAAAATATCATCCGAGCCGTTTTCGGACTCACCAAGACATTCCATATCCTGGTCATAGAAGACGGCTCTCCGGACGGAACGGCAGCCATCGTAAAAACCTTGCAACAAGAATTTCCCGAACGGCTTTTCATGATTGAGCGCAAAGGGAAACTTGGATTGGGCACTGCCTATATCACCGGTTTCAAATGGGCACTGGAACATGCCTACGAGTACATCTTCGAAATGGATGCCGACTTCAGCCATAATCCGAACGATTTGCCCCGTTTGTATCAGGCTTGTTCGGAACAGGGTGGAGATGTATCCATCGGTTCCCGATACATCAGCGGAGTGAACGTAGTGAACTGGCCGATGGGACGGGTGTTGATGTCGTATTTTGCCTCCAAGTATGTGAGACTTATCACGGGGATTCCCGTACACGACACCACCGCCGGATTCGTCTGTTACCGTCGTCAGGTATTGGAAACAATCGATTTGGACCATATCCGCTTCAAAGGATATGCATTTCAGATTGAAATGAAGTTCACCGCTTACAAATGCGGATTCAAAATCATTGAAGTTCCCGTAATCTTTATCAATCGCGAATTAGGCACTTCCAAGATGAATAGCAGCATCTTTGGAGAGGCCATATTTGGTGTGATTAAATTAAAAGTAAATAGTTGGTTCCATAAATTCCCGCAAAAGTCATGAAACGTACACTGATTCAAAATGCCGTTATTGTTAACGAAGGAAGAAAAGTACTGGGGTCAGTAGTCATTGAAAATGAAAAGATAGCCGAAATACTGGTGGGTGAAGAAAAAGCAGCTTCCCCTTGTGACGAAGTCATTGATGCAAGCGGGTGTTATCTCCTGCCGGGTGTCATCGACGAACATGTTCATTTCCGTGATCCCGGACTGACTCATAAAGCAGATATTACCACAGAAAGCCACGCCGCTGCAGCAGGAGGGGTCACTTCCATCATGGACATGCCCAATACAAACCCGCAGACTACGACGCTGGAGGCTTTGGAAGAGAAATTCACCCTACTAGGTGAGAAATCAGCAGTCAACTATTCCTGCTATTTCGGAGCAACAAACACTAACTATACCCAGTTTGCACAACTGGATAAACACCGTGTTTGTGGCGTGAAGTTATTTATGGGTTCAAGCACCGGCAATATGCTGGTAGACCGGATGGCCAGCTTGCGTAATATATTCGGCGGAACCGATCTGCTTATCGCCGCCCATTGCGAAGACCAGGGAATTATCAAAGAAAATACGGATAAATATAAGAAAGAATACGGAGACGATGTACCTCTGGCTCTTCATCCGCTTCTCCGTTCGGAAGAGGCTTGCTATCGTTCGTCCGAACTGGCTGTGCAACTGGCAAGGGAAACAAACGCCCGCCTGCACATCATGCATATTTCCACCGCTAAAGAGTTGAGTCTGTTTTCCAACGCTCCTCTGGCACAAAAAAGAATTACGGCAGAAGCCTGCGTCTCCCATCTACTCTTTACGGAAGAAGATTATCAGACATTGGGTGCCCGCATTAAATGTAACCCTGCCATCAAGACTGCACAAGACCGGAAAGCCTTGCAAGAGGCTGTCAACAGTGGTCTGATTGATGCCATCGCAACCGATCATGCCCCACACTTGCTTAGTGAAAAAGAAGGCGGTGCATTAAAGGCAATGTCCGGAATGCCGATGATTCAGTTCTCGCTAGTCAGCATGTTGGAGTTAGCAGCTAAAGGAGTGTTTACCATTGAGAAAGTGGTAGAAAAAATGGCTCATGCTCCCGCACAGATGTATGAAATACCAAACAGGGGATTCATCCGCAAAGGCTATCAGGCTGACCTGGTATTGGTACGTCCCGACTCCGAATGGACCGTTACCACAGACTGCATCTTAAGTAAATGCAAATGGAGCCCGCTGGAAGGCCATACATTCAATTGGAAAGTAGAGAAAACATTTATAAACGGACATTTGCTATATAGCAACGGAGAAATAGATGAGACTTATCGCGGACAAGAATTGTTCTTCGAACGATAAATGATAATTTATTTTTCACCACAGAGGACACGGAGGACACAGAGTTCTTCTCTCTCTTTCCGTAAGTAAAACAGAGCGATAAATAACGTCAGTTCGATATAACTTCGTCCGCATGGTTTCCCCTCCCTTCGGGAAGGAGGAGAATAGGAATAGTACAAGCTTATATCGAACTGACGTCAAATACGATTCTAAATACGTAAGACTCTGTGTTACTCTATAGTAAAAAAAATAGTAAACCTCTGTGTCCTCCGTGTCCTCTGTGGTGAAATTGAAATTCCCATTTAATTGTATAAATTATGATTCTATCTTATAAAATACACACAGTTACCCCTTACATCAACTGGATTTACTTTTTCCACGCATGGGGTTTCCAGCCACGTTTCGCAGCCATCGCCAACATTCACGGATGTGACGCCTGCCGTGCTTCGTGGCTAACAACTTTTCCGGAAGAAGAACGTAATAAAGCCTCCGAAGCAATGCAGCTATTTAAAGAAGCCAACCGGATGCTTGATCTGCTCGACCGGGATTATGAGGTAAAAACTCTATTCAAGCTCTGCAAAGCAAATTCTGACGGAGATAACCTGATTATTGAGAAAGAAAAAGACCAATTCATCACCTTTCCTTTACTGCGTCAGCAGACGCCCAAAAGAGATGGAAGTCCTTTCCTTTGTCTAAGCGACTTTATCCGTCCTCTTTCTTCCGGCATCCCCGACACCATCGGTGCTTTTGCTTCTTCTATTGATGCGGACATGGAAGGACTGTATGAACAGGATCCATATAAACACTTACTTGTCCAAACCCTCTCCGACCGACTGGCAGAAGCTGCAACAGAAAAGATGCATGAGTATGTACGAAAAGAAGCATGGGGATATGCCAAAGAAGAAAATCTGGGCATAGCGGATTTATTGGTCGAGAAATATCAAGGTATTCGCCCTGCCGTCGGCTACCCGTCTTTACCGGATCAGTCTGTCAACTTCTTGTTGGATGAACTGCTGGACATGAAACAGATAGGTATTTCATTGACTGAAAACGGAGCCATGTATCCGCACGCTTCTGTTTGCGGACTTATGTTTTCACATCCGGCTTCCGAATATTTCTCTGTAGGAAAGATTGGAGAAGACCAACTCGAAGATTATACCCGCCGCCGGGGAAAAAGCATCGAAGAAATGCGCAAGTTTCTGGCAGCGAATCTTCAATAATCATCATTCTCCTGTGATTTTTCTCCTTTTCTTACGACTAACTAACCAGAAAAGCAAGCATTGATTCCATGAGAGAACGAACAACAGAAGCCAATCCTCCTATTGAGCAAGAGTTTTTGTCGGTAATCCGCGAATATGAACGGGTGATCTACAAAGTGTGCTATCTGTACGCCAACCCCAATGCTCCTCTCAATGACCTTTATCAGGATGTGCTACTGAATCTTTGGAAAGCTTATCCTAAATTCAGAAAAGAATGTAAAGTATCTACATGGATTTATCGTATTGCCCTCAACACTTGTATCAGTTTTTATCGTAAAGAAAAGAATGTACCGGAAATTGTCAGTCTCACCAAAGATACTGACTGGACCATAGAAGCACACGACCCGATCAACGAAATGCTGAAACAGCTTTATCAGATGATTAACCAGCTGGGACAACTCGACAAATCAATTATCCTGCTCTATCTCGAAGACAAAAGTTATGAAGAGATAGCAGAAATTACCGGACTGACGGTTACCAATGTAGCGACCAAACTAAGCCGCATCAAAGACAAACTTAAAAGAATGAAAAAGGAGGAATAAGATATATGGAACTGGAAGAACTGAAAAAATCTTGGAATGCCTTGGATGAACACTTGAAAGACAAAGAGTTCATCAAAGAAGAAGAGCTTAAAAAGCTGATAAGGCATGCAGACAAAGGTATCCATGCCATTGCCAGCCTGAACATCAAGCTTATTCTGATTTCTTTGCCAATATTGATCTTGTTTTTAGCGGAGGTATTGTTGCACAACAGATTGAATCCGATCTATATCATTATCATTTTCGCATGGATTCCCGCACTTTGCTGGGACATCGCCACCACCCGCTTTCTCCAACGGACTCAAATAGACGAGATGCCTTTGGTAGAGGTAATCAGCCGCGTGAACCGTATACACCGATGGACCATCAGAGAACGGCTGATTGCCATTGCTTTCCTTTTGGTACTGGCTGTACTCTCATTTATCTACTGGCAAGTGTGGCAATATGGAATAGGCATGATAGCCTTCTTTATCCTGTTATGGGGCGGAGGACTAGGATTGATTTTATGGATTTACCGCAAGAAGTTCTTAAATCGCATCCACGAAATAAAGAAGAATTTAAGCGAATTGAACGAATTAATGTAAAAGGAGATAATGGATGTGCTTACCCTACAACGGTAAGCACACTCTTTCCATTCACTTTCTTATGCACTTGCACCTGAACAGAAATTCGTTCACTCATCTCCTGTACGTGAGAAATAACTCCGATTTTCCGTCCCTGCATCTGTAATTGTTCCAGTGCTTCCATTGCCGTACGCAAGCTTTCCGCATCCAAAGAGCCGAATCCTTCATCAATAAAAAGAGATTCTACTTTCAGGTTATTGCTTGATAAGGAAGACAAGCCCAAAGCCAACGCCAAAGATATCAGGAATGATTCACCACCGGAAAGAGAGTACACAGTCCGTATTTCATCACACATATCACAATCTATCACTTGAAGCGCCAACGTGTCGGGAACCTGTTGCAACTTATAGCGCTTAGAAAGGTAGGATAAATGTTTGTTGGCATGAAGCAACAGCAAATTCAAAGTGTAACTTTGAGCTATCACTTTAAATTTCGCTCCGTCCGCACTGCCTATCAGTTTATTAAGTTTCGCCCAACGTTCGGCAATCGTCTGTTTCTCTGCCAGCTCCTTCGCAATCTGTTCTACAGTTAACTTATTCTTTGCCTGTTGCAAAAGACGGGCTTCCATAGTAGAAAAGATACGTTCGGTATTCAGGTTTTCCTCTTGTTGTTTCTTTATTATTTCGGGAAGTTGTTCGGGAGACTCAATCTTTTTATACTGTTCCTGCCATTCTCCGATAGCCAGCGTAATCTGCTTCATCTCTCCTTGCAGACCAGAAAGGCGATTGTGCACAGCCTCTACTTCTTTGCGTGCTTTCTCCAAAGCCAAATTCAGCTCTTTTTCTCTTTTTGCAACGACCGCCTCCGCTTCATCCGCACTTTTTCCTTTCAACAGTTGCGAACGTTCCTGACGGAGCACATTCAACGCTTTCTCTATAACTTCAAATCTCTTTTGTTCGGCTGAAGCAGCATTCTGCAATAACACCAACTGTTCTTTAGCAGACGATACTTTCTGCATCGCTAGGCGACAAAGAGATACATTCTCACGAAGAGCTTCACAATGCGCACGCATCTTTTTAATTTCTTCATCGCTGCGTTGCCATTCTGCATAAAGATTACGATATGCTAAAATACGTTCAGCCAGTTCCGTCAAACGATGTTGTATCTGCTCTTCGTTACCAACATCGATCCCAGCCTTATACAATGCCGCCAACTGTTCTTCAATCTGTCCGTCCACCATCTTCTGATGCGTCCAATCACGTTGCAAGACAATGCTCCGGTTATTGATCTGTTGACAGTTTGCTACTGCTGCATTATACTCCTGTTCTATACTCCGGAAAAGGGTATCTACTACTTCCTGTTCCTGATGGTAAGGATGCGCCGTACTACCGCAAACCGGACAAGCTTCCCCCTCCTGTAATTGCTGACGCAATGCTTTCACGTCTTTTCCCACTGCCATACGTGCATTTTCGTAAAGGCGTTGAGTTACTTTCAATGCGGTTTCTTGTTCCGTCAATTGTTTCAGGCAATCAGTTGTTTCTTTCTCCAACCGTTCTATTTCCACCTTGGTTTTCGTCTGCGTTTCCGTCAATTGCCGGATATTCTGTTGGCGTGTCAACTCTTTTTGCAACTTCATCTGTTCTTCGGCCAATAACGGATATCCGAAAGAGTTTAATTGCAATAACCGTTCTTCATTCGTGTTTATCCCGGCTGTCAGTTTGTTTTCTTCCTGTCGTAGAATTTCTTCCACCTGCTCTAGTTGCAACGCTTCTTCTATTCTTACATGATTCAGCAAACGGTTCAGAGAAGAATAAGCACCCTGCAACTGCTCCGTAGCCATCCGCATTTTTTGTTCCTGCTCCGACACCTGTTTATTAGCGGACTGCAACATCTGTTGCGATTGTGCGTAACTGTCCTGTTGCGACAGTATCTGTACATCCAATTGACGGGCTTTCTTCAAGTCCGGCTGTATGGCTTCCCATTGTGCCTTGAAATGCACCAATCCTTCTTCTTGTGAAGCCAATGCGCCTTTCAACATTTTCAATCTTGCCTGTTCCTCCTGTTCTTCCTGTTGCTTCTTTTTCCAAAGATCTTCCTGCATTTTTAATGAACGAACCACATTCAGTTGTTCATTCTGTTCCGCCAGCAGTTTGATTCCTGCCACACGCTTTTCCGCCAACAGTTCTTTCTCTTTTTGTAAAGCAAGCAATTCTTCTTCCGGCATCAATTCGATCACATTCATTCGATTCTGAATCAAAGTGACTTCTTCCTGTGCCGCCTTATTCCGGGCATAGACTTCTTGAGAAATCCGGGAATAAACACCGGTCCCCGTCAACTTCTCAAGCAACTCCGCTTTGGCCGCTCCTTTCGATTTCAGGAATGTCGCAAAATCATTCTGCGCCAATAATACGGTACGGGTAAACTGCTCATACGTCAACCCCACCAGCTCCACCAACTGAGTCAACAACTCTTTTTTGGTACCCTGGAATTCTTTCTCTGTATCCAGTTCTTTCACCTCCATCGTTTGTGGCTGCAAAGAACCGCTTATCTTATTTCTTGTCCGCCTCACCGACCAGCGAGAACGGTAACGTCGTCCGTCAATGCCTAAGAAATCGACTTCCGCATAGCCATCACTTGTTCCCCGGCGCAATAAGTTTCTTACATCGGACTGATTTATCTGATTGTCTCCTACATCTGACAGATTCACACTTTCCACCGAAGTTGCAAAACGGGGAGCTTTATCATACAATGCCAGACATAAAGCATCTAGCAAAGTAGACTTACCGGCACCCGTAGGTCCTGATATGGCAAATATACCAGCAGAATGTAATGGTTCTGCTGTAAAATCAACTTCTACTGTCCCCTCTATCGAGGTCAGATTCTTCAATCGTATAGCCAGTATTTTCATTTTTCTTCCTCCTCTTCTTTACGAGTAGCAGCCAAATAGGCTTCCCGAAACAAACCTGTCAGTTCGGCTGGCATTTCTACCTGATAAATCTTTTCAAAGGCAGACTGCGCAATCTGCAAGGGAGACATCTCCTGCAATCCTCTCTTCCAGTTCTCATTTTCTTTCTCCGTATTTTCTACATTGGTGCGATAGGTAGACACAATGCGTGCCAATCGATAATTTTTATCTGCCAATGCCTCCTCAATCTCTTGCCGAAGCATGGGCTCCGGTTCCTCCAGCAATACCTTCACTTCTAAATAAGGAGCTGTTTCTTCCGTGTCCGGCAGTTCTTTCAAGGCTTCCAACACCGCTTCCGGCAAGGCAGGATCTCCATTCGGCACACTTAGCAAAGGGATTAATTTCGGGCATTCCAACCGTTCAATGTCTACTGCACAACCTTCGTCAAAAGTCACCATCACGACTCCATGATGATAATGTTTCTCTGCAAAAGACATCGGAATGGGACTTCCTGCATATCTCACATTCTCCCTTCCCGACACTCGCTGCGCTTTATGTATATGCCCCAATGCCGTATATGCTATCTGTTCGGAAAAAGCTTCCGGTGATACACATTCCAGACCGCCAATCACTGTACGTTCACTATAATCTTTTTCTGCAATCTCCGATCCTGTAGCCTGCAAATGACCGATGGCAAGAATCGACTGATTCGCTGTCCTTTGCTTCCATAGCCTTTGCAGAAGCTGCGAATATAGTTCGCGAACTCCCTCCGCGTACGAGTTGCCTTCTGTCTGCACGACCGGATAATCCCCTTGGCGCAAAAAAGGGACAGCCATACAAAGCAGTTCCACTTCCCCTTTCCGGTTCTTCAATTTCACGATCAAATGGTCATAATCAATTTCTCCACCTTCAAGTTTGCGCACTACCCCTCTGACTTCTGTCCGCATAGCCTGCAACAGAGGCAAAGGAGCTTCCAGACGTGCTGCCGAATCATGATTGCCGGCCACAATGACAATTTGCAGATTCGGATTCTCCACTGTCACCCGATAAATAAACTGATAATACATGCTTTGGGATGCAGCGGAAGGGTTGGAAACATCAAAAACATCTCCGGCTATAATCAATGCATCAATCTCTTTCTGACGAATTTCTTCTGCCAGCCAATTCAGGAATACCTCATGTTCTCCCGTGCGATCATATCCAAAAAAGGTTTGTCCCAAATGCCAGTCGGCAGTATGTAATATACGTATCATAATTTTGTAACTATCTCTACTAACAAAAGGCAAAAATAACACAATCGGAAAGATTATCCCGCATCGACTTCTCTTTTTTACCAATAATCATGTATATTTGCGGGATAAAAGTCCAACCCTATGAAGATACTGTATTATATTTATCAGATTTGCATCGCATTGCCTATTTTATTAGTGCTGACCATCCTTACGGCAATCGTCACTATTGTAGGTTCCCTCTTGGGAGGAGCCCACTTCTGGGGATATTATCCGGGGAAGATATGGTCACAATTAATTTGTCTGTTCCTGTTGATTCCCGTGAAGATTGAGGGGCGCGAAAAGCTGCATGACAAAACTTCCTATATTTTTGTGCCTAATCATCAGGGGTCATTTGATATATTCCTCATCTATGGCTTCATTGGAAGAAACTTTAAATGGATGATGAAAAAAAGTCTGCGCAAATTGCCATTCGTCGGAAAAGCCTGTGAAAGTGCAGGACATATCTTTGTAGACCGTTCCGGTCCGAAAAAGGTTTTGGAAACCATCCGGCAGGCAAAAGACTCGTTGAAAGACGGAGTTTCTCTAGTGGTCTTTCCCGAAGGCGCACGCACTTTTACCGGGCACATGGGATATTTTAAAAAAGGGGCTTTCCAATTGGCAGATGATTTACAGTTGGCAGTGGTACCTGTCACTATCGATGGCTCATTTGAGATCCTTCCACGCACAGGTAAATGGATACATCGCCATCGCATGATTCTGACTATTCACGACCCTATTCCGCCCAAAGGAAAAGGCATGGAAAATATCAAGGCAACCATGGCAGAGGCATACGCTGCTGTTGAAAGTGCCCTCCCGGAGCAACATAAGGGAATGGTGAAAAACGAAGATCAAGATCGGTAATCCAGTATTATAAACCGCCTTCAGTTCTTTTAAAAAGCCCCTTTTCATCGGTGTTTTTTGCTGCAGGCACCCTTGAAAGCGAAAGTGTTCGACTCTAGTTTCTTTTGTCATATTTAACGTGAGTTCGATAGATGCCTGTATTTCATTGTAACAGAGCCTTTTTTACCCAGATGCAAGCTCTGTTTTGTTCAGCCCACGTGTTGACGGGTTTCATCCCACGTGTTGATGCGTTCCAGCCCACGTGCTGACGTATCTCAGCCCACGCGTAAACAGCCATAAGCCCACGTTTCACCTCACTTTTGCCCACGTGGTGATAGCAACCCACAGTAAAGCGCAAAAACAGATAAGGTTACCAAATCATGACCTCTATTTTATCCTTCCTTTCAACCCTCGTACAAATAAAGAGGTTATAAAAGCCTTTCAGAATTACACAAAAATTCAAGTATTACTTATTTGTTGAAGCATTTTGTTCCAATCGTTGATGTTCTTCTATCAACTTCATGTTTTCTCTTGCTTTAGACAGGAATTCTCTGACCAGTTTATTGTCTTTAAAAGAATAAGGAGCATCTTTTATAATATCATCTATCTGGGGAGTCATAATGGGATAAGGCAAAGAGCTGCAAAGCATCATAAATACACTGGGTCCCAATACATTTTCGTAATTGTCGGAAATGAACGTTTTCACATACTGATTCATCGCTTTCATCAGCGAATCACCTTCCACTACTAGCTGACTGTGAATTTCATCCAAATCCCCTCCATCCAATACCATACGGGTTTCTCTCTGCTCCAGTTCGCTGATACTTTCTTCCAATTGGTTTCTTTGGCTGATAAACTCGTACAACGCATTATTTAAAGAGGTTCCCACTGCCTTCAAGTCTGTATTGCTGATGGTAACGGTTATTTTTCCACTTTCCAGAACGATCGGCATAATGCTTTCTTCATCCATATATAGTGTCACCATCTGTACGGAATCTATTTTCCCTTTCATTGAAAACAGACCATGCACCACTTCAGCAGAATCCAGCTTCACCCACTCGCCATCACGCAGGGATTTAAGATATAGCATCTTTCCATCCAGACTATTCACTGAAGATGTTCCTTCAATCTTGTACTTACTGGTACAGGAAGCTAGAAACGGAAGCAAAAGCAAAAAAGGCAAAATTTTATTCACGTTCATCTATTCATTAAATTCTGTGCACAAAGGTACAACTGATTCAGAATTCAATGAAACATTTTATCAATATTTAAATCTTGTAAGACTCTTTTCTTTAATAATCCTTATAAACATAGGTGTAAGGCCGTTTTTTTCATTTAGTTTATCTAATTTTGCAGTCATGAAAACATCAACATTTGCTCCTTTTGCAAAACCGCTTTATGTAATGGTAAAGCCTGTAGGTGCCGTATGCAACCTAGCATGCGAGTATTGCTATTATTTGGAAAAGGCCAACCTATACAAAGACAATCCCAAACACATTATGAGCGATGAACTTCTGGAAAAGTTTATCGACGAGTACATAAACTCACAAACCATGCCGCAGGTACTTTTCACCTGGCACGGAGGAGAAACGCTGATGCGACCACTCTCCTTCTATAAAAGGGCAATGGAACTGCAAAAGAAATATGCCCACGGACGTACGATCGACAATTGCATCCAAACCAACGGAACTATGCTCACTGACGAATGGTGCGAATTCTTCCGTGAAAACAATTGGCTGGTAGGTGTCTCCATCGACGGTCCCCAGGAGTTTCATGACGAGTATCGCAAAAACAAATTGGGAAAACCTTCTTTTGTGAAAGTGATGCAAGGCATCAATCTTCTGAAGAAACACGGGGTAGAATGGAATGCAATGGCAGTTATTAACGACTTCAATGCCGACTATCCGTTAGAGTTTTATCGTTTCTTCAAAGAAATCGGCTGTCAGTATATCCAGTTCGCTCCCATCGTTGAACGTATTCTTTCGCATGAAGACGGACGCCATCTTGCTTCGCTTGCCGAAAACAAAGCCGGAACACTGGCTGATTTTTCAATCACTCCAGAACAATGGGGGAACTTCCTCTGTACTCTTTTCGACGAATGGGTGAAAGAAGATGTAGGCAAATACTATGTGCAGATATTCGATTCTACCCTAGCCAACTGGATGGGTGAACAACCCGGTATATGCACGATGGCAAAGACTTGCGGCCATGCCGGTGTAATGGAATTCAACGGAGATGTTTATTCTTGCGACCATTTTGTATTTCCTGAATATAAGTTAGGTAACATTTACAGTAAGACACTGGTAGAAATGATGCATAGCGAACGTCAGCACAACTTCGGAAACATGAAATACCAGTCTCTCCCTACTCAATGCAAGGAGTGTGAGTTCCTGTTTGCCTGCAACGGGGAATGCCCCAAAAACCGTTTTAGCCAAACGGCAGAAGGTGAACCGGGATTGAACTACTTATGCAAAGGTTATTATCAGTTCTTTAAACACGTAGCTCCTTACATGGACTTCATGAAAAATGAACTGATGAATCAACGTCCGCCTGCTAATATCATGGAGGCTTTAAGAAATGGAGAATTGAGGGTGGAGAGTTGAGAATGAAAAACAGAACATATTAACAATCATATATTCAAATTTTATCGTTAAATAATGAACAAACTAAGATTTTATCTATTAGCGCTGGCTGCGCTTGTTGTATTTTCCGTTAGAGCGGATGAGGGTATGTGGCTATTGCAATTGATGCAACAGCAACACTCCATAGACATGATGAAAAAACAGGGATTAAAACTGGAAGCCCAGGACTTATACAATCCAAACGGTGTTTCTCTCAAAGATGCTGTAGGTATATTCGGAGGTGGATGTACGGGAGAAATTATCTCGCCCGAAGGTTTGATTCTAACCAATCACCACTGTGGCTACGCTTCTATCCAGCAACATAGTAGTGTTGAGCACGATTATCTGACAGATGGTTTCTGGGCTACTTCCAAAGATAAAGAGCTTCCTACTCCGGGACTGAAATTTACATTTATCGAACGTATCGACGATATTACGGATATTGTCAATGCCAAGATTGCGGCAAAAGAAATCACTGAATCCGAATCATTCAGCAATACATTCCTTCAAAAGCTGGCTAATGACCTTTATATCAAAAGTGACCTGGCAGACAAAAAAGGAATTGTTCCGCAGGCTCTTCCGTTCTATGCCGGAAATAAATTCTATCTTTTTTATAAGAAAATATATCCGGATGTACGTATGGTAGCTGCTCCCCCCTCTTCTATCGGTAAGTTTGGCGGCGAGACAGACAACTGGATGTGGCCGCGCCATACCGGCGACTTCTCCATGTTCCGTATCTATGCTGACGCGAACGGTGAACCGGCAGAATACAGTGAAAACAATGTCCCCCTGAAAACAAAGAAACATTTGTCTATCTCTATCAAAGGTTTGAAAGAAGGAGATTACGCAATGATTATGGGCTTCCCCGGAAGCACGAGCCGTTACCTGACTGTATCAGAGGTGAAAGAACGTATGGAATCGGAGAACGACCCGCGTATCCGTATTCGTGGCGCACGTTTGGCTGTCCTGAAGGAAGTGATGAATGCCAGTGATAAAATCCGTATTCAGTATGCTAACAAGTATGCGGGTTCCAGCAATTATTGGAAAAACTCCATCGGTATGAATAAAGCCATCATCGATAATGATGTGTTGGGAACGAAAGCTGCACAGGAAGCTAAATTCGCAGAATTTGCAAAGGCACAAAACAATGCCGAGTATGCGGCAGTTGTGAAGAACATCGACGACTTGGTAGCTAAAACAACTCCTCTCAATTATCAATATACTTGTTTGAGAGAGACTTTCTTCGGAGCTATCGAATTTGGAAATGTCATGTTATCTAACACACGTGAAGCATTGCTTGAAAAGAACGACTCTGTGATCGAAGCACGTATGAAAGCGCTGGAAAGCACTTACGAAAGTATCCACAACAAAGATTATGACCATGAAGTAGACCGCAAGGTTGCTAAAGCATTGTTCCCGTTATATGCGGAAATGATTCCGGCTGACCAGCGTCCGTCTATCTACAAAGTGATTGAGCAGAAATATAAGGGCGATTACAACAAATTTGTTGATGATATGTACGACAACTCTATTTTTGCCAACCGCGCAAACTTCGAGAAGTTTATGAAGAAGCCGTCAGTGAAAGCAATCGACAACGATCTTGCACTGCAATACTGCCAGTCTAAATATGACTTGATGGATAAACTGGTTTCCCAGCTCAAGGACATGGATCAGGAACTGGCTTTGCTACACAAAACTTATATTCGTGGTCTGGGCGAAATGAAATTACCTGTACCTTCTTACCCGGACGCCAACTTTACCATTCGTCTAACTTATGGTAACGTGAAACCATACGATCCGAAAGACGGTGTGCACTACAACTATTACACCACCACTAAAGGTATTCTTGAAAAAGAAAATCCGGAAGATCGTGAGTTCGTTGTACCTGCCAAACTGAAAGAGCTGATTGAGAAGAAAGATTATGGCCGTTATGCTTTACCGAACGGTGATATGCCTGTCTGCTTCCTGTCTACCAATGACATCACCGGTGGTAACTCCGGCAGCCCGGTTCTGAATGAAAACGGAGAACTGATCGGCTGTGCTTTCGATGGTAACTGGGAATCATTGAGCGGTGACATCAACTTCGACAACAACCTGCAACGTTGTATCAACCTAGATATCCGTTATGTCTTGTTCATTCTGGAGAAGTTAGGCAACTGCGGACACCTGATTAATGAAATGACAATCGTAGAATAAATGAGAAAACAAATCCTATTTGTCCTATTTTCACTGGCAACTCTTAGCATCCACGCCGACGAAGGCATGTGGATGCTAACCGATCTGAAAACCCAGAACGCAGTTGCCATGCGCGAACTCGGTCTTGAAATTCCGATCGAAGAAGTATACGACGCGAACGGTCTTTCTCTGAAAGATGCTGTGGTACACTTTGGAAGAGGATGCACGGGAGAAATTATCTCTTCCGAAGGACTGGTACTGACGAATCACCACTGTGGTTATGGAGCTATCCAGCAACACAGTAATGTGGAACATGACTATCTGACAGATGGTTTCTGGGCTATGAACCGTGACGCGGAACTTCCTACTCCAGGATTGACCGTCACATTTATCGACCGGATTTTGGATGTGACCGATTACGTCAATGAGCAACTGAAAAAAGATCCGGACCCGGAAGGTGTCAATTACCTGTCACCAAGTTATCTGGGCACCGTGGCAGAACGTTTCGCCAAAGCAGAGAACATAGAAATAACTCCTGCTACAAAACTGGAGCTCAAGGCTTTTTACGGAGGAAACAAATATTATATGTTCATCAAAACAGTGTACAGTGATATTCGTATGGTGGGCGCTCCTCCTTCTTCCATCGGCAAATTCGGTGCAGATACCGACAACTGGATGTGGCCTCGTCACACAGGCGACTTTTCCCTTTTCCGTATTTATGCGGACAAGAACGGAAAACCGGCAGAATACTCAAAAGATAACGTTCCTTTGCAGGTAAAGAAACACCTGAAAATCAGCATTGCCGGAGTTCAGGAAGGAGATTTCACCTTTGTGATGGGATTTCCGGGACGCAACTGGCGATATATGATTTCCGACGAAGTGGAAGAACGGATGCAAACAACCAACTTTATGCGCCAGCATGTACGTGGAGCCCGTCAGAAAGTGCTCATGGAGCAAATGCTGAAAGATCCTGCCGTACGTATTCATTATGCAAGCAAATATGCTTCATCAGCCAACTACTGGAAGAATGCTATCGGTATGAACGAAGGACTGGTACGTCTCAACGTATTGGATACTAAACGTGCGCAACAAGAGGAATTATTAGCCCGCGGCCGTGAAAAAGGAGATGATTCATATCAGAAAGCTTTTGATGAGATTCGTTCTATTGTGGCTCATCGCCGTGACGCGATCTATCATCAGCAGGCTATCAATGAAGCATTGGTCACCGCCCTCGATTTTATGCGCATCCCTTCCACGATGGAATTGGTTGCCGCTCTGAAATCAAAAGATAAAGAGCAAATAAAAGAGGCGAAGCTAAAATTAAAGCAAGAAGCTGATAAGTATTTTGCTTCTGTCCCCTTCCCCGAGGTAGAACGGATGGTTGCCAAAGAGATGCTGAAAACTTATGCCAACTATATTCCGGAGGAACAACGAATCAATATCTTCGAAATCATCAATTCCCGTTTCAAGGGAAATATCGATGCCTTCATCGATGCTTGTTTTGAACATTCTATTTTTGGCAATCCTAATAACTTTGAGAAGTTTATCAAGAAACCAAGTTTGTATAAAATAGGATATGACTGGATGGTATTATTCAAACATTCTATTACCGACGGAATCCTGAAAACAGCCATTGCCATGAAAGAAGCCAATCAGAACTATGACGCTGCTCATAAAGTATGGGTGAAAGGCATGATGGATATGAAACAGGAAAAAGGTATACCTATTTATCCGGATGCCAATTCAACTTTACGGTTGACCTACGGTCGGGTACTTCCATATGAACCGGCTGACGGTGTTGTGTATGATGCTCATACTACCCTCAAAGGTGTAATGGAGAAAGAAGATCCAGATAACTGGGAGTTTGTAGTGCCTCAAAAATTGAAAGAGCTGTATAAATCCCAGGATTATGGACGCTATGGTAAAAACGGTGAAATGCCCGTCTGCTTTATTGTAAACACCGACAACACAGGAGGTAATTCCGGTAGCCCGGTATTTAACAGCAAAGGCCAATTGGTAGGAACTGCTTTCGACCGCAATTTCGAAGGTTTGACAGGAGACATCGCTTTCCGTCCTTCCTCACAACGAGCTGCCTGCGTCGACATCCGCTATACTTTATTTATTATCGACAAATATGCGGGAGCATCTCATATTATTGATGAATTGACTATTGTGGAATAAACAAAAGAATCATTTTTCTTTTCAACTTATCCTTAATCAGACAAACTCCTCCTAATTAACGTGAGTTCGATATAAGTTCGCCCGCATAGCTTCTCCTCCTTCGGGAAGGTGTCCGAAGGACGGGGTGGTAGGATAAACGAGGTCATTCCTATCTTAGTGTAGATGATAGGCTTATGTATTTACCTACCACCTCCCCCTACGGGGACTCCTCCTTCCAGAAGGAGGAGAATCGAAAAGTACAGACATCTATCGAATTCACGTTAATTACTATTTCACAAATCTTACGAAGAGCATATCCTCACTCACAAGCTTCGTGACGAAATGAAAGTCTTACGATTACTTTTGTATGAACAAAAACGACTTTTTTTCGTTATTATAATAAAATAGAATTTATATTTGCAGTCTCCAACGACTGCCATTTAACTTTAAGAAAGGAAAGATTATGGAAAAGTTTGAAGATTTAATACAGTCATCGGTACCGGTTTTAGTTGATTTCTTTGCAGAATGGTGTGGACCCTGTAAAGCTATGAAACCAGTTTTAGAAGAACTAAAATTAATTGTAGGAGATAAAGCACGTATTGCAAAGATAGATGTTGACCAGCATGAAGACCTGGCTACTAAATATCGCATACAAGCTGTCCCGACCTTTATATTATTTAAAAACGGAGAGGCTGTCTGGAGACATTCCGGCGTAATCCATAGCAGCGAGCTGCAAGGGATTATTGAAAAGCATTATAGTTAAAACGATAAAGATAACGAATGAAGAAAGTATTAGTAATGGTAGCCCTTGTTATGGTAAGCGTGATTGTATACGCTTTCAATGACAGCAGGGAATCCAATCAAGGTAAAAAAGAGGTAACAGGTAACGGTGAAGTCGTCGTAATGGACAAAGATATGTTTCTGAAAGACGTCTTCGATTATGAGAAATCAAAGGAGTGGAAATACAAAGGCGACAAGCCCGCCATCATCGATTTATATGCAGACTGGTGCGGACCTTGCCGTCAGACAGCTCCTATCATGAAAGAACTGGCAAAGGAATATGCAGGGAAAATTGTCATCTACAAAGTTAACGTGGATAAACAAAAAGAACTGGCAGCTTTGTTTAATGCTACAAGTATTCCATTGTTTGTGTTCATTCCGATGAAAGGGGATCCACAGCTTTTCCGCGGAGCTGCTGATAAAGCAACTTACAAGAAAGCAATTGATGAATTTCTCTTGAAATAATGAAGAAAATATAGTGACGGTATCCGGTCAGGATAGTGACGCTATAACAAGCAAAGAGTGACGGTATCCGATAAAGATAGCGTCACTCTTTTTTATAGGCTTATAAATCTTCTTTATACAGCTTATAAGTCTTCCTGCGAATCCTTATTTGAAGTGTCCTACAGGATGATTCATCATTGGCATCTGACTATCTTTCAATTTCAAAACTTTCTTTAGCTGCTCATTGTCCATCGAAGCACGTGGTACTGTTGCCAAGTTAGCAGCAGAACAGAAGATTGAAATATTTTGGGAAACAATACCGGCATCCATAGCCCCCATCAACTGGCTGCGTGGACTTTTGGCATCACCAAACCGAGAAAGATCGCTAATTAAAACCAATGATACCGGAGCTGTTTTCACAAACGCCTGACCACCTGCCACTGCACCACGATAATCTCCCGCAGCTATCAGTGTCAATTGATGATTTTTAGCATCATACAGATAACTTCCTTCAGGCAACACTACATATACATCCACATCCTGTTTATTCAACGCTGACGGAGCGGTTCTCATTCCGGATTCCTTACGGTTTATTCCATTAGCAGCCCACAACAAATCAGACAGATCAGCCAGACTCAATGCTTTCGAAGCATATTCGCGAGTTGAATGTCGTTCAGACAATGCCTTCATCACCGCACCAGTGCGGTTTAAATTAGGCTTCGGCAATTTAATCACCTTATCAGCAGCAAAGGCAGCTGCTGAAAGCATTAAACAAACTAACAATAGTTGTACTTTTCTCATAACTGTGGTATTTAAAAATTATTAGACAAATATAAATAAAAAAGGTCTGTATTCCGCAACGAATACAGACCTTTTAATAGTTTATTAGGCTTAATTATTTCTTATCACCGAAATAACGGTTGTATAATCCTTCAAAACCTTTACCGTGACGAGCTTCGTCTTTGCACATTTCGTGTACAGTGTCATGGATAGCATCCAAGTTCAAAGCTTTAGCACGAGTTGCGATACGTTTTTTGTCTTCGCATGCACCTTGTTCAGCATCTTTACGTTTCTGCAAGTTAGTTTTAGTATCCCATACGCAGTCACCCAACAGTTCTGCAAACTTAGCAGCATGTTCAGCTTCTTCCCAAGCGTAACGTTTGAAAGCTTCAGCCACTTCAGGATAACCTTCGCGATCTGCCTGACGGCTCATAGCCAAATACATACCAACTTCAGTACATTCTCCCATGAAGTGATTGTTCAGGTCTTTAATCATTTCTTCGTCACAACCTTTTGCAACACCGATAACGTGTTCGTCAGCAAAAGACAATGCGCCACCTTCTACTTCAACAACTTCTACGAATTTGCTGGCAGGAGCTTTACACAACGGACATTTCTCAGGAGCTGCGTCACCTTCATGAACGTAACCGCATACAGTACATCTAAATTTCTTCATTTTCTTCTCAATTTTAAATTAATTAATCAATACGTGTTTCTTTATCTTTACTTAAGCAATTCTTGCAAATACCCTTATAATAATAATGAGCTTCCGATACCTGATGATCATCCATTTCCTGATTTTCCATTTGTTTAATCGCTTCCGGACATTTCAAATCATAAATATGTCCGCAACGTTTGCAAAGGAAATGGGAATGTACAGAAGTATCCGCATCAAAGTTTGTATTCTTTTCGTCAATCGTAAGCATTAATGCCGCTCCCTGTTCGGAAAACAATTTCAAAGTATTATAAACTGTTGTCTTTGAAAGTGTCGGCATGACAGGAGATAATGCTGTATAAATATCATCAGCCGACGGATGAATCGGATGCTCCATCAAATATTCCATGATAGCGATGCGTTGCATGGAAGGCTTGATATTATGCTCTAATAATCGATCGTATGGTTTCATCATCTTCCCTTCTTTTCAAAGTTGTATTTATTACAATTATAAATCTAGTGCAAAGATAAGAAGGCTTTATTTGATTTGCAAGCAAAATCAAAGTTTTTTCAATAGATTGCTCAAACACCAACATCGCAACTCATATAAAATAGCTTATTAAGAGGATTCAATACAGAAAAGATAATTATTCAAAACTATTTTCTATTTTTGCATCCATTATATATAAATAAGGTATAAGATGAACTACGGATTTGTGAAAGTAGCTGCAGCCGTGCCACACGTAAAAGTGGCAGACTGTAAATTCAATGTAGAGAAGATAGAAAGTTTGATTGCAGTAGCCGAAGGAAAAGGAGTGCAGATCATTATATTCCCGGAAATGAGTATTACCGGATACACCTGTGGTGATTTATTCGGACAACAACTTTTGCTGGAAGAAGCAGAAATGGCCCTGATGCAAATTTTGAATAACACCCGTCAATTAGATATTATTTCCATTGTCGGTATGCCTGTAGTAGTCAACTCGGCAGTAATCAATGCAGCCGTAGTTATTCAGAAGGGGAAAGTGCTAGGTGTTGCAGCCAAAACTTATCTCCCGAATTATAAGGAATTCTATGAACAACGCTGGTTTACCTCGGCTCTCCAGTTAACAACCAATAATGTGCGGCTATGTGGACAGATCGTTCCCATAGGCGCCAATCTACTTTTTGAAACTTCAGATACTACCTTTGGTATCGAAATTTGCGAGGACCTTTGGTCTACGATACCTCCTAGTTCTTCCTTGGCACTACAAGGTGCAGAAATTATTTTCAACATGTCTGCAGACAATGAAGGTATCGGCAAAAACAATTATCTTTGTTCGCTTATCAGCCAACAGTCTGCACGCTGTATTGCCGGATATGTATTCTCTTCGTGCGGCTTTGGAGAGTCTACTACTGATGTAGTCTTTGCCGGAAACGGATTGATTTACGAAAATGGAAGCCTTCTAGCGCGCAGCGAACGTTTCAGCATGGAAGAACAGCTTATTATCAGCGAAATTGATGTTGAACGTATCCGGGCAGAACGCAGAATAAATACAACCTTTGCAGCTAATCAAGCAAACTTAGAGGATAAAAAAGCGGTTTCGATTGTGACTGAATTTGTCAACAGCAAAGAACTAACCTTAACCCGGAAATTTAATTCTCATCCTTTTGTACCACAGGGAATAGAACTAAACGAACATTGTGAAGAAGTGTTCTCCATTCAGGTAGCGGGACTGGCACAAAGACTTGTTCATACAGGAGCTAAAACTGCCGTAATAGGTATCTCCGGCGGGTTAGACTCAACACTGGCATTACTTGTTTGCGTGAAGACCTTTGATAAACTGGGATTGTCCCGGAAAGGTATTCTCGGAATCACAATGCCAGGTTTTGGTACGACCGACCGCACCTACCATAATGCGATCGATCTAATGAAATCATTAGGAATATCAATTCGTGAGATTAGCATTAAAGATGCCTGCATCCAGCATTTTAAGGACATCGAACATGACGTGAATGTGCATGACGTTACATACGAAAATTCTCAAGCGCGCGAACGTACACAAATACTAATGGATGTGGCCAATCAGACTTGGGGAATGGTTATCGGCACAGGGGACTTGTCGGAACTTGCATTGGGATGGGCTACTTACAACGGCGATCACATGTCCATGTACGGGGTAAATGCGAGTGTTCCCAAAACACTTGTGAAATATTTAGTACAATGGGTGGCGGAAAACGGTATGGACGAAAACTCGAAAGCTACTTTACTTGATATTGTAGACACTCCTATTAGCCCGGAATTGATTCCGGCGGATGAGAACGGAGAAATTAAACAGAAAACAGAAGATTTGGTAGGTCCTTATGAACTGCACGACTTCTTCCTATATTATTTCTTACGCTTTGGTTTCCGACCTTCCAAGATATTCTATTTGGCAAAAACTACATTCAAAGATATGTATGATGAAGAAACCATTAAAAAATGGCTTTTCATTTTCTTCCGTCGTTTCTTCAACCAACAGTTCAAGCGTTCTTGTTTACCGGACGGTCCTAAAGTAGGAAGCATTTCTATCAGCCCGAGAGGAGATTGGAGAATGCCGAGCGATGCCAGTTCAGCCATGTGGCTTAAAGAAATAGAGAATTTATAGGAAGTACAACATCAAAATATTCTCACTGCTATGAGAAAAAATACTCATTCCTATGAGAAAATATTCTCATCGCAGTGAGAATTTTTTCTCATAGTAGTGAGAATGCTTGAGAAAAACAACGCCTCATCATAGCTTCAATACAACATTTCAACAAGACATGTATCTGCACAAAATTACATACTAAAGTCCCTCTGTGCACATAACTTTTCTTCTTATCTGCTCTATATCCGCTTCTTTAATCCTCCGAATGATATTTTTATAAATACGATGAAAGCCAAAACCGCCTTCAGTCATTTCATGAATCGCGTCTTCTTTTGAAACATTCTGAAATACCACTCGATAAAGTGCGCAAACAGCTCCTGTGCGATCTGATCCGTGGTGGCAATGGATAACAATCGGCGCTTTACGATGCTTTATAATACGCAATGCTTCAATCAACTGTTCTTCATTGATGGAATGAGCTTTGGTCTTTACCCGATGAAGCTTTACGTTCGTTCCTGCGGCTTCATCATCATCACTATGTCTATTACGGAGATTGAGAGCTTCGCCGATACCATACTTTTCCAAAGCCTTAAAGTCTTCATGCGAAGGTTGCTCTGAACGATATACACCCGCATCTATCTTGTACAGATTGGTCAATTCACTATCAGGAAGAGTAATCTTCTCTACTTTCAGATTCTGACTAAAAATTGAAATAGAGAAGATTACTCCCAAAAGTAGGCTCAACAGGATTCTTTTCTGCATAAGTCTATATTGTTATTCTAAAAAGATCAAAGTACTCCCTTGCTGGAGGGAAGTTCAAAATGATAGATATCTCTTTTGATTGCCATTTTCAAGGCACGGGCAAGGGCTTTAAAAATACCTTCTATCTTATGATGTTCATTTTGTCCTTCCGCCTTGATGTTCAGATTCATTTTTGCCGCATCACTTAGTGACTTAAAGAAATGAAGGAACATTTCCGTTGGCATCTCCCCTATCTTCTCACGCTTGAATTCGGCATCCCAAACCAGCCAGGGACGACCACCAAAGTCTAAACAAACCTGACAAAGACAATCATCCATCGGTAAAGCATAGCCATAACGCTCAATTCCCCGCTTACTACCTAAAGCCTGGTAAATACATTCGCCTAATGCAATAGCAGTGTCTTCGATCGTATGATGTTCGTCTACCTCCAGATCTCCTTTTACACGGATTGTCAAGTCTATACCGGAGTGCTTTCCAATCTGCTCGAGCATGTGGTCGAAAAAGCCAAGACCGGTAGAAATGTTACAACAGCCGTTTCCATCCAAGTTCAAAGCCACATCAATATCTGTTTCTTTTGTTGTACGACGTACTTCCGCTTTCCGTTCTCCGGCAAAAAGGAACTCTGCTATCTGATCCCAGTCAGTTGTTGCAAGGGCGCAGACTTCTTCCAATCCTTTTTCTTTCAGGGTTTCAGGTGAATTTTGCAGATAGATTGCCCGACAACCCAAATTCTTGGCAAGTTCCACATCCGTAGGACGGTCGCCTATAACAAAACTTCCGGCAAGATCGTATTCCTGATTATTTAGATACTTCGTCAACATTCCGGTACGCGGTTTACGGGTGGGCGCATTATCTTCTGGGAAACTACGGTCTATCAGAATCTCATCAAAAGTAATCCCCTCTCCTTCTAATGTTTTAAGCATCAGATTATGGGCAGGCCAAAACGTTTCTTCCGGGAAAGAAGATGTACCCAATCCATCCTGATTGGTGACCATCACAAATTCAAAATCGAGTTTGCTGCGGATAAAACCTAAATTACGGAATACTTTCGGATAGAATTCCAGCTTCTCCAATGAGTCGAGTTGGTAATCTACAGGAGGTTCTATCACCAACGTACCATCTCTATCTATAAATAATACTTTCTTCTTCATAAATTATCCCGGATATTTTTTAAGGGTGGCTAATAGTGTATTATTCTCTACACGGGTACCGACAGTCACACGCAAACAGTTGCAACAAAGCGAAATGTTATGGCGGTTACGCACAATAATTCCTTCACCTACCAAATAATTGTAGATTTTCACGGCATCCGTCACTTTTACCAAAAAGAAATTCGCATCAGACGGAAACAGTTTAATGGCACATGGAAGCTTTTCAAATTCCGCTTCCAGATAGTCACGTTCTTCCTTCAGAGTTTTCACCCAACGTTCTATCTCATCATGTTTATGCAACATGGCGATAGCTTGTTGTTGAGTCAACTGGTTGACATTATAAGGATATTTGATTTTATTGAGAATATCAATAATCTCTTTGGAAGCAAAAGCCATTCCCAAACGGATAGCAGCACATCCCCAAGCTTTGGAGAATGTCTGGAATACGACTAGATTAGGATATTTATCCAACTCTTCGAGGAAAGACGGAGCTTTAGAAAAATCATTGTAAGCCTCATCCAACATTACCAATCCTTCAAATTGACAAAGAATTTTTTCTATTTCGGAACGAAGCAGATCATTTCCCGTCGGATTATTAGGAGAACAAAGGAAAATAAGTTTGGTATGCTCATCGGTAGCTGCCAGCAATTTGTCAGCAGAGAACTGGAAGTCATCATCCAACAATACTTTCCGATATTCCACATCGTTCACATCGGCACAGACCTGATACATTCCATAGGTAGGATCGATAGCTACTACATTATCTTTACCCGGTTCGCAGAAAGCACGAAAGACCAAGTCGATGGCTTCATCACTGCCGTTTCCGAGAAAAATATGTTCGGGAGATACTTTCTTGATTTTCGACAACAATGTTTTCAGTTCACACTGCATAGGGTCCGGATAACGGTTGTGAGGCGTATTGTACGGATTTTCGTTTGCATCCAAGAAAACAGAAGCCGTGACTCCTTTATATTCATCACGTGCCGAAGAGTATGGCTTTAATTTCCAGATATTCGGCCGGGTTAATTCTTGTAATGTTTTCACTTCTTTAAATTTTAAGTTATGAATTTTGAATTGCTTTGAGACGAACTGTGACCGCATTTTTATGCGCATCCAAATGTTCGTTAGCCGCCATCTCTTCAATAGCAGGGCCGATAGCTTTTATTCCTGCCGGGAGAATTTCCTGAAACGTAATCTTGCGGATAAAACTATCCAGACTGACACCGCTATAGGCTTTGGCATAACCATTGGTTGGCAAAGTGTGGTTCGTTCCGGAAGCATAGTCTCCGGCACTCTCGGGAGTTAACGAACCAAGGAAGACAGAACCGGCATTTACTACATGTTCTGCTACTTCCATGTAGTTTTCCGTTTCTATAATTAAATGTTCCGGTGCGTACGCATTAGTCAGTTCCAATGCTTCATCCATATTCTTTACTAATATCAATTTACTATTCTCCAATGATTTAGCAGCTATTTCACGACGAGGCAATTCGGCTAATTGACGGTCTACTTCTGCCATTACTTCTGTTTGAAGTTTCTCGGAAGTGGTAATTAATATGGCCTGACTATCTATTCCGTGTTCTGCTTGTGACAAGAGATCCGCCGCAACAAAAGCCGGATTAGCAGAGGCGTCAGCCAACACTTCTACTTCTGAAGGACCGGCGGGCATATCAATAGCTACATCACGCAGGCTTACCAACTGTTTGGCAGCTGTCACATATTGATTACCCGGACCAAATATCTTATATACTTTAGGTACACTCTCCGTTCCATAAGCCATGGCAGCAATAGCTTGCACACCACCTGCCTTGAATATTTTGCTGACACCTGCCAGTTGCGCAGCAAAAAGAATAGCGGGATGAATGTTTCCATTCTTATCGGGAGGTGTACAAAGTACGATTTCCTTGCATCCTGCAATTTTAGCCGGAACAGCCAGCATCAACACTGTTGAGAAAAGTGGTGCTGTTCCACCCGGAATATACAATCCCACTTTTTCTATTCCCACTGATTTTTGCCAGCAAGTCACACCGTTCATTGTTTCCACCTTCTTTCCGACAAAACGTTGGGAAGCGTGAAAGGTTTCAATATTCTGTTTTGCCAAGGAAATGGCTGCTTTCAATTCATCGCTTACCGATCTTCCGGCAACTTGTATCTCTTCAGGAGTCACAGCAAGCGCGGACAAAGTGACTTTATCAAAAGCAGCTTCATACTCTAATACCGCTTTGTCACCTTCTGCTCTTACCTTATTTATAATAGCACGAACTGTATCGAACAAGCTTTCCGTATTCAGTGCCGGACGTTCCAAAAGTTCAGTCCACTGCTCTTTTGAGGGATATTTAATCAATTTCATAGTTTATATCTTATTTAGGCACGGATTACACGACATCTGGGATTAGCGACTAGATTATCTGTGTAATCCGTGAAATCTATGCCTATATATATTTATACAATCATCTTTTCAATCGGCAGCACTAAAATACCTTCTGCTCCCAGTCCTTTCAGTTTTCCAATGATTTCCCAAAAACGTTTTTCATCAAGTACTGTATGGACAGAACACCAACCTTCTTGTGCCAACGGCATCACCGTAGGACTTTTCATACCCGGCAATACAGCTATGATTTCTTCCAGTTTATCTTTCGGAGCATTCATCAATACATATTTTTTATCTTCGGCTGTTTTTACTGCATTCATGCGGAACAGCAATTCTTCGAGCACTTCTTTTTTCTCGTCGCTCATATTCTTGTTACCAATCAACAATGCTTCCGACTTCATTACGACTTCTACTTCTTTCAATCGGTTACTCACCAACGTAGAACCAGAGCTTACAATATCGAAAATAGCATCAGCCAATCCAATTCCCGGAGACACTTCTACAGAACCTGTAATCACGTGAATTTCAGCATTTACACCATTTTTCTTCAGGAAGTTACGAAGAATAACCGGATAGGAAGTAGCGATCTTCTTACCGTTAAACCATGACAAACCAGGATATTCAAGATCTTTCGGCATAGCCAATGAAAGACGACACTTACTGAATCCCAAACGTTTGATGATTTCCGCATCTTCTTCTTTTTCCATAAATTCGTTTTCGCCGACAATTCCCAAGTCTGCTACACCAGTAGCCACTGTCTGCGGGATATCATCATCACGAAGGAATAGAACTTCAATAGGGAAATTGGAAGATTGCACCAATAAGGTACGTTTGGTAGTGCTCAACTTAATATCTGACTCTCCTAAAAGTGCCATAGTCTCTTCAAAGAGACGTCCTTTGGCTTGTACTGCGATTCTTAACATGACTTTATTTAATTTTTAATTATAATATGCGCTGAGAAATAAAAAAAGGCTTACCGTATTCGGCAAGCCTTAGTTATCGTTTATATAGTCATACACAATATCATCCATGCCCACCGATTATTCGTTAGGAAAATGATGATGATGTGTAGTTGTATATTTCATATTTCTTCTATTAACTGCGACAAAAGTAAAGTATTTGTTTGAAACCACCAAACATTTATCACAAAAACTTGAGTTTTCATTTCAAATTAAAGGTTATATTTCTTCCGGTTCTACATCACATTTCGAAAAAGACAATCCCTTTTCACCGGTTTATTTTCGTATGCAACGAATAGCAAAAGCTTTTGTATCAACACCGGCATTAGATTCTTCTATAATATTTGTATCACTCTTCATGTAGAAAACTTTCGTGTCGATAGCAGTATTTGTATTGTCCAACGTCCAATATGCAAGATGTTTTTTCTCATAATCTGCTTGAAAAGCTCCTACGCACATTCCCACGGGAACAGCATTAAAACCTGATAAATTAGTTGCAGGTTGCACTTGTTCTCCCGGCTTTAAGGGTAACCAATTTCCTGACTTCAACAAAGAAGCCTCTCCCTTCAAGTAATCTTTTAAAATGTTCCAGTCTTCCCAATCTGGTATACTCCAATGAGTTGGTAAGATTTTAGCAGAAAGTGCTACATTAGCAGTATAAAAATAATATCCCGTATCAGACAGCAAATATCCAGTAGTATTCGCAGCCACCGTATCTAGTCTAGCAATAGAACTGCCATCTACATATAAAGATGCCTCCAAATTACTCCTCATCCAGTATTGAGTTCCGATCTTTACTAGCGGATAATTATGGATGACTCCTCCACGTACGTCACGAACGACATCTTCCAATGCTAGAACAGATAATGCATCATCGGCCATCGCAACCGATAAGGAGATCGTCCCGTCTGCCAGCACATAAACATTATTGCGAGCCAATAAAGTGCCATTCACATAGGTTAATGAGTGATCTTCCATATTCCACGATACACTTCCACCATTCACTTTTCCTGATTTTCCCAGCAACTGTGCCACAATCCCCTGAGATAAATTAACGCTGTCGTCTTCTTTCATCGGATAAGCAACGATCGCTTGAGAAGAAAAATCCGGAGTTACAAGATACTCTTTACATATTTCGGCTACTTGTTTTCCTGAATGCATCACTTTATACACATTCGATTTTTCAAAAGTCAGTTCCGAAACATCTATGTATTTATGAAGAATAACTGATTCGGTATGATCCACTTCAGTCCCCTCCCAATCTCCGATTTCTCCATTCATTTCACTCATCAATATATCTTCAGCCGATACAAATGTTATTTCCAATTCTCTCTGTTTTCCACTTTCCAATTGGAAAGTAAGTGGTAATAAACTGGTATATAGTTTGCCTGCAGCTTCCAATGTTATGTATTGGTATCCAACTGTCGTCTCTTGGGGAATCAAAATAAGCTCTTTTCCTACTAGTCGACCGTCTTTTATTTCCCATTCTCCTGCAGGAGTTATATCTTTCTCTTCAGAATAGGCAAAGAATGTTTTCTTCTGAAAATCATAAATAGCCTTAGTATAAAAGCCACTCACCGAAAGTGTAGGTTTTACAGACAGTATTTCTTCTATATTCTCTCCCTCTCCAGGGACAAGGACTATTTTCATACGAAAAAACTGGTGATTGTAAGTCAAAGCAACTGCGTCTTTACTGGCTAATACTTCCTTTTTGGAAGCAACTAGAAAATCAGAATGAGAATAATCATCTGGTTTATTTTGAGTTGTTGCAACAGTCACTTGCATGGAACTTTCCCCCATTGCTACTCCACTCTTCTGATATGGATAATAACTGATTAAATTCAATGTAACTCCATCATCCGGATAGTAAACCGATTCATCAGATACAAACTCACCAGTAGATGAACGCACAAAATGCAGATTATCTGCATAACGCTCTTCTTGCATTGTAGTAGTCCCTGCAAGTGCAAATAATCCCACTTCATCTCCTTCCTCAAAACTATTATTTGCTACACGGGTATTCATAATCTCATGAATATCAGCAACAAACTTTAATGGAATATCTCCATTATTGACGTCTTTCCCTTCCTCCGAAATATGGTTTACACAAGCTGCAAACATAGTACAACAGAGAATAAACGAACCTACTCCGACAGATAGGTTATGACATGTTTTCATTTTGTTTTTCTATTAGTTAAAAAAAGAAATTCTTGATTAGGCAGAAAGAATGCCATAAGAGGAAGTTTTCACTTTCGGTTATGAAAAACCATACAACACGTTTGTTGCAACTGTAAAATCTTAAATTTCCACATTACAGTTTGAAATGTGAAAGCGAAAGTACAGATTCTAGTTAAGAAAAGAAATATTTTCCTTTTAAAAAAACAATCTTTTATATAAAAAACACGTAATCAACCATTTATATATCACATACAAATACAAGACATTCTGAACTCCACATTATTATATTAGCATTAGTTATTATTTACTATCCGTCATTTATTTCAAAAAGAATACCCCACTTCTATTCCGGCAATGTGTCTGCCTTGCGAAGATGCATATTGATAACAATAAAAGGCATCCAATGACCAACATTTGGCTAAAGCAATCTCCACTCCGGGACGATAGCGCATACGGTCTGCTCTCCAAAAAGAGGTATCATCCAGACTTTGATAAATTTCAACAGAAAAATAAGGAGAAACGATTCCTTTTGTAGGAGCATAGGATAACTTCAAACGAGAACGTAGATGAGTTCCAAAATCACCACGGTCAAAAGTCTGCTGAAACCTCTCCCGCAAAGACACTTTCAACCATTGATAACGAAAGCTAACAGTAGCAGATATATGATAACGATGTCTCAACTTCCAGTCTGAATCACCCAAACTCAAAAGATGAGCCTCATATCCCACCCCAAAATTCAAAAAAGAATAAGGACGATAACTTCCGCCCGCAGTCAATCCCCAACGATCCAATCGGCTTACATCATCTTTCATACGCAACTCTAAATCGCCTGAAACCGAGAAACGGGAATCTATCTTATGATTTACCTTGAATTTAGTCCATGTATTGAAATCATCACTTTGTGCCCATGCAGAAAATGACATTCCAAACAACAAAACAAACAGCCAAATCTTTGTATGTAACATTATTCTACTCATTGATTATCGGGTTGACGTTACAAAGATAATAAATTATCTCCGGCAAAGGAAAGGCGTAAAACTGAATTTATTCTGAAAAGATAATGTTTGTATTCTGCCTAAATTCTCATTTGCATATTGTATCTTTGCGTAAGAAACTCTAAAACCATCGGATATGGACAACTTAATGCGTAAACTTCCTATTGGAATACAGACATTCGAAGGAATACGGAAGGAGAATTATCTTTATGTGGATAAAACCGCGCTTATATGGCGTATGGCCAATTTGGGGAAGCCATATTTTCTAAGCAGACCACGCCGCTTTGGTAAAAGTTTATTAATTTCGACATTCGATGCTTATTTCCAAGGGAAAAAAGAGCTATTTAATGGATTAGCCATTGAACAACTAGAGACGAAATGGGAACAGTATCCAGTTTTACACCTTGATCTGAATGCAAAAAAATATGAGACAGCAGCGGATTTAATTGCAATGCTAAACCAATATTTAGAAAAATGGGAAGCTATTTATGGTGATGAGAAAAAAGACCGTAGCCCTGAAGAACGTTTTAGCTATGTGATCGAGCAAGCTTTTCTGAAAACAGGAAAAAACGTCGTCGTATTAGTGGACGAATATGACAAACCACTTTTGCAGGCTATTACTCGTCCGAAATTATTCGAGGACTATCGTCAGACATTAAAAGCCTTTTATGGAGTGCTGAAAAGTGCCGACGCATATCTCCGTTTTGTTTTCCTGACCGGAGTTACGAAGTTCTCTCAAGTCAGCGTATTCAGCGATCTGAATCAGTTGAATGACATTAGTTTAGACTATTCTTATGCCACACTTTGCGGTATTACCCAAGAAGAATTGGAGAGTACTTTCAAACCCGAGATTGAAATTTTCGGTCGTAAGAATCATCAAACTCCAGAAGAAGTAGTCACAGCAATGAAACGTAACTATGACGGTTATCATTTTCACCCGGATGGCTCAGGGGTATTCAATCCGTTCAGCGTATTGAATGCTTTCAGCAAATTGGAGTTGGGCAGCTATTGGTTCCAAACCGGTACGCCAACATTCTTGGTTGAACTACTACAAAAAAGTGAATATGATCTCCGTACTTTATTAAATGGTATAGAAGCGCCTGCTTCTTCTTTTGTAGAATACAGAATGGATGCTAATAATCCTATACCGCTGATTTATCAAAGTGGATATCTGACTATTAAGGATTACGACAGAGAGTT
The DNA here is from genome assembly GCA_948579315.1 of uncultured Phocaeicola sp. Taxonomy (GTDB): domain Bacteria; phylum Bacteroidota; class Bacteroidia; order Bacteroidales; family Bacteroidaceae; genus Phocaeicola. The sequence continues at coordinate 135,597 of CAPAOL010000001.1, forward strand.
TCAGAACTATCGGCTTGATTTTCCGAATGATGAAGTGCGCTACGGATTCATTAACTTTCTTGTTCCGTTTTACACTCCAATGAAGAACAACGATCAAGGATTTTATATCGGAAAATTCGTTCAGGAATTACGCACAGGTGATTATGAATCTTTCCTCACCCGTTTGGAGGCTTTCTTTGCTGATATTCCGTATGAACTGAATGACCAGACCGAACGGCACTATCAGGTTATTTTCTATCTTGTATTCAAACTAATGGGACAATTCACAGAAGCAGAAGTACGCAGTGCCCGCGGACGTGCCGATGCTGTGGTCAAAACGCCCAAATATGTCTATGTATTTGAGTTCAAACTAAATGGAACCGCAGAAGAAGCAATAAAACAGATTAATGAAAAAGGTTACCTGATTCCTTATCAGAAAGACCATCGGGAAATAGTGAAGATCGGTGTGGAATTCAGCGCGGAAACCCGCAATATCAATCGTTGGCTAGCAGATACGAAGTAAATATGATAAAAACATTTCGGGAAGAATCGTAACAACGAACTTCCCGAAATTAAATCCAATACCTTTGAAAACAAACACTTGTTATACTCTTTTACAAACAATTTTTGCAATCTAACCTAATATACCTGGAACTAATCTGTCTCTTTTGATTTTGCATCCCAGACCAATAACGCCAAAAGCACTGACAGCAGAGCCGCCCCTATCCAAAACCAATTAATATAGATGAAGTCATAAATATCAACTCCGTTCTGAACCGTTTTTTGCCCTTCTATCAGTATACCGCTCATCACATCCTGCAATCCGGCACCAATATAACTGGCAATACCAACAACTCCCAATGCAGCTCCCGATGCATTGCGAGGAGCAATATCGACAGCCATCAAACCACCCAAAAAGCAAATTAGTACTCCAATTCCTAAACCAAAAAGAATCATAGCCAATACATCTATCCAAAAATGTACGCCCGGAACCAACAGGAAAAGGCAAAGTGCAAATACATTCATCAATCCGAAGATTAAGGCAGGAACATTACGACGACCACCAAACAATTTATCCGAAATCACTCCGGAAAACATCGTACCGATGATACCACAAACCGGACAAATAGAAATGATAAAACTGGCATCCAGGGTAGAATACCCTTTTTGAGCTTCCAAGTAAAAGACGCCCCAGCTGTTTATCGCATAACGACTGATATACATAAAAGCACTCGAAAGGGCAAGAATCCAAATGGCAGGCATCATCAACACCTGGCGCTGTGCTTTATTGAAATCCGCCGTTTCTGTTGCACTCATCTCTTTTTTCTGTTTGGGAACATTCACTGGAGGGAAACCCTGACTCTCGGGAGTGTCATGAAAGAACTTCCACACGATTAAAGCTCCAAGCAAACCGACAATACCGGCTCCGAAGAAGCCGTATCGCCAACCCAAGACACTGACAATAGACGCAATAATCAAAAAGGTTAACGCTTCACCGATGTTATGGCTGGCAGACCAAAATCCGTAATAGGAACCCCGTTCTTTGTCCGTGAACCAACGAGAAAGGCCAACCACACAGGAGGCCGCCCCCATAGACTGAAACCATCCGCTAATCCCCCAAAGGACAGCAAATAGAATAAAAGAATTGGTAAAGCCGAGACATAAGTTCACTAATGCCGTAACCAATAAACCAGTAGTCATGAAGCGATTGATATTGCTACGGTCGGCAAGGAAACCATTCGTGAACTTTCCGAGGGCGTAAGTGAAGAATAATACGGAGCCGATTATTCCCAGTTCCGTTTCAGAGAAGATTCCTTCCTCTACGATGGGCTTCTTTACGACATTCAGACTAAGGCGGCAAACATAATACATACCGTAGCCAAAGGTTGCCGAAAGGAAGGTAGACCACTTCAGATACTTCAGACGACGTTCATCGGAAGAGGACAAAGCCTCCCCGTTACAAGGTCCCGGTGAAGAGACCTTGTAAAAGTTTATAAGCTGTTTCAACATGAAGAAATACAGTTAGTTGTGAAGTTTCTTTTTGCGCAGATACTCCAGTAACAGCGCAGGACGATCGGTTTGAATTAATTTCGCTCCCTGATTAATGATCCATCCCCAGCTTTCTTCCGGTTGATGGAGTTCCACCGCACGGTCATCATCATGACCGCCACATAGTTCGGGCCAAAGAGAATTGATAAACAAGTTAGAACCTGTATCACGCACTTTCTTTATCAGGTTAAGAACCTCCGGATTATCATTATCGAATACTAATTCATAAGCAGCAGGCTTCATGTGAGTCTGATAACTGTCAATAATAGCTTCGGCTCCTTCTTTGTGCAACTGTACAATAGGCATAAAAATTACTTTATCCAACACAGCACCGTTTTCAGCTTTCACTTGTTCGTAAGGAAGCCCGGCTTTGATAACACACTGGTCAACTGTTCCAGTCTTCTCAAGTACGGCATAAGCCTCCTGAAAATAATCATAGCCCTTATCAATATTTACCATTATCTTACCTTTGCAAAGCAACATGACTTCCTCCAATGTAGGAATCTGATGTCTTGTTTTACAAGCGACCCCATTTTTAAGACGCATTGCTTTCAATTCCGCTAATGTATAATCTTCTACTAGCCCTTTTCCGTTCATGGTGCGATTGATTGTTTTATCATGCATCACTACCAAATGTCCGTCTTTGGTTCTTTTCAAATCAATCTCTACCATATCGACTCCCATATCAATGCAATTCTGTATACCTTGCAATGAGTTTTCCGGAGCATTACGCCAATCAGCCCGATGTGATACAACCAGTATTTTATCAGGATGATTTCCTAACAGGTTTTCTTTGATTTCAGTTATTCTATTTTGGGCAACAGCCAGTTGTACCAAACATAGAAGAAGTATGAAGTTACATATCCGTTTCATAAGTTCAAACATTAAGAATTTTAATTCAGTTTATTGTTTTTCCAGACCATTTTTTCTCCCCACATTGGTACATAGGTATGTTCACAATTAATCTTCGAAGCCCGTTCGAGTGCCAGTTCCAATGACCATCTCGATTCGTCAACACCGGCATGAGCAAGCTCCAGAATATGCGATAACAAGACATAATCCGGTTCTACCTGCCCTGCACCCGAGCCCAGAATATTATTTTCAATCAGTGCATTGGGAGCGTAACGTGGTATCAATACATTCACATGAGAAGCCAGATTCGTATATTGTTCCGGTTTATAGTTGGAGTCTCCTACATGCATAAAGACGAAGTTATCGGTATCTTCACCACAATCAATCGAAAATACAGTCACAAAATTAGATAACCCGGAATTGTTGTGATCGGTGATACAGGTTTTAATCTTGAATTTTCCTATTTCATAATCTTTATCTCCTTTTGCGGTATAAGGATATGTCGTATCTTTCAGGTAGTTAGACAATACCGGTTTGCCTAAATCAAACATAGCCTGAATAAGATCATTGTTATAATGATCGGAATGCTTATGAGTGACGCAGAGAAAATCAATATAAGGTGCCAGTTCTTTTGCCCAACGATGAGATATGTCAATAGCAAAACACCCTGACGGAGTCTTGACCACATATCCCATATTATAAAGTGCCCAAATCTCTGCTGTACCATTTTCCACTTTTGAATTCTTAACTCCATCCATTACGCGGTCAAATGCGCTCCGATAAAAATAGATAATAGGATCACACTTTTCCATATTCGTACTTGCTTGGTCGAAGCCATTCAAATAACTGATGAAATAATCATTTTTACATTTATCCGCATACTCCTGAATTTTGGTCAAAGTAGCAGTACGTCCAGCATTGACAATCAAAGGAGAAGAATTCCACAACTGTTGTGCTGTGGCATCCACTTCCTCTGCCAATTGAGTAAGGATTCCTTCATGACCTGTTTTGGTACTGTTGTTGTCATCATCATCGCAAGCAACAAAGCCTATTGCCAAAAGGCAAAACAGTAAATATTGAATTTTTCTTATTATATCCATCTTATTTCAGTGTTTTATAATCATTAATTATTTTATTGAAAGTTTCAACAACCCGTTCCGGTGTTGGACGTGTATCATGGTTTTCATGATCTTTAGTCGCTTCATACATGAAAACTCCTTCATAACCGACTCCTTCGAGTGCGTGCATTAACTTTCCCCACTTAATATCGCCTTGCGTAGGAAGCCAGTGGCACTCGTTGACAAAATCAAAATCCGAAGCATGTATGGTGCCAATACGTTCACCAATGGCTTCTACAAAATGTTCCGTCGTTCCTTTTGTATAATGATTGGTATCAAAACAAACCTTCACATCGGGAATGTCTTTGATAATCTCCCAAAGTTCTTCAGGAGTATTTCCCAGACAAGTCCGCGGCAGATTCTCTATACATAACTGTGCTCCTATCTGATCCGCATACTTCTTCAGATAAGCGATAGACCTGGAAGCATTGGCTATTCTTTGTGCCCGAATACTGTCGTCAATCGGTTCGGAACTTGGATGCAAAACTAAACATTTCGGTTGAAATTGAGCACACTGTTCAATCATCTCCGCCATAAAATCTACATTTTCTTTCCTTTTCTTTTCATCGAGAACCGATATATCCAACGTTCGGGAAAAAGGAAGATGTATAGACCAGACTTTGATACCGGCACTATCAATTTTTGCTTTCATATCCCGAACACGAGGAATGACCTCATTTGCCGGAATGCCTCTATAACACTGGTTAAATGCAACTTCCACATACTCTAGCCCCACAGACCGAGCTTGAGAAAAGTCTGTGGAAGCAGGTACTTTCCACAAAGCTGTAGTAGTACCTACTTTATATTTCTGTGCATATACTCCCATTGTCATCGTCATAAATACAATAAAAACCGAGATTCTCATTATCACTTACTTTTGACGGTTTGTACCTTGAATATCACCACCACGAATACTCCAGGAGTCTGTCTCCAAAGTCTTATTGATATCAAATGCTTTGACAGCACCGATATTACCAGATCCGATCGTTCCGCAATAAAGCCGTTTGTCCGGACCAATAGTAACAGCTGCCATGACTTGTTGTCCTACAGTTTCTTCAAAAACGATGGTTCCATTAGTGATATCAAATCCCAACACTTTGTTGTTCGATTGAGTACCTATATAAAGAATACCATCCGTACTCAAGGCACCTCCACTGTAATTCAAATTGTTGCCTACCTTTTTCTCCCAAATTTTAGATCCGCTAGAATTCACTGCATGAACCGTCTGTGAATTTTTCTCCGTAAAGTAGATATTACCATTTTTATCTACAATCGGGAAATAGGCATCTCCTTTCGTAGTCGGATACGTCCATTTCTTTGTCCCGTTTGTCATATCGACAGCAACAAGTCCGCCTCCTTTCAACGTCGCATAAAGCATCTGATCTTTCAAAGCAAACGTAGCCTGTTCTGTCACATTTACTTCTTCCAATTTCCATATCTGATCCTTATTCGGTTTAAAAGCATAAATAGCAGCACTTGTACCCGCATAAACATTTCCGGCTTTATCAATAGCTACCGCACTACCTGTTGCTCCGTCAAGGGATTGTTGCCATTTTATAACGCCACTGGATGCATCGAGGGCATACAACGTACTCTTATTAGTAAGACAGTAAAGAACACCATCGACAGACAATGCAGGAAAAGCACCTACCGCAGCATCCAATTTAACCGCCCACTTTTGGGTTCCATTCGGATTGATAGCATATACATTATTAATAGTAGCATTTCTTACACACTGATATATGGTACCATCAGGAGCCACTAACGCACCTCCACCATACGTTATCTGACTGATAGCAAACACCCATTTGAATTCACCGCTCACTACATCAATAGCAAATAAATGCCCTGCAGGAGTAGACGTTGGGATGTACATTGTTTTTCCATCCGGAGAGAACACCGGATTGGAAGTCTTTACATATCCGGTAAATCCGCCAAAGTTCAAATCGACAGAATTCCATTTATAATTGCCGACTGTAACAGCCAGACTACCCGACTCGGTTGTGTTATTTACATAAGTCACCGTGACAGCTACTGTATAAGTTCCGGTAGTAGCAAATGCATGTATAGGATTGTTTTCTCCTGATGTCGTACCATCACCAAAATCCCAGCTTACCGATTTCACTTCACCTGCCATAAAATACATATCGTTATAAGCAAAGGCGCAAGGTTCCCACACGACCAGTTCCGTATTGGCAAGAATAGGATAGATCAATCCCGGAGTAGCTGAAGTTTCCACTGGAATAGAATTGCCCGTAGGATAAACACAAACTACGTTGAACGTATATTCCTGATCGTTAGCCAGCCCATCAACAATGTATTCTTCCAAGGAAGTATCATCCAGATTGATAATCTGATTGCCCGGATTAACAGTAACCTGATAACGGGTAAAACGTTCACTGGCAGGTTTTGTCCATCTCAAACGCACTCTTTCATTGCCGGCTGCTGCCGTCAGATCAGAAATCGGGTATCTCGCATTCTTCGGCGTACAGGCAGCGGTCGTTTTACTGGCCAGTCCTCCTGTATAACGAGGTTGTACAGAAAAAGTGTAAGCAACGTCATTCACCAGATTATTGATTGTGGCAGTCATTGTTTTCGCATCCACAGTCATCTCACCTCCTTCCGCATCTGACGATCCGGAAGTCCAAAGAATCAAATATTCATTAGGCCGGGCATTTTCGTATGCCTCCCAAGCAAGAGTCACATTCATATCTCCGGCTGTTGCCGTAAGTGACTTCAGTTCATATAAATCGAAATTCGCTTTTGGCAGCTCTTCTTCACAAGCAGTAAAAACTACTGTGAGAATAAACAACAAGCTATATATTATTTTTTTCATTGTCTGAATTCTTTTAGTTTAACCCTATTAATATCCCGTATTCTGCCACAACAATTCTGTGTTGTTTATTCTTTCCAATTCCGTTTTGGGAATAGGATACAGGAATTGGTAATCCTGAATAATATGTCCTTCCGCTTTCATGGCTTCCTTAGCGCCTCCCATACGTACCAAATCAAACCAACGCTGTCCCTCATAAGGAAATTCCTGTTGACGTTCCAGCATAATCGCATTACGGAAACTATCCTGGTCGGGTAATTCTGTAATCAAAATCGGAGACAATCCGGCACGGGTATGTACAGCATTCAAAGCAACCAAGGCTTCTGAATTCTGTAAATTACTGTAACTAATTTCATTCAAAGCTTCTGCATACATCAACAATACATCGGCATAACGGAGAATAATCTGGTCATTACCAACAGTGTTATAAGTCGCACTCTTGACATCTTTAAATTTATTCATGACACAAACCTTATCTTCCACCTTTACATAAGTAATCAAATCTTTCCGCTTATCCCCGTCTTTATAACATTCTTTCAGCGCCTTTGTCTGATTGGAATTGTCGGTCAGGTTAATGATAGAAAACCAGTATCCATGCCCTTCTCCTTCCACATCCTTATTAAAGCGAACAGCAAAAATGATCTCATCATTCATTTTATTATTTACATCAAAAACCCGGTCCGGAGTAGTCATCAGAGAATACTTACCTATCAATTGAGATAACACATTTCGAGCTTCCGTCCATTTATGGAAAGTGAGGTAAATCTTGCCAAGCAGTGCCATTGCAGCACCGGAAGTCACTCGTCCCATATCGGCACTTGCATAAGAAGACGGCAACATACTTTCATTAATAACCTGATTCAAATCACCGACAAGGAAATCATAAACCTGCTGGTCTGAACTACGTCCGATTTTCAGAGCTTCGGCCACTGTTACCACCTTATTAGTCATAGGTATTCCTCCCCACAGACGATACATATTAAAATAGGTAAGTGCACGAATGAAAAGGGCTTCTCCTTTATATTGTTTTTTCAGAGTAGCGTCAAAGTTGGCTTCATCAATCCTATCTAATATAAGATTACAACGATAGACTCCATTATTAAAATTCGCCCAAGCATTTTCCAGGATTCCATTAGAAGCTTTATCTGCAAACTGGTCGATATCATAACGGTCTTGCGTTCCGGCAGTAGGTGCGCTCAATGTCAAATTATCACTCCGATATTCGCAACACTCCGTAAAATAGGAAACCTGTGTCTGCAATTTAGAGTAACATCCCATCACAGCTACATTAAAATCGTCTGCTGTCTTATATACCTTATCGGTAGGCACACTGCTACTTGGTTCCAAATCGAAGAAACTATCTGTACAGGCAACTGATAAAAAAGCAGTTGACAAGAATAGTATTAGTTTATATTTTTTCATACAACGTGTATTTTAAAGGATAATTAAAGAGTTATATTCAATCCGAATAAGAATGTTTTAGCCAATGGATAAGTACCATAGTCCTCACCCGGTGAAAGAGAATTAGACGGCCGGGCATTCACTTCCGGATTGTATCCGCTATAATTAGTTGAAGTCCAGAGATTTTGTCCGGAAACGTATACTCTCAACTTTTCTACAAAAAAGCGCTGGGTCAGATTCTTCGGCAGAGTATATCCCAGTGTCACATTCTGCAACCGCAGATAAGAGCCATCTTCCAAATGCCAGGTTGACGTACGTCCATTATAACCTTTTGATTTACGATTGGCACGATTCACCTGACCGTTTCCCGGATCTTCCGGACTCTTCCAACGATTCAAGGCGATGGTAGTACCATTGGTATTGCCTTCCAGATTATCAATGTAACGGCGATTCAAGTTCAAAATTTCATTACCATACACTCCTTGGAAATTGAAATCAAGATCAAATCCCTTAAACCACACTTTTCCCCCGAATCCATAGGTAAAATCAGGCATATAGTTACCTACTATCGTACGGTCTTTATCCAAGTCCATCACACCGTCTCCATCTACATCCACAAACCGGAAATCTCCGGGCTTGGTATTGCTGAAATGAGGATATTTCTTCAATTCTTCTTCATTGGAGAAAATGCCATCCTGCACCAACAGATAATAACAGCCGATAGGTTCACCAACTTTCGTTATGTAATATGCATGATCTACGCTACCAGTAGATATGATAGGAGCATTACCCGGACCGAGCGCTTTTACTTCGTTTGTATTCGTAGCATAATTGGCATTGAATGAATAACCGAAATCTTTCGTTATATTCTTCTGCGAGGTCAATGCTATTTCCCATCCCCTGTTGTTCACTTTACCAATATTCATCAATGCAGTGCTATATCCGGTCAGATGAGGAACAGGTACGTTCAACAACATATTAGAAGTGTTGGTATTGTAATAATCCACAGTCAGCCCCAACAATCCCTTGAACATTTGTAAATCAAGACCCACATTCACCATCGCATTCTTTTCCCAACTCAAATCCTCATTCTTTATGGTACTAGGTTTATATCCATTCACCAACTGCCCATTGCCTGTACCGAGTATATAATTATCGGAAGCCATCAGAGACAGGTGGTCATAATTACCAATCTGAAAATTACCGGTAACTCCATAACTGGCTCTAAGTTTCAAGTCATCAACAAATGATAGGAATTTTGCTTTCGTGAAAAAGTCTTCTCCACTTATTCTCCATGCAAAAGAAGCAGAAGGGAAATATCCCCAACGGTTGTTTTTTCCGAAACGGGAAGAACCGTCTGCACGAATGGCTGCTGAAGCCATATACTTACCTTTATAGCTATACTGTACACGCGCCAGATAAGAAGCAATTGTCCACTGTGTTTTATCAGACGCACCTTTCGTCACCGTACCACCGGAAATTGTTTGTATGTAATCATTCGGGAAATCGGTAGCCGTCACGTTATCCCTTTTATATGTTTCTTTTTGAGCCGATTGCACTAAAACAACATTGATAGAATGAACATCCTTGATGGTCGTATTATAATTGATTTTATTCTCAACCAACCAGTTGAAATAAAAGCCTGATGAACTGTATGCAGTAGGATTCGACTTCACATCATAATATTTATGTCCCAATAACGGAAGTTCCGATGAACGGTATTGATCGTTATGCGAACCATAATAATCACCACCAAAAGAGATGTTATAGGTAAGCCCTTTATATAACTCCAATTCCGCAAAGAATTTTCCTACAATAGCCATACGGTCTACAACATCCGATTGGAGATTTGCCATGGCTACCGGGTTTAATACCGAATTGTGCTGGTAGTCATTTCCAATTCTCCAATATCCGTTTCCCTGATAATTATAGCTTCCATCCGCATTATACACCGGCCATACCGGAGGCATCATCAAGGCTGATTGCACAATACCATTGGACCCGGAAGCATCTACCCGGTTGGAAGTAGAATAAGAAGGAGAAAAATTCAGACCGAATTTCAGTCTTTTATATTTCCCGTCCAAATTCATACGCATACTGTATTTCTTAAAATCGGAATTAATGATAATACCTTCTTTATCATAATAGTTGGCTGAAATAAAATAACCGACTGTTTTTCCTCTGCCGGAAATAGATACATTGTGGCTGGTAGTAGCAGCAGTACGGAATATAGCGTCTTGCCAGTCCGTATCGGTCAGTCCTTTGTCACCATTCAGATAAGGAAAGAGTTCGGTAGGGATACGTTCCCATGAGTTGGGACGCATTCCATTCGGATCATCCGGTGATCCGCCGGGATTGGCATCCAGATAGGAGTTATCATGACCATCTTTTGCAAATTCGGCAAACTGATATGCATTCATCATTGGAAGTTTCTTCGAAACACTCTGGATACCATAATATCCATCATACTGCACTTTCATTTTCTCCGACTGCCCCTGTTTGGTCGTGATAATAATTACACCATTCGATCCGCGGCTACCATAAATAGCTGCCGAAGAAGCATCTTTCAAGACTTCTACAGATTCAATATCATTATTATTCAGATTGGCAAATCCACGTTCCACCGGTACACCGTCGATAATATAGAGAGGATCACTACCTGCATTCACAGTGCTGATACCACGAACACGGATACTTACGCTTCCTTCCGGATCACCACTAGGTTGCGTCACCTGTACTCCCGGCATTTTTCCCGCCAACGCCTGACGAAAATCGGAAGCAGAAACTTCTGCTATTTGTTCGGCTTTCACGGAAGAAATAGAAGTAGAAACATCCCTTTTTCTCTGAACACCATAGCCTACCACGACTACTTCATCGATCATCTTACTATCTTCCACCAACGTGATTTTTGCCGTATTCTTATCTTTTGCAGAGATATTCACCGTTTTATAGCCGATATAAGAAATAGTCAGTGTGGCAGATTCCGGTACATTCATGATTGAATAACGTCCGTCGATATCGGTAATGGTACCACTACCTTCTCCTTTAATCTGAACACTGGCACCAATCACCGGTTCTCCTTTATCATCTGCAACAATTCCCTGGATAGTGCGTGTACGTTGAGCTGTTTCTTCCTTTTTAAGCGGCTGTTTGCTGACAGCAATTGTATGATCGGTCCTATTGAAATAAAGTTTGGCCTGGGTGGTTATCTCCCCCAGAATCTGTTTTAATGAAGCATTTTTAATGTCGAAAGAAACTCTCGGAGCTTTGTTCACTGTCTCCTGGTCATAGAGAAATTTAAAATTAGTCTGTTTGCTGATTTTATTGAAAACACTTTCTACCGGCTCATTTTGCACGCGAAGCGTTATATCATGCTCTTTTAATGTTTGAGCAGCAGCCGGAACAATTAAAATGAAGGCGAATAGTAAAAAAGCTAAAAACGAACAGCTATTTTTACTTATCCCTTTACAAATAAGAAGATTATTCATAAATTTGTGCGTTTTAGTAATTGACTAAAGTTATTAAAAACGAGCAATGCGCGATACGTTATTCATTTGGGTCGAAGCTTATGAATATCCGTCCGAATTGCGGATAGGAGCATTCCTTTGGAGTGCTTCTATCATTTTAGGGAGGTTCATGAAGGGGCTGTTTTCATCTATTATTCTTTTAAAGGTTAAACATTATCTTTTCTTCATCTCATTTTTTATAAAGAAGGACATCGATGCCTTCTTTCTTATATTTGATATCACCACTGATAAATTCGATGGATTTAAGTACGGACTCCAGACTCTTATTATCGTGCTCACCGGTAATCAAGTTGTTAAAATTCTGACCGGGAGCAAAAGTAATCCGGCAATTATATATACGCTCCAGTTCTTTTGCCACATCCCGAATCGGTGTACTGTAGAAACGTAAACCTCCTTTCATCCAGACAGCCACTCCCCTATCTTCTGTTTTCTTACTATATTCACCGGAAACAGTATTGATAAGCACTTGTTCTTTGGCAGTCAGCCTCATCATTGCTTCCGGTAAATCAACCTGCACTTTACCACTCTCCACACTCACAGATACAATCTCATCCGTTGAATAGGACTTGACATCAAAACGAGTACCCAATACCCGAACATCCAGTCGCTTTGTTTTTACAATAAATGGCATCTTTTCATTACGGGCAACACGGAAATATCCCTCACCTTCAAGTTCTATTTCACGGCTATCTCCCACAAAACGTTCCGGATAACGCACTTGAGAACAAGAATTCAATACCAAAAGAGTTCCATCCGGCAAAGTCACTTGTCTTTTTTCACCAAAAGAAGTGGTGACTTCGGCAAGCGTGACCTGCTGTTCATTCATATACCGGAAAAAGTTGACACTCCCTATTATAATGGCTATGACAGCCGCCGTACTAACCGCCACCACAGACGCCCGACGGAACCAGGTACGTTTTTTGTGTTCAATACGTTTCAATAATTGACGTGCCTCTCTCTTATATTTTTCCCGTTCCAAATCAGTAGCAGGCTGCAAGTTCCCGGATTCTTCCCAAACCTCTGCTGCCAGTTCATCCAATAAATCTTGGTTTTCTGCCTCTTTTATGCTTTGCAAAAGTTGTGAAGCCTCTTCCCTGGTATAAAGGTCATCCAGGTAACGATGCAATTTATCTTTTTTTGTTTTAGTATATTTCATCATACATTCAAAATAAGGATATTAATTTCCTTCCTTTTGTATAAGTAATACACAAAAGTAAGAAAGAGCTAGGGTGTGATTAACATTTATTATAAATTCAAGCAAAATAGAATCAGAAGTATATCAGCCGATGTACTTGAATATTTAGTCAGATAAGAACGAATCACTTTCAGAGAAACAGAAATATGTTCCTGCACCGTATGAACAGAAACACCCAACGCTTCGGCTATTTCTTTGTGAGACATCTGTAGTTCACGGCTCATTTTGAACACTTCCCGTTGGCGGGGTGTCAATTGTTCCAATGCACGGGCAACAATCTCTTTCAAATCATTGAGCAAAATATGGTTATTGGTCTCGTTTGTTGAATCGATCGCTTGAGAAAGAATCTGTTCTTTCAATTGATCTTCATTAGCCATGTCGCGCAACTGATTCAGAATACGATTACGTACGATGGTATAAAGGTAGGAAGAAAAAGAGGCTTCGGGATTGATGAAACGACGAGTTTGCCAGACTACCGTAAATGCATCCTGGAAAATATCTTCAGCAAATTCACGCGACTTGACGAACTTCAGGGCGAAGTAGAGCAAACGATTCTTGTAAGCGGCATAAAGTTCGCAAAAGGCCTCTTCATCTCCGTCTATCAGACGAAGAACCAATTCCCGTTCATTTACAAGAGTGTCTGTTGCGTACATATTTTCTTTATTTTTGGGCACAAAGGTATTGTTATGATGTTACAAACGTATGTATTTTTTCTGAAATAAAAAAATAAAAGCGATCTCACCGAAAAGATGAGACCGCTTTTATTTCATTTATCATTCAAGACAGTGCCTTATCGAAGATTTTAATTTTTCCCTTTCTTATAGTTCTCCAATCCGGTCTGCAAGAATTCGATATACTTAGGAATATCTTCGTTATAAGCATACGACTTATTCAACGGTTTACCCTGATTGTCCAACAATACATAGAAAGGCTGGGCGTTGGCTCCGAATTTCACACGTTGCAGATAACTCCATTTATCGCCGACAGTACGTAAAGTACGTTCTGTACCGTTCTCGATTATCTTTACGGGTTCGGTCAACGGAGTCTTATTATCAACATAGAGAGTAATCAGTACATAATCGTTATTAATCAAATCACTCACTTTCGGATCAGTCCACACCGCTGCTTCCATCTTACGACAGTTTACGCAACCATATCCGGTAAAGTCGAGCATAACGGGCTTTCCGTTCAGACGGGCATATTCCATGCCTAAATCATAATCATCGAATTTCGCATGTACCTCGTTCTTATACAAATTGAAGTCTTGCGTCTGCATAGGCGGAGCAAATGCAGATACGGCCTTCAATGGCGCTCCCCACAAACCGGGAACCATATATACAGCGAACGCTAAAGAGATTAATGCCATAAAGAAGCGGGTGACTCCCACCTTATTATCATCGTCATCATGCGGAAATTTGATCTTACCCAACAGATAGAATCCAAGCAAAGCAAAGATTACAATCCACAGAGCCAGGAATGTTTCGCGGTCAAGCAGTCTCCAACCGTAAGCCAAATCAGCTACCGACAAGAATTTAAGCGCAAACGCCAATTCGAGGAAGCCCAGCGTTACTTTGATTACATTCATCCATCCACCGGACTTCGGCATAGATTTCAGCCAAGACGGGAACAGGGCGAAAAGCGTAAATGGCAATGCCAAAGCAATGGCAAATCCCAACATACCGATTGCCGGAGCAACTACACTTCCTGTGGTAGATACCTGTACCAGCAGAAATCCGATAATCGGACCTGTACAAGAGAAAGATACCAATGAAAGCGTGAAAGCCATCAGGAAAATACTTAATAATCCGGTCGTAGATTCTGCTTTGCTATCTACTGCGTTTCCCCATTTCGAGGGTAGTCTGATTTCAAACGCTCCAAAGAATGAAGCGGCAAAAATCACCAACATCAGGAAGAAGAGAATGTTGAAAATAGCATTGGTAGATAAAGCGTTTAATGCACTGGCACCGAAAATCAACGTGATAGCCAAACCTAATGCCACATAAATCACGACGATAGATGCACCATACGTCCACGCATCACGAATTCCTTTCTTTTTGTCTTTACTGCGTTTCAGGAAAAAGCTGACTGTCATTGGAATAATCGGCCACACACAAGGAGTGAACAAAGCCAATAATCCTCCAAGGAACCCAGTAATGAATATATATATCCAGGACATATCTTTCTGACTGTGCTCCTCGCCTAATGCTTGCAGATCACTAATAACGGGTTTCCAAAGTTCACTGGAGGCAACTGCCGACTGAATATCCGTGGCTGCTTCCGTTGTAGTTGCAGGCACCAACTCCATCATAGCAGATGAGTCTTTCGAAGCAACAGGAGTTGCCTCTTCTTTCTTATCTGCCTTATCCACTTCTTTTTGCTCCGGTTGTTCTGCTTTCGGTTGTTCTGTTTTCGCTGCAACAGCATTTCCGGTTTTCGCTACTCCCGAAAACTTAAATGGCACTTGAGTAGGAGGCAGACAACTCTCGTCATCACAAGCTCCGAATTCCAGATAACCTTCTATTGCGTAAGCTCCACCCGTCAATTTTACTTTCTGCACAAACTTTGCCGTATTCTCGAAATAGCGTACCTTCATTTCGAATAATTTATCGAAAGTAGATACTTCTTTGCCCACAGGCTTCAGTTTACCGACAAGCTCGACGCCCGATTTATTATCCACATTAAATGTTGCAGCAATAGGACCGCCATCTCCCAAGTCGGTAGAATAAACATGCCAACCTTTATCAATGGTAGCCGTAAACACCACCTCTGCCTCCGTATCGGAGAGAGGTGTCAATTCTGTTTTAAACTTTACCGGATCTTTGATCTGCGCTTGCAATGCATATACAACAAAGCTTAAAAGCAGGAAAGAAATTATTTTTCTCATCTTATTTTGGGGTTTATAATTCATAGTCTACGCATGCACGGCTTTCTTTCGTATCAGCCAGAATCTTGCCGGCAGCTACATGGTCGGGATGTGTTGCATAGAATTTCACATCTTCTAGTGTATCAAACTCACTGTAAAGCGCAATATTCCATGTTTCACCGGGATTCATATTCAATCCGACTTCCACTTTGCGAATAACAGAGATTTTAGCAGGAAGAGCTTCTATCGCTTCCTTGAATTTAGTCATGACTACCAGTTTCTCTTCAGCAGGAACTTCGTCTTTTAACTTAAATAATACAATGTGTTTTACCATTACGTTGTTATTTTAATGAATTGTTTCTATATTTGTCTTGTTAATGCAATCATCGCATTAATAGTAATGCAAAAATACTCTATTTAGTTCAAATATACATTTAAAGAGATGTTAATTATAGGAATAGCAGGCGGAACGGGCTCTGGAAAGACCACCGTCGTACGGAAAATTATAGAAAGTCTCCCCGCAGGAGAAGTAGTACTCTTACCACAGGATTCATACTACAAAGATAGTAGCCATGTTCCGGTTGAAGAACGCCAGAATATCAATTTTGACCATCCCGATGCTTTTGAATGGAGTCTACTATCCAAACATGTCATGATGCTGAAAGAAGGAAATAGCATCGAACAGCCTACTTATTCTTATCTCACTTGTACGCGCCAGCCCGAAACGATTCATATCGAACCTCGTGAAGTGATTATCATTGAAGGAATCCTTGCCTTATGTGATAAAAAGCTGCGCAATATGATGGACCTTAAGATTTTTGTAGATGCCGATCCAGACGAACGCCTGATACGTGTTATCCAAAGAGATGTTATTGAGCGCGGACGTACTGCCGAAGCTGTAATGGAACGCTATACACGGGTTTTAAAGCCTATGCACCTGCAATTTATCGAACCATGCAAACGATATGCCGACCTTATTGTACCGGAAGGCGGCAGTAATAAGGTAGCTATTGATATACTAACTATGTACATCAAGAAACACTTGAAGAGTTGAGAGTGGAAAACGGAGAGTTGAGAGTTAAAAGCAAAATGTCAGGTATGAATGCCAAGACACTGATTATCCCTTTATTCCTCGTATTGTTCTGCTGCGTGTTCGGATGCCGGAACAAGCAACATAGTACAACGGATGAATCCACACGTGATCTTCCACAAATAAAAGATAGTGGCGAACTCGTTGTATTGACATTGTACAGCTCTACTTCCTATTTTATTTACCGCGGACAGGAAATGGGATTCCAGTATGAACTTAGCGAGCAGTTTGCCAAAAGCCTGGGACTAAAGCTTAGGATTGAAGTTGCCAACAGCGTTGACGAGATGATTCAAAAATTGCTGGCAGGCGAAGGAGATATGATTGCCTATAATCTGCCTATCACCAAAGAGTGGAAAGACAGTCTGCTTTATTGTGGTGAAGATGTCATCACCCATCAAGTGATTGTTCAGCAAGGAAGAGGAAAACAGAAGCCATTAAAAGACGTAACCGAACTGGTAGGAAAAGATATATACGTAAAGCCGGGGAAATATTACGACCGCCTCGTCAATCTGAACAGCGAATTAGGGGGCGGCATCCGGATTCACGAAGTTACCAATGACAGTACTACCATCGAGGACTTGATAACGCAAGTGGCGCAAGGAAAAATCCCGTATACAGTAGCCGACAACGACTTGGCAAAATTAAATAAGACCTATTATCCTAATTTAAATATCGATCTGTCTATCAGTTTCGATCAACGGTCTTCGTGGGCAGTACGAAAAGACAGCCCTGAACTGGCAGCCGCCGCTACTAAATGGCATCAGGAAAATATGACCTCTCCTGCCTACACTGCCAGTATGAAACGTTATTTTGAGAATAGTAAAATGATGCCCCACTCTCCTATCCTTTCATTGAAAGAGGGGAAAATATCTCATTATGATGATTTATTCAGAAAGTATTCCAAAGATATCGGATGGGATTGGCGTATGCTGGCGTCACTAGCCTATACTGAATCTAATTTCGATACTACCGCAGTTTCCTGGGCCGGCGCTAAAGGGCTGATGCAGTTAATGCCTGCCACCGCCCGGGCAATGGGAGTACCTCCCGGCAAAGAGCAGAATCCGGAGGAAAGTGTGAAAGCGGCTACTAAATATATCGCCGCTACCGACCGCAGCTTCAGTATGATTCCCGACAAACAGGAACGGCTTAACTTCATCCTTGCATCTTATAATGCCGGCTTGGGGCATATATACGATGCCATGGCACTAGCCGAAAAATACGGAAAGAACAAACTGATATGGAAAGACAATGTAGAAAACTTCATCCTACTCAAAAGCAACGAAGAATACTTTACCGATCCTGTCTGCAAAAACGGGTATTTCCGTGGTATCGAGACTTACAATTTCGTACGTGATATCATGTCGCGTTACGAATCTTACAAGAAGAAAATAAAAGCGTGAAAACAAGTATTAAGTATTAAATATTACACCATGCGGATAAGCACCTCAAAGGTCACGGTTAATACTTAATACTTTATACTTATTTTTTGGTCATTAAGCTGATTACGATGATAGCTAATACAGATAATGGTAAGGCAAATAATATCGGATCAATCACAGGGAAGGGATAAGTGGTAATCAATACATCCCGTCCAAATAATGCTTTGCAGATACCTAATGCTGCAGATTCTTTCTGATGAAGAAATACAAGGGCAAACAGGCTACCGATTGTTCCGACCCAAAGACTTGCCATGACACCCTGCTTAGTAGCTTTCTTCCAATATAAAGCACAGAAATAGGCTGGAAGGAAAGCTGCCGCACAAATCCCCATAAAGATAGAAGTTCCACGGGCGATAATATCATGAGGCAACATATAGCAAATAATGTAGCTGACCAGAATAGAGAACAATACTCCCAGACGAATCACATTGGTCAGTTTATTCCGCGAACGGGGTTTATAAGTTCCATAAATATCAGAACCTACCGAAGCACCCATTGTATGGAACTGCGAGCTTAGTGTAGACATACTGGCCGAAAGGATACATAACATAAACAGTGCGGCAAACCAGTCGGGCATCGCTTTATTAATAAAATACGGAATAATCTTATCGATGTCCTGCACTACTTCGGTAGCAACCGCTCCTTCTGTTTTCAGGAAGAAAAGGTTACTCAAAGCTCCGGCATGATAGATAGCTCCTACGGTTATAATCAAAAAGAAACAACCGATAAATACACCGCGGTTTAATTGTTTGCTACTCTCCACAGTCATAAAACGAACCACTAGCTGGGGTTGCGCAAGACATCCGATTCCTACTCCTAAAATAAGGGAAGTAACAAGTGAGTACCATTGTGGTGAACCTGTAACAGGCATTGCAGTCCATCCCTGATGTCCCAATGCTTTAAATTTTTCCGGGACTAACGGAGCAATAGCAGCCAACTCTTTATTCGCTTCGGTAAAACCCATACCGAGCACCTGATATAGAGAGAATAATAGAAACAGCATGCAACCGAACATGATTACTGCCTGTAAAGCATCTGTATACATGACTCCTTTCATACCGCCTGCAATAACATAAGCAGCAATAACCAATGTAAATATCAACAAAGAGATATTGAAATCAATCTGAAAGATCTGTTCGATAAATACAGCTCCCCCTTTCATCACAACTGCTGCATAAAGCGGCATTCCGATGAAAATAACAGCAGCAATAAATACCTGTATATTACGGGAACGAAAATGACGGCCTAATAATTGAGGGAAAGTGCTCACATTCAGTTTTGCACCCATACGCCGGGTACGTAAACCGAAAAAGATAAAAGCTATAACAACTCCGATAAACATATTCAGGAAACAGAGCCACTGAATACCCATTCCGAAAGCTGCCGCCACTCCTCCAAAACCTACAATAGCAGATGCGGAGATAAACGTAGCACCATACGAAAGTGCCATAACAATAGGATTCATCTGACGTCCGCCTACCAGATAGTCACTGCTATTCGTTGTTTTCTTGTATCCCAAAAAGCCGAGATAAGCAAGTGACAGGAGATATCCTATCACAATCAAGCTGAGTGTAAATGTATTCATCGAGTTTCGTCTTTTTCGTCGTCCTTATTCCAATACTTCAGCCCAAACCAGGCAGCAAAGATCACACATACCACTGAAAGAAGGTAAGGCAGAATTATAAAAGGGTCGTCTATTCCAAACATTTGCGTATCAGATTTAATCAATTAAGACGCAAATGTAAGCAAATTATTGAAAAAACAAAACTTTTGTTTAGTAATACTGATTATAGTATATCTTTCTCTCATCAAATTTCTGTTTCGGGTTCTCTTTTGTAGCCTGGTAATTTGCGTACCACCTGCATACGGCCTTCATAAAGATAGGCAACCATTGAACCCAGTGTAGTACGGTCGGATACTATTTAAAACAGATTCAACTTATTTTTCTGCGCCTCTTCCAATGAAACTGTTTCACGTTTCAGCAGACCGCTTTTTTCACGAAGCGCCTCGTATTCGCTATTCAGTTCGTTCACCAATTCGGCTTTCAGCTGTGGATTCAATAATTTGGAAGCAACACTTGCATTTTGGGAAGCATCTTTCAGATGTACCACCGGAGCGTGATAGACAGGAGCAATCTTCAATGCCGTATGCATTTTCGATGTAGTAGCCCCACCAATCAGAAGAGGAATATCCAGTCCTGCTTTTTCGAGTTCCAAAGCCACATGCGCCATTTCTTCCAAAGAGGGAGTAATCAGACCACTCAATCCGATCATATCCACTTTTTCTTCAATAGCACGCTGCACAATGGTTTCCGCCGGCACCATCACTCCCAAGTCTACAATATCATAACCATTGCAAGCCATCACCACCGCTACAATATTTTTTCCAATATCGTGCACATCGCCCTTTACAGTTGCCAGCAACACTTTTCCAGCCGCGGCGCTTCCTTCCACTTTTTCCGATTCGATAATCGGTTGCAGGATAGCTACGGCTTTTTTCATCGTACGGGCAGTCTTCACAACCTGGGGAAGGAACATTTTACCGGCACCAAACAACTCGCCTACATAATTCATTCCATCCATCAACGGTCCTTCAATCACATCGACTGCTTTATCATAAAGCGGCAATGCTTCTGCAAAATCCTGTTCAAGGAAATCTCCGATTCCTTTCATCAAGGCATATTTCAAGCGTTCCTGAACGGATTCTTCTCTCCACGCATCTTGTTTGGCAGCTGGTTGTCCGGCAGTTCCGCTCATAGTTGCTTTCAGCGATTCCGCCAATTCTATCAGACGTTCCGCTGCGTCCGGACGACGATTCAAGACAACATCTTCTATCTTTTCCAATACATCGGTCGGGATATCACTATATAACACGGAAGTACCCGGATTCACAATCCCCATGTCCATTCCTTGCTGAATGGCATGATAAAGGAATACAGCATGCATCGCCTCACGGATATAATTATTGCCACGGAAAGAGAAAGAAAGGTTACTGACTCCTCCGCTAATATGAGCACCCGGAAGGTTCTTTTTGATCCATGCGGTAGCTTCAATGAAATCTACGGCATAGTTATTATGTTCTTCGATCCCTGTAGCTACGGCAAGCACATTGGGGTCAAAAATAATATCATGAGGATTAAAACCTACTTTATCTACCAAAAGACGGTAAGCCCGTTCGCAAACTTCTATTTTACGGGCGGCTGTATCTGCCTGACCTTTCTCATCAAAAGCCATTACGACGGCGGCTGCTCCATATTGGCGGATGATACGGGCATGTTCGAGGAAAACTTCCTCGCCTTCTTTCAGAGAAATGGAGTTAACGATTGACTTTCCTTGCAGACATTTCAGGCCGGCTTCAATCACTTCCCATTTGGAAGAGTCAATCATTACCGGAACACGGGCTATTTCCGGTTCGGACATGATAAGATTCAGGAAAGTAGTCATCTCTGTCTTTGCGTCCAACAGTCCGTCATCCATATTGACGTCAATCACCAAGGCACCGTCTTCCACTTGTTGACGGGCGATGGAGAGAGCTTCATCATATTTCTTTTCGTTTACCAGACGGAGAAACTTACGAGAACCGGCTACGTTGCAACGTTCGCCGACATTTACAAAGTTAATTTCCGGTTTGACTTCCAATAGTTCAAGCCCGGAAAGCCACATACAATCCGGTGCAAGAGCAGGGACGTGTGGTTTAGCACCTTTCACGAGGGCGGGATATTCGGCAATATAGGCATCTGTCGTTCCACAACAGCCGCCAATGATATTGATTAGTCCTTCTTCGATATATTCTCTCACTTCGTGAGCCATATCAGCAGGTGTCTGGTCATACTTACCCAGGCTATTCGGTAATCCGGCATTCGGATAGGCGCTAATATAATAAGGTGCACGAGCTGCCAGTTGTTCAAGGAATGGTTTCAATTGGCGGGCTCCGAAAGAACAGTTTAAACCGACAGAAAAGATATTGGCATGTTGCACGGAAGCAAGAAATGCGTCCAATGTCTGGCCGGACAATGTTCGTCCGCCAATATCAGACACCGTTACAGATAACATGACAGGGACTTCGACGCCTGTTGCTTTCATTGCTTGTTCGGCTGCAAAAATAGCAGCTTTGGCATTCAGGGTATCAAAGATTGTTTCGATCAGAATGGCGTCTACGCCACCTTCAAGCATTGCTTCCATCTGTTGCTGATAGGATGCAGCCAGTTCGTCGTAACTCAAAGCACGATAAGCCGGATTGTTCACGTCCGGGCTCATAGAGCAGGTTTTATTGGTTGGTCCCACAGAGCCGGCTACAAAACGCGGTTTATCGGGATTCTTTGCAGTGTACTCGTCGGCAAGATCACGGGCTAGTTTTACGGCTGCCAGATTCATCTCACGCACGTATTCTTCTACGTGATAATCAGCCATAGAAACTGTAGTCGAACTGAATGTATTGGTTTCGATGATATCCGCACCTGCTTCCAGGTATTTACGATGAATATCCTGAATCACGTCGGGACGTGTGAGACACAATAAGTCGTTATTCCCTTTCAACTGTCCGGGAATATGCGCAAACCGTTCACCACGAAAATCTTCTTCCTTGAGGTTATATTGTTGAATCATTGTACCCATTGCCCCATCCAGAATAAGGATGCGCTCGGATATGATTTGAGAGATTGTCTTTTTCATTACCCTATCACATTAATACCTAATTACCTACTCTGCCATCATCTGCCAGACTCTTCGCAGTCCGGCGTTTATCTTATAGCGGCTTTTAGTTACCGCTTGAACATTCTTGCCATATCTCTACGGTCATCTTTCTCCTTTATAGATTCTCGTTTATCATATTCTTTCTTACCTTTCGCCAAAGCGACTACCAGTTTCGCCAAACCTTTTTCATTGATAAACAAGCGCACAGGAACAATCGTAAAGCCGGGATTTTTCATCTCCCGTTGGAGTTTCTCCAATTCTTTTTTATTAAGCAACAACTTCCTCTCTCTACGTGCCGTATGGTTATTGTACGATCCATAGAAATATTCGGCGATGTGCATATTCTTCACCCACAATTCGCCTTTCGTAAAATAGCAAAACGTATCTACCAGACTGGCTTTTCCCAAACGAATGGATTTTATTTCCGTACCGGTCAATACGATACCTGCTGTGTAGGTATCTATCAGCTCATAATCAAATGTAGCCCGTTTATTCTTTATATTTACAGAGGGTTGTTTCATCTTCACACATTAATTAAGTATAGCCGTCAGTTTGTTAAACACTATTTGAATCACCGTCGGACATAGTATTAACAATACAGACGACAAAAGGGTGTATTTCAATCGTTGTTTTTCTTCTACTCTCATCAATATAGGAGCTCCTTCCCATACGATATAGACGATATAGAACTGCAGCAACCAAGCAATAATTCTAAAATCAGGTAATAGTCCGGTTACGATTTGAAGCAGGAAAGGCACAACCAATGCATATCCTGCAAATTGTTGCGTCAACGGCATATCGCTATACAGACCAAACATCCTTGTCCCCATTTCATTAATGGCATAAGCTGCCAGGAAGTAACCACCGAACAGGGCTACAGCTACGGCGCAACAGTTGGTCATAGCTATCTGGAAGCTTTGCGGACCTCCCCATCCATTCGTCAATAACGAACCGATGAATACGGACAGACCGCATAAACCAATCATAGGATAGACAAAAGCCATGTATACTTTTCGTCTATCCTCTTCCATAGAAATTTCCTCCCAGGCCTTAGCCGGAGAGGAAATCAATTTCATTGCTATATTAAATAGTTCTTTGTAGTTCAATGTTATTCTGTAAATGCGTATTGATATTCAACTGAACGTTCAACTGAAGTTTCCTTCCCATCCTTATCAACTAATTCATCTTTTGAATCATTGATTTCAGCTGTTAGTTCCAAATATTTCGGTAATTCGCCTGTTTTCTCCTTAAATGCAGCAAGAGCAGCTCTAATTGAATAAGCCCTATAAGCATATGTAAATTTAGAACGAGTAACAGTCTCACCTTCTGCATCATCAACAACATGGCTAATATATAGTTTTAACTTAGTGTCAGAGGCTGTCATTGTTTCAGGATCATAAGAAAGAACAAATGAATGCTTCTTTGTTTCTGATTCTTCAATAGTAGTTCCTTCTACTTTCACCCAATATGGCATTGTCAAAACAATCGTATTTTCATCATAATAAACCAAACTTGACAGTTGCTTATCCAATGAATAAAGAGGATTAGTAGGAACTGCTTTTGTTGTAGTTAAACTTTCATTACTTTTAGGGTCAATACAAAGCGGAGTAGATAGCAAAGTAATTGGTATACTAGTACTATTTGCCGTTACCTGTGATTGGTCATATTGGCATGAAATCATATACATATTTCCATCCAAAAAGCCCAATTCTGTAGTAGGAACCAACTTCGTAGTTGCATCCCCCATCAGAAATGATCCAAAATTATACTTAACAGGAACAGTCATTGTAAAAATGTGGTTATCATCTCCTTTCAAACAAGAAGTTACTGACATACCCATCACTACAGCCATCAAAGCCACCAAGAAAGATCTCACTCGTTTCATAAACATATTTTTTAGATTTTGCAAAGATATAAATTCTAATTCACAATTTATAAATGCGGATACTTAAAAAATACTGCATCCGTTACTTTATTATTTTTGCAAAAAGTTCCAAATGATCATCTACGTAGCTTGCAATCAATGCTGTGACTTGTTCTTCCATCTCTAAATAGGCTTCTTCTAATTCATCAAAAGCTTCGTATTGCTCGTACATAGCCATAAATTCATCATCCGTCCGTTCCTTTTCCAAGTCTTTCCGGTTGGCATCGAAGATTTTCTTAGCCTTATAAACTAATTTCGAAAACTCTTCCGCTCCCCACAAACGCATCACTCTCGCAAACGGGTTATCAAATATATAACCGCCATAGCCATTCTGAATCAATTGGCAGAACCCGCCAACCATCATCTCATCACGAAAAATCTGATAAGCCAGCAAAGAATGTTGTTCGCCCGTCAACAAAGGCATTGTCTCCGCAGTCAATTCACCACCGATTACCTCTTTATATTTATCTGTAAACGCCTGGATAAATTCATCCATTCCTTCACCCGCAGCCTTTTGCAAGGCTGATTCTACAACTTCGATCATAATTTTATTTATATATAATGACTTGGCAAAGCTACGAATTTTATTCTACATCCAGCAACAATCCCTCCATAATCTTGCCAATCTTAACTTCATTATCCGTTCTTCACGTTCTTCACACGGTCCATATCATCTCATTTTCAGACGTTTCCGGTGAACAATTCATATAAAATACAGTGTTCACCTCTATTCACCTCTTCACAAGATATGTATTTTACAGTCTAACAATACAGCGAGAAGTACTATTTGCCATAGTATAGAAACAGGTAAATAGTGTATATATTCCGAATAGGAAATATTTGTTCAGCAATAGCCGACTCCAGTCGGCTACCTAGTCAACTTTAGTCGTCCTGTTAGCCAACTCTAGTTGGCTAACAGGACGACTAGAGTCAGCCGATAAGGTATTAAAGCCAAATGCTTACTAAGACAGTTATATCAAGTTCTATTCAAACCGCTTGTCATACACGCCAACCAGTTTCCATATACACAAAAGAGCAAGCAGATTTATCTTCCATAAGACTCAACTGCTTGCTCTTTCTTTAAAATATATGATTGTGTTATCCTGCTATTCTTTACTTACTTAGTAAAAGGAGACATGCGGAAAGCATATTTATAAACGGTATTTTTCTGTATCTCATACTTAGGACGAGGACCCGGTCCACAACTCGCATTACCCAACCCACGTTGTATGCAATCCAAATTCAACACTACTTCCGCACGATAAATATCCGCCAGATCATGCCCGTATTTTATATCAAACAAATCTTTGTCTGTATAGTGTAAAGCACTGAAATCAAATGTATCGGCAGATGTTATCTTGATACCTTTGCCTTCTTTATCAGTCAATGTCAACCAACGGGTATCACAACGTTCTCCCATAGATTGGGAACGGACATACTTCTCTTTCATGTCATTGACAGTAGATTGATACTTACCGATATATGCCGCATTCTTCCGATCCTGATAATTTTCTATCGGACCTCTTCCGTACCACTCTAACTGCTCCAACGAAGGAGAGAATAGAGCCTGCAATGAGAGACGGGGGAGATTAAAATCTTCATTTGTCGTAAAAGAAGCGTTCACGTCTATTTCACCATTGCCATACAAGCGGTAAATTAGTGTATGAGGAACCTTTATATTTCCGACAAGTTCTTCCAACTGAATGGTTACAACCGCCGATTGATTATTATCCGACCATTTCCATTCGAAATCAAGCACTTCCGTCTTTGTATCCTGCCATTTACGAACATCATTATTGATAAAACGGAACGTATTCAATGACCATCCCTCACGTAAATGGAGCATATTCTTCCCATTGTAACGAACTCCGGTCAGTTTTCCGGCTTTCTTATCAAAAGTTATTTCCACACCGGGGCTACGGAAGAACAAATAACGCTTCTCCTCTTCCACTACCTTAAACGGAGCTTCTTTCGTTGAAGCAGGAATTGCCACCGATTGCAATCCGGAAGTCGGAGATTTCTGAAGTAAAAGCTGTTCGGTAGCTACGATATGTCCGGCTTTTGCCCATACACAATCTTTCTTCAGTTTCACTTCAAGATTCAGGTAATATTCACCTTCCGGAGTAAGATAACGGGAATAAGGTATTTGCACGGCACGATGCTCTCCCGGTTTACCATCAGGCAAACTGAACTCTTCTTCTGCTACCGGCACACCATCTTTAAGAATGACATAACGCAGGTTAAAGTCATGCAGATTCAGAAAAGCGTAACGGTTACGCACGCCAACACTGTTTTCCCCATTCGGTTCCAATGTTAAATACTGGTACACTTTCTTCACTTCCCATAACTTCGGGGTAATCTGACGATCAGCCGTCACGATTCCGTTACAACAGAAATCATTGTCATTCGGGCGGTCACCGAAGCTGCCTCCAAAATAATAATGATCGGCTGGTTGGCCCGGCATATTGATACCCTGATCCACCCAGTCCCAGATGCATCCGCCAATCATGCGCTTCGAATGAAATTCGATATAATCCCAATATTCTTCGAGGTTACCTATCGCATTACCCATTGCATGAGCATATTCACAGAGGAAATAAGGTTTGTTACGAGGTTGCTCGTCCTGTTCAATCATACCTTCAATCGAAGGATACATACGAGAATCCATATCGGCAATATCATTCATTCCTTCATAATGGATATATCGGTCGTCTATTGCTTTAGCCGCACGATAGGTAGCCTCAAAATTACGGCCTCCACCCGACTCATTCCCCATCGACCAAAAGATAACCGAAGGATGATTCTTATCGCGTTCTACCATGCGTACCATACGGTCGACGTAAGCACCTTCCCAGCTTTCACGAGTGGACAAAGACATATTGCCATGACACTCAATGTCAGCCTCATCCATTACATACAAACCGTAATAATCATATAACGCATACATCTTCGGATCGTTCGGATAATGACTGGTACGGATAGTATTGAGGTTGAAACGTTTAAAAAGAAGAATATCTTCAATCATACTTTCCACCGGAACTGCTTTGCCGAACTGCGGATGTATATCGTGACGGTTGGCACCTTTGAAAAGCACCAATGCATTATTAATATATACCTTATTATTACGTATTTCTATTTTACGGAATCCATATTGCTGGCTAGTTGCTTCAAGCACATTCCCGGCAGCGTCAAGCAACTCCAGATTAACGGTGTACAGATAAGGAGTCTCTGCACTCCACAACTGCGGATCGCGAATTGTAGTCGTACCTTTACAAACATTTTCCTGCCCACCGCTTATCTGTCCGGCCGGTATGGTGAATGAGCGTAAAGACTCTCCTTCAGGACTCAATAAAGAAACACGCAAAGTCGCATCCTGAATCTTCTTTCCATAATTACGCACATCGGCTTTTACCTTCAATTCAGCCATATCCAAACGACCGCTTATCTGTGAAGTCAGATGAACATCACGCAGACGAACCTTCGGACTTGCCACCAGATAAACATCCCGATGGATGCCACTTAGGCGAAACATATCCTGATCTTCAAGGAAACTACCGTCACACCAGCGATAAACTTCTACGGCAACCGTATTTTTACCCGCTTTCACATAAGGAGTGATACGAAATTCAGCATCATTGCTGGAACCTTGCGAATAACCGACCTTCTTACCATTGATCCACACATAAGCAGCGCTATAAATTCCATCGAAATGGATAAATACTTCCTTGTCTTTCCAGTCGGCAGGAAGAGTGAATTCGCGGCGGTAAGATCCTACCGCATTCGGTTCTTTCTCCACAGTATAGCCACGCTGTCCCTGAATAAAAGGAGGATTGTTACGAATAGGATAAGTGATATTCGTATAAATAGGTGTACCATATCCATGCATTTCCCAATTGGAAGGAACTGGTATTTCTTTCCAGCCGGAAACATCATAATTCGTTTTATAGAAGTCAACCGGACGTTCCGAGGGCTGTTTCACCCAGTTGAACTTCCAGTTTCCGTTCAACAGTAGATAACGGGAAGACTGCGTACGCTCCCACGGACGCTTATAGGCCGGATCTTTTTTCATTTCTTCCAGGCAGGCAAACGGAATGAATGTAGCTCTGCCTTCTTCTTTGTTGATCGCATAGATACGTTCATTCTCCCAGTCATTGTCACTTTTTGCCTTTAAGGCCTCCGCCACTACTTTCAGGTTTGATTTCCGAATCTGCCATTGCTGGTTGCTTTTTGACGCATTCGGTTCTAATTGAAAAACAGGTTCGCCAACCAGTCCCGCATCAGGAAATCCCAAGTTATACCCAGTCGCAACGCTCGTGAATATATAATTCCCATTCGGCAAAGCGGTCACTTTCCACTGTTGGTTCGGATTTGTAGAATCGGCCGACCATTGAATGACGGAACAATCCACTTTCCCTTTACCACTATTGTCAATATTCATTTGAGTCAAGGGACTGGCTATTATATAACATCCCTCTTGCTCACATGGAATCAGGTTCCAAACCTGCGACTCTTTGTCCGCCTCTCTTTTACTAATAAACACTTTTGTATTTGTGTCCAAACTCTCCTGATTGTCCAGCGCAAGCCCATTGATTGTATGGATTTCATACCCTTGCTTCGGATCAAACTGCTGCGCTACAACCGTAGAGACAGAAAACGACAGTGCAATCAGCACACTTCCCAAGATTTTTAATCGTTGCATCATTCAATAGTCTAATTATGTTATGATTTGAAAACAGATGCCTGTTTATATACGCCAAATGTATGAATAGCCGGACAAGCCTTACCATCCTGAATACGCAAACGTACCTGCTTTGCTTTCACTGGCGCGAAACGTACAATCCATTTATGACCAATAGCCTGCTTGTTTGTTGCTTCCGGAATAGCGATCCAGTTTTTGCCGTCAGCGGAATATTCCACACTCCATTTCGTCGTTCGATGTCCCAATTCAATCACTTCCTCAATCATCAGGCAATCAAACTCAATACTCTTTGGCAAAGTAAAGATTACATCAGCTTTTGTCTCCCCATCCTTTCCTGCAAAATAAGTTTCCTTCTCACGATCCAGCATGTTCTCCGGAGCAAACTTTCTCCCCCGTACATTAGTAGCCTTTACTTTGGCTCCGCTCAATAAATTCGTTCCGAAAGTCTCATCAATCCCTTGTTTCAATAAAGCTGCATGCAGCGAATCGGTCGGATGAATCAAACCACGTCTATCGGGTGGGAAATTCAGTAGTAATACACTATTGCGTCCGACAGAAGTGCAATAAATATCCCAAAGTTCACGAACACTTTTCACACGAGTGTCTTCCTCGGCATGATAGAACCAACTGGGGCGAATCGAAACATCTGTTTCTGCCGGAATATAGGCATCTCCCTCCAAAATACCCTCATTCAAACCTTTGTAATACTGTGCCTCATCACGAATAGCAACCGAATCGGTAATTGCCCAACAAGGATCACCTGCCTCTCCTGCTTCATTTCCCATCCATCGGACATCAGCAAAAGGATATGAATTCTTTGTACCGAAGATGACGCAATCCGGTTGCTTCTCACGAACAATCTTATACCAATGACGATAAACAGGTGTTGTCAATTCGTCAGCTCCGGCACCGTCCCACCATGTTTCCCATATCTTGCCGTAATTACTCATCAGTTCATCGAGTTGGTGGGCATAATATTCCTTATAACGTTCGGTTGTATATAAAGGTGAGAGATGTTCGTGGCGGTCGTGAGGTCCCAGATAGATCCCTGCCTTCAATCCATATTCTTCGCAAGCATCAACAAACTCGCGGACTACATCACCTTTACCGTTTTTCCAAGTCGCATTCTTCACACTATAATCCGTGTACTCGCTTGGCCACAGACAAAAGCCGTCGGCATGTTTGGCTGTCAGAATAGCAGCGGGAATCCCCGCTGCTTTTAAAGTTTGCATCCACTGCCTGCAATCCAGGGCTGTGGGATTAAAGATAGCTGTACTTGCCTTTCCATCCCCTTCGTTCACATACTCCTCAAACGTATTGATACCGAAGTGAAAGAAAGCAATCATTTCGCGGTTATACCATTCCAGTTGACGGGCACTCGGAACCAGTCCGTAAGGAGCGGGTGCCTGTTGAGCCATCCCTGACAAAGAGCTGATTGCAGTTGCTGCCGATGCTAATAATAGTTTTATCTTCATAATAAATTATTTATTAATAGGTTCATTTATTTAGGACCCAGGTTCTGTTTTACCAGTTGCACGAATTGATCCACAGGAACAACACGTACATTACTGTTCAACCCATCAATGACCGTTTTGATACTTTGCTGATCCTTTGTCCAACAATGCACAAACACAAAGGTATATCCATCTGCACTATGGGGATTGGCAGAACGACTGTTAATCTGGGATATTACAGACGCCTCTTCACCTCTGTCGGATCCTCCGTCAATTTCCTTCCATAATACACTTCTCTGTTCAATCACAGGTTTTCCATTATCTGAAAATTTGATTCTTCCATCTCCTTTTTCCCCATATCCTGTATAAAAGATTGCATCAATATTAGGTTGCGCCAGATACTTGTTGTATATTTTAGGCTTATCCATAATGCCCTGATCCAAGATGTTACAGATATTCAGACCTGATTTATCGACATATTCATTCAACTTAGTCAGATAATCATCCAAGTCGGCATCCGGCATCTTACTCGGGAATATATAGCTGCTGCCACTCGGTCCTGCCACAAAATAGTCGCCTTCTTTACTGTTCTCATAATACCAGCGCAAAGCAGCCGGAGCCAAGTCATACAAAGAAGGTGAAATGGTATATCCGAGTGGGAACTGTCCGTGCAGGTCATGGTCCATATATCCCTGTTGCCCCCAAAGGTTAAATGCAATATTATCACCGTCACTGACAAGGAAGGTTACATAATGTACATTTTCTTCGGTAGTCACCTCTTTGGTTGCCGGACGTTGTTTCAAACCTGTCGTATCGTAAATACTACTCAATGTGGCGAGGTTAGCCGCCTGGTCTGTCGGTAACATAGAAACACCCAGCCTGGAAGCATTATTCACCATGCCCCATTCATCCCGATCATAATAACCGAAACAATAAGCTCCTTTATCCAGATCTTTCAGAATAGAAGTACGCCATGACCAATCACTGTGCGCATTGTAATCATAAAAAGCAAAGGCATTAGTCATTGTGATATAATCGCGCAAATGATGGAAGATTTCCGGCTTCATATCGGCTGCCAGGCTCTTGTCCAACTGATCTTTATAATTTTCGTACAACCATTTTTCATCATAAGACCTCACATCCATTAGTTCGGTTGTCACCCCCATTGCCTTTACTTTATCCACTTGAGATTCCGGAACTGCAATTCCTCTTAGCAAACCACACAAAGAAGTCGCTACATTGATAGAATGGGAATTTCCTTCCGAATAGGGTGTATAAACAATGTATCCTTTGACTACTCCGGATTCTACATAGTGCTGCACCAATGGTGCCAAAGCATTATAAGTCTTTACCGGAATTCCGTATTTGTTCTGCATCTGCTTTAACCATACGGAAGAAGGACCTCCCTCATTGATGTAAACCTGATCGCCAGTCACTCTCGCTGCAAGTCCTGCCAAAGTGGAAAGAATAACTTTTTCGCCATCATTAAGTCCTGTGATGGAGATAGAGTTCAAAGATTTCAGTTCCCGCCCTTTCAGATGTATAAATCCTCTGGTAAGAGGTTCTGCCGGGTCGATAAGATCATCCCCGGATTCTTCACCCGGTTCTTCGGGTTTCTCGGTAGATGGGGTATATTTAGGTACAACTACACCTGCTGTCGGATCTTCCATGCAGGAGACCAAGAGACAGAATGTCAAAAGTATATAAATGTATTTTTTCATGATAATCGATCGTCTTTTCTGTTACTTGATAATAGAAATCGCATTAATCTCTGCCACAGCCGTAGACCATTTTCCACTATATACAGCAGTAATGGTCAGACGGAAATAACGCGCCTGCTTAAATCCCGGAAAATAGGAGCGGAATTCTTCTTTTGGTCCGGCAGGAAGGTCGCTGTAAGCACCTGCCGACTCCCACTTCGAACCATCCAAACTGGTTTCCATCGTCATTTCCTGTGGCCATCCTTCACCATGATTCCTGGAGACATACTGGAAACCTAACATCTTCACTTCCTGTCCCATATCTACCACAATATGGTGCGGCGGCTGGGGTTCAGTACCTTTCCATTGTGTATGCCAAAAAGTAGTTTTCGATCCATCGAAAGCATGAATAGCACGACCATTATCCGATCCTTCGCCACTCGTTTCTTCCGAAGAAACTTCTACCACCTGCCATGCGCTACGGTCAGCCAATGGCATTGCCCATACGTCTTCCGCACCGCTCAACAAATAATATACCGTTTGCTGAACATTATCGGCCTGTGCACCATCCACTGAAGCAATAGTAACCGGTAAGAGATAAGAATCAAACGGTTGAATTTTACCCTGTGCATTTACTGTGAGTACCAGGTCGGCAGAAGAGCTCTCTCCTGCCGGAATGACTGCTTCCGTTGTCACTGTATAGCAATCTGAAGGAAGCAAAGAATAATCAGTACCACACAAAGAGTTATATTCCTGCACTTTGGCCTCATCTATCGTGAGCTGTACCTTTACGTCTCCCGACACTTCCTTACCGGAACGAGTCACATAATCACTGGCAGTTACAGCCACATGAAATACTTCTTTTAATTCTTCGCCCAAGTCGAAATTCTTAATTTGTAAAGCTCTGGCTTCCGGGATATATACTTTACAAACATCATCATCACTACATCCACTCAGCAAAGCTAACGAACAAAACATCGCACTTGCTGCCATGACAAATCTATTTAGTTTCATACGAATAATCTTTCAAGGTTTACAATCTTTATTAATATCCGGGGTTCTGCCCGTTTACCCATCCGTCTTCACCACCGTTTTGCTCGCGGATCACCGGATTCTTATCTAACACATACTGCGGAATGGGCTGATAATACATGCGTGGTAAGAATGTACGTTTGCCAACTTCATGGTAATTGTATTCCCAAACACCATCTCCATTAGTATCTTCTATCTTCATACCGCCAATCGGTTTGTTCATCACTCCATTTTCACCGTCACAAATCTTCCAACGAATAATATCCCACCAGCGTTTATCTTCAAATGCCAGTTCGATACGACGATCCCTACGAATAATTTCACGCAACTGATTTTCTGTGACTCCCTGCGGATAAGTATCTTCAATAGAAGGCATATTCTCTCCGCGAGTTCTCACCATATTCAAATATTCGATGGCAGTCGGTTTATCTCCAACTTCCAAAGAAGCTTCTGCATACATCAGCAACACATCTGCATAACGGAAGAAAATATAATTTGCCATCCCGTTGCTCATTTGTAGATTATCGGCGCCATTCACAGATTCGTCAAGCGTCTTACGAGTATAATATCCCGTATTCGTAACGTCACTATCCGAAGAGGTGTCAATCTCATTCGGGCTTCCAACCCCTACACGGGTAATGATCTCTTCACCCTGCCACATTGCTCCATCATACAGAATACTTTGATAGAAGCGTTTTTCACGATTTTTGTATGGCTGATTTTCATCATAATCGGACGCAGGATCATCGATAGGCAATCCGTTTGCCATACAATAATCATCCACCAGCTCTTGTGTAGGTTGCATATTTCCCCAACTAGACTGCACCCCCTTTACAAATACAGGACCGAACAGCCCTTCACGACGTCCGCCATTCTGCTTTGACATCTGAAAATCAAAGATAACTTCATCATTATTGTTAGTGGCCTCCGTCCAAAGATCGAGAATAGTCGGTTGCAGACGGTAAACTTTCAAATCAATCACCTCTTTTAAGGTAGCTGCAGCTGTTTCCCAACGTTTCTTATCTTTGCCCGGATTACGCAGTTCGCTGGCATGGAATAATTCGATCCATCCTTTCAATGTCAGAATGGCTCCTTTGGAAGCACGACCTAAATCCGAACCGCTACGGCGTGGAGGAAGATCGTCTTTAATCTCATCCAATTCTTTATCGATAAATTCAAAAGTCTTCTGTGCCGTCTCACGAGGATAGCAAATATCACTGCTTACATTATTATCCAATACTTCTGTGATGATAGGTACTCCACCATAAGCCATCCATAGATAATGATAGAACCAGGCACGCAGGAAACGCGCTTCTGCCAATCGTTCTTTCTTATAGTCTGCCGAGAAATCGGATTCACTCACTTTCGTAATGAAAAGGTTACACGAACGGATACGTTCATACTGTCCTTTGGCATCGTCATTATTCTGACGCCCCCATTTCCACATATCCCATGGACCAGGTATCCAACTGGTAGGAGATAATGCTCCGGTATAAATTGTTGTACGAGCATTCATCCATTCCGCTCCTACGTATGAGTTATCCGAATATTGATCCAAGTTCTGTGTTTCATTATTCAAGTGGGGCAACTGATTATAAATGTCATTCAGAAACATATCAGCATTGTCTTCTGATCCCCAAACCGTTGTATCACTAAAGCGATCTTTCGGTTCTATCTCAAGCCAGTCTTCACAAGCAGACAAGAAAGCCAATGAACCTGCCAGACAAACTGTTTTTATTATATTATGCATTCTCATATTCTATCTTTTTATGATGGTTAACTAATTAAAAAGTAATATTCAGACCAAAAGCATATACAGCCTGTTGCATATAGTATTTACCATTAGCTGATTTAGCTTCCGGGTCAATCAACTCTTTCATAAATGGTGTCCATGTCCAAAGATTCTGTCCGGAAGCATATACACGAGCAGAGCTGATGCCGATGAAATTCAATGCGGAACGAGGCAAGGTATAACCAATCTCAATACTCTTCAAACGGATATAAGTAGCATCGCGCACCCACCAGGAAGAAGGCTGACGATGATTATTTACCGTTACTTCACTAGTTAAACGAGGATATGGAGCATCGGTATTATCCGGAGTCCAGTGATCTTTGAATTGTAACTTAGTAGCCGAACCGGAATCAAAGAAAGGCATTACCAACGTCTCACCTAATGAAATACTGGTACGGGTAGCCCCCTGAATCAATGCATTCAGATCGAAATTCTTCCATTGTACCGTAGGAGCCAGACCGAAAATAATTTCAGGTGCCCAGTTAGAATAACCAATCACTGTTTGGTCGTGCTCGTCAATCTTACCATCAGGCACTCCATTAGGACCACTTAAATCTTCATAACGCAAATCACCCGGATAAACCTGTCCCCAAGGTTGTGTAGCAATACCTGCCTTCAATGAACCATCAGGATTAAAATCATCATAAGTGAAATAGCCCAGTGCATTATATCCGTACATCGTTCCATCAGGACGCCCCGTTCTGCGACGATTCGGATTATTGTAGGTAGCTTCTGTTTCAAATACTTCATCCAAAATATTCCGTGCAAAAGTAAAAGTACCTTTTGCGCCGATCATCCAGTCTTTATTGATACGTTTGTTGAAATTCAGAGACAAGTCAATACCCTGATTGTGCATACGGCCTGCATTTACTTGTGACAAAGGAATACCATATTCTGCCGGAACCAGTGCATTCGGTGCCATCAACATGTTCGAACGTTTCTCATAGAAATAGTCAGCTTCCAAAGAAAGTATTCCATTCAGTATAGAAAACTCTACTCCGAAGTCAAACTTTTTAGCTTTTTCCCATGTGATATTCGGATTTCCTTGCAGGTTCTCCCACATACCCATTGTGGGCACTCCACCTAAGTTAACTGCATTTCCGAATCCGTAATCACTCATATACTGATATGAGCTACCAGCCAAGTTTCCGGATTCACCGTAAGAAAGACGCAATTTCAATTTATCCATCCATTCTATATCCTTCATGAAGGATTCTTCTCGTAAGTTCCATCCCAATGAGAAGGCAGGAAAGAAACCAAAACGCTTGCCGGGAGCAAAATAATAGTGTCCGTCATAACGTCCGGAAACTTCTGCCATATAACGGTTGTCATAATTGTATCCCAAACGAAACGCATAACCAACCTGACGTTCTTTCCATGAAGTACCACCATTGCTAATATCCGCAGGATCACTGCTTCCTGCATTGATTTCATCAATATTAATGTTATAGTTCAAACG
Organism: uncultured Phocaeicola sp.; assembly: GCA_948579315.1. Taxonomy (GTDB): domain Bacteria; phylum Bacteroidota; class Bacteroidia; order Bacteroidales; family Bacteroidaceae; genus Phocaeicola. The sequence continues at coordinate 172,694 of CAPAOL010000001.1, forward strand.
TTTGGCGTTCATATTCCATACATTTTTCTCGCGTGCTTCAATTACTCCCAAGCCTGTAACTGTATGTTTGCCAAAAGTTCTTGAATAATTGATCATTCCCTGATAAGTCATACTCACACTTTCTTCAAACGATTGTTCCAGGTTCGGTTTTTCCGGTCCCTGAAAACCTTCCATGTATTGATAAGGAGTTTGTGAAGCATCCAACGTATAAACAGGTATCGGAGTCATATATTTCTTTTTCTTCACACGATACGGATCATAGTTAATGACTCCTTTGATGCTTAATCCCTTAATGAAAGGAAGTTGCTGTTCTACGGAGAGAGAAGTATTCAATTGATCGGCTGGTTCCTGACGATATCCGCTACGATAAGTCAGTCCGAAAAGTGACTTACCTACATATTGTCCCCATAACCCATTCGAATACTGAATAGCCGAAACAGGAGGTGTACGATAGGCTTGATACATGATGTCACCTGTATCGGCACCCGGATAGTTTTTCTTTTCGTGCCATCCTCCCAGACTTAAATTGATTTTCGTGTATTTGGTAGCATCTACGCTTAAATTAGCCAAGACATTGAACCGTTGGTAATCGGTAGTACTCCACATTCCTTCCTGATAGGAATATCCCAAAGATACATAATACTGGAATTTATCACTACCACCGGAAAGTTGCAAGTTGTGATTAGTGATTACAGAATTATTTTGTACCAAATCACGCAAACCATTACTATTAGGATAACGGTCCGGATCTGCGTCCGGATCTCCGGCACAAGTCTTCCTATACATTTCCAGATCATGCTGCGAGTAGGCATAATAATTAGGATAACCGGCATTCATAGCCGCTTCGTTTTTCATCAAAGCATATTCATACGAGTTAACCTGATCCGTGATGCGGGTTGGGTTCTGGAATCCGATATAGCCATTATACGAAAGTACCGGAGCACCGCTTTTCCCCTTCTTAGTTGTTACCAAAACTACCCCATTGGCACCTGCCATACCATAAGGAGCCACGGCAGCTGCATCTTTCAAAATAGTAATATCTTCAATCATATTCGGATCGATACGTGAGAAGTCACGAGGAACTCCATCCACTACTACCAACGGAGACTGGTTTCCTAATGTAGCCACACCACGGATTCTCAAATCAGAACCATCTGCCCCGGGTTCTCCTGATCCTTGCTTCGCAATGACTCCTGCCATACGACCAGCCAAACTATTAGAAATATTAATAACCGGTTTTTGTGCTACATCCTTTGTCTTCATGCTCGATACGGCAGCTGTAGAAGATATTTTCTTCTGTGTACCGTATGCCACAACCACCACTTCTTCCAGAACTTCAGCATCTTCCTCCATCACAATCCGAATGGAATTCTGATTATTCACCGCAACGTTCTTTGTAGAAAAACCTACATACGTCACCGCTAAAACCCCATTGGAAGGCAAGGACAGAGTAAACTTACCATCAATATCTGTAATTGTACCATTGGAAGCACTTCCCTGCTCCATGATGTTGGCCCCGATAATCGGCTCGCCACTCTTGTCCGTTACGGTTCCTTTGACTATTATTTTTTTACCTATTGACTTCTTCTCTATCTGCGTCTTTTTCAATGAGATATAATTATCGGCGTACTCATACGTCAACCCGATTTGTGGCAATACGTTTTCAAGTAATGCTTTTACCTGTTTATTCTGCGCATTGATCTTTACTTTCTGTTCGATATTGATGTCTTTTCCGTAGACAAATAAATATCCGGTCTGTTTTTCGACTTCGCGAATCAGTTCTTTTAGCGAAACTGAAGCCTTATTGATATTCACAACTGCTGTCTGTGCCTGGACCTGATATGTAAAAAGGTTAATAAACAGGACCAAAGCAAGCAGTGAAAAGATTTTTTTCATAACTTTGCTAAGTGATTTTGTTAGTACTTTATTTTAGGTTCACAAAAATGTGAAACAGAGAAAGTATTAATAGCCGAGGAATTGGGGAAGGTGGTGCAACACTTTCCCCCTTTTCATCCCTCGTTTTGATGTCTATTTACTTTCATTTTATTCTACTTCCGTTGTGTTACATAGGCATTAAATTTTTAATCAGATTATTAATATATGGTTATTTCTCGCTGTGACACTATCTTATACTTAAATAAATCGGCACGGCTAATCGCTTTCAGAATAGTTTCAATCTGATCACTTTGCCGGAACTTACCAGAAATAATCTTACTCATCAGAGACGGATCATCCACCGTAAAACTGATATCATACCATTGTTCCAATCTTTCCAGCACTTCACCTAAAGTCAACTCCTCAAAGTCATAGATTCCTTGTTCACGATATTGTTTGCCTCCAAAAGAAGAAGAAGACTTAATCAGTTTTCCATCTACCAAAGAGACTTTTTCATTAGGCAACAAATTGACTATTTCTTCGGGATCATCATTAGAGCTTACTCTCACTTTACCTGAAAGCAGGTCAGTCTCAAACTTCTCACTACTACTATAAGCATATACGTTAAATTCCGTTCCAAGTACTCTTACATCATATTTCTTTGTCTGTACTGTAAAAGGTCGGGAAGCATCTTTTGTCACTGTGAAAAAACCTTCTCCATTCAACTCCACAGTACGCGCATCAGAAGAAAAAACAGAAGGCCACTTCAAAGTAGAAAGAGAACTAAGCCATGCTTCACTGCCATCCGGCAGAATTAAATGCACCCGTTGTCCCTTCGGAACTGTAATCTCCGTAAAAGAAGGAGTCTCCGAACCAACAAACATGTACCAGGAAAGCATCCATGTCAGAGCAATCATAGCGGCAGCCGAAGCCGCATAACGTATGATTTGAAATACTCGTTTCCGTTTTAGTTTTTTCTCCTGACGGCTCATTAATGCTTCCAGATTTCGTTCTCCTTTCAAAGAATCATCTTCTCTAGGTAATAACCCGGACAGACCAACGATATTCTGCATTTCTGCAAATTCCCGCTTCATCGTTTCATCTTTTTCCAATTCCTGAAAAAGTTCCCGTTTTTCCTCTTCGGTCAATTCTCCGAAGAAGTATTTATCCCATTTCTCGTTCATCATATTGCGCACTTTTAATAAGAAGACACAGTGAATTGAATTTACCACCAAAAGAAAATGAAAAAAAAATCAGAGAAAAATAAAAAGAGAATAAATATAGATTATAAAAAGGAGGAGTTCGCCATTCTCAATAAATGAACGAAGAGAGTCTTTTAGATTCCAAATAAAAGCAATAAAGGCATGCAATGGCGTAATTCTTCACGGAGTTTTTTTAATGCAATAGCCATTTGCCCTTCCACCGTATTCTGCGAAATACCAAGCGATTCAGCTATTTCACGGTATTTCATTCCTTTTAGTTTGCTCATAACAAATATTTCCCGGCAACGTTCCGGCAAATTGTTAATAGCACGGTAGATATGTTTTTCTACTTCATCTATTGACATTTGAGAGTCATCGAGTAATTGCAAACTGTAAAGCTTCAATTTAAATTCCTGCTCTATAATATCAGAAAGTGGTTGTCTGCGATCTACCACAGAAAGTTGTGAACGAAGGAAATTCAAACAGCGGTGCTTGACAGCGGAAAAAAGATATGCATCGGGTTGTTGAAGCTCTTGAAGAATTTCTTTGCGCTCCCACAAATAAAGAAAGAAATCTTGCACTATATTCTCTGCATCTCCCATAGCCCCCACGTAAAGAGAAGCAAAACGCACTAAACGGGCATAATAAGAAACATAAAGCTTAGAAAAAAGCTTTTGCGCCGTTTTAGAGTCGGAAGAATTTAGAGAGTGTATCATAAACATCGTATTAGCTGCACAAAGGTAACAAAAGAAATAGGAAAGACAAATCCTATTTATAAATTCCTATTGTAGGACCGATACAGGTCAAATCCTTCCGGATTCTTTCTGCATCGGTCAATAAAAAAGGAACTAAAACCTATTGAAACTATTTGGAATAAGAATAGGGTAAATCTGTCGGTTGGGTACCTCTCTGCAAATTTGGCACACTATCCATCGACAGAGTTAGTTCGCCCCCCTGTTTCAGTTCATCATGCGTCAGATAGTTGTGTGTAAATTCTTTCCCATTCAACAAAGCTTTCTTTATATAGGGACGATCCGCCGCATTATCTGTTGCCGAAACGACAAAGGTCTTACCTTCAGGAAGGTGAAGAGTTACTTTGTTAAATAATGGAGAACCTACCGCATATTCAGGCATTCCAGGGCAAACCGGATAAAAGCCCATTGCAGAAAACACATACCAAGCCGATGTTTGTCCGTTATCTTCATCTCCACAATAACCCTTGCTTCCGGAGTTGTAAAGTTTATCCATCACCTCCCGAAGATGCTGCTGCGCCTTCCAAGGCTGACCAATATAATCATACAAATAAATGCCATGCTGTATCGGCTGATTACCATGTGCGTATTGCCCCATATTTAAAGCAACCATTTCAGCTATTTCGTGGATAACAAAACCATAAGTTCCATAATTGTAAGTGTTCGGGGCTACAAACATAGAGTCAAGACGAGCACTCATCGGTTCATGTCCACCCATCAATTGCGACAGACCTTCCGGGTCGTGGAATACACTCCAAGTCCAATGCCAGGAACTTCCTTCAGTAAAAGGACCTCCCCATTCCGTAGCATCAAAGTTATCACGCCATTCGCCTTTAGCATTTTTTGTCCACATAAAGCCATGTTCCGGATAATAAAGATTACGGTAGTTTTGGGCTTTCTGATAATATTTGTCTGCAATATCTTGTTTGCCCAATGATTCGGCAAAACGGGCTATACACCAGTCTGCATAGGCATATTCCAATGTTTTGGCTGTAGCTTCAGGTATTTCCGGATATGGTACATAACCAAGTTTGTCATAATATTCAAAACCATCACGCCCAACAGAAGCAATTTCTGCATGACGGGCTTGTGTCTGATGAATCATTGCTTCCAGTGCTTTCTCCGCATCTACTGTCCGAATACCTTTCATCCATGCATCTACCAATAAAGATATAGAATTATTACCAATCATACAACCGCGGTGACCGGGACTAGCCCACTCCGGCATAAAGCCACTTTCATTGTAAGCATTAATAATAGATTGAGTGACACGCTCCGAAACTTCCGGATAAAGTAACGTGAATAATGGATGAACCGCACGGAACGTATCCCAGAAACCATTATCAGTATACATATAACCATCATGTACATTACCGTCATAAGAACTATAATAAACAGGATTGCCTTGTGAATCAAATTCATAGAATTCACGCGGGAAGAGTAATGTCCGGTACAAACAGGAATAGAAAGTACGAAGTTGTTCGTCCGTTCCTCCTTCTGCGTCTACACGTCCCAAGTAGTTATTCCACTGTTCACGAGCTTTGTTACTGATGAGTTTCACATCAGCATCAGCAACTTCACGATTAAAATTAATGACGGCCTGTTCAGGACTGATAAAAGAAGAAGCTGTACGTATAGTCAACTTTTCTCCTGCCGGAACATCAAATTTCAGATATGCACAAGTATAATCGGCTGCAACATCGGTTTGATGATGTAACAAAGTATCTCCATTGTACGTGCCGTATTCTATGACAGGATGGCTAAATTCCATCATAAAATAATTAGCGAAGTTATCAGGCACACCTCCATTATTATAGCGTGACGATCCCTTTACCCTTCGGTTTTCCGAGTCAATTGTTATTGAGCTCCCCCCACTGTAAGCATCCACTACTACATACTGATCTTGCTTCTCGGGGAAAGAAACTTCAAATACAGCTCCGCGGGAAGTAGCTGAAAGAGAGGTTTGCAAACCATTCTTGAACGTGACACTGTAGTTGTAAGGAGTCGCCTTCTCCTGTTCATGAGAGAAAGGGACCTGACGCTCTTTATGACTCATTTTGAGTTCCCCGGCAAGTGGCATTATGGAGAATGTACCATAATCATTTATCCAGGGACTAGGTTGATGCGTTTGTCTGAAACCTCGCATCAGACTGTCGGTATACATATACATCCACCCGCTACCATTCTCTCCCGTCTGCGGACTCCAGAAATTCATCCCCCAAGGCACCGCTACAGCAGGATAAGTATTACCGTGCGAAAATGCAAAAGTAGACTCGGTACCCATCAGAGGATTCACGTAGTCTACGAACTCTACAGCCTTCTTTGACTGCTGGCACGAAGTGAGCAGAAAAGGAAGACAAATTGATAAGAAAAATAATCTTGTAACCATATCTATAGTTGTTCGCTTAAGTTTCACAAGCTTTCCACATAGCTGCCATTTTACACTAAAAAGGAAAAGCTGTGCAAAAAGCTCGTGAAACCAGATTAATTAAAATACTTCAGTCAGATACTTCTTGGTCTGTTCCGGACGCTGGCTCATGCGTAAACGCCATACCAGTTCTTGCATATTTACCACTTCAAAAGTATCATTCAGATGTCCTGCACAGAGTTTAGCCGCTCCAGCTCCACGGATATCACCGGATTGGTTCTCTATCAACGGATCTTCTGTTTTTCCATAATCTGAGAAATTACTCCAGGCGTGTACACATACTACAGAAAAACTTTCCTGTTGTGCTTCCTGTTTCAACTTTCCGGCAATATATGCAGGGGTTCCTTCACGTTCTGTGTTCCGATTGCCGAAATTCCATAAAGAATATTTCACTGTAATCACCGGAATATCATATCCCGCCTTGTTTGTTACCCAAATAACATCTCCTTCACCACCTGCGTAAGGGCTATACTGAAGTGCCACAATACCTTCCAACTGATCATTCGCATCTACATAAGCCTGAAATGCTTCTTTAGCAGCTTCAGATTTCACATTCATAGCCATCACTCCCAAAAGTTTCACGCGGTGTTGACGCATGTGAGCGGACAAACGTTCGGCTACAACTTTCAGATTCTTCGCCCGATCGCCATTCTCGCTATAGTTGTCTACATAATAGTAACCACCTCCCAACATTTCCAAAATAGAACAATTCGGTTTTTGCTGGCTCAACAGATTATCGAATTGTGCCGGTGCCATCATTGGAAGTACCGAGGCTGCCATACCATACGTCATTCGTACTTCTTCCGATTCTGCTGCATTATAGAAATCTTTGAAGTCATTCATCATCCATTGTATGTTGTCACCATCTGAAAGGAAAAAGGAAACGAAATTCTTTTTCTTTGTATAATCAAGAAACTGCGGATTCTTAACATGTGCCAATGTAGATTTTTGTCGTTGAGAATAGAGTAAAGAAGTCAACGAATGATTGTAACTCCAGTCACAAGGAATCATCGGATGTCCGCTCTTGGAAACCAAATCAACAAAAGCATCTTCGCTCACTCCTTGTTCCCATCCAAAAACAGGAGCATTCGGTTCCAACCATGCTAAAATTTCTTTCAGCAATTCTGTATTTTGTCCGCCAAGCGAACTGCCCTGACGCTTATTCAGATTCAACACGAAAAGTTCATTCTTAATAGCAAATTCACGCAACTCGCCGGTTTGTACAGGCATTATTACCAATGCCTTATTGCTACACTTATCTTTGAACTCAGCCCATGCTTGAGCAGTAGTTTTGCTTCTTGCATCATATTTCATGGTATATCCGGCTTCTTCATAATATTCTTTATCACGGACATCTACGATTATTGAATTATAAACATGAGAAGCTACGGAAGCTACCACTCCACTCTCCGGATTATGCTCAATATCCGTCAAGACATATCCGTCGAACATTCCTTTTAACCGGATAGTAACACCATCAGACGGTCCGTAATCAGTGCACGCCAACTCCAATCCGCTCTGCCTTCCCTGTTCGTGAATCCCCATATCTTTAAGCGCTTGTTCGGAGAGTTTATAAGAATCACTGCCACCGTGATCGTGCAGCCATACGGCTATTTCGCTTTTTCCCTGTTCTACGGCACGGTTGGTCAATCCTGCCAATGACTGGCACAGCAGGTGATACTGCAATCCACGCATCTTATCCGTCTGCCCCAATTCGTTGCGACTGCCCACCGTCACTACTTCCACACAGTTCCAGTATTTTTTCGGCTTCACTTTCATTTCGGGCATATAGTATTGACCTACATTACTGATCGGGTCATAGGCATCTGCATAAAGGGATGTGTTATTTTCTTCATTCAACCCCTGATTGATTTCCGGTGATTCGTACACTTCACAGCTAGCCATCGTAAGGCTCAACAGCAGTGCGGCACCACATATAGTTGTTTTCATCATTAATTCTTTCATTTGTTAGTTAACTATTAATCAATAACCCTCATTCTGCGATAATCCGTCTACCTTATTCCGTTCATCTTGTGGAATGGGACGTACCAAATGATTTTCATTCAAATTATCATATTTCACCACAAACGGATTGTACACAGGTACGCGCGTCAATAATGTTTGAGTACGTTTCAGATCAAACCAACGATCGTGTTCTCCCATCAATTCGCGAGCACGTTCATCCATAATAACGTTTATATCCAGATCCGTCAATTTCATTGCCTCATAAGCAGCCGCATCTTTAGCAGCACGTTTACGTATACTGTTGATACGCTCCAAAGCTAGTTTTTTGTTTCCGGCACCCAGATAAGCTTCAGCACACAAAAGGTAAGTGTCTCCCAAACGGAAAATGACATCTTCACGAGAACCGCCTTCCCCCCACTGTATCTTAGTATCACTAAACTTCTGTACCATCGGCATACGGTCTGAAGCCGTTTCCAATACAGGAAGTGCTGTAGATTGCGGATACCACACATATTCATCATCTTGCTTGAATGGATAAAACTTCTTCGCATTATTACTCATGCCCGATTTATCGTTCCAGCGGGGAAAATAGATTCCCAACTTGCCATAGTCAGCATGATCAGGGTTGTTGATGTAATATTCACGTTTGAAAGTCACATCATAACGAGTATCTGCTTCCGGATCTGTATAAAGTTCATGTGCTTTGGGATTCACCCAGTATTTACGGGAAATATTAGAATAATCGTTCTGGTTCTTGATAAACAAATCCGGTTCCAATGCAACAATATTAAATCCAAATTGTGCCTGTTGCGGATTTCCGTTACCTCGATAATTCTTATCCAGTCCATACTGAATAGCCCAGATCACTTCTGAATTGGCCTGATTGTTTTCATCAAACAAAGCTGCATAATTTTCCTGCAAAGCATAACCTGAAGCCGGATTCTCTACCAACAAATCGAAGGTCATTGCCGCATTAGAAAAATCATCCGCTTCGGCAAACGATTTATAAGCTCGTGTCAGATACGTTTTGCCTAAGAAGTGTATTACCGCTGCGTTAGTTACCTTTCCGGCTGAAATAGTGGTCATCTCCAGTTTGTCTTTTATATCATTTAATTCGGAAATGATAAAAGTATAGATAGCTTGTTCACCGGTACGCTCTGCCTGTTGTATAACATTTGTGTTCTCTTCGGTGAGCAAAGGCACAGGGCCGAATGTTTCCACCAAATAGTAGTAAGCCATCGCCCGGAAGAAACGGGCTTGTGCAGTCAACGAAGTATATTCATTTCCTGCAACATCCGGTGTACAGCGATTTAATAGAATATTGCTTTCCTGCACAATCTTATAAAGAACTTTCCAGTAATCGCCTACGATGGGAGCTGTTGAATTAAAAGTCTTGTCATAACCGTTAAACATACGCTCTGCCGGTTCTTCCGAAATTGCCATATAGATGTCTGTTCCATAATACTGCAACTCACCCGTGTTAAAGACATCACGATAGCGGGCATTAATGTCAGTTAATAACTTCCGCTGCCCTTCTTTGGTATTATAGAAATCATCTGTCACTGCCGAAGGGTTATAACTATCCAGAAAATCAGAGCAACCACTTAGCAAACAGATTGCTAACAGTGCTAAATATTTAATTTGTTTTTTTACTCGTTTCATAAGGTTTCAAGTATTTAGAAGGTTAAATTCACTCCAAAAGTAAAGGTCATCGGATAGAGCGATAATGATTTGTATACATCTTCACCAATCGTTTCCGGATCCGGGCCGAGATAGTCGGTAAATGTAAACGGATTCTGAACATTGATGTAAGCACGCGCATTTTTCATCTTCATTTTCTTCATCCATATTTCCGGAAGAGTATAACCTAAGGTGATATTCTGTATTTTCAGGAATGAACCGGATATCTTACCTAATACCTGGGTGTGATAGGATTGTGCACCGATTTGTTGATACTCGTTACTACGATTCTCCGGAGTCCAGTAGTTTACATTTAATTTATTCCAATGTTCATTATCCCATGCAGTAAACATATAAGTGAAGTCATCATTATAAATGCCACCAATACGAGCATACATATAGAAAGATAAATCCCAGTTCTTGTAGGCAAAGGTATTGGTCATACCCGCTGTCCAGTCGGGTGACGGAGTACCGAGTACTTTATAGTCGCGCTCATCAATTACATAGTTATCATCCAAATCAGCTACACGAATATGTCCCGGCACCTGCCCATACTTAGCAGCCAGTTCCTTATCTTCCATTTGCCAGATTCCGACCTTTTCTAAATCATAAATCACTTTCATCGGTTGACCGATAAACCAGCGGTTGGCTAGATCATCCTTTTTATCACCATATAGATCCACAATCTTGTTACGGTTTAGGGAGAAAGTCAGGTTTGTTTTCCAAGTAAAGTCTTTAGTAGAAATATTGACTGTGTTCAAACCTATTTCTATACCTTTATTGGATGATGTTCCCACATTTTCAAGAATAGAGCCATAACCGTTAAGGTTGCCTACCGAACGGGCGAAAATCAAATCCTTGGTAGTACGGTTATAAACATCAATTGTACCATTAATTCGATTATTCAGGAAACCGAAGTCAATACCATAATTCCATTCTGAAGTCATTTCCCAACGAAGATTTTTGTTACCTTTCCGGTCACCTAATCCAAACGCATTTTCACCTTTGCCCCCATAGATATAGTGTGCCAGATCCAGCTTTGTCCAAGTAATATCATGGTCGATGCTATTGTTTCCCGATCTACCCCAGCTCACACGAAGTTTCAAACTATTCAGCCAGTCTACATCTTTCAGGAAGTTTTCATTTTTCATCTGCCAACCAATAGCAGCCGATGGCATAAATCCCCATTGATTACCGGTAGCCAAACGGGAAGTTCCATCGTAGCGTCCTGTTATAGTAAACAAGTAACGATCCAACAATGTGTAATTAGCACGTCCCATGAAAGAAAGCATGGATGATTCCCAATAGTAGCTTTTTACATCACGGATTTCTTCAGCAGTCTCAATTGCATGCCAGTCCGAATTATAAGGCAAACCATCTCCCCGCATTTCTGAACCTTTATGAGTTTCCTTCTGCGCGCTATATAAACCGATGACATTCAAACGATGGATATCCTTCCAGGTTTTATCATAAGTAATGATATTATCCCACACCCAGTTCATATTTCGTCCTTCCTTCCGGTAAGCTTCCGGAGCATTAAGTCCTCCTTTGGCTTGTGTCATTGTACCTACCCATTCTCCATAAACATCCGAATCGTACTGAACGGCAATCTGTGATTTAAAGCTCAATCCTTTTAACGGTTGATATTCCAGATAACCGGAGAAGTTTGTATAATTAGCTTCCTTCTCTCTCTTATTGTTTTCTATCTGAACAAACGGGTTGATCTTACTGGAAGTCGGTTGGCAATTAAACAAGTAGCTTCCGTCCTTATCATAAGGACTTACTGTAGGTGGCAAGAAATATGCATTCACCAATGCATCATTTGCTCCTTCATTGGTATTATTCAAAGAAACATAGCTATTAACACCAGTCTTGAACTTATCTGAGAAACGATATTCTAATCCTATATTAGCTGTGATACGTTCAAAACTTTCATCACCTATCATACCATCATCCTTCAAATATCCCAAACCAAAAGAGAAAGACAGTTTGTCCGTACCTCCAGTGGCGGAAACAGAGTGACTGGTAGTCAATGCATTCTGCGACAATTCGCGTAACCAATCATAATATTCGCCATGCTTAATACGACGTTTCTCATCATCTGTCAGAAAATCCGGACGGCTTAATGAAGCATCCCCATATTTCTTCTTCCACAAAGCGGTACGATAGTCTACATATTCCAAACCGTTACCCATATTACCAATCATTTCAGGAATACGGGTAGGCGTCTTGAAACCGACATATCCCGAATAATCAATATTAAATCCCTGACGTTTGTTAGCTCCTTTAGTAGTGATAATCACAACACCGTTTGCACCACGAGAACCATAGATAGCACTGGAAGATGCGTCTTTCAATATGTCGATAGATTCAATATCGGCAGAGTTCAAATGACGCATTCCTGTTTGAGAAGGTACACCGTCAATCACGTACAAAGGTTCATTTGAGAAATTGAACGAGTTAATACCTCGAATTTCTATTTTTGTATCCGAACCGGGACGATTGGATGTCTTGTTCACAAGCACACCTCCTACACGTCCGTTCAGTGTTTCTGTGACATCCGTAGTTACCAGTTTACTTAATTCTTTACTAGTCACAGATTGAATAGAACCGGTCAGGTCTTTCTTTTCTACTGTTCCATAACCGATTACAACTACTTCATTCAACTGTTTAGAGTCGTCTTTCAACTGAATAGTAAGATTTGTCTGATTTTGATTTACAGTCAGTTCCTGTGTCACATATCCTATAAAAGAAACGGCTATCGTTTTTCCTTTCGGAACCTGAATAGTAAAGTTACCATCTAAATCGGTTACCGTACCGGTAGACATTCCTACTACCTGAACACTAGCTCCGGGAAGCGGTTCTTTTAATGCGTCCACCACTACACCCTTCACTGTTAGCATTTGCTGTGCTTGTACACTTCCCCACCCGCATAACACAAGAAGCAGGAAAAAGAAAGATCTTATTTTTATTATATTATTTTTCATACTTTCCATCTGTATATTTAAGGTTAGTTCTCAGCTTTAAACCATTTGTAGTTACCTACAATTTTTGCAACATGTTTTCCTGTCTTATCAGGGATATTGGTTATATCTTCTGCCACCGTTGTAAAATCCCATGCACACACCAGTCCGCTTTCTGTCCCCGTCACATCCGAGTTCATCAACGATTTTATTTCATCAGCTGACTTTGCAGTACTCCACATACGGAACTTCTTAATGAATCCGGTCATACAACGTGAATTATCAGTCGGTTCCTGAAATGCCCACATATTTTGGTTACGTGTGTTAGGCATATATTTTTGTAATACTCCGGCATCATTCTTCACATCATTAGTTTTGCTAAAGAACAGTTCGCCATTAACATACATCTTCAACTGACCTTCCGAAAGAGTATTGTCCCATACCGCCACAACATGATTCCACTTACCGAAATTATCCGGATATGCACGTCCTTCTTCCAATACGCGACCTTCCTGCGGTCCCATACCGATAGTTGTACGAAGATTAGAGCCTAAGAAGTTAATCATCCATCCCTCGTTCGGTTGATTCCCGTCAAAAGTGGAAAGGAAACTACCAATTCCCGACTCAAAGAAACCGGATTCATACTTCACCCAGCTTTCAACTGTGAATGTGTTACCACCACCATAGGCCGGATCCGAACCAAATTCAATACGTCCCTTTCCATCAATACCGAATATCTTCAGTTCAGCAGGAGTACCCGGTTGTAATGTTTGTTGATAAGAATCCTGAAATTCGGCAATAGCTTTTTCAGCCGCGATACAGTAGTTATCTATTTCATACTGTAATACAAAGTATCCCGCCATGCCTTTCGAGATGCCAATTTGTAATTCCTCAACAGCTTTTTGTAAGTTTTGAGCATTTGCCAAAGGAAAAGTCCCGTCACTTGTACCAATCTTTGCGGTATCAAGCATGTTCGTCATGTCAGTCAGATGTGTATACATACATTCAAGTGCAACGGGCCGCACCGAATCGCCATTATCGCTCTTGCACGAGCTTATACACCAAACCAACAAACCGAATAAACAAAGTTTCATTAAGAATCTTGTTCTCATACGTATTAGGTTTTTAAATAAAACAATAAGTAAATAACATCGCTGCAAACATAATGTAGCGAGGTTAAGCAACTTATTAGTGGTGGGTTAATAACGGGTTAATAAGCGAATAATTATCATTAACCAACAAGCTTTTTATCGATGAAAAGGGGGATTTTTGCTCATTAACTCCACAAAAGAAATTGAATATTCTTCATTCATCATTTGTTTATACTCGCGAACAAACAAAGAATATTGGAGAATGGCCTCTTGTGATGCCCCCGTATTATTAAATGCATGTATACAATATACCAATGCCAGTTCATTAACCGGATCTACCCGGAAAAGCACATTGCAAAAACGAATGACAGCATCATACTTATGTTCCTGATACAAACGTTCAATTTCCAAGGGCAAAAAGGAAGACAAGAATTCTTCTACCTTTTGCTTGAAATGATCCATCATTCCGACATCCAAACCATCGAGAAATTTACCACGCATCAGTAAAATGCCTAATTCGTTTTCCACCTCTTCTACATCCTTCAAAGTACGGAAACGGAAATAATCGCAGTAACAGTCTGTAAATACCAATCTGAAATATCCTTTATCATATACAAGTTCCACTCCATCCAGCGCGGTCAGATTCTTGCGTATTTGATTAATCGTTACTCCTTTCAGATTTTTAACTTTATCGTCAGGCTTATCAGACCAAAATACTTCATTTAATGAAGCAGACAGGACGCCATTATGGGTGCTATGAAGCAATATATAAATGAAAACCTGCCGTAAACGGGAACTGAACAAATGTGTAATATCCCGCCCATTCCGGTCGATCACTGTAAAGGGTCCAAATAAATAAACGGCATTCGGACGAACGATTGATTGTTCAAAATCTTTTTTAGAGAAAGTTTCTTTTCCCGATATGAGGGTATCCGTTTCTCTTTTCTTGGCTGACGATACGGGCGATTGCACCGGAATCACATCAACTTGTTTTCTTCGTCTCCTCTTGACAATCAAACAACCTCCTAAAAGCAATATAACTCCTACTATTATCCATAACCAGCGAACATTCAGAGAAGATTTTGAATTGTAAGAGCGGATTTCATCCAAAGAAACTGGAGGGGCAGACAATACATAAGTCCGAATTACTGTATGCCCCTTTTTATTAAATTCTGTAGTCGTACAATAATATTCATGCGTCAGTGAATTATAATAAAGGTTAGCATTCGTCATAATTTCTTCCGAACGCATCGGAATTGAATCTCCCAGGATTTTTATAGTTCCATCATCAATAGTCAAACGACAAAGTTGTAAATAGGTTTCCGAAAGATATTCGGGATAACACAAGGCGTAGATATATTTTTCATCAGGCGTTAGTATCATATCTCGAGCCACCACCCAACGATACTCCGAAGTTTTCTGCCACAAACGTTGAACAGACTGTTGTTTTCTGTCAAGCAAATAAAGATCATGGAGATAATTTCGACCTACGCTCTGCTCACCTGATTCATTTCCCATTCCTCCGAAGATATAGACGTGTTCTCGATTTTCATTTACTGCCATGCCGGAGAAATAACGAGGAATAATAGGGTCACCGGAATATGAAAGGGTATCCCATCGATCAGCTTCAATATCATATTCTAAAAATGTATTGTTATAACGTTTATTTCCGAAACCGCCAAAAACAAGATACTTCCCAACTGTTTCATCCCAAAAACCATCATGATGATGTAACTGTACCGGTAAAGCAGCTGTTCCAGTCTGCCTCCACTCCCGTTTACCCAAGTCAAGAGCTGCCACAGTGGCATCTCCTAATGGCAGGTTGTTCAATTCATAAACATAAAGTTTGCCATCCGTCGTATTCATGAAATGAGTAGCTAACTGCATTTTAACAGGAAGCTTATTGGCATAAGAATATTTTTGTAGCTGACGTTTCAACAGATTAAAAGTAAGAAGTGAATCCTGACTAAAAACAATCAATTTTTGACTGTCCGGTTCGAAAGTAATCCCAGAAGGAGTTTGGAAAGAATATTCAAACAGTTTCTCCCAATGATATGAACCGTTAATGAGCCATACCGGATTTACAACTGTACCCAAAACCTTTCCTGTAGAAGTATGCACTTCTTCTCCTTCATTTTCATTCAGCGGAAATATATACGGATGTTTTTTATCACCCTCTAGTTTCAAATTACGGATAGCAAAAGTGGGCATATCCAAAATATAGTCATAACGCCCGAAACACAGCTGCGGACAAAAAGTATCTTTCAACCCTAAAGAAGTGATTTTCTTTTCATAATCTCCGATACGAATTGTCAGCACATCTTGTTGTAAATCGAATGTAAAAGAGACAGGGATCCACTGATAAGCTAGTGCATCATTCCGCAGATTCAAAGAGTAATGATTTTCTTTCCCATCAGTATTAAATTTAAATGTACTATTTTCACTATCCAAATATGTATATGTAAAGCTATAGTTAGTTTTTCTCTGATTTTCCTTTAGTAAAAACACATATCCAAAAGTATCAAAATCACGGATAGAAAGTTCGAAACTTAACTGAAAGTTTTTTGTAAAACAAGGTACCTTCTCTTCCTGAAATATCTGAAGAGAAGTTCTTTCCTTGATTTGTTTATCATTAGCCTGAAATAACAATCCTTGCGAATAAGCAGACAAGGTCATTCCAATTAAAAGGCATAAGAGGCGAAGCTTACGTCGTATCATAGTCTTTCGATTTGATGTCACAAATATACAGGATTATTTTAAATAACCACATACAATAGTTCGTTAAACTTTCAATTAACCACGACTATACCTACTGGTTCCGATTGTCCCACATATTGTGGGAAAACATTCCCGCATATTATGGGAATTTGTTCCCACAAAATGAGGGAATTTTTTCCCAAGTACTAGGGAATACTTTCCCAAGTAGTAGGGAATCTTTTCCCACAATATGTGGGACTAATACACTGTATATGGAAACAAACAAAAGGAATACATGATTCTATATGATGCAATGCCGGCTTCCGGCACACTATACTATGAGAAATACCTTGAAACACTATGAGAATAAGGTCTGTTTTGAGCTAAAATAGGGGATGTTTTATGAGAAATGCCGTTTTCGGAAAGTATTTCTCATAAGGCATTCACCTGATAATCTTGCATTTATCAAAAAACATGAGAATATGAGAAATGAAAATGAAAAATCGTTTGTAGGTAGAGAGCGTCTTTTTTTATGTAACGATATACAGTAGGCAGCATATCTATATTTGCTTCCGTTATTACTTTCTTACATATTCAATCTTTCACAAATGCAATCCCGACTTTACAAACGGAGAAAAAACGTAAACAGATTTGTCTCTTTTCACAAAAAAGTAATAAAAGGCGATTTGCAGAAACAAATAAATCGACTACCTTTGTAGGCGATTTAGAGAATCGTGACTACGTATTTTTAATTATATCACTTAAAAAAAGAGCTAATTATGACTTATTCACACGAAGTGGAACACATGTGTGTTGTAAAGAAGGGTCCTAACCACGGACCGGCTCCCATACCCGAAGAAGGCAAATGGGTAAAATCTAAAGAAATCGTTGATATTTCTGGTTTGACACACGGTATCGGTTGGTGCGCTCCTCAACAAGGTGCTTGTAAACTGACACTGAACGTTAAAGAAGGTATCATCCAGGAAGCCTTGATCGAAACAATCGGTTGCTCTGGTATGACTCACTCAGCTGCTATGGCTTCTGAAATCCTTCCGGGTAAAACAGTTCTTGAAGCATTAAACACTGACCTTGTTTGCGATGCTATCAACACTGCAATGCGCGAACTTTTCTTGCAAATCGTATACGGACGTACTCAATCAGCTTTCTCTGAAGGTGGTTTGATTATCGGTGCAGGTTTGGAAGACTTGGGTAAAGGTCTGCGTAGCCAGGTAGGTACTCTTTATGGTACTTTGGCTAAAGGTCCTCGTTACCTTGAAATGGCAGAAGGTTATATCAAACAAATCTTCTTGGACAAGAACGACGAAATCTGCGGATACGAATTCGTACACATGGGTAAGTTCATGGATGAAATCAAAAAGGGTACTGATGCTAACGAAGCTTTGAAGAAAGTTACAGGTACTTACGGACGCGTAACAGCAGAACAGGGAGCAGTTAAATCTATTGATCCACGTCACGAATAATATAAGGAGGAAAGAAACAATGATTAGAGAAGTAAAATTCGAAAGCCAAGACCGTCGTATCAAACAGATTATCGCTGCTTTGAACGCTAACGGCATCAAAGATATCGAAGAAGCTAACGCTATCTGTGAAGCTCATGGACTTGATCCTTATAAAACGTGTGAAGAAACTCAGCCTATCTGTTTTGAAAATGCAAAATGGGCTTATGTTGTAGGTACTGCCATTGCTATTAAAAAAGGTTGCACAAACGCTGCTGAAGCTGCCGAAGCTATCGGTATCGGTCTGCAAGCATTCTGCATCCCGGGTTCTGTAGCTGACGACCGTAAGGTTGGTATCGGCCATGGTAACCTTGCTGCTATGTTGCTGCGTGAAGAAACTAAATGTTTCGCTTTCTTGGCAGGTCACGAATCTTTCGCTGCTGCTGAAGGTGCTATCAAAATCGCTGCTAAAGCAGACAAAGTACGTAAAGAACCGTTGCGTTGTATCTTGAACGGTCTTGGAAAAGACGCTGCTCAGATCATCTCTCGTATCAACGGCTTTACATACGTTCAGACTCAATTCGATTACTTTACCGGTGAACTGAAAGTTGTTCGCGAAATCGCTTACTCTGACGGTCCTCGTGCAAAAGTAAAATGTTATGGTGCTGACGACGTTCGCGAAGGTGTAGCTATCATGTGGAAAGAAGGTGTAGACGTATCTATCACAGGTAACTCTACTAACCCGACTCGTTTCCAACATCCAGTTGCAGGTACTTACAAGAAAGAACGTGTTCTTGCTGGTAAACCATATTTCTCTGTAGCTTCAGGTGGTGGTACAGGCCGTACTCTTCACCCGGATAACATGGCTGCCGGTCCTGCTTCATACGGTATGACAGATACAATGGGTCGTATGCACTCAGATGCTCAGTTCGCTGGTTCTTCATCAGTTCCTGCTCACGTAGAAATGATGGGATTCCTGGGTATCGGTAACAACCCGATGGTAGGATGTACTGTGGCTTGTGCTGTAGACGTGGCTCAGGCTTTGAGCAAGTAATTCAAATAATTACCATATAGTAAATCCCTGTAACTGATAAGGTTATGGGGATTTTTATTTTCAGTATGTTCATAGGTTGAACTGCTGATTTACCTCTCTCCTACCTTTCTAATATAGTTTAGTTTTGTATTCCTACCTAATACTGATTTCACTTTACTAAGATGGATATAGATACTACTTTAAACTAAAAAAGAAAGTATTTATTAGTCCAATGCAAAAAAAGTAGAGTATTAATACAACTATCCCTAATGATACCTTGTTAAAGTAAGAGTTATTAATTATCTTTGCATTGAAAGGAGATACACCTATGAAGCTGATTGAAAATAATATCCAAAAGATAATTGACCTATGCAAAAAACATAAGGTACATAAATTATTTGTCTTTGGTTCTGTTCTTACGAGTCGTTTTAATGACAACAGCGATGTTGATTTAGTTGTCGATTTTAATAAGGCAGAAGTAAGCGATTACTTTGATAATTTCTTTGATTTCAAATATGCTTTAGAAAGTTTGTTTGGTAGAAAAGTAGACTTACTGGAAGAACAGACTATTAAGAATCCATATTTAAAAAAGAATGTGGATGCAACTAAAACTTTAATCTATGGATGAATTAATAAAGAAACACTTGCAAGATATTCTAACCTGCCATTGAAGAAGTAGAAAGTTTCTTCGGCAATGCTCCTAAAGTTTATGATGACTTCTATAATAATCTATGCCTTAGACGAGCCGTTGAAAGAAACATAGAAATTATTGGTGAAGCTATGAATAGAATACTAAAAGTTGATAAAGATATAGCTATAACCAATTCTCGTAAAATAGTAGATGCCAGGAATTATATCATACATGGCTATGATAGTCTATCCGTAGATATACTTTGGAGTATGGTTATTAATCATTTACCAAAACTAAAAAATGAAGTAACAGCATTACTAAATATATAAGGTTTGTGACTTATTCACGACCATTTATTCAAAACATATGGGCCGTATGCACTCTGACGCTCAGTTCGCTGGTTCTTCATCGGTTTCTGCTCACGTAGAAATGATGGGATTTCTGGAAATTGGTAACAACCCGATGGTAGGTTGTACAGGGGCTTGTGCTGTAGACGTAGCTCAGGCTTTGAGCAAATAATTTAAGTTACTTTATATAGATAAGTTCCTGCAATCGTGAAGATTACAGTAGCTTATCTATTTATTATATTTGCAAACACGCTATTTATCAAAAAATAGTGGTAATATATAGTAACCATACATCCAATAATATTATTCCGGAAGAAGGGGAAGCCATGCATCTGATTATATATAGCTCACCTCTATGCAACTCCAAGCAGTTCTACTTCGAATATCAATGTCGAGTAAGCAGGAATAGAATCAAAAGATTTAATACCGTAACCCATTGCATAAGGTATATAGATGATCCATTTATCTCCAACGTGCATTTTCTGAAGTGCTACCTGCCACCCTTCTATTACATCACTAAGACGTAAGGCATCGGGACAAGTACGTTCATAAGAATTATCAAACACCCGGCCATCAATCAGACTTCCTTTGTAATGCACGGTAACAATACTCCGCACACTCGGAGAGATCGTACCTTCGCCAGTCTCCAAAACTTTGTAATAGATTCCACACGGTAACGCGAAAACATCCTCCTGAAAAGACAGATTTTTCAGAAATCGTCGATTAGCCTCTTTGTATTCTTTCTTTTTTCCCATAAATAAATTGATTAAGAACTTGCAAAAATAATCAGAATAACAAAGGATTTAGCATAAAAGCTGTATATTTGTTTGTTGAATTATAAAAAACTCTTCGCTATGAGACTAACAAAGACTACACGTAGCATCAGTGCTACCGGACTATGCTTACTTATCATGATGACTGTGTGCCTATATTCATGCACACATACTCAAAAAGACATTATTCCTTCCGCCGATTATGCACCATACGTAAATGCGTATACGGGAGGAGTCATTTCACAGAATTCCACCATACGCATAGAGTTAACCCATGACCAGCCCATGGTAAATCTGAACAGTGAGTTAAAAAACAATCCGTTCAGCTTTTCCCCTTCATTAAAAGGAAAAGCATACTGGGTAAGCAACAACACCATTGAGTTTGTGCCGGAAGAAGGAACATTGAAACCGGGAACGCTCTACGAAGGAACTTTCCGGCTTGGAGACTTCATCGAAGTGGACAAAAAACTAAAAGAGTTCAACTTCTCATTCCGTGTACAAGAACGTAACTTCACTTTGCAGTTGGAGTCGTTGCCGATTACAGCTACCCAACCGGATGAAATAAATATTAAAGGAGAAATACGCTTCAGCGATGTAGTGAAAAAAGAGGAAGTGGAAAAGATGCTGACTGCCAGCGATGGCAAGAAAAGCTATCCGGTGGAAGTCACCGCAACTGACAACCTTACCCGGTATCAGTTCAACATCAGACAAATACCCAGAGAAGCTGATGATTACCCATTGACCATTACAGCCAATGGTAACCCAGCCGGCATTGACCGCAAACAAAGCGAAGAAGTGCTGATACCGGCTAAAGATTGCTTCCGTTTTATGTCTGCCGAACGCATTGAACAACCGGAAAACGGAATTGAGATTGTTTTCTCCGCTCCTTTATCCACTACCCAGGATTTAAAAGGACTGATTGAGATTCCGGAAGTCTCTTCATCTATCTTCCAAATCAGCGAGAACAGAGTCTTCATCTATTTCGAAGCAAACACGCAGAATAAACTGACATTGAATATCCATGAAGGAGTCAAAGACAGTCAAGGTAAAGCGCTGGGAACTTCACATACGATCTCGTTCAGTGAAGTTAGTATGAAACCACAAGTAGAGATGTCTACCTCCGCCGCCATCCTGCCCGATTCGAAAAATCTGATTATTCCTTTCAGAGCAGTCAATCTGTATGCTGTGGATTTGAGTGTGATCCGCATCTTCGAGAATAATGTATTGATGTTCATGCAAAACAATTCGCTCGCCTCAGCCAATGAGCTACGCCGCTCAGGAAGGCTGGTTTATAAGAAAACATTATGGCTTGCCAAAGATGCTTCCAAAGACATTCATCATTGGGGAGATTACTCAATAGACCTTGCCGGGTTGATTCATCAGGAGCCGGGTGCCATATACCGTGTCATACTTTCATTCCGTCAGGAATACTCCGCTTATCCTTGTGGAGGAAGCGAGAATCAGGATATGAAATTTGCCGACAGTAACACATCCGATGGGTTGACCAAAGTAAGCGGAAATGTCTTGTCCGAAGAAGATGAAGCCATCTGGAATACGCCCGAAGCTTACTATTATTACAACGGGGGAACAATGGACTGGAGCGTGTACCGATGGACGGAACGCGACAATCCTTGTCATCCATCTTATTATATGAATTCAGACCGAATTGCTGCATGTAATGTGTTTGCTTCCAATCTGGGAATGATTGTAAAACGAAACTCACTGAACAAACTATGGATTGCCGTAAGCAATATATTGGACACCAAACCAATAGAAAAAGCACAGGTAACAGCATATAACTTCCAATTACAACCCATAGGTAAGGGAGAAACTAACGGAGATGGGTTCGTTGAAATCACTCCGAAGGGCGTACCTTTCATTATCGTGGCAGAATCGGAAAAGCAAAAGGCATACGTGCGTGTCGTAGACGGTGAAGAGCAGTCCGTCAGCAGATTCGATGTAGGAGGAAAAGATATTCAAAAGGGATTGAAAGGATTCATCTATGGCGAAAGAGGAGTATGGCGACCGGGAGACACATTGCACATTTCCTTTATATTGGAGGATCGCGAAAAGAGAATCCCCGACAAGCATCCCGTAGCACTGGAGATATACAATCCGAGAGGACAGTTCTACACCAAAATGATTTCAACGCAAGGAATAAACGGATTCTATACATTCGACATTCCGACACAGGCTACAGATCCAACTGGGCTCTGGAATGCATATATTAAGGTAGGTGGAACCACCTTCCACAAAGGTCTGCGCATCGAAACCATAAAGCCCAACCGCTTGAAAATAAACTTGGCATTACCGAAGGTTCTTCAAGCTGCGGACAAAGACGTCTACGCCCCACTCACTTCAACCTGGCTGACAGGAGCCACTGCCTCCAGCTTAAAAGCTAAAATAGAAATGTCTTTATCTAAAGTGAATACACAGTTTAAGAATTACGGACAATATATCTTCAATAATCCGGCTACGGATTTCACAACTATCAAAACAGATATATTTGACGGTACACTGGATGCAGAAGGAAAAGCCAGCGTCACACTGAAAGTTCCGACCGCAACCGAAGCACCGGGTATGTTGAATGCAACTTTCACCACCCGTGTATTCGAACCGGGAGGAGATGCCAGCATCTACACCCAAACAGTCCCGTTCTCGCCATTTACATCTTACGTCGGTATCAACTTGAACCAACCGAAAGGCAAATATATTGAAACGGACAAAGATCATGTATTCGATATTGTGACTGTAAACACGCAGGGACAGTTAGTGAACCGTACTAATCTGGAATACAAAATATACCGCATCGGCTGGAGCTGGTGGTGGGAGAACAGCGGTGAATCTTTTGGTACTTACATCAACAACAGTTCCATCACACCTGTTGCCAGCGGCAACTTACAGACAAGAGGCGGAAAAGCATCCTTCAAGTTCCGCGTCGATTATCCGTCATGGGGACGCTACCTAGTTTACGTAAAAGACAAAGAGAGCGGACATGCCACTGGAGGAACCGTTTATATAGACTGGCCGGAATGGCGCGGACGTTCGAGCAAAACAGATCCCAGCGGCATCAAGATGCTTGCTTTCTCTCTGAACAAAGATTCATACGAAATTGGAGAAACAGCCACAGCCATCATTCCTGCGGCAGCGGGAGGACGTGCACTGGTATCCATTGAAAACGGTTCGACAGTTTTGCGTCAGGAATGGATAGAAGTCTCCAACGGAGGAGATACGAAATATACATTCAAGATTACGCCGGAGATGACTCCGAACGTATATTTGCATATCAGTCTGTTACAGCCTCATGCGCAAACAGTCAACGACCTGCCTATCCGTATGTACGGCGTTGTTCCGGTATTTGTCACTAACAGTCAGACAGTATTGCAACCACAGATACAGATGCCGGAAGTGTTACGCCCGGAAACCAACTTCAACGTGACCGTCAGCGAAAAGAGCGGTAAACCGATGACTTATACATTGGCGATTGTAGACGACGGTTTATTGGATCTTACCAACTTCAAGACCCCGGACCCATGGAATGATTTCTATTCACGCGAAGCGCTTGGCATCCAGACATGGGATATGTATGATAATGTATTGGGAGCTTCTGCCGGAAGCTACAGTTCGCTTTTCAGCACAGGTGGAGACGCCACACTGAAACCTGCCGATGCTAAAGCAAACCGTTTTAAACCGGTAGTCAAGTTTATAGGTCCTTTCTATCTGGGAAAAGGAAAGAGCCAGACGCATACATTGAAACTTCCGATGTACGTAGGTTCGGTACGTGCCATGGTGGTTGCCGGACAGGACGGTGCTTATGGCAATGCGGAAAAGACTGCCTTCGTACGAACTCCATTGATGATGTTGTCTACTTTGCCCCGCGTGCTTAGTATTCAGGAAGAAATTACCGTTCCGGTCAATATCTTTGCGATGGAGAATCAAGTGAAGAATGTGACCGTATCCCTTCAGGCATCCGGTGGAGGAATACAGATTGTAGGAGCTAACCAACAATCGCTCAAATTCACCCAACCGGGAGACCAACTTGTCTTCTTTACCTTAAAAACAGGCAGCAAAACCGGAAAGGCTACGATCCACCTGACAGCAAATGGCGGTGGACAACAAACCAAAGAAACCATTGAAATAGAAGTACGTAATCCGAATCCGGTAGTAACCCTGCGCAACAGTCAATGGATAGAAGCCGGACAAAGCAAAGAATTGTCATACAACCTAAGCAGTTCTTCCGCAAATAATCAGATCAAGCTGGAAGTATCCCGCATACCTTCGGTAGATATCAGCCGTCGGTTCGACTTCTTATACAATTATCAGCACCATTGCACGGAGCAGTTGACTTCCAAGGCTCTGCCTCTTCTGTTTGTCGCTCAATTCAAGACGATAGATAAGACGGAAGCCGAAAAGATAAAGACGAATGTACAGGAAGCTATCCGGCAGATTTATGGTCGTCAGCTCCCCAACGGCGGATTTGTATATTGGCCGGGGAATGCTGTTGCCGACGAATGGATCAGTTCTTATGCAGGAATGTTCCTGACGCTAGCACAGGAAAAAGGATATGCCGTTCATGCGAATGTACTGAACAAGTGGAAGCGCTTCCAACGTGCAGCCGCACAAAACTGGCGTATGCCGCAGGAAGCAAGCGGTTGGCAGCAATGGCAGTCGGAATTGCAACAAGCCTTCCGTTTATATACCCTTGCATTGGCAGGAGTACCGGAATATGGAGCTATGAACCGAATGAAAGAACAAACCGGATTATCTATTCAGGCCAAATGGAGGCTGGCAGCCGCATACGCACTGACCGGAAAGATGAAACCGGCTGAAGAACTTGTGTATAATGTAGAAACAACGGTGAGCCCCTACTCTTCCATGAATCAGATTTACGGTTCTTCCGATCGTGACGAAGCAATGATTTTGGAAACACTCATCCTGATGAACCGGGAACGGGATGCTTTACAACAAGCGAAAGTCGTTTCTAAGAATCTGTCACAAGAGGATTGGTTCAGTACACAATCTACCGCTTTTGCTCTGATGGCAATGGGACGTCTGGCAGAAAAGCTGTCAGGCACACTGGATTTTGTGTGGTCATGGAACGATAAACAGCAACCTGCTGTAAAATCAGCCAAAGCTGTGTTTGAAAAAGAGATCGCTACCACTCCAAAATCCGGCACTGTTTCTGTGAAGAATCAAGGAAAGGGAGCGCTTAGCGTAGACCTTATCACACGTACGCAGTTATTAAACGATACGTTACCGGCTATCAGCGATAACCTTCGCATGGATATAAGATATGCTAACCTGAACGGTACGCCGCTCTCTGTCAATGACATCATACAGGGAACTGACTTTATGGCTATCACCTCCATATCCAATATCAGCGGTACTTCCGATTACACTAATCTGGCACTGACGCATATCATACCGTCCGGTTGGGAAATATACAATGAAAGAATGGTTGCTCCCGAAACGGAAAACGCAGCAGCCGACGGCTCCGGTCAATCAGTCAGCAAATACAGCTATCAGGATATACGTGATGACAGGGTGTTGACCTATTTCAATCTGCGCCGCGGTGAGACAAAGGTATTCACTGTCAGGTTACAAGCGACCTATGCCGGTAACTTTATTCTACCTGCCGTTCAATGTGAAGCAATGTATGATGTAAACGTACAGGCACGAAGCAAAGCAGGAAGAACCACTGTCAGTCGATAATATTTGGCACGGATTACACGGATTATGCGGTTTAAGTGAACGAGTAGAACCGTGAAATCCGTGTAATCCGTGCCTAATTATTTCGTACCTTATTATTTCTTACTTAATTATTTGTCACAAAGATATGTCTCTTAGCTTTTAATATTTAAATGAATCCTATAAAATTCTTCAAACGATTATCTGTCACTAAGAAAGTAATGACTATAAGCATTACTCTTTTGATAATAGGATACATCTTTTGCCTTCCCCGGCAACTGTTTCATGTACCCTACTCTACCGTCGTGACTGATCGAAATGAAGAATTATTGGGAGCACGTATCGCCTCGGACGGTCAATGGCGGTTTCCTCCCCGAAAGACAACACCCGAAAAAATCAAGCAATGCCTCATTACTTTTGAAGACAAGCACTTTTACCACCACTGGGGAGTTAATCCGTTAGCTACCGGAAGGGCACTCTATCAAAATTTAAAGAACAAACGTGTCGTAAGCGGAGGAAGCACTCTTACCATGCAAACCATTCGTCTCGCCCGGAACAAGCCCAGAACTCTCGGAGAGAAAGTCGTTGAAATGATATGGGCTACCCGTCTGGAATTTCGGGCTTCTAAAGAGGAAATCTTATCCATGTATGTCTCTCATGCACCATTCGGAGGAAATGTTGTAGGATTGGATGCTGCTGCCTGGCGTTACTTCGGTCATTCTGCCGAAGATTTATCATGGGCGGAATCGGCTGTGCTGGCTGTCCTGCCCAATGCCCCCGCCATGATTCATCTATCCAAAGGACGAAAGACACTGCTTTCCAAACGCAACCGTTTATTAAAGCAACTTCTTGAAGAAGAGATTATCGACGCGTCCACCTACGAATTAGCTGTCAGCGAACCGTTACCCGACGAGCCGCATCCGCTTCCTCAAATAGCACCCCACCTAGTCAGTCGTTTCTATCAGGAAAGAAACGGGCTATATACCCGTTCAACTATTGACAGAGGGATACAAACCCACATAGAGAGTTTGGCAGAACGGTGGAGCAACGAGTTTAATCGAAGTGATATCCGCAACCTGGCAATTCTGGTTATCGACATTCCCACCAATCAAGTAGTAGCATACTGCGGAAATGTACATTTCGACCGTAAACAAGGAGGAAGCCAAGTAGATGTGATCCAAGCTCCCAGAAGCACAGGCAGTATTTTAAAGCCCTTTCTCTACAATGCCATGCTACAGGAAGGAAGTTTATTACCGAAAATGCTGTTGCCGGATGTACCGGTTAATATCAACGGATTTACTCCTCAAAACTTCAGTATGCAGTTTGAAGGAGCAGTCCCCGCTTCCGAAGCCCTTGCCCGCTCGTTGAATATTCCGGCTGTAACCATGTTACAAAGATATGGAGTACCCAAGTTTCACCATTTGTTGCAACAGATGGGATTCAAGACTATCAATCGGGCAGCCTCTCATTATGGTTTGTCACTGATTTTAGGAGGTGCAGAAGCAACATTATGGGATGTAACGAATGCCTATGCACAAATGGGACGAAGCCTTTCCAACAGCCCCTCCCCGACCGTATCTCAAGGAAAGGAAGCACAGATACTACTGGAAACAGAAAATACAGAGCCAATAAACAATGATACGAAGCAAACAAGCCGTAATCATAAAAGCAATCATAACAAGCAGGAAAAACGAGAACAAAGTAACTCCAGTCCTCTCTCCGTAGAAGAGGATTCGGAAGAAACCACTTCGGCTAAAGCAGGAGCAGCCTGGCTTACCCTCTCCGCCTTAACGGAAGTCAACCGTCCCGAAGAGATTGACTGGAAATCAATTCCATCCATGCAGACTATCGCATGGAAAACCGGAACCAGCTACGGATTCCGTGATGCGTGGGCAGTGGGGGTGACTCCGCGCTATGCAGTAGGCGTATGGGTAGGCAATGCAACCGGAGAAGGAAAACCCGGATTGGTCGGTGCACAAACAGCCGGTCCTGTATTATTCGATATATTCAGTTATCTCCCTTCTTCATCCTGGTTCGAACGTCCCACAGGCGTTTTCGTTGATGCAGAAATATGCCGCCAGTCCGGTCATCTGAAAGGACGTTTCTGTGAAGAAACTGATACCGTATTGATTCTTCCTGCCGGATTACGGACAGAGGCTTGTCCTTACCATCATCTCGTCACTCTATCTGCTGACGAAAGCCACCGCATCTATGAAAACTGTGCAAATACCGAACCTACCATTCAGAAATCATGGTTTGCCCTGCCACCCGTATGGGAGTGGTACTATAAACAGCACCATCCGGAATATAAACCACTGCCACCTTTTAAAGCCGGCTGTGGAGAAGATTCTTTCCAATCCATGCAGTTCATCTACCCTCCGATGAACGCCCATATCAAGTTGCCCAAACAATTGGACGGCAGTAAAGGGTTTCTCACGGTCGAACTGGCACACAGCAACCCCAATGCGACTATCTTTTGGCATCTTGACGACACTTATCAGACACAGACGCAGGATTTCCACAAAATTTCCCTGCAACCCGCTCCCGGCAAACATTCCCTGACGGCAGTAGACGGAGAAGGCAACACAGTTTCCACTACTTTCTTCATCGAATAAACATCTTATTTTATTATCTTTGCCGCATGAAACAGCCATTAAAAGAAAACGGAGGACTACCGGCATCCATCCTCTGGACACTTGCTATTGTGGCAGGTGTCTCGGTAGCTAACATCTATTATATCCAACCTCTATTAAATATGATACGCCATGAACTTGGCATATCAGAATTCAGAACTAACCTGATTGCCATGATCACGCAAATAGGCTATGCGGCAGGATTGTTGTTCATCACCCCTTTGGGAGATTTATATCAGCGTAAGAAAATCATCCTTGTCAATTTCACCATCCTGATCTTCTCCCTCTTGACGATTGCCCTGACACGCAGTTTCCATCTGATACTCATCGCTTCATTCCTCACGGGAGTCTGTTCCATGATTCCACAGATATTCATTCCCATAGCCGCCCAGTTTTCCCGTCCGGAACACAAAGGCAGAAACGTAGGAATTGTCTTATCAGGACTATTGACCGGTATTCTAGCTTCACGTGTCGTCAGCGGATTTATCGGTGAACTGATTGGCTGGCGGGAAATGTATCACATCGCTGCAGGCATGATGTTTATCTGCGCGATTGTTGTATTAAAAGTCCTTCCCGATATTCAAACCAACTTCCAGGGAAAATATAGCGACCTGATGAAATCTCTGTTAGCCTTAGTGAAAGAATATCCGCAACTACGCATTTATTCGATTCGGGCAGCACTGAATTTCGGTTCCCTCCTTGCCATGTGGTCCTGTCTGGCTTTTAAAATGGGACAAGCTCCGTTCTTCGCCAACAGCGATGTAATCGGTATGCTGGGACTTTGCGGAGTAGCCGGTGCATTGACTGCTTCTTTTGTAGGAAGATACGTAAAACGGGTAGGTGTACGCCGCTTCAACTTTATCGGCTGCGGCTTGATTCTCTTTGCCTGGTTGTTGTTCTTCGTCGGTGAAAACACCTTTGTCGGGATCATTGCTGGGATCATCATCATTGACATAGGAATGCAATGTATTCAGCTAAGTAACCAGACAAGTATCTTCGAACTGAATCCGCGTGCTTCGAACCGTATTAATACAGTGTTCATGACTACTTACTTTATCGGTGGTTCTATGGGAACATTTCTGGCAGGCAGCTTTTGGCAACTGTATGGCTGGCACGGAGTTATCAGTACCGGAGTTGTTTTAACCGGGATTTCTTTATTAATTACGATTTTCTACAAGAAATGAGTCAACAAAACGAACACTCAAACCGTTTATTATAAAAAAACGCCAATGAAATACGGAGTTAACAGACAAATCTTACTTATCACAGCCGGTGCCGTCTGGATTATAGCCGGTGCCAATATTCTGCGAATAGGAATTATGACCTGGTTAAACACTTCCCAAGATTGGATGTTCAAAATAGGAGAAGCCACCGTGGTTTTCTTATTATTTTTCGTATTGGTTTTCAGAAGACTCTATTATAAACATACCCAGCGAATCGAACAAAAAAAAGAACGCCGGAATTGTCCGTTCTCCTTTTTCGATGTGAAAAGCTGGATTACAATGATATTCATGATTTCCCTGGGAATCACCATCCGTAGCTTCCACCTCCTGCCCGATACATTCATTTCTGTTTTCTATACCGGATTATCCATCGCTCTCATCCTGACAGGAGTGCTTTTCATCCGTTACTGGTGGATCAGACGCAAGACTCTTGCCCGTTGAGTCGTCTCCTACATATTCCAATCAAATATAAACATCTAATAATTTTTATTACCTGATGTTTTGAAGCAAAAGATTTTAAGCCGTACAACGGAAGATGCAGTCACCGTTACATCTGTATTGATTCCGTGGAATAGTTGCGGAATGACACAAGCCACTATCTTGAGTGTACCCACACTTGTGTATCTTCCATACTGTTTTTTCAACATTATCAGCCCCTTAATGAGTATCACTGTGGCAGCCATCGGATATAAAATTACAAGACGTTCGTGAACAATCTGGCATACACATTGTTTTTGCAATAAACGAACAACGTATTAAACCTAAACAAAAAAAAGTTATGAAAAAGTTTATTGCATTAGTAGCATTAGTATTAGTAAGTGCAAGCACAATGATGTATGCACAAGAAAGTAACGCAGCAGCACGCCGCGCAGAAAGAAAAGCTCAAAGAGATGCAGAGAGAGCGAAACTCCGTGCCGAAGAAGAGGTGCAGGACATGGCAGCCTATCAACAAGCTGTACAGGCTTTGAAGAACAAGCAATTTGTACTGGAAGCCAATCAGGTTGTCTTCCGCAATGGCATGAGTGCTTTTGTTACTTCAAACACCAATTTCGTCTTGATGAACGGCAACAGAGCTACCGTACAGACAGCTTTCAACACTCCTTACCCGGGTCCTAACGGAATCGGTGGTGTTACAGTAGATGGTAATTCTTCAGATATGAAGATGAATATCGACAAAAAAGGAAATGTGAACTGCTCATTCAACGTTCAAGGTATCGGTATCTCCGCTCAAGTATTTATCAATATGAGCAGCGGAAACAATACTGCTTCGGTTAGCATCAGCCCGAACTTCAGCAACAATAACCTGACATTGAACGGCAATATCATTCCGCTTGACCAGTCAAATATCTTCAAAGGACGTTCCTGGTAATCCGGATACAAGAATCTTATCACAACTCCGCTACAAATCACGCAAAAAGCGTACATTTGTAGCGGAGTCTTTTTATTCATCGTTGCTTATGAGAGAATTTATCATCGCAGACAATCAGGATATCAGCAAGGCGGGAATGATGTTCCTGCTAAGTAAACAAAAGGAAGTGACCCTCCTTTTAGAAGCTGATAACAAGGCTGAACTGATTCAGCAGCTACGATTGCATCCGCAAGCAGTGATTGTATTGGATTATACCTTGTTCAATTTTGCCGGGGCGGATGAATTGATTGTCTTACAGGAAAGATTCAAGGAAGCCGACTGGATTCTATTCTCTGACGAACTTAGTCTGAACTTTCTCCGCCAGGTACTGTTCAGCAGTATGGCTTTCGGGGTAGTAATGAAAGATAACTCGAAAGAAGAAATCATGACTGCCATTCAATGTGCCACCCGCAAACAACGGTATATTTGCAATCATGTCAGCAATCTGCTGCTTTCAGGCGCTTCTTCTCCGCTGGCTGCCTCAAGCGTAGACGATCATCTGCTGACACAAACAGAGAAGAATATCCTAAAAGAAATTGCATTGGGAAAAACAACGAAAGAGATTGCAGCAGAGAAAAATCTTAGTTTCCATACGATAAACAGTCATCGTAAGAATATCTTTCGCAAATTGGGAGTAAATAATGTACATGAAGCTACTAAATATGCGATGAGGGCTGGGATTGTGGATTTAGCGGAATATTACATCTGAGACGCTGCCTTATCAGAATTACCCTACACATCCTAATTAGCACAAACTAGTGAACAGTGCCTTTCTCTATTCTATTTCAATCCATTCTGTTTCAGAAGTTGTTCTATTTCCTTTTCCGATATAGACGCTCTATCTGCTTTATCATAAATATAGAGAAGATTCAAAACTGCATCTTGTTGAGAACAATGAAACAAAATCCTCCTTAAAAGAGGAATAGTGTTTCGCCAGCCTTTTAGCCTCCCGCTGAAATGTCGGCTTAACTATAATTTCATAATTCATTAATGAATTCTCTTGCAGTCTTTACCTCCAACTTACCTTCCATTGAAAGTTTTACTTCTTTCAGTCCGGCGTCAATCCCTGCTAGAACTTCTTCTTTCGTGATTTCTTCCTCTTCTTTTTCAGCTTCCATTTTTTTCAGTCGTTTCAAATAGTTCTTCACTCGATTGAGCATCTCTTTGTCATTCAAACTCAGGAGTTCCTCCACCAAGTCCATTTTCAGACTTTTCAATTCCATCGTTGTCATAAGCAATCCTCCTTTATTTATATTCTACGAAACAAAAGTAGTGAAAAATCTCCTGATTATCCAATCTTCACCATTCAAAATAAACTATTTAACAGATGATTTCACCGCTCCCCACACAAACTTTTACTTCTTCATCATAAATCACCCCAAACTGTCCCGGAGCAATGCCTTGCAACTTTTCGGACGACAAGATGTGAAACTGCTTCTCCCCTTCCTGTATCAGTTTTCCTTTTGTAAATTCGGGAGTGTGACGAATCTTGAAAGTAATGTCTACCTCCTTCTCCTGACCTTTCCAAGGATTATCAGTAATGAGATGGAAATCATGCATCCTGAACTCATTACCATATTGCGTCTCTACGCCATATCCACGAGATACGTAAATGATATTTTCCTCAATATCTTTCTTGACTACAAACCAGGGACCACCACTCAATCCGAGCCCTTTCCGCTGACCAATTGTGTGGAACCAATAGCCACGATGCGTACCCACTTTCTTTCCGGTTTCCAGTTCAACAATCGCCCCTTCCTTTTCTCCTAAAAAACGACGGACAAAATCATTGTAGTTTATCTTTCCAAGAAAACAAATCCCCTGACTGTCTTTCCTTTTGGCACTAGGTAATCCGGCACGGTTTGCAATCTCACGTACCTCCTGCTTCATCAACCCTCCAATGGGAAACATGAGTTTGGAAACTTGCAGATAATCAATCTGGGCAAGAAAGTCTGTCTGATCTTTCACGGGATCTTTTGCCGTGCCCAGCCAAGTTTTACCATTACGTTGCAAAATGGTAGCGTAATGACCGGTTGCTGTAAAATCAAAATCTTTCCCGACACGCCGTTCAAAGCAGCCGAATTTGATAAGCTTATTACACATCACGTCCGGATTCGGTGTCAACCCCTGCCGGACTTTATCAATGGCATACGCCGCTACATTCTCCCAATACTCCTGATGCAGGTCCACCACTTCCAAAGACAAACCATATTTACGTGCCGTAGCAGTAGATAATTCAATATCCTCCTCTGCCGAACAGTCCATATATTCCGCTCCGTCCATACCTATCTTAATGTAAAAAAGAGTAGGCTTATATCCTTGCTCACAAAGGAGATGTACGACAACCGAACTGTCGACACCTCCTGATAATAATGCAGCTATCTCCATGAATAATAATCCGTCTATTAATAACTTTCTATATTTTAGCTAATATCTATCGACTTTAATGTCACAAAGATAAGGCAAGATTCTCTAACACCCAATCACACATTGAAGGCATTTTTATACCATAAATGTGGTAGATAAGCAAAGTATTTCCTACATTTGCACAGTAAAAAAGCCTTTTATGATGACGAAATTAAGAAAGATAATCCTCATACCTGCCCTGATCCTCGTATCTATCAGTGGTTTCTTCTCCTGTGGCGTCGACCGCTGGCCGGAGTATGCCCATCAAACTGCACTGGATACATGGATGCTGGACATTATGCAACAGAACTATCTGTGGTATCAAGATCTACCTTCCTACGATGATGTGAATCTGTTTTTGGATCCTGCCTCGTTCTTGTCTAAAGTGAAATCGAAAAGCGACAGTTATTCGTTTGTGGATTCTGTGATAGAGACTCCGCTGCCTACTTATGGATTCGACTATTCACTGGTTCGCAACCCGGACATTGATACTGCCTACAACGCATTAATTACTTACGTCATTCCCGGTTCACCAGCAGAAGCAGCCGGACTGGAACGTGGAGACTGGATTATGAAAGTCGATACTTCTTACATCAGCAAGAAATATGAGACTCAATTGCTACAGGGAACCAAAGCCCGGGATTTGGTGATGGGAGTATGGAAAGAAGTTCCTGTTGAACCGGAAGAAGGGGAAGAAGAAGGAGAAGAAGAATTTGTATACAAGGTAGTACCTAATGACATAACATTAAAACTACCTGCCGCACAATCCGTTGAAGACAATCCGATACATAAGACCAAAATACTTACGGTAAAAGAAAATAATAGAGATATCAAAGTAGGGTATCTCATGTACAATAGCTTCACTGCCGGAACCAACAGTGATCCGGACAAGTATAATAACGAACTGCGACAAATCTCACAAGAGTTCAAGACAGCAGGCGTGAAATATGTTATACTTGACCTACGTTACAACGCCGGTGGTTCATTGGATTGCGTTCAGTTATTAGGTACAATCCTGACCTCAGAAGTACGATTAAATAAGCCGATGGCCTATCTGGAATATAACGATAAAAACAGGGACAAGGATGCTGCCATCAACTTTGATAGTGAGATACTAAAGAGTGGTGTTAATTTAGACCTGCCCGCCCTGCTTGCCATCACAAGCAGTACAACAGCCGGAGCACCGGAAATGTTAATCAGGAGTCTTTCACTGAAAGACAGCTATCCTGTTGTAACTATCGGTGGTGTCACCAAAGGACAAAATGTAGCAACAGAACAATTCATTAATGAAGAATTTCTGTGGTCAATCAATCCGGTAGTCTGCACTGTTTATGATTCAAACTACGATGCTGGAGGAGCTATCTCCCCTGCAACAGATCTTAAAATCAGTGAAACGACTATTGGTGGAGTTACTAATTACAGTGAGTTTCTGCCATTCGGTGATCCTAACGAAAGAATGTTAAAAATAGCCATCGGTGTTATTGACGGAACTTATCCACCAAAGGACGAGGAAACAGAAGAGACGACCAAAGCGCAATTCAAGATAGAGAAAAGCGTAATAAATCCGGCAAGCAGACGTTTTAACAGTAACGGATTACGATTAAAATAAGAAAGAATGAGTTATGTAGCCTCAATCATTCTATTTCTGTCAAGATCAGAATTATAGATTCTTAACCTATAAAGGCATTTTTCATACCTCACCTTTGTTTATTCCGAAACAAAGGTGCTGATTTTACCTAACAAAGGCGCTAACGTTTCCTAACGCGGCGTTTAATGAGTCGTAACACGCCGTATAATTTTTATAAAGCTGCGGTATAAAACACGTTAATCCCTGGTCTCATCCCTCTTACAAGCTGGGATAAAACTCACGATTCCCAAGAATACAACAAAAAAGGAGAAAGCTTCCGCTCCCTCCTTTTATCGTAGTTTAACCTCAATCTATTTCATGATTCTGTACAAAGATACAACATTGAAAAGCCAAAGTCAAGTATTCCTAGTTTTATTTCTTGAAAAACTTTTCAAAGAACAGAATCTGATAATCAATGGAGTTATTCCAATACTGTCCATTATGCGCTCCCGGGCGGGTAATAAAATCATGATCGATCTTTCTTTCCAACAGGCGGTTATGCAAATCCTTGTTCACATTCAGGAAGAAATCGCCTTCTCCACAATCGACAATAATAGCCAAATCGCCATTCTCTATCTTATCAATCAGGTTGATAACGGTGTGACTATCCCATACCTCCTTATTCGATTCATATTCTCCCAACTGCTTAGCCATGTCCCAGTTTTTCGGGAACGGACGAATATCCATCCCTCCACTCGTACTTCCACCAGCGCCAAATGTATCTTTATGACGGATTGCATTCCACATCGCTCCGTGTCCACCCATACTTAATCCGGTGATGGCACGTCCCTTGCGGTCGGCAATCGTCTTGTAATGTTTGTCGATATACTTCACCAGTTCCGACGAAATAAAAGTTTCATAGCGGAAAGACGGGTTGACCGGACTATCCCAGTACCAGCTATTCTTTCCGTCCGGACAAACGAATATGATTCCTTTTTCGTCCGCAATTTGGGGAAGATTCGGTTTAATGTCAATCCATGTTTTAGCATTTCCACCGTAACCGTGCAACAGATAAATAGTAGGACAAGCCACCGCTTTCTTTCCTAATGCAGCATCCGGCGTAACAACGATCACTTTTACGTCCTTATTCATGGAAGGGCTTTTTATTAATAAAGTATCTACTTTGGCAGCAAATGACGACGCTACCCCAATTAAAAGAAGAGCAATTAATAAAAGTTTTTTCTTTTTCATTGTATGGTATAATAATTTAAACATAGTTATTCCTCTGTTTCTGTAGCAGGATTAAATTTAGAAACCGGCATTTCAAAGGTTTTATGACACTGTTTACAGGTATAGTTCCAGTGGTTGTCCCCCGGGGGAATGACCATCAATGCAGAAATGATAGCAGCCCCCACGGCACGCCAGCGCTTTCCTTTTTTCAAAACCAACCGGATGTCCGATGAACCGCAATACGGACAAAGCGTCAACTCTTCCGGCCAACTGTCGTTATCCTTCAACACTTGGACAGCATTCTCGTAGTCTTCCTCTGCCACCAATATATCCACCCCTGCTATACTACTCACGTAACTTTTATACAAAGTAGAGAAATTCTCATTATGCAGAATAGATTCAATGCCTTCATTTTCCAATGCGCCCTGAAGAATATGTGCCTTCATCGCATCATTACAGGTTATCAATTTTACAGTCTTCATAAGGAATCTGGTTTTAATATGTCCCACAAAAATAAGATATAAAAATGAAATGTGAAACAAAATCTGACCAATTTTATCAATAGGTAAAACGAACCAAATCAGAAGTACCTCTATTTTTTATTCACGGAAGGTATCACTATTTAATACTTTATTTGTACTTTTGCGGCGACAATTTGCAATCACATGAAAAAACTGTTGACGTTGCTATTATTTTCTAACATTCTGCTTTCCCTATTACAGGCACAGCCTGTACATCCAATAAAAGGAACGGTGATTGAGAAAAACAGCCGTCAGCCATTAGAATTCATTAATGTTATACATAAAACATCAAACCAGAAAAGAATATGAAAAGAAAAATTGTAATGATTGCCTTCATATTGTTAGGCATGGGAATGACAGCTTCTGCACAATTCGGCAAGAAGATTAATTTAGGAAAAGCTTTACAAGCAGGTAAAGACGTGGTAGCAGCCGTTACGTTATCTGATGCGGACATTGCCAATATGAGTAAGGAATATATGGCATGGATGGATACTCATAATCCATTGACAAAACCTGATACCGAATATGGCAAACGGTTAGAGAGACTTACGGGACACATCAAAGAAGTGGACGGACTGAAACTTAACTTTGGTGTATATGAAGTGATAGACGTAAACGCCTTTGCCTGCGGTGACGGTAGTGTACGTATCTGCGCCGGTCTGATGGATGTTATGACGGACGAAGAAGTAATGGCAGTGGTAGGTCATGAAATCGGTCATGTGGTTCACACCGATTCCAAAGACGCTATGAAAAATGCCTACCTGCGATCAGCTGTGAAAAACGCGGCAGGTGCAGCCAACGAAAAAGTAGCCAAACTGACAGACTCTGAACTGGGAGCCATGGCAGAAGCTCTTGCCGGTGCACAATTCTCACAAAAGCAAGAAAATGAAGCCGATGATTACGGTGTTGAATTCTGTGTAAAAAACGGTATAGACCCGTATGCAATGGCAAATGCATTGAGCAAACTGGCAGAACTTGCAAAAGATGCTCCTAAAGCATCCTATGCACAAAGAATGTTCTCTTCACATCCGGACACTCAAAAGCGCATTGAACGTACAAAAGCCAAAGCAGACAGCTACGCCAAGAAATAATAAACCATACTTTCGTATGATTACTGCCAGGAGGCTGTCTAAAAAGTCGTCAGTAACTCTAACTCCCCTCCTTCGGGAAGGAGAATGAAGATAGAACCGACTTTTTAGACAGCCTTCTGAATATTTTTCCATACAACCTATATTCAAATACCTTAATTTATCCGCCTATTCTCCTCCGTTTTGTAAAATACCGACATAGCAAAGCAAACAATTTTACCCAATTATCATTAATATAATACTTCGGTAAATTTTTACCGAAAAATTAAAAGTTAAACAATAGAACCGG
>CAPAOL010000002.1 GCA_948579315.1 uncultured Phocaeicola sp.
CCTATCATCTTCATATGCCATCTTATTTTTTAGAGACATTTACTGAATATCCCTAGAATACATTTTCTCTCTTTTTCTAAAGAAATTCTTGTTTTTCCATAAAAGACGCTTGTTTAAAGATGAATGCTATTTTATTGTTTAATGACTAATTCTATTACATAATCTATGTCATCAGGTACTTGAGGCAGTTTTATAAATATGCCGTCTTTCTCCTGTTTGAAAGAAAGTGGAGTTTTGGAAATGAACTGTATTGCTTTCTTTACTTTTGCCTTCAGAGGTATATAAAGTGCATCATCCTGCAAATCTAGTATATGGATGAATAAACGGTCACCTTTGCGAGTTGATACCCCCCATGTATGAGGAACTACATCACCACCACGGGTTCCATAAATCGTTTCTCCATATTGATTCATCCATTTACCCACCTGTTTTAGATGTTCTACAGCTGTAGCAGGTAATTCTCCGTTGGGTTGAGGTCCAATATTCATTAGCAAATTTGCATTTTTTCCAGCTGCCTTAACCAAATAGTGTATCAATTCTTTAGGGGATTTGTAATTTTGGTCTTCAATTCTGTAGCCCCACATTCCGTTCATTGTTTCACAAGTTTCTAAAGGGAGTTCACTTATTCCTTGTCCTGCTGAAAAACCGGCTTTGTTTTCACCGGGCAAATCACGTTCGAACATTTGGAAATCTTCTCCTGCATAAGGAGTTCGGTGATGATTGTTACCTATTAGACAGGATGGTTGCAGTTTATGAATTAATGCGTATTGTTCTTCCAGTTGCCAATTGAAGTTGGTAGGTTGATCCCAAATACCATCAAACCAAATGGCACCGACAGGACCATAGTTAGTCAAAAGTTCGGTCAGCTGTTTATTCATAAACTTGTAGTAACTTGCCCAGTTTCCATGTCCTTTGGGACGTCCTGTTCCATGTCCGGTGTTTCCTTCCGGATAGTCGTCACGAAACCAATCCAAATGCGAATAATAAAAATGGAGTTTGATGCCTTGTTTTTGACATTCTTCTGCCAGTTCTTTTAGTATGTCTCGTTTGAAAGGGGTGGCATCTACGATATTAAAATCGGATTCTTTTGTATCAAACATTGAGAAACTGTCATGGTGTCTACTGGTAATACAGATATATTTGGCTCCGGAGGTTTTGATGGCGGAAACCCATTCGGCAGCATCGAAGCGCGAAGGATAGAATCCGGATGCCAGTTTGGCGTATTCATTACGGTTGATGTTGTGAGTGTTCATATACCATTCTCCTTGGGCGGTCATACTGTAAATGCCCCAATGAAGGAATATACCGAATTTATTATCTTGAAATTCCTGCCGTGCTTTTATATTTTCAGGAGT
Source organism: uncultured Phocaeicola sp. (assembly GCA_948579315.1). Taxonomy (GTDB): domain Bacteria; phylum Bacteroidota; class Bacteroidia; order Bacteroidales; family Bacteroidaceae; genus Phocaeicola. Next base: position 1,356 of record CAPAOL010000002.1, read on the forward strand.
AGGTGTATAAATTTGATTGGAGGTTTGTGCGAAGGCTGAAGTTCCCGCCATTAATAACAAGGCTGCGCCTAATTTGATTTTTTGTGCTAATTTGTTTCTCATTGTTATTATAAATTTGTTTTGCGAAATATAGTTATACTCTTGGAATATTTAAAGCATTTTTTGAAAAATGTTGCACTGCGAATTGAGTTTTAATGGATTCTAGCTGGGGGTATGTAAAGAGTCTTTTTTGTTTATAAGGTATAAAAAGATGTTTTCTATTGTTTGGAAATTAATCATTCTATACCTTTGTGAAAGTAATATTGAATTTTATATGAGAGTAAAAGAAATTCCTATACTGCTTTTGACCGGTTATCTGGGCAGTGGAAAAACGACATTAGTGAACCATATTCTTTCTAATAAACGTGGTATTAAGTTTGCGGTTATTGTCAATGATATCGGTGAGGTGAATATTGATGCCGACCTCATACAGAAGGGGGGGATTGTAGGAAAGAAAGACGAAAGCTTGGTAGCACTTCAGAACGGTTGTATCTGTTGTACTTTGAAGATGGATTTGGTGGAGCAGATAGATGATATTATGAAGCAGGAGCGTTTTGATTACATTGTGATTGAGGCAAGTGGGGTTTGTGAACCAGCTCCTATCGCACAGACTATTTGTTCTATTTCAAGTATGGGGAATACGTACGGGGGATGTCGTTTGGATTGTATTGTGACTGTGGTAGATGCCTTGCGTCTGCAAAGTGAGTTTTCTTGTGGCAACGATTTGACCTGTAAGGGTATTGACGAAGAGGATATTGAAAATTTGATTATTCAACAGATTGAATTTTGTAATGTTGTATTGTTGAATAAGGCCTCGGAAGTGAAACGTGACGAATTGGAACGTATCAAACAGATTATCCGTACATTGCAACCTGCAGCTGAAATAATAGAATGTGATTATGCTGATGCAGATTTGGATAAGATAATCTATACTGAAGCATTTGACTTTGAACGTACTGCCACTTCTGCCGGTTGGATACGTGGAATAGAGAGTGCCCTTACGGAAGAGCAGAAAAAAGAAGCGGAGGAGCATGCACACCATCATCATCATGAAGGTAGTGAAGTGGATGAATATGGCATCAGTACTTTTGTGTATTATCGTCGTCCGGCTTTTGATATCCATAAATTTGATCGTTTTGTATCCACCCAGTGGAGTCGTAATATTATTCGAGCAAAAGGAGTCTGTTATTTCAGCAATAATCGTGATATGTCTTTTCTTTTTGAACAGGCCGGTGTGCAGAAAAAGTTGAAGGAAGCCGGTTTATGGTATGCTACGGCACCTGAAGAAGAACTGATAGAGGTAATGCGTCAGGAGCCGGGCTTATTGCGGGATTGGGATGATAAATATGGAGATCGTATGCAGAAAATAGTTTTTATCGGGCGACATCTTGATAAAGAAGAGTTGATACGTGAACTTGATGAGTGTCTGGAATAGAATTTCATTTAGATGGAGGTGTGTCGTAATGCACGATGCACCTTCTTTTTTATTCATTACTATACAACTCGGTGCATTTTCTTTAAGCTGCAATATTTTGATATGTGTTCGCAACATCTAAATATAGCTACTGTAAGCTCGTAAAACCGTTTAATCAGCCAATCTATACCTTCTTTAGCCATTTTTGCACACATCTTTTTTATATTGAAGGCAACGGCAAAGAAGGCAAAGTCCATGAAGACCTTATCCTTTCCAAAATGGCGGAAACGTTTGTAATTCATATTGTTTTTCATTTGTCCGAACACGGCTTCCGGTTCTATGCATCTCTGTCCTCTGTGTTTCAGTCCTTCCTTGGAACATAGCAACTCTTTAGCTTTCTGCCTGTATTTTCTGAGCCTGTGATTCAGTTCTATCGTCCTGTTTCCTTTTGCTTTAAAACAGCGGCATCGCAGGGGACAGCCTTCACGCCTGACAACTCTGTACCGTGCATTTTCGCTGACATATCCGGATGCGGTTTTCACATGTCCGGTTCCTATTCTTTGAAGGTGTGTCAAAATGCACCCCTTCTTTCTTTTACGCACAAAGCCCCTGCTTGTGAAAGTCGGGGCTTTGTGCATAATTAGTATATATCCAGTGTTACACGTTTTTTGTGCTTTTCCGGATATTCCGGCAAGTTTCTTCCATTCACGGAAGTGTCTTTAAGGCGGATATTTTCCGCACACTTTAAGTAATAAGGATAAGCAGCTTTTCGTACATGGAAATGCTCTATTTCGATATTTCTTATGGGCTTTTCTTCATATCCATCCATAAAGATTGCATAGTGGTCGGAACAATCAGCTTTTACATTACTGATGCGGAAATTCTCATATTGAGAAGCATGTCTGCCACCTCGAAAACCGAAATAATTGGTTTCAAAACGGAGAATGGCTCCTTTTGAGCGTTCTATAGTAATATTGCTGACTTGTATATTACGAATATATCCTCCTCTGTCACGGTTGGATTTAAAATAAAGGGCATTCTTTACTGTTCCGATTTGTATATTATCCATATATACGTTTTCCACGCCGCCTGACATTTCACTGCCGATACATAAACCATTGCATTCAGACTGGAACAGACAATTACGTATGACGATGTTTTTTGAAGGGCGTCCTATTTCACGGCCGTCGGCGTCACGGCCTGCTTTGATAGCTATGGCATCATCTCCCGTGCGGAAAATGCATTTTTCTATTAATACATTGGAAGTTGATTCAGGATCACATCCATCATTATTAGGATAGTGACTGTCAATGGTGATGCTTCGTACTATTACATTGTCACAGTATACAGGATGAATAGTCCAGAAAGGAGAATTCTTAATGGTGATACCTTCTACTAAAATGCGAGAACATCCCATGAATTGTATGCAAGAGGGACGTAGTATAGTACCTTTCCCAAAGATCCTTTCTGTGACAGGGATTAGTTTTTCTCCCATTTTACGCAGACGATTTCTGTCTGATACCTCTATCTGAGACCATGAAGCAAATTCCCGTCCTCCTTGGGCGTCTATGGTACCTTGTCCTGTAATGGCTATATTAGTGGCATGTTTGGCATAAATCATGGGAGAATGTCCATATAGTTCCGTACCTTCCCAACGTGTCCATACTTCAGGAAGAAAGTCATCAGCCTTACCGCTGAAAAGTAGATAGGCGTCTTTCTCTAAATGTAAATTGACATCACTTTTCAATACTAGATTTCCCTTTAAATAATAGATTCCTTTCGAAATTATAACGTGTCCTCCGCCTGCCAAAGAACAAGAGTCTATTGCTCGCTGTATTAACTGGCGTGAATGACCTTTTTGGTTGGAAGCGGAATCAGGGCAGATCACTTTTATTTTCTTATGCGGAAATGAAGTACGCGCTATATTGGAAATAATCTGTTCGGCTGCATTGTCTATTTTATTTTGAGGTCCGTCATGTTTGTATTTGAACCATTGGAATGAAGCTGTTCCTGCTTCCTGTTCTTTGTTGTAACAATATAGTGCAATGCGGGCGCCTTTCCAAAAACCGAATGGAATAAAAAAGGAAGTTCCATAAGGAATAAAACGTATATTATCTGTACTGTAGAAGTATTGGAACTTCTGATTGGTCATGTCGATAGATACACGTAGATAAATTTGGTTTCCGTTTGGGAAAGTTGTACTTATTTCTGTTGTATCATTGGATGTGTACAGATACTTTTGTCCTTTCTCCATCTTGATACCTAGAACATTATTTATTTTTCCCATGCAAGCTAATCCGCATCGTTGCCCATCAGCTATTTCTGTAAAATCCATAGCTATTGTAGCTTCACTTATATTCCCCATAATCTTTTGTGTCAGGGTGTTGCGTGCCAATCTGAAGGTTGAAGATTTCAATGCTTTCAGAGTGAGTGAACCTGGATGTGCCGATAAGGACCATGCGTGGTCTGTCGGATTATGATTAAACTGCCATTGCAGTGATAGGTTGGGGGTAGAGAAATCATCATCTGTTTGCGGAGCGAATATGGTTTTGCTTTCAATGGGTTTCTGGCATACATATACAGGTTCTCCTATTCCATTTCTATCAAAGTCTACTCCGATAACGGGCCAATCGTTTTCCCAATGCATGGGCTGAAGATGAACTACACGGCCTAAGGCATGATGATGTTGGAAATGAAAAAAAGCCCATTGATCATCCGGAGTATCGACAATGGCTCCTTGATGAGGGCCGTTTATCGTAGTACTTCCTTGTTCCAATACTACTTTCTTTTCATAAGGACCATATATATTTTTTGAGCGGAGGATAGTCTGCCATCCCGTACCTACTCCTCCTTCCGGAATAGAGAGATAATAGTAACCATCTTTTTTGAAAATTTTTGTTCCTTCGGCTACAGGTCCAGTGTATACGGTCATTCCTTCATCAAGTAGACGTGTACCGTCTGCACTCATTTTATGAATAATGATAGGCCCGGCTCCATGACGGCTCCGGCCTAGGTATGCTTGACCATCTTCATCCCAAAAGGGGCAAGGGTCTTCCCATTTTTCTACTTTCTTAACTAAATGTAAAGGGCTCCAAGGACCTGAAGGATTGACAGCATTTGACATGAATAATCCTTCTTTGGGAGTACAGAAAAAGACCCAGAATTTGTTATCATGGTAACGAATTGAGGGTGCCCATGAACCTCCTGCATATTGTTGGTTGTTATCCCAGCCGGGAAAATCAAAATGGTGATAGATTTGGGAAATCAGTTTCCAATTGATCATATCTGAAGATTCCAATACTTGCATTCCTAGAAAATGAAAGTCGGAAGCTATCATGTAATATTTATCTCTGACCCGGATAACGTCCGGGTCAGAGTAGTCAGCATTTAAAATCGGATTTATGTATGTTCCATTGCCCTGATCTCCCCATTTACCGGGAGTACCTTGAGCTGACAAGACTAATACATTATTTATAAAGTATAGAAGAATAAGTAAAAAATTTTTCATCAGCATGTTTTTTAACTTAATAACCAGGGTTTTGTGTCACTTTAGCTTGATTCAAATCAATGGCAGCTTGTGGAATAGGACGAAGAATCTTGTATTTACCATCAGGGCCTATCATAGCAGATTCTTTTATGCCGTCTTCATTATATTTTGTGGCATATTCCACTAAAGTGTGAGTACGCTTCAAATCTGTCCAACGGACATATTCTCCAGCTAATTCACGAGCACGTTCATCAAGAATAAAATCAATATTAATATCGTTGCTGGTGACAGTCATTTCTGTTGTGTATCCTTTACGAATAGTTCCTGGACGTTGACGAAGTTTATTGATCATTTGTGCAGCCTCTTCTGTTTTACCCATTTTTAAATAGGCTTCGGCGGCAATCAGATAGGTTTCTCCTAAGCGCGCTACTACCACATCATGCATGCTGCAAGTAGAATTACGGTTAGCAATAGAAGTTTCTGAATAATCATCAAATTTCTTGATACAAGCATTGCCGTAGTCTTGTGAACGACGGTCTTTGTATGTGGCTGGGGCACCGTTGGATGGAGCAATACCACCGTCTGCTATTGTTTTGCTTACCAGTGTATTCTTTTTAATTCCATAAGGATCGTCTGCTTTCCAGGCAGCGATATCTTCATCTGTAGCCCATGCTGGAGCATAATAATAAATGATAGAAGAACTAGTCGGTGCTGAGTAATAGTCGAAATAACTGGTATGGAATTCTAACATAAAAGTTTGTTCCAACCGTGCATCACCCCGACTATACATTTGCTGTAGACGTAGTGAAGGAGCAAAGCAACCGTCAATTGCCTTATTTCTTGGTTTTTCGGAACCACCTAAATAAGCTCCGAATTGGGCTTGTTGGTAGGAACCGTCTTTTACGGGATCTTCTACAGCAGCCGAATTAAACTGTATGCTCCAGAATATTTCATTGTTTTCTTCATTTTCTACGTCAAAAGCTTCTTCTATGGAGAGGAAAGGAATTTCGCCATTAATTGCTTCCAAGGCATACTTAGCTGCATTTGCGAAGTCTGAATTTTGAGCTATATTTTCTTCTTGGGCTTCGTAATCAGTGCCATCTAGCCATCCACGAGTCAGATAGGTTTTGGCTAAGTAAAAGGTTGCTGCGCGTTTATTGGCACGTCCTACACCGGAGTTGGCACGTTCCATTAAATGGGATTCGGAAGAGGCTAGATACTCAAACTCTTCAATGATGAACTTATAAACATCTGCAAGACTGGCACGTTCATGACTCATTTCGGCATGGTCAAACATTTGTTTGTTCAAAGCTACAGGCCCGAACTGTTGCACTAGTTGGAAATAATACCATGCACGGATAAAACGTGCTTCGTCCACATATTGCAGTCGTACACTGGAATCTTCCGTTATGTCTCCATAAGATATAACGCTATTGGCTAGCTGAATACCTTTAAAACAACTTACATAGAAATTTTTTATAATGCCTTCATCTGCAGTGAAGGTATATTGGCTCATGACTACTCCCTGTGACTTTCCGTCTGCATACAGGTCTGTTCCCGCTACGAATAATTGCGGTTGGGCATTATAAAGCTCTCGCAGTGTGGAGTAAGCGCTGTTAGTTAAACTGGCGAATCCTGCCGAAGTCTGATAAAATTCAGCTGATGGAACATTAGATTTGTTGTTTTGGTCAAGAAAATCCGAACATCCTGAGAGAGTTGCCAATCCTAATGCCATAATGAAATATATTTTTTTCATAATCATTTAATTTTAGAATTTTAAATTTATACCAACTTGATAAGTTCTTGAACTGACACCACCGGTACCGTCACCTACTTGTGCATCAGCCCATTCGGGATCGAATCCTTCATAACTTGTGAAAGTGAAGGGGTTTAATACATTGGCGTAGATTCTTAAGTTGGAAATATGAAGTTTTGAAATCCATTTCTGTGGAAAAGTATAGCCAAGAGTAATGTTTTTGACTCGGACATATGAGTTATCAACGAAATTTTGTGCCCGGTCCTCATTGGCACCACTTTGCCAGTATGCACCGCCTCCTTTACCGTTTCCACCATTGGTTGGGAAGGGATAACTACCGTAATGAGTGGCTTCCTGATAGGCTATAGAGCCATCAGCACCTAGTATCGGAGCACCTTGCGGTATATAATAATCCATGTTCAGACGATTCATGCCACGCTGTCCATAGTCTACGAATTCGGCCATGAAGGGAGAGTATACCATTCCTCCCTGACTAGTGTAAATACTGAAAGAGAAATCAATATTCTTGTATGACAGGTTAGAAGTGAAACTGCCGGTCCAGGTCGGAGCACAATGTCCGAGGATCATTTTGTCATTGGCATCAATAGTACCATTGCCATCCTTATCATAGATTTTCATCTCGCCTTCATAGAATTTGGTTTTCATTTTCGGGTCTTGGGCATAAGCTTGCGCTTCTTCTCGAGTACAGATTCCGGTGTATTTATAGCCGTAGACTACGTCTATAGGGTGATTGATAAACCATTTGTTACCCACTAAGTCTTCTTTGGTACCATTCAATTCTTTGATAGAGTTAATGTTACGCGCAAAAGAGAAGGTTGTCTCCCAGTTCCAATCTTTATTCTTTACGTTGATGGTATTCAGTTGGATTTCCATACCCTTATTGTTCACCTTACCCACATTACTTACAATAGAGCCGGTATAGGAACCTAGTTCAAATGGAGTTTCCATCTCCATCAAGAGATCTTTGGAATCTTTGTTGTAGATATCGATAGATCCATTGATACGATTATTCAAGAAACCGAAGTCAAGACCGAGGTTGATTTCGGTTGTCTTCTCCCAAGTCAGGTCGGCGTTCGTCATGGTATAACCATAACCGTTGGCAACAGACGATCCGTAATTATAGTAATATTTAATATTTGCCAAAGCTTGTGTGTCATAAGGCCCTACACCGGCATTATTACCGGTAACGCCAAAACTGGCACGGAGTTTTAAATTGCTTAACCATTTGCTGGCAAATCCCATAAAATCTTCATCGGAAATGCGCCATGCCAAGGCAGCTGAGGGGAACATCCCCCAACGATTGTCTTTTTGGAATTTGGAACTGCCGTCCCAACGTGAAGATACAGTCAGCATGTATTTGCCTTTGTAGGCATAGTTGATACGGGCTACATAAGATAACATGGAGATTTTTTTATAATAGCTAGACTGACTTTGTACAGTGCCTGAACCAAGATTATGCCAGTCTACATCAAATGGCATATCCACTACATTGATATAGTCGCCTTGTAATTTTTGTTCATAGACACTGAATAAGGCCAAGGCATTCAGACTATGATCTCCAAAATTCTTGATGTAATTGGCTTGCGTATCCCAAGTATACGAGAATATTTCATCATTATAGTTTTCGGCCATGTTTGTTTTTCCAGAACGAAGTTGGGTTTCTCCGTTATAGAATGTACCACGATGGGTTTTGGTATACATGGGGGAGAAAGTAGTTTTAAGAATTATTTCTTTAACGGGGCTGTATTGCAAATAAATGTTTGCCATCACATCATAAGAACGTGTATCGTCTTTTGAGTTCAAACGGTCCACCACTGGATTGATGGAGGAAGTCGGACCACCACCATTGGGATAGATGGCGGCATCTTTACCTGGTTGTGAAATTAATTGTCCTGCCTTTTCCCCTTCCCAATAATAGCATGGCATATTAGGGGTCATACGGAACCCTTCCAAAATAGAGTAGTTGCTACCACTCTCTTTGGATGCTGTTGCCATATTTGTGGAGAATCCGGCTGAGATTTTATCTGAAATCTTATGATCTACTGCTCCTTTTATATTCCAGCGTTCATAACCGTCATACATGATTCCTTCCTCATTTTGATACCCTAGTCCTACGCGGTAGGTTATATTTTTTGCATTTCCCGAGATATTGATGAAATGATTCTGTTGTGAGCCGTTACGGGTTACGATATCTACCCAATCGGTATAATTATTATTGAGATACATATCTTTCACTATTTGACTGCCATTTCCCCAGAAGTTCAGGAAATTGGCATCAGTCATTTCCCAGTTAGTCATTCCCGAAGAGGCATCCATAGATGAAACCAGATAACGGGAGAAACGGAATTTCATGAAATCATCTCCTTCCATAAAGTCCGGCATATTGGCTTTGGTTTTTACACCATAATATCCATCATAGCTGATTGTAGTCTTGGCTACATCTTTGTCTCCCTTTTTGGTGGTAATCATCACTACACCATTTGTGGCCCGTGAACCATAGATGGCGGTAGATGAAGCATCTTTCAAAATGTCCACTTTTTCAATATCCATCGGATTTAGAAAATCCATATTTTCACAAACTACTCCATCGATTACATATAATGGATTGCCGCCATTTAATGAACTTTTACCTCGAATCTGAATATTGAATCCGTCACCGGCACGGCTAGAAGACTGTGAGATATTCACTCCAGCAACTTGCCCTTGCAGACTTTCGACAACTGATGTTGCACCTTTAGCAGAAATCGTCTCTGATTTTACACTACCTACAGAACCGGTAAGGTCTGATTTCTTTACTACACCATAGCCCACTACTACCACTTCGTCCAGTAGTTTATTATCTGCTTCGACCGTGATAGACAGTTTTTGTTGGTTCCCTACTTTAATTTCCTGTGTTTTATAACCCACGTATGAAATAACTAAGGTAGCACCTGCTGAAATCTCCAGTGTGAAGTTACCGTCCAAGTCAGTTACTGTTCCCTGAGTAGTTCCTTTTATCAATACGGAAACGCCGATCAATGCTTCTCCACTTTCGTCTATGATGTTACCCGTAATGATTCGGTTTTGCTGAACCGATTTTAGAATTGCTGAACTTTGTTGGCCTGACCAGTTGTTTGCAAAGGTGGATAATGGTAAGGAAACTAGTCCTAAGGAAATTCCGCAAGCAAACCAAAATCTTTTTGGAGAATACCCTGTACTATAACAGAACGGGATTTTAAATACTCTTTTTTTTCTCATGTCTTTCATTATTAATTTAGTATTAGAGTTGTTTTTGTTTTGATGTCAAATATAGACGGATGTTATCTTTTTATAAGTGGAAAAACTGATAATTTAGTTGGAATATCTATCAAAGGTAGCTAAACAACATATATTGCGATGGATTAAATGTAGAAAGTACTTTGATGAATACCCATTTTCTGCTAATTTCGCAAAGGAAACACATTACTTTGATATGAAAACATACTGGGTTGATATTCTTACCTTTTTCTGTGTAGTAATACTATGCCTTTTTGCAGCCGATGTGCCGGTAAAAGGAGCTATACCTCAAAAATATTCAGTTACGTACTTTTCCAGTCAGAATGGAGTGGAGGATGGGCTGGTCAACGATATTATCCAAGATCATAAAGGTCTGTTATGGTTTGCTACTTGGAATGGGCTTTATCGGTTTGATGGTTATAATTTTAAGAATTATAAATCGAATATGGAAGATTTGGGAGGACTGACCAATGATCGTTTATTAGATATAGTCGAGGATAAATTCGGATGTATATGGGTATTGTGTTATGATTCCACTTGTTATCGTTTTAATCCTGACAAGGAAGTCTTTGAACCTGTCATTCAAAAAACAGCCAATAGCTTTCGGTCAATATCTGTCCTTCCGAATGGAATAGTATGGTTATTACGTGAAGATGGGAGTGCAGTACGGGTCGTTACGGCTCCCGAAGATTTATCTATGACATTTCAATTCTATTCATCAAGAGAAAATACGTTGTCTACTGGTAAAATCCGGTCTGTATTTATGGATTCGAAATTACGGGAATGGCTTCTTACGGATGAGGGGGTATATCGACTATATGATTCAGAACTTTCTATTATTTCTTTGTCTGATTGTCGAAAAAGTGAGAAAATACCTTTTTATTTTGCAACAGAGTTGGAAGAATATATATATTTAGGTGCACATCAAGGTAAAGTTTATAAATACTTGTTGACTGGAGAACTTTCTATTCATACTCAATTGCCAACATCGGCTTCTGTGATTTCTATTTTGCCTTCTGTGGCTGGACTGATATATGTTACTGATTCAGACGGCTTTTTTATTCATGACTCTCTCGGTGAGATAAGACATGTGATGCTTGACTCTCTTTCTCTGTTGAAAGACAAAACCATAGAGTCTGCTAAAATTACTTGTGGAGATTTATTGTGGCTTGTACATCCTGTTCCGGGAGTCACTTTGTTTGATCTGAAAACACAGCGTTTAAGCTTTATTGAAGGAAAGGACGAACTGGGAAGACCGCTAAATACTGAAAGTGATTTTTTTGCTTTTGAGGATCGGAACGATATTTTATGGGTACACCCTAAGGGAGGAGGATTTTCTTATTTTGATTCTCAAAATAGGCGGTTAATACCTTTTAATACTACGGAGCAGCCTGTCAAGTGGAAATCAAATGACCGCTGTTTTGCTGCTTTTGTTGATAAACAAGGAAATTTATGGATGAGTACCCAGCTCAACCGACTTAAGCGTATCACTTTTATCCCTGATAAATTTCATATCTATACGCCTACTCCTCAGGATGTAGAGTTACCTGATAATGAGATCAGGGCACTGTATATAGACAAAAAACAACGTATTTGGACGGGAAGCAGAGATATGAATGTTTCTATATATGATGCCCGGCTTCGATTATTGAAAAGGATGAAATGGGGCAAAGTATATGCCATCATGCAAGATTCGGCTGGTGTTTATTGGATTTCTACTAAAGGCCAGGGATTGATAAAAGCAACAGAAACTTCAAAAGGCAATTTTGAATTACAGCATTTTAAATATAAAGCTGATGACCCCTATTCATTGAGTAATGATAATATTTACTTTACTTTTCAGGATAGTAAGCAGAGACTTTGGGTAGCTACTTACGGAGGTGGATTGAATTTGATTGAAACTATGCCTGATGGTACTTTAAGATTTATCAATCATCGCAATTTGTTAAAGAGATATCCGATAAGTCATTTTTATAAAGTCAGACATATTACTGAAGATAATCAAGGGCGTATCTGGGTGTCTACAACAGCAGGGATTTTACAATTTAAGGTTTCTTTTCATTGTCCTGAAGAAATAGATTTTCATTCTATATGCCGTGAGCAGGGGAATGTGAATAGCCTTAGTAATAATGACGTACAAATGATTCAATGTATGGATAATGGGAAAATTTTTGCCATTACTTATGGCGGAGGGTTAAATGAGCTTTCTCCCATGGGGCTCCATTCTTATCAATGTAAATCCTTCACACAGAAAAATGGACTTATTTCAGATATTATTTATTCTATGCACGAGGATAAACAAGGGAATTTATGGTTGGTGACGGGTGGTGGATTAGTGAAATTTGTAGCTTCGGCCGAACAGATTCAGTATCCTAGTGAGCATATCGCATTTAATATGCATTTCAGTGAAGGTGTGGGGGCAACAGATGGCAGGCAGATTTTTTTTGGTACTAACCGAGGTTTGTTCTATTTTACCCCTGAGAATATCCATAAAACAGATTTTATACCACAAATATTTTTCTCTTCTATTTGGGTAAACAATCAGGAACTGACTCCCAGAAAAACTCCTTCTATTTTGTCTGTTAATCCTGATGATAGCAGGGATATGCAGTTACCTCCTAATAATCATACCCTCAGACTGGTATTTTCTGCTCTAGACATGACCAATACGGAGTATATTCAATATGCTTACAAGTTAGACGGTTTTGATAAAAACTTTCGTTTGACGGATAACGGGCATGAGGCCAACTATACTAATCTTCCTCCGGGAAAATATGTATTTCGTGTAAAGTCTACCAATAATGAAGGTGTATGGGTTGAAAATGAACGAACACTTTCTTTTGAAGTGCTTCCTACTTTCTCTGAGACACCTTATGCTACTATGCTCTATATCTTCTTGATTGTATTATTTATTGCAGTTGCCATTTATATATATACCGTTTTTTATCGGATAAAAAATAAGGCTAAAAATGAAGAATTGATTACTCAATTAAAACTTAGCTTCTTTACTGACGTGTCTCACGAATTAAGAACTCCATTAACATTGATTACCGGACCTTTGGAATATATACTCAGAGACGAGAGCCTTTCTGGGAAGGTGAGAGATACTTTGAAGATTATTAAAAAGAATAGTGACCGTATGCAGAGGTTGGTAGGGCAGATTTTGGATTTTAATAAAATCCAGAATAGCAAGATGAAACTGAGAGTTCAGTATGTGGATATTATCAGTTTCACGAAAGAGATAATCAACTATTTTACAGCTTTATCTCAAGAGCGGCATATTAGTCTGAATTTTAACACTCAATTGTCTAAAGTAAATCTTTGGGTGGACAAGGATAAATTAGAGAAAATTATTTTTAATTTGCTGTCTAATGCCTTCAAATACACTCCTGATGGCAAGAACATTTGGGTTAGTATGAAAGATGATGGGAATGCAGTCCTTCTTCAAGTTCAAGATGAAGGAGTAGGGATAAAGAGAGAAAAGCAGAAAGTGATTTTCAATCGTTACGAGAATGTGGTTCCGGATAGCATTTACGCTCCTTTAAGTTCTGGTATCGGACTTTCAGTAGCTAAAGAACTTGTGGAAATGCATTATGGTAGTATAAATGTGGAAAGTGAGTTCGGAAAAGGGAGCCTATTTACTGTAAGGCTATTAAAAGGTAAAAAACATTATCCGTCTGACACGGAATATATATTATCAGATTGGAACGAAGATACAAATTTAGATTTCAATTCTCAAAACGAACTACAAGAATTGAATGAAGCGGAGAAGCCGCTCATGCTTATTGTTGAAGACAATTATGAATTAAGAGTATTTATCAAACAAATATTTCAGGAAGCATATCGGTCTGTTGAGGCTGATAATGGAGAGGTTGGATTAAAAAAGGCTTTCTCTGATCTACCTGATATAATAATTACTGATATCATGATGCCTGTAAAAAGTGGTCTACAGATGTTGCAGGAACTAAGGAACGATGAACGAACTTCGCATATTCCTGCCATAGTATTGACTGCTAAGACGGATATGGATAGCATTCTGACCGGTATCCATACAGGAGCTGATGATTACATTACGAAGCCATTTAGTATTAATTATTTGCAAGCTAAAGTAGAGAATATTCTAACTCGGCGTAAAATGTTACAAGCATATTATTGTAAGGTAGGGTATGAAGAGGGGAGTGAAAATAAAGAAAAAGATAAATCGGTTCAATTGTCGGCTAAAGATGCCGCTTTTCTTAATAAGTTAGCTGGAATTATGGAAGAGCAACTTAGTAATCCGGAATTGAATGTAGATCAATTGGTCAGTTATTTCAGTCTGAGTCGGACCAATTTCTTTCATAAGCTGAAGTCTTTAACTGGTATGGCTCCTATAATGTATATAAAAGAAATGCGTATGAGGAAAGCTGCTGAACTGATTAAGGAAAACCAATATACAATGTCGGAAATAGCTTATATGGTAGGTTTTAGTGATCCTCATTATTTTAGTAAAAGTTTTAAATCTTATTGGGGAATGACTTCTACAGAATATGTAAAAAATCAGGTTGGACAATGAAGATAAATGATGGTAAAGTTATATTTTATCATTATATCGGGTGAGCCCATTGTTCACCCGATATAATAGGGGGCATCTTATTTTTTCACCTTATTTCCATTGATATACACTTCATTTAACACTACATCTTTGGCTCCGGTAATTAAATTTCCCTTTTTCTCTACATTATTGAAACGGCTGTTTGTTACATGGATGTCTTCAATATTGACACGGTCGTCATATCCGGTAATCAAGACTCCGTACTTACTTTTTTCACTGGTAACATTATCCAGATATACATGGCGTACTACAGGTGGGAAATTTCTGTCACATTTTTCACGGTTTTCATATTGCAGGTTGATTTTCAAAACGGCTTCGCGACATTCACCTACTTCTACATTACGCACATAAATATTTTCAATGACACCACCACGGCAGTTGTTGGTTTTGATGCGGATGACACGTTCCAGGTTCGGGCTGTCCATTTTGCAGTTTTCAACAAACAGGTTCTTATATCCTCCCGAAATCTCACTGCCTACAACTACACCACCGTGTCCGTCTTTCATTTCGCAATTGCGTACAATGATATTTTCACTTGGTACATTCCATTTCCGTCCGTCGGCATTCCGTCCGCTTTTAATGGCAATGCAGTCGTCTCCAGTATCGAATATACAGTTTTCAATTAATACGTTCTTACTTGATTCCGGATCGCAGCCATCGCTATTGGGACCGTGACTGGAAACTTTAACCCCACGCACTGTCAGACTTTCACAAAATAAAGGATGGATAACCCAAAACGGAGAATTTTTCAATGTTACATTTTCTATTAAAATAGTGTTGCAACGATATAGATTGATAAGTTGGGGACGTAAACCGTCTTCAAAAGTCATTTGGCGCTTATCTATCGGGGCAAATGTTTCGGCGTACATCAGTAATTTGTCTCTGCCGCCATTTTTTTGAGCTGTCATACCTTCCTTCCAGCCATAGTGTGGAGCCCACACATACTCCACCAGTTATCATTACTGGCCTGTCCGTCTATAATACCTTTACCGGTAATGCCTATGTTGCTTTCACCATAAGCATAAATTAATGGATGCAAATTGTAACAGTCTACTCCTTCCCAGCGAGTGAGTACGGTTGGAGTATATAGATATTTCTCTGAAGAAAATTTTAGATAGGCACCTTCTTCCAAATGCAGATTTACATTACTTTTCAGTGTGATAGGACCTGTTAGAAATTCTCCGGGTGGAACTAATACAGTTCCTCCACCTGTCTGGCTGCATGTGAGGATAGCTAGATTGATTGCTTCATGGCAGAGTATTTCACCATTATTTCCTTCTTTGGCACCGAAATCTTTAATGTTGTACACACGATCGGGAAAAGAAGTCTTTTTGATTTGTTTTTCTATTTGCTCACTTTCTTTCCAAATCTCTTGTGGTATTTGTGCATGAGCAAGTCCAAAATATGCACATATACAAAGTACACTAACTAACTTTTTTACCATATCTTTGATGTTTAATAATTAATAATTTCATAGTTACCAAAAAATATCTACGATGCAATATTAAAGCATATAATTAGAAAATAAGTGGATTAATTGCCCATTATTGTGTAAATTCTAATAATAGAGGAATAACTGCTGCTACATTTTTATATTATTTGTATATTCGTACCTTAATAATCTGATATTATGAAATACATCACTTGTATATATTGATATCTGTTGGGGAATTCTTGTCGTGATAGGAGGTAGTATTTCTACTACCAAAGATAGTCTTCTGAATATTATAAGATATACAAGCGCAGGATTCCATTAATTCTTCTAGTCTGAAAAAATAATTTAGTGAACTACCTGTAAAGTATGGAGTAGATCAATTGAACTATGAAAATTACCGTTTGGAAACTAAGAACAGGAGTTTTTTAGTAATTAGACTTTTTATGGTACTTGTATTGGTGAAATTACCAAAAGGGGAAATGTTTATCTCCACCAATGAATTGCATTTGTCGCTAGTGATAGAGAGCCTGTTTGATAATACTAATAAATTTACAGATTCTGGATCTGTAACTCTTAAGATAAAGTTGGATAAGGCACAAAGTAAGTTACGAATTGAAGTAACCGATACCGGCTGTGGCATTCCTCCCGAAGAACGGGAGGAAATATTTCTGTGTTTGTCTGTATAACTTAGTGTGTGCCTTCTTCAATGTCACGCTTTCGTTTCAATGCTTCCAGGAAATAATAGTCTGCATAATTTAAAGGTACATCTATTTCTGTGCCATGAGGAATACTGCCCACTGAATGCATTAATAAAAAGTTACCATTTTTTCCAAGAGATGCCAGATAGTTTGGTGAGGCTAGAGAGGCCATAATACTGTCTGCATAGTTCTTATAACTGTTTGCATCAGGCACATCCATTGTACTAATTTCATAAAGTGCAGAAGCTATACAAGAAGCACTTGAAGCGTCTCGTGGTTCATTGGGAATATTGGGAGCATCCATATCCCAATAAGGAATCAAGTCTTTGGGAAGCCGGGGATGTGTTTTCATAAATTGGAAAGTCTTCAATGCCTGATTCAGATACTTTTTATCATGAGTTTCCCGGTAACACACAGTGTAACCATAAATCGCCCATGCTTGTCCACGACTCCAAGTCGATTCGTCTGCATATCCTTGGGCTGTTTGTCTATGCCGTACCATGCCGTCTGCCAAACTATAATCTATTACATGATAACAACTTCCGTTTGTACGGAAATGCTCTTTCAAAGTGCGGTCTGCATGGTTCACTGCTATATGATAAAAGGTGGAATCACCAGATAATTTAGTTGCTTCAAATAGTAACTCTAAATTCATCATATTATCTATTATGACCGGACATTCCCAACCGCGTTCCGATTGCCAGCCGCGGGTCACATCCCATGATTGGATAATTCCCGGCTTTTCACGGAAACGAGTAGCTAATGAACGTGCAGCTTCTATCATGACTTCTTTGTATTTGGGTACTTTAGTTGTTCGCCATCCATTGCCGAAACTACAATTTATCATGAAACCTACATCATGGTGCCAAGTCAGTTTTTTGGCTTCTTCTATGGCCGAAGTGTATTTATCAGCTAATGATAAGAGAGTAGTGTCGCCACTTAACTCATATAGATACCACACTGACCCAGGGAAAAAACCACTTCGCCAGTCGGCGTAGTCACAATAATAAATGGTACTGTCAGTTTTCAATGTAACGGGGTTTATAAATTTCTCTGATTTTTCTATAATTTGTATTTCATTCCCGATTTGTGCACGTGCAAATGCTACATTTTTTTCTATAAAGGAATCTGTTCTGGCGGATTGTTTATTTTTCTCTGTGCAAGATCCCCATAAAGTAGAGCAAGCGAGTATTGTAATATAGAGGACTTTCTTCATAGTACTTATTTTTTTATAATTTGCTACGAAGATAATGATAAATTTGTTGAAGAGAAACTTTAAGGTATTCTTTTACTTTGGAAACAGATTGATTCTGCCTCCAAAGTAAAAGAATATTGATCATAGAAATATAATAATCATTTCAGTTATTATTCTTCTTTTTGTAACTGAACTTTTATAGTATTGCTGTATCACTTAATAGTTGATATACCCCACTTATAATTCCTAAAACGAATATGCCGGCTACACATACCAACAGACTGATGCGCATCGGAGTTGCTGTACGAAAATTGCCGATAGGGTCTTCATTAGGTGTGATGAACATGGCTTTTACAATCAATAAGTAATAATACAATGAAATGATTGTATTGACCAATGCGATAAATACAATAAGATAATATCCGCTATGGAATGCTGCCATGAATACAAAGAACTTACTGAAGAATCCGGCAAATGGCGGGATACCTGCCAATGAGAAAAGAGCAAGTGTCATGACCATAGTTAGTTTGGGGTTGGTCTTATAAAGTCCGTTATAATCTTCGCGCTCTATTTTACCGTGGGTATGTTGCTCAATGGTACTGATGACACCGAATACGGCGAGATTGGCGGCAATGTATACTACTATATAATATACTAGGGATGCCATGCCCTGCGGAGTTCCAGCCAGTACAGCCAACATTATGTAGCCGGCTTGTGAAATACTACTGAAGGCCATAAAGCGTTTCAGGTTGTTTTGGCGGATGGCGAACAGATTGGCTATAGTGATGGTGGCTACAATGATAATACATAGTATTTCACTCCATTGTTCAGTCATTGGTCCGAATACTTTCATTAAAATAATCATTAAAGCAAAAGCAGCTGCACCTTTTGAAATAACGGATAGGTAGGCGCTTACTGTAGTCGGTGCACCTTGATAAGTATCTGCTGTCCACAGATGAAAAGGTACCAAGCTTAATTTGAAGGCCAGTCCGGAGAAGAAAAATACTAGTGCAAGAACTTGTAATGGAGTTCCTGTCAGTCCGGCAGGGATATCTTCAAAATATAAAGTACCTGCTGTCCCATAAATCATAGAAATGCCATAGAGGAAAATACCGCTGGAGAATAAAGCCGAAAGAATGAATTTAGCTCCGGCTTCGGCACTATGCCCTTTATATTTATCGAAAGCTACGAGACAAGCCATAGGAACGGTTGCCAATTCCAATCCAAGGAAGAATAGCAGGAAGTGCCCTGCGCTTACCATGAAATACATACCCAGCAAGGTACTGAGGGTAAGGATGTAGAATTCGCCTTGTTTATGACGGGTGTCTTCACGTTTTAGCCAAGTGTCTGCTTGCAGAAACACCAGTATGGTACCTATGGTCAGGATGCTTTTCAGAACAGACGCCATAGGGGTTGAGTGATACATGCCGCCAAATAAAGTCACCTCTTCCGGCCATAGGTTTGCTAAGAGTTGAATGGTCAGCAGGATACATGCCATGGGGCGTAACCAGTGACGTTGTGGAGCCGGTAAAAATAAATCTAACAGAAACATCAGAATAAAAACGGCTGTCAGACTCAGTTCGGCATGCATATGGAGTATTGCAGTTATGTCCATCATTGCTATTTTTTTAATTTTTAATTCTCAAATTTTAATTTAATAATTGACTTATGATTGGTTCTACACTGTTACTGATCAGATCGCTTATCCAGAATGGAGCCATTCCTAAACCTGCTACACAGGCGATGAGGCAGATAACGGCTACTCGTTCATCCCAGGTTGCGTCTGTGAGTTTCAGATGTTCGGGATTCAAAACTTTACCATAAAGAATTTTACCTACTACACGCAGGATATAGACTGCGGTAATGACGATACTTGTTGTTGCCACTAGGGTACATACGCGATGGAATGTATCATCATTTTGGAAAGAACCTACAAAGACCGTCATTTCAGCAACAAAACCACTTAGTCCCGGAAGTCCCAAATTAGCAAGACCAGCAATAACATAACCTACAGCCAGGAAAGGCATAATCTTCATCAAACCTCCCATTAATCGGACATCACGAGTGTGGGTACGTCCGTATATCATACCAATAAGGGCGAAGAACAAAGCGGTCATTAATCCGTGACTCAACATTTGGAGAATAGCACCCGTACAACTGGTGCGTGTCATCATCAGCAGGGCAAAGAGCACCAATCCGCAGTGGGATACGGAGGAATAGGCATTGATATATTTTAAGTCGGTTTGTACCACAGCACTGAATGCACCGTAAACTACAGAAATAGTGGTCAATATCAGGAATACATCTCCCCACATGGCTGCACCTTCAGGCATCAGGTACATAGCAACACGGAAGCATCCGTAACCTCCTAGTTTCATCAATACTCCAGCGTGAAGCATAGAAACAGCAGTCGGTGCAGAAGCATGACCATCGGGACTCCATGTATGGAAAGGGAACAAAGCTCCTAAGACTCCGAACCCCAAGAAGATAAGCGGGAAGAAGATGCGTTGCATTTCATGAGGTATATGCAGTTTGGCGATTTCCAGCAAGTTCATAGTTTCACCGCCTGCACCATAAAAAATACCGAGAATTCCGATCAGTAGAAATGCAGAACCACCCATTAACATTAATGTAAGTTTCATGGCGGCATATTCTTTACGTCCGCTTCCCCATACACCGATGAGCAGATACATTGGAATTAAGGCTACTTCATAAAACATGAACATGGTGAACAGGTCTGTTGAAACGAAGAATCCGAATACCCCTACACTCAATAGAGTGAACCACATGAAATATTCTTTTGTCAATGGTTGTAACTTCCACGATGCAAAAGTACCGGTGAATACAATAATGGAACTAAGTAGCAACATTGCTACTGATATACCGTCTACTCCTACTGAGTAACATATATGGAGTGGTGCATACCAAACTGTGCTGGCTGTGAACAGCATCTCTCCTGTAGCACCGGCTTGGCGTAGTTCGATATAATCAATGGTGAGGTAAACGGATAATGCCAATAATATGGAAGATCCGACAACCATCACTCCGCGAACTTGATTGACGCTGCGCGAAGCCCAAAGGCTCGCGAGCATCAACAAGGGAACTATAATGAAAAAACTTAGTATGTTCATCTTTTTAAATTAAAAATTAAAAAATGGCCATGCGGCGGATTTTTTATTATTCATTAAATTAATAGTATCAGCGTCAATATCAATGCACCTGCAAGGAACCAAATACTGTACTGCTGTACGTTTCCACTTTGCATGTCACGTATTTCATCGGCGGTAGCATGAGTACTCCACGCAGTGAAGTTAAAGAATTGATCGATAACGTGCCGGTCCCACCAGGCTATCGGAGTACTGATGCACCGGAAGATGATTTTCTTGGTTACGAACAACCATATCTCATCCATATAGAAACGGTGGTAAGCTGCTGTGTGCAAACGTGGGAATGTGCGCGCCAGATAGTTGGCTACGGGTTGTCTCTTACCTGCATACATCCATGTAGCT
This sequence comes from uncultured Phocaeicola sp., assembly GCA_948579315.1. Lineage (GTDB taxonomy): Bacteria > Bacteroidota > Bacteroidia > Bacteroidales > Bacteroidaceae > Phocaeicola. Next base: position 22,756 of record CAPAOL010000002.1, read on the forward strand.
AAAGCGATGGATGCTATAGCAATAATGATACTTGTAGCAGCTATCTGCATATCCAGATGAATGGTATAGGCTTCTCCGTTACTACTGATCAGATTGCCGAAAGGTATGAATCCGGCAATACAGGTGATAGCGGCTAAAAACATCAGCGGGAATGTCATGGTAAGTGGAGCCTCATGCGGAGTATGTGCATCAGGTCCGGATTCGTGGGAGTGTCCTTTCCATTCTCCATTCCAGAAAATACAATAATAAAGGCGGAACATATAAAATGCTGTCATGGCGGCAATGCCTGTCATTATCCATCCCATAACAGGATTGAATTGGAAGCAGGCAGTCAGAATTTCGTCTTTAGAGAAAAAACCTGAGAATGGCCAGATACCCGAGATAGCCAGACAAGCAATCAGGAATGTCCAATGGGTGACGGGCATGAATTTATGAAGTCCTCCCATGGCGCTCATCTCGTTACTGTGTACGGCATGAATGATACATCCGGCTCCTAAGAACAGCAATGCCTTGAACATGGCATGTGTGAACAGGTGGAACATGGATGCCATGTAGCCTAGTCCTCCTTCATGAGGATTCATAGAAGTACAAACGCCTAATGCGACAATCATAAATCCAATTTGAGATATAGTGGAGAAGGCGAGCACACGTTTGATATCGCTTTGTGCACACGCCACACTAGCGGCGTAGAATGCAGTGAACGCACCGATATAAGCTATCCAGTGCAGCACTTCGGGCGCATATCCTATAAACAACGGGAACATACGGGCTACCAGATATACACCGGCTACTACCATGGTAGCAGCATGGATTAATGCACTGACAGGAGTAGGACCTTCCATAGCATCCGGTAACCAGATGTGCAATGGAAACATCGCACTTTTACCGGCACCACCGATAAACATTAGCCCCAAGGCCAATGGTATCATACTTCCGGCAACTGCAAGTACCTGAAGTTGGGGGGTGAACGAGAATGTTTCGGCATAATAGCCGTAAATCAAGATACCGATCAGAAAGCCTAAATCAGCGAAACGGGTAACAATAAATGCTTTTTTACTGGCAGCAATCGCTTCTTTCTTGGTGTAATAAAAGCCGATAAGTAGATAAGAAGAAACACCTACCAGTTCCCAAAAGACATACATCTGGAAAATATTAGTTGCTACTACGAGCCCCAACATGGACATGGTAAACAGGCTAAGAAATGCGTAGTAACGTTGAAAGCCTTTTTCACCTTTCATATATCCGAATGAATAGATATGTACCATCAGACTGACGGTGGAAATAACGACTAGCATCATAACTGAAATAGGGTCAAGCATGATTCCCATGTCAATATGCAGGTTCGTTGTGAAAGGTAACCATTCAAAATTATAAGGTGTGAGAGTAGGATAGACGCCTTCTGCCGTACGCCCTCCTGCAAAATAATTGAAGGCAGTGAGGTAGGAAAGCAACGTCACCCCTGCCAGTGAAACGGTGCCGATGGTCCCTGCCAATCCGTTCTTCATACGCATACCTGCCAGCCCCAGTATCAGGAAACTGAGGAAAGGTAGGATAAGGATTAGTATTGTATGTTCCATAATTAGTTTTTCATTTCATTTAAGTTCTTCACTTGGATATTGCGTACATTGCGGTAGATATTGATAATGATAGCAATAGCTACTGCTGTTTCAGCCGCACTCACGCCGATAGCGAACAGGGCGAAAAAAAAGCCTTCCAGTTCTTCGGGAAAGAGGTATCGGTTGAATACGGCGAAGTTGATGTCTACCGAATTCAGTATCAGTTCCACACTGATGAGCATGGCCAATAAATTGCGGCGGGTGAAGAAACCATAGATTCCCGCAAACATCATAAAGGTGGAAACCACCAGATAATATTCCATGTGTACCATAAGTTCTATCTTTTTCTAGCGATTAGGATTCCTCCTACGATGCAAGCGAGTAATAACACGCTGATTACTTCGAAAGGAAGGATATATTGATATTTTTCCATGCCCATCAGTGCATGACCGATCGTGCGTACATCCAGTTCACCATGAACAAAATGAGAGGGCAAGAATTCGTTCTTCAGCATGACGAACAGACAGATAGCCAGTCCTGCTATAGTAGAAATAGCTCCGGCCACCATCTTTCCATTTTTTAATCTCTCTGCTTTGTCTCCCTGTGAAGAGGTCAATAAGATACTAAATACATAAAGCACTGTTATACCACCGGCGTAAATCAGTAATTGTACAGCTCCCAAGAATGAGTAGTTGAGTTGGAAGTAAATACCTGCTGTACCAAATAAAACGAACAGCAGATAAGTTGCTGCACGCAAGATACGTGAGGTCGTGACTGCCAATACCGAACAGACAGCGATAAACAACGCCAGTACAATGAATACAATTAGTTGTAGTGTCATAATATCGTTTGTTTTTTATTTTTTGTTCAGAGTGAGAACTAGTTTGCTGCGGTCGAATACAGCATTTTCGAATTCTGTATCGAACCGAATGGCATCGTGTGGACAAGCGTTCACACAAAGCTGACAGAACATACAGGCTCCCAGGTCGTACTCATACTTTACCAATATTTTCTTTTTCTTGCCTGTTTCTTCGTTGGTCACAGATTCGCTGGTAATGGTGATTGTATCATTGGGGCAAGCCATCTGGCAAAGTCCGCAAGCAATACATTTGTTATTACCATTCTCATCAACCGGCATGATAAGCCGTCCTCGGAAACGGGGCGATATTTTTAATGTGGCACGGTTTTCGGGATATTGTTCAGTGACTTTAGGAGTGAAGAACTCTCGTCCTGTCACTTTCATGCCGGTAAGTAATGTACCGATGCCATGAAGCAGCCCTTTTATATAGGAATGTTTTTCTTCTTTCATCAGAAATGTAATTTAAATACAACAATAATTACCATCAACAACAGGTTGCACAAACCTATTGGAACCAAGTACTTCCATTCCAGCGTTAGAATTTGGTCAATACGCAGACGGGGAAATGTCCATTTGATCCACATTAGTAACCATACTACAAAGAATGACTTGCCAAAGAACCAAATAAATCCGGGTATATAATCCATGATGGCATTGAATCCGTCTAGCCCAGGAATATGTAGCGGCATCCATCCTCCCAGGAAGATGGTTGTGGCTACTGCGGCGATGATAAACAAGTTTACAAATTCTGCCACATAGAACAGGCCGAAGTGCATACCGGAATATTCGGTATGATATCCCGCAGTCAGTTCACTTTCTGCTTCAGGCAAGTCAAACGGGCCGCGGTTGACTTCTGCATTTCCGGCTATCAGATAAATGATAAAAGCGATCAATGCAGGTATATGTCCTTTAAAAAGGAACCAGCCGTCAGCTTGGCGTTCTACAATTTCGCTTAGTTGCATGGTATCTGTTAAGATTACAATGGTAAGGATGCTTAATCCTACAGATAATTCATAACTAATCATTTGAGCGCCACTTCGCATGGCTCCGATTAATGAATATTTGTTATTGGAACTCCAACCTGCCAGCAAAATACCTACCACACCGATACTGGATGCTGCCAATAAGAAGAAAATACCTACATTGAAATCAAGGACCTCCATGCCCTTGTTGATGGGTAGGCAACTGAAAGCCATGATAGAGGCGAGGATAACAATGTAAGGTGCCAAATTGTACAGGAACTTGTCAGCATGCCGGATGGTGATAATTTCCTTGATCAACATCTTGAATACATCGGCAAACACCTGTATGGTACCTTGGGGACCTACACGCATTGGCCCCAAGCGGCATTGGAAAGCGGCGCACACTTTACGTTCCATGAAAATCATAATGATAGCAATAACTGCATATGCCAACATGATACATACGCCAATTACTATACATTCTATGAGCACTGCCAGTTCTTCAGGCATAAATGACGTGAGCAGTGAGTGTACCCATTGGGTGACTATACTAAAATCGAACATAATTTAATAATGTGTCAATTTGCTAATTTGCCAATAGGCAAACTTGTAATTATTTAATTTGTTAATTCTCAGTCTGATAAATAGTGCATTCTCCAAATTGTATATTGAAGAATCGGCACATTATTATCGGTCAATATCCGGTACTACATAATCTACCGTTCCACCAATAGCAATTAAGTCGGCAATTTTTGCGTTGCGGCACATAGTTTCCATTGCTGATACTAAAGGCAAACCGGTAGCGCGGAATTTCATGCGGTAAGGAAATTTGTCTCCACGACTTTCCAGATAAACACCGAACTCTCCGCGAGAACCTTCCACTGCGGCATAATAATTCCCTTCGGGCACACGTATAATCGGTTTCATCTTTTCCTGATAGTTCCCTTCAGGAATATTGTCTATCAGTTGCTCAATGATATCCATACTTTCCAGTATTTCTTCCATACGGACCATATAACGTGCAAAGCAGTCACCTTCAGTGTGGACAATCTCTTTAAAATCTACCTTGCCATACATCGCATAGGGATGACGCTTGCGGACATCGCATGCCCAACCGCTGGCGCGTCCTGTACCTCCTGTCGCTCCGAAAGAGATGGCATCTTCCCGTGAAAGAACTCCCACACCTTTCAAACGTTCTTGGGCAATGACATTTCCGGTGAATACTTCATGGTATTCTTTTAGCATCGGACGCAGATAAGCAATGAATTCTTTTACTTTCTGTACAAAGTCCGGAGCGATATCAGCTTGTACCCCTCCAATGGTGTTATAATTCTGTATCAAACGTCCTCCGGTAGTTGCTTCGAAGATATCCAATATCTTCTCACGATCACGGAATCCATAGAAGAATGCGGTCAAGGCACCCATATCCATACAGAGACAGGAGAAGAAAAGCAAGTGAGAATCTATACGTTGCAATTCGTCCATAATGGTACGAATGTATTGTACCCGTTCGCTTACTTCTACGCCCATTGCCTGTTCAATGCACATACAGAGAGCATGGCGGTTTTGGTGCGCACCTAAATAATCCAAACGGTCGGTCAGGGCCAAGGTTTGGGGATAGGTAAGACTTTCGCACATTTTTTCGATACCTCGATGGATGTATCCGCAGTGCACATCCAGTTTTTTGATAATCTCGCCTTCCAGTGAAACACGAAAACGAAGTACACCGTGGGTTGCCGGATGCTGAGGACCTATGTTAATGATATATTCGTCCTCATCAAAAATGGTTTCGCGTTTTTCTATTACACTGCCATCATGTTGTACTTCTATATATTGTGTCGTGTCTACAGGTTCCTCATTGGTCATACGGAGTGGGTTGAGGCTTTCATCGTAGTCCTTACGCAATGGATAGCCTACCCAGTCATCACGCAGGAACAAACGGCGCATATCAGGATGTCCTATAAAGCGGATACCATAATAGTCGTACACTTCGCGTTCATTGAATTCAGCACCTTTCCAAATATCACTTACACTAGGAAGTTCCGGCTTTTCTCGGTTGGTTGTGCGAGTGCTGACCACTATATTTTCTCTTGTATTCGTATCTTCCAGATGATAGACTACACCTAGTCCTTCTTCGCCCCAGTCCATTCCGGTAAGGCTGCGTAGAAAATCCATATGTTTACCCTGCCGCAATTTCAGCATTTCTTCATGTAGCTTTTCGGCAGGTATTTCTATTCTTTCACTCATGCTTGTTCGGGATTTTGTGGTTCATTTTCTTTGCGGTTCACTCCGCCGAAGAATTTTTCCAGTTTTACTTTACGTTGCAATTGTATCATGCCGTACAACAAGGCTTCAGGTCGGGGCGGACATCCGGGAATATATACGTCAACGGGAAGAATTTTGTCTACTCCGTTCAATACGTGATATGATTTTTTAAAAGGACCGCCGCTAATGGCGCATCCGCCTACTGCAATGACGTATTTAGGATCCGCCATCTGGTCATACAAACGTTTTAGTACCGGAGCCATCTTGTGTGTGATAGTTCCTGCTACCATGATCATATCTGCCTGGCGCGGACTGGCACGGGCTACTTCAAATCCAAAGCGGGCGAAATCATACCGGGCAGCACCCACTGCCATAAACTCGATTCCACAACAACTGGTTGCAAATGTAAGCGGCCACAACGAATTGCTGCGTCCCCAGTTGATAAGGTCATCCAAACAGCCCACCAGTACTTTGGTACCGCCTTCATTGAGCTGCTTGACCATGTTTTCCAAATACTCATTGTCTTTGAAGTCTTCATAAGGAATAGACTTTATGGTTGGTTTCTTTACTTCCATTCCAACGCTCCTTTCTTCCAGGCATATGCCAGACCTAAAACTAATATAACTAAAAAGAAAAGGATGCTAAACAGACCGTACACTCCTAGGTCTTGTACCACTACAGCCCAGGGAAATAAAAATACTGTTTCCACATCGAACATCAGGAAGAGGATAGCAAATAGATAATAACCTACTTTGAATTGCATCCACGACCGTCCCCGCGTAGGAATACCACATTCGTAAGCTTCTCCCTTTTGTGAGTTGTATGAACGGGGAGAAATGGCACGGGCAATTCCCAATGCTACGGCAACTAATGCGATTGCCGTCAGGATAACGACAACTAATAATGTAAAATACATATCTAAACTTTTTTTGATTAGACAAACGGATAGAAAAATTTTCCTTATAAGACGTTTGTTATAAGGATTTCTACTCAGCAAAATGCTGAAAAAAGATTAAAAATTAAATGATGATCCGCCGGAGTGCATAGATATAATAATCTACTGCATCAGTGTAAAGCGAATGAAAAGTGTGGCAAACTATATGGTTTGTTTGTAGCTCCTGCTTTTTTAGTTCGTTCAATGCTGCTAAAATGCGGACTATACATTTGAACTTTGATGTGGAAGGGTTGTCAAGTGATATGGCTATTTGTGGCATATCTGCAAAATTATTGGTAAACAGGAAGTCCACTGTTCTTTTGCAGGGGTCTTGTTGTTGCTGGTAACAAGAGGTCTGTGGGGGTAAATCTGTTGTCTCAACCGTATGATAATCCTGACCTACTGTTATCGTAAACAGTAGAAATAATAGGATATATACAATGTATCTCAACATATTATTCATCTTGTTACCCTTTAAATGAGGGTGCAAAGATAGCCAATATTTGAAGCTTCATTGAGATTTTTTGAATTATTTATGTATAAAAATGGTTATAGGACGTAAATGTCAATGCTTTTTCCAAAAACTCGGCATGAAGAGCAGAAGTACGGTAAATAATTCCAAACGCCCTATCAGCATCAATATTGCACTTATCCATTTTGCTGCATCCGGCAACCCGTTCCATGAATAGGAAGGGCCGCATTTTCCAATACCTGGTCCTACATTGCCCAAACTGGAAATGACTACGCTATAAGCTTCTTCAAACCCTACTCCAAACAGCATAAGAACCAGCCATCCAATAAAAATAATAGCCATATATAGAAAAATGAATGCAAGTACTGCTGACTTGGTTGTTGATGAAATAACTTGGCGGTTGATACGTACAGGAAGTATAGCATTGGGATGAATGATATGTTTGAATTCATTTTTAGAAACACGGCTCATAATGGCTATGCGTATACATTTTATTCCTCCTGTGGTGGATCCGGCACAAGCTCCAAACAGCATGATGATGCACATTAATGTCCAAAGTACAGGTACCCAGGTCATATAATCTGCAGAAATGAATCCGGTAGTGGTTTGTAAGGAAACAACCTGAAATATGGCTTTACGGAAAGATTCTTCAATACTGAACGGACTGGTGAAAATAAGAGTGACGGTAGTGAAAAGGGTAAAAAATCCCACAGTTCCCAAATACCAGTGGAGTTCTGTATTTTGGAATAAGCGTTTGAAATTTCCTTTTAAGAACAGTAGATATAGTAAGGTGAAATTGATACCTGCCAAAAACATGAATAGCGTAATTATATATTCTATGTAAGGAGAGTTGAAGGCGGCAATGCTATTTTGTTTGGTTGAATATCCTCCTGTGGCGGTAGTAGTCAGAGAATGACATACACTGTCGAAAAAGTTCATGCCTCCAGCAACCAGCAGAATAATCTCTGTAATGGTCAGCCCCAAATAGATAGTCCAAATCCATTTGGCCGTAACTCCAATACGCGGATGTACTTTATCATGGGTGGGACCGGTGGCTTCCGCTGCAAATAATTGTACACTGCCTACTCCGAAAATCGGTAATACGGCAATAGTAAAAAAGACAATTCCTAATCCTCCGATCCATTGTGTCATACTTCGCCAGAACAAAAGCCCGTGTGGCAATGACTCTATATTGTCCAAAATACTTGCTCCGGTGGTGGTGAATCCTGACATGGTTTCAAAAAAAGCATCCGTTATAGTGGGAATATATCCGCTTAGATAGAATGGAAGCATACCGAATAAAGAAAAAAACACCCAGGCAAGGGTTACAATAACGTATCCATCGCGGCGGCTGATTCTCTTTTCTGCATTTTTCCCTGCTAAAGCGGCTATGCTACCTGCTCCGGCTGTTATTGCGGCAGAATATAGGAAAGCTGAAATATCTGATTCATTATAATAGACAGCGAGAAACGAGCATAGAATAAGAAACCCCGCTTCGATGAAGAATAACGCCCCCATAATCCGGGCTATCATTTTTGCATTTATCATCAATTGAAGAATTTTTCTATTTTCTTAATCATCATACCTAGACAGAATACTACGACATGGTCGTTAGGTTGGATGACGGTATTACCTGTCACCAGTATCCCTTCACCGTTGCGAATCAGTCCGCCAATGGTGGCACCTTTGGGAAGGCCAGCATCTTTGACAGCGCATTTGGTTATACGTGAACCGTTTTTAACCGTAAATTCGGCTACATCAGCATTGGCAAAAGTCAGACATTTTACGTTGGAAACATCTGCATCCAGCATCATTTGATAGATATGGCTGGCGGCAATCATTTTTTTATTGATAACCGTACCGATATCCAGGCTTTCTGCCATGCTGATATAATCGATATTTTCTACTTCTGCCACAGTTTTGGTTACTCCCATACGTTTGGCGGCAAGACAAGCCAGAATGTTTGTTTCAGAATTGTCCGTCAGAGCGACAAATGCTTCCGTGTTTTTTAACCCTTCTTCCATGAGCAGATCCATATCCCGTCCATCTCCGTTGATAATCATTACTTTGTCATCTACCACTTCGGTCAGTCGGTTACATCTGTTGATGTCATTTTCAATAATCTTGACCTGCATGTAATCCGGTACATATTGTGTGGTGCGAACAGCTATGCGGCTGCCGCCCATAATCATCACATTGCGTACATCGGGATAATTTTCTTTTCCTGTAATCTTGCGGATATAGGGAATGTATTTCTTTGTTGTTGTGAAATAAACAATATCATGCAGTTTGATAACATCATCTCCCCGGGGGATGATTGTTTCATTTCCCCGTTTGATAGCTACAATGTGGAATGGAATATTACGTCCTCCCAGTTCATGAAGGGGAACGTTCAGAATTTCTGCCGTTTCGCGCATTTTGGTACCTATCAGGACCAATGCACCACCGCAAAATTCCCACCATTGGCGTATCCAGCTCATTTTGATGGCATCTACTATATCTTTGGCGGCCAGCATTTCCGGATAAATCAGTGAGTGTACTCCTAGTTGGGAAAAGAATTCTTTATGTTTAGGAAGTAAATATTCGTAATTGTCAATCCGGGCTACAGTCTTTTTTGCCCCCATATTGGTAGCCAACATACAGGCCGTCATATTGCGGCTTTCTTCCGGCATGACCCCGATAAATAAATCCGCGCCTGCCACTCCTGCATTCTTAAGGCCGGAAATGGAGGTGGGGGATGCATTGACAGTCATTAAATCGAAGTTGGAATCAAGTTTGCTCAACTTTTCTTCGTTTTCATCCATCAAAATGATGTCTTGCTTTTCATCCGATAATAATTTCGCCAGATGGGTGCCTACTGCTCCTGCTCCTGCAATAATGATTTTCATTGTTCGTCTCTCTTAGAATGATATCAAAACTTTGTAAATACCTTCTTCGTCCATGCCGCAAATATGATATAGTTCTTTTACTGAACCATGCTGGACAAATTGATCCGGTAGTCCGATACGTTTTATTTGCGGATTATACTCATTGTCTGCCATAAATTCCAGTATGGCACTGCCCATTCCACCTTTTAGGACACCGTCTTCAACGGTGACCACTTGCTTGAATCTCTTGCCTATTTCGTGTAACATACTTTCATCTAACGGCTTTAAGAAACGCAAATCATAGTGAGCAATGCTTTTTCCTGTTTCCTGTTCGGCATGTGTGATAGCCTTTTCTGCTTGAACGCCAATGGGCCCCAGCGTAATGACCGCTATGTCTTTTCCTTCTTTCAATTTTCTTCCTTTTCCTATCTCAATCTCTTGCATTGGACATTTCCAGTCTACCAATGAACCTCTTCCACGTGGATAACGGATGACAAAAGGACCTTTGTCAGGTAGCTGGGCGGTATACATCAAACAACGCAGTTCATGTTCGTTGTAAGGGGAGGCCACAATGAGATTGGGTATCGGTCTCATATAAGCCAGATCGAATGCTCCGTGATGAGTAGGACCGTCTTCTCCTACCAATCCAGCGCGGTCCAGGCACAATACTACATTGAGTTTTTGTATCGCTATATCGTGAATCACATTGTCATAGGCACGTTGCATGAAAGACGAATAGATATTGCAGAAAGGCAATAGACCATCTTTTGCCATTCCTCCTGAAAAGGTAACGGCATGTCCTTCGGCAATTCCCACATCAAAACCTCTTTCGGGCATGGTTTTCATTAATATGTTCATAGAGCACCCTGAGGGCATTGCGGGAGTGACTCCTACGATTTTATCATTTGTTTGGGCCAGTTCCAATAGGGTATTTCCAAAAACATCCTGAAACAAAGGGGGCATTCCTTTGGTATCGACAACGATACGCTCTCCGGTTTCCTTGTCGAATATGCCCGGAGCATGCCAGATGGTGGCAGCTTTTTCTGCCGGACCGAAACCTTTTCCTTTGGTGGTATGTATATGGAGCAGTTTAGGGCCTTGCATATCTTTAATCTCTTTTAATACACGTGCCAAATTGTTGACATCGTGTCCATCAATAGGTCCGAAATAACGGATATTCATGCCTTCAAATACGTTTTGCTGTTGTACCAGCATGGATTTCAGGCTGTTGTTAAATCGTATCAGGCTTTTCCGGCGTTCTTCGTTCAGGATACCCCATCGATGGAACATTTGTGATATTTTATAGCGTATCCGGTTGTATCCTTCAGACATTTGCAGGTTCAACAGATATTGTTTCATGCCTCCTACACTACGGTCTATAGCCATGTTGTTGTCATTCAAGATAATCAGAAGGTTATTAGGAGTTGCCGAGGCATTGTTCAGCCCTTCGAAAGCCAGCCCTCCACTCATGGAACCGTCACCAATTACAGCAACGACATGCCGGTTATTCTCTCCGTGCTTTTTGGCTGCTACAGCCATACCTAAAGCTGCGGAAATAGAATTTGACGCATGCCCGCAAGTAAATGTGTCATATTCACTTTCGGATGGAGAAGGAAAAGGACGTATGCCATTCAGTTTACGGTTGGTACAGAACGCATTCCGGCGTCCGGTTAAAATTTTATGCCCGTAAGCTTGATGCCCTACATCCCATACAATGCGGTCATAGGGTGTGTTGAATACATAATGTAAGGCGACGGTCAGTTCTATTACGCCCAAACTGGAACCGAAATGCCCCGGATTACATGAGAGCTCATCTATAATCTTTTGCCTTAGCTCTTTACACACTTCGGGCAGTTTGTCTGCGCTTAAATGGCGCAAATCATCCGGAGTATCTATGCTTTGCAGTAAGTTATATAAATTATCCTGTTCCATTCCTATGATATGATAAATATCGTGCAAAAATAGCATAAATATGTGTATTATGATTACATTTGCCCTTAAATTTTAAAAGCTTTCCTTATCGTATGAATTTCAGAACGCAAGTAGAATTACCTAAAAGGGAAACAGAAATCCGGCATTCGGACCGAATCATGCTATTTGGTTCTTGTTTTGCAGAAAACATCGGAAATTTGTTGTTGGCAAATAAGTTCCGTTGTGATGTAAATCCTTTTGGAATCCTCTATAATCCTTTATCCATAGTGGAAGCTCTTTGGCAAATCCTATCCCATCAAACGTATACGGAAGAGGATTTGTTCTATGCCGGAGGCTGTTGGCACAGTTGGATGCATCATAGCGTTTTTTCAGCCTCTACGGCAGCATCTTGTTTGTCTTCTATAAATACGCGGCTGGAACAGGCTTCGGCTGGACTTCCTCAGCTTGATTGGCTGGTTATTACTTGGGGGACTGCATTTGCTTATTGGCTGAAGGAAAGGACCATGGTGGTAGGAAATTGCCACAAACAGCCCGACAGCCTTTTTACCCGACAACTTCTTACGGTAGAGGAAATTGTCACTGAATGGGAATGTGTGTTGGTGGAATTGAGAAAAGTAAATCCGTTCTTGAAGATACTTTTCACTGTCAGCCCCATACGGCATAGCAAAGATGGTATGCATGGTAATCAGATAAGTAAGTCCACTTTGCTTCTTGCGGTGGATGAATTATGCCGCCGCTGGTCTGATTGTTACTATTTCCCTTCTTATGAAATCATGATGGATGAACTTCGTGATTATCGTTTTTATGCAGATGACATGTTGCATCCTTCTCCTGTTGCTGTATCTTATTTATGGGAATGTTTTACAGAATGTTATTTTAGTAAAGAAACGGATAGAATAATGAAAGAGTGGGAGGATATCCGGAAGGCTTTAGCTCACAAACCGTTTAATGCCCAATCTGAAACATATCGCAAATTTTTAACTCAAATAGTGTTAAAGATAGAGCGACTTAAAGAAAAGTTCCCGTATTTTGACCTTCAAAAAGAATTAGAACAATGTCAAGCTCGATTGAAAATATAGAAAAAGTTCTGGGAGCAAAGCGGTTTGGGGACCGTAGTGCACAGATTGATTGGATTTTAACTGATAGCCGTTCATTGTGCTTTCCGGAAGAAACATTATTTTTTGCTTTAAAAACCAAACGGAATGACGGGCATAAATATCTTCCGGAATTGTATGAACGTGGAGTCCGTAATTTTGTAGTGGGCGAATTGCCGGCCGATATGAAATCTTTTCAAGATGCGAATTTCCTGCAGTTGGCCAATCCTCTGAAAGGATTACAGAAATTGGCGGAAAAGCATCGGGAGCAGTTTCAGATTCCGGTTATAGGAATTACAGGCAGCAATGGAAAAACCATTGTGAAGGAATGGTTGTATCAATTGCTGAGCCCGGACCGTGTGGTAACCCGTTCGCCACGTAGCTATAATTCACAGATAGGTGTGCCACTTTCGGTATGGTTGATGAATGAACGCACTGAGTTGGCTATTTTTGAAGCGGGTATTTCCGAAATGGGGGAAATGGAGGCGTTGCAGACTATCATTAAACCTACTGTGGGGATTTTGACTAATATTGGTGGTGCGCACCAAGAGAACTTTTTCTCTTTACAGGATAAATGTATGGAGAAGCTTACTTTGTTCAAAGATTGTGACGTCATCATTTATGATGGCGATAACGAACTGATCAGTTCGTGTGTGGCAAAATCTCTTTTTACCTCGCGTGAGATTGCTTGGTCGAAAAAGGACAATGAACGTCCGTTGTTTATTGAGTCCATTCAAAAAGGGGAACATGCTACTACTATTAAATACCGTTATCTGGGGATGCCGAATGAATTTAGTATTCCTTTTATAGATGACGCTTCTATTGAGAATTCGCTGCATTGTCTGGCTGTGGCTTTGTATATGATGGTTTCCCCTGAACAAATAACCGAGCGCATGGCGCGTTTGGAACAGATTGCTATGCGTCTGGAGGTAAAAGAGGGCAAGAATGGCTGTGTGTTGATCAATGATAGTTATAATTCGGATTTGGCTTCTTTGGATATTGCTCTTGACTTTATGTCGCGTCGTTCTGATGATAAAGGAAAAAAACGGACACTTATCCTCTCGGATATGCTTGAAACAGGACAGAGCAGCAAACTGCTTTATCGTCAGGTAGCCGAATTGATACATAGCCGGGGAGTAGAGAAGATTATCGGGGTAGGAGAGGAAATTCGGACTGCTGCTGCCCGTTTTGAGATAGAAAAGTATTTTTTCCGTACTACAGAAGAACTGTTGGAGTCGGATTTGCTGGCTGGGCTGCGTAATGAGGTGATTTTGGTAAAAGGTTCGCGGGCTTTTCATTTTGACCGGATTTCAGATCGTTTGGAACTGAAAGTGCATGAAACCATTTTGGAGATCAATTTGAATGCTTTGGTTGATAACTTGAATTATTATCGCAGCAAACTGAAACCGGAAACAAAAATGGTATGTATGGTGAAGGCTTCTGCATACGGTGCCGGTTCATACGAGATAGCTAAGACACTGCAAGATCATCGTGTGGATTACTTGGCGGTAGCTGTGGCTGATGAAGGTTCGGATCTGAGGAAAGCGGGAATTACCTGTTCCATTATGATTATGAATCCTGAGTTGACAGCATTCAAGACCATGTTTGATTATAAATTGGAACCCGAGGTTTACAGTTTCCATTTATTGAATGAATTGATTAAAGCTGCCGAAAAAGAAGGGGTAACGAATTTCCCCATTCATATTAAATTGGATACGGGAATGCACCGTTTGGGTTTTGCACCCGAAGAGATTCCGGAACTGATAGACCGTCTGAAGAAACAGACAGCTGTTATTCCACGTTCTGTATTCTCCCATTTGGTAGGCAGTGACGGGGCTCAGTTTGATTCGTTTACGCGCAGACAGATAGAAATGTTTGAAGCTGCTTCTGAATGTTTGCAGGAGGCTTTTCAGCATAAGATATTGCGTCATATCTGTAATACAGCCGGGATAGAACGTTATCCGGGTGCCCAGTTCGATATGGTGCGTTTGGGAATCGGTCTTTATGGAATTGATCCGTTTACCAATCAGATCATCCATAATGTAAGTACATTAAAAACCACTATTCTTCAGATTCATGAGGTTCCTAAGGAGGAAACAGTGGGGTATAGTCGTAAAGGACATTTGGAAAGGGATTCCCGCATTGCCGCTATTCCTATCGGCTATGCCGACGGGCTGAACCGACGTTTGGGAAATGGACATGCCTACTGTTTGGTGAATGGGCAGAAAGCGCCATACGTGGGTAATATCTGTATGGATGTATGCATGATTGATGTGACGGATATTGATTGTAAGGAAGGGGATAAAGCTATCATTTTCGGAGATGATTTACCGGTCACTGTCCTGTCAGAGATTCTGGAAACTATTCCATACGAGATCTTGACCAGTGTGTCTAATAGGGTAAAACGAGTTTATTACCAGAATTAATGAAAAAAAGAACGAAAGAAAAAGACCAGAAAAGGATGAACATACGTTACTTTTGCGTATCTTTAGGAAGTTACTAAAAATAGATAGCTATGAAACGTATATTCTTCCTTTTGTTATGTCTTTGTTTCTCGGTGTTGTCATTTGCCCAGAGAACGAATGAGACCAAGCAGTTGACCAAACAGGACTCTTTGCGTTTGCAGCAACTATTGAGCGGTCAAGTAGAAATTGTGATAGATGATGAAACACAGAAAGAGATTGACAGATTGTTCAATCCCGAAAAGTGGAAAATGAAATCAACTCCCTTCCCTAAAAAAAACATGAAGTTTGAAACGGAACTTCCTCGTTATTATATCTCTCAAATGGATACAATAGATGGTAGAGGGTATATCAGGTTATTGCCGTACGGACCGTTTGAAACTCCGGAAGAGGAACAAATTTATGTAGAGATTCCTATCAACAAAGAGTTGTTGGCAGGCTATGATCCTCGTTTGGAACCTGCGCCGGCAGGCAAATTTACTCCTAGCGCTTTGATGGTGGGGGCGGGTATCAGTGCTACGTTTGATGCCGATAAGCTGCTGGGAATCATTCTCAGTAAGAAAATGCGTGCAAAAGCCCGTAATGCCAAAGAGGCTGATGCCTGGAAGAGTTATTGAACTATTAAGTAAAGAAACGAATGCCGGATATATGTGGAATACACCGGGATCTTGTGAATTTCATGTTGAAAAAACAGGAGCCACGTTTGGATAGTGCCAGCCGTGGCTCGTGATTAGATATTGTTGAATTTGATTTATTCAACTGCTGATCTTATTTTATATTATTTATACTTACCTTTTTCCAAATGAAATTGTCAATCATTTCTTTGTCGCATTCCCCGTTTTTAGCTTTAATGTTCAGGTTTTCGAATGTAAAGTTAGTAAGTTGATATTGATCAGACTTTTCTACGCTGAAGAAATTATCGCATTTAAAATCAATGTTTCTCATTGTCACATGGTTTGAGTAAGAAACGGGAATGTCTTTTCTATCTTTCAGGTCGAAGAATTGTGTCCAAGGCTTGATATACAGAAAATGGTTTGCATCTCCGGTGATATCTTCCACCAGAATATATTCATATTGTTGGGGGGTGTCCGGCCTCATCTTTAACCATAACAAACGATTGGCATTGGTGATGTGAATGCGTCGCAAGATAATATTGCGATTGTGGATGGATTCGCTTCCACAAGTGAGGGCGCCGTGGCAGAAGCCGTAGGTACAATCTTCGATGATGATGTTGAAATTACCTCCATTGTTCGGGTCTTGGTCTGCCCAGGGACCTTTGCCGCCTTTTAAGGCTATGGCGTCATCATTGACAGACATATAGCAGTTCTTCACCAGTACATTGCTGCATACATCAATATCAATGGCATCCGTACTTGGAGCCTTTACCGGTTTCTCCGGTGAGAAAATATAGAGGTTCAGTAATTTTATGTGATTACATTTATAAAGATGGGTAGTCCAAAAGGGAGAGTTGATGAGGCGTACTCCTGAGAGTTGGACGTTATTGCTATGGGAGATATGAACCAGCCGAGGGCGTAATTCATCCATATTGGTACATTGGGGATTGACTTTTCGACGAAGCCAGAATGATTTCCAGTATCTTAATCCGTTGCCATCAATCGTGCCTTTTCCGGATAACGTAAAACCGTCCACTTTGTCGGCATTGACCAACGCCGCGAAATATTTCAAGCTTTGCCCTTCCATGCGGGTATCTATGATGGGGAAGTTGCTGATATCATCACTTCCCTTCAACACAGCTCCTTCCTCCAGATGCAGGTGTGTTTTGGGTTTGAAGAACAGCGCTCCGCTTAAATAGGTTCCTTTGGGAATGACGATAACTCCGCCGCCATTTTGTGCGGCAGCATCAATGGCAGATTGGATTTTCTCTGTTTGTAACAGGGTGCTGTCATTGATGACACCGTAATCTGTCAGAATGTATTTCTTGCCTAATGTGTTTATATCTACTATCTTACTGTCCTTAAACCAATCGGATACAGGCGTGCCGTCCGGAAATTTTTCTTGTGCCAAAGACGGAAGGCATAGAAAGGCGGCACATACAAAAGTTATTAATTTCATGATTCTGCTATTAAATTAATCACTAACTACTATTCGCTTGTTTATTGTCGGAAATCAAACATCAAATTCAGATGTAACCCTTCATCCCCCGATTTGATACGGATATTACCCGGCTGGCTGTTCGGTCCTTGTTGCTCGATGGGTTTAAAGGAGCAAATAGCCGGGATGTCCAGCAGGAAGGATATATCCCCTTCGGGGAATTTGGGCATGGTGTCTTTTACGCGTCCTTTCGGTTCTTCGGGAGTGAACACATGGAAGAAGATACCGTCATTCCGTGAATAAATGGTGAACGGTGTCGTGTCACTTTCCAAAGTGGCCCAATACATATTGGCATGATATCCTTTGAATTCCGGATAAACCAGATTTTCAAAACTTTCTCCGGTGATGGTATTGTTGTACTCTTTGTGCCATACTCCATAGTTCGTTCCCAGAATCCGGTTTTTCCAGACACGGTACGGGCCGCGGCCCATCCATTTCATGCCGGAGCAATTCTTTTCAGGATAAGAGAAAGTCAGACCGAGATTGAATACTTTGGAGTCCATGAAAGCATCATCGAATCCACCTCCGCCGGAAGCCCGGTTCAGCAGAATGGCATCCATATAGAGTAATCCTTTGTCCGTAAGACGCCATACGATGGAGTCGGCGGCACCTTTGTATTTGGCACAGTAAACAGCCCCCTCGTTGCTGTTGCGGACATAACTCAATGTTGGCTCGTAGCGCATTTTCATGCCCACTGCCACAGGACCGTCTTTGAATGGAACTTCTGTTCCTCCTGATGTGATACGGCTGATCATGCCGGTAGCCGGGTCAAAAGTGACGGTTACACGGTCGCTTTTCAGTTCGATGGAGGTAGCGGTTTGAGTGGCGGTTGCCGGTTGTACCGCTTCCAAGGTCATCGGAGTCTGCGCCATTTTATGATCAAAGTATTGTTTTGCCAGCCGGATAGGATAGGTCCAGTTACAGATACTTTTTCCCTCTTTGTCAAATGCCTCTAACTCCAGTACATCACCTTCCCGGAAAGAAGCAGGAAGAGTGAAGCGGGCTTTTCCGGTTTCACCCGGTGCGATGGCAGGCAGTTGTACATGGCCTTCTGCGATAACTTTACCGCTTTCCATGGCATTGTTCAAAGGTGTTTCGCAAGTACGTATTTTGTAAGTCATGCGACATTTGTCCAGGTTAGTATACGTATATTCATTAGTAACCAGGAAGCTGCCGTCAAAATGGTCGGTAATCAGCAGGGGTTTTAACTGGATGGGCGACCATTGTGCGCGGATGGCATAGTAACTTCCTTCTTTTTCTCTACGCGGACCAACTACCCCGTCAGGAGCATTGGATTTATCAGAATCCAATATGCCTCCTTTATCAGAACGTTTGGGGGCTTCGTCACAGAATACCCAGATAAAGCCTCCGGCAAACAGAGGGTTCGTGCACCAACGATCCCAAAAGTCACGCAGTCCGGCACCGCCTCCCTGATCGTACATGGCATGCATGAATTCGGTAGGCATAAATACTTTATAGCCGTTGGTAAAACGTGCCACTCCGGTCAGATAAGTGGGATAATGGTGGGTGTCCAGATCATTGAAATCGGCCCAAGGGTGTACCATGTGGCGTTTCTGTAATTTATCGTATTTGGCGAATAAAGGATCCAGATTATAATTCCATCCTCCTTCGTTGCCATTACTCCAAATAATGATGGAAGGATGGTTTACATCGCGTTCTATCATTTCTTTGACTAATTTAGGACCTACTTTTGAATCGTATCCGTTTTGCCATCCTGCCAGTTCGTCCATATAGACAATTCCTAATGAATCACACATATCCAGGAAATGTTCATCAGGCGGATAATGTGAACGGACCGCATTCATATTCATTTCTTTTACCAGCAAGGCATCCTGACGGCTCATAGCCGCACTGGTAGCACGACCTCCATCTACGGAAAAAGAATGGCGGTTGACACCTTTCACCACTAGTTTGGTTCCATTCAGATAAACTCCGTCTTGTGGAAAGAACTCAATGGTGCGGAAACCTATCCGCGTTTCACGGCTTTGCACCGTTTTCCCTTCGGGGTCTTTCAGTTCCAGTCTGGCTACGTACAGATTGGGGTCCTCTGTAGACCAAGGCTGGATATTCATCCAGTTTCCTTCCACCAACTGTTCCTTGTTCGAATCCTTAATCTGATGAGAAACGGTAGGTTTGTGTCCTTGAGTGTACATCTCTTTTCCATCCTTTAATGAACGGACGGAAACAGACAATTCATATCCTTTGGCATCCCCTTCCATTTCTATTGTCGCTTGCAATTTTCCATGCTGATCGGCGTTCAGAACAAAATGTCGCATGTGGACTGCCGGGACAACTTCCAGCCATACGGGTCTGTAAATACCACCATACAGCCACCAGTCGGCTTTACGTTCGGCTGCATTGATGGATTTGTTGGCTGATTCTTTGGCTATCTTTACTTCAAGCAGGTTCTTTTTGCCGGGCTTCAATAAATCGGTGATATCATAACTGAAGCGGTAGAATCCTCCCTGGTGCATTTCGCCTGCGGGTTTTCCATTGATGAAAACTTTCGTGTCGGTCATCACTCCGTCAAAGAATATTTTTATCCGCTCACCGGGAGTTGTTGCCGGAGATTCAAATTTATATCGGTAAATACCCGTTTCGTCGCTTGGCCTTTCACCTTTTATAGTATACCAACGACCGTAAGTATATTCTCCGAATCCTTGCAGTTCCCAGTTGCAGGGTACTTCGATCTTTTTCCATTTCCCACTGTTTTGTCCTCCCGAACAAAAGAACTCCCAAGTCTTGGTGTTGTCAATACCGGTTCCCGATAAATAGATACGTTCGGGGTGCGGAGCTTGTGCCTGCACGGTTGGTCCACTCCACAGGGCAGCTATTGCTAAAGCCGCCAGTTTGGTCCATTTGTTTTTCATAATACCATTGAATACTGTTTTCATGATACAAAAATAAGGCGGGATAACCCGCTTTACAATGGAAAATCATACATTATGATGAAAAATGATACAGTTATAGGGGATTATAGTTGCGGAAGTGGGTGTGATAAGTGTGATTATTTAGGAGAAAGATTGGAACGCAAATGACGCGAATGACACAAATAAAGCCCCCTCACTACATAGAGGCAAAACCTACCGAAAGGTTAAATTTGTGTCATTTGCGTCATTTGCGTTCCAAATCAGACCGATATTTAGTTACTTTATTTCTATCCTCATGGGAGATTCCTTTTTATACTCAACCTTTTCCTGATTGGCATTGATGTTCTTGAAAACAATGTTTCCGGATCTTTCCCCTTCCACATTCACCATGATCTCTCCGGCGGGGAGTTTGAAATGTATATCCTCGAACAGGATGTCTTTTCCATCCAATATGTGAATGTCATTATGCTGTGCTTCTATCGTCAGCTTCCGCATCGTAAATCCGGCGGCATCATTCAGGGCGCCGATTAATTTCTTGCATTTGATCTCTCCATTTTCCACCACTACCTGGTTGAAAGGTATTTCGGGAATACCATTGGCGGTAAAGAACTGGTCGGCTGATTCTACAATGAAATCTTTGATCAGGATATTCTTTACATCAGGCGTCAGCCGGTTTACTTTTCTTGCCGGATAGCGTGCGGCCAGTTCGCCCATATAATAAGCACTGCCCAACAAATCCCAGGTAAAGGCTTTTCCTACATTGATCATGCGCAGTCTCTCATAGTACGTGTTGTCACTGCCTCCTCCACGGTTGCGTCGTGTCTTGAAACGGATGCCGGTACGGGTTCCGTCGAATACACAATCGTGTACATACAGATTCTTGATCACTCCGGCTGTTTCACTACCACAAGTTATCCCGCCATGTCCATGCTGGGCCAGCGAGTAGCGGATAACTACATTTTCTGTAGGTTTGCCTACACGTAATCCGTCTTCTGCTCTGCCGGCTTTCAGGGTAAAGCAATCATCACCACAGTTCAGCGTGCAGTATTCAATCAGTACGTTTTTACAAGATTCTATGTCAATGCCGTCTCCGCTGGGCACCTTGGTAGAGTTGACGGTAATGCCTCTTATAATTACATTCTCGCAATAAATGGGTACCACATTCCACAAGGTACTTCGTTCCATCGTGATCCCTTCTATTAATACATTGGTACAGTTGATGGGAGAGATTGTTTTAGGACGATAGAAAGTCCTGCCTTCCATACCGTCATAGATACGTTGTTCTATAGGCATGTCCCACGGAACATCTTTTTCTACCACTGAAGCACCGTTAGGACGTTTTCTGATTTCAGCATCCATAGGTGGTCCGTAAATGGTTCCTTCTCCCGTAATGGCGATGTTGTTTTCCCCATTGGCGTAAATAAAGGCGGCCGGCCCCATTATTTCTATCCCTTCATGGCGTGTGAAAACCGCCGGCAGATAATCTTCCGCGCGACCGGCAAACTCTATTTCGGCTCCTTTGGCTAAATGCAGATTGACATTACTCTTCAGTACAATACGGGTCGATTTCCATTTTCCCTCAGGAATGACGACTGTTCCTCCTCCTTGTTTGCTGACTTCGGCAATCGTCCGGTTCACTACATCCGTAATAGGGGCATCTTCTGTCATTCCTTTGCCTTTCATATTGACGATGAAATCAGGGAAAACGGGACGCTTCAGTTGAGGCATATTGAAATAGGGATTCTTGATTGGAACGATATTCCGGGGCATGGCTTGTGCACCTACTTCATTTAAATAGGGGATAGCCGGTTTCAGTTCTGCTGTCAGTTTATCCAATACTTCCGGATTCGAGTTTGCTTGTATTGTTCTGATGTTATGAAGACTTGTGTCGCTTCGGACAGTATATAAAGATTCCCCATTGGTAATTTCATTGATATGGGGTGGGGTATAGTTTTTTTGATTATCAGTTTGGATATTTGTATTTTCTATCTTTTGAGCGACACTTTGTGTGCTTGCCATACATATCCCGATACACAGTCCCCAAAAAGCGTTTCTTGTCATACTTAGTTTTTTAAAAGTTAAATGGCCTTCATTTTGCGGCTCTTATAGGTAGTGACGTTTATAGATCGAATTTGTAACCATTGGATTTGTTCTTATTTTTATAAAGCGGTTCGATGTCTTCTTGTTTGTCTGTAAATAGAAGAAAAAGGTTATTTTTATAGGAGTTAAACCAAAATATGCTGTATATTTGAAGGCGAAATAATCAAATACCTATGAAAAAGTATATTATAACTCTGCTGTTTTGCACGTTGTTCTGTCATCCGGGCATTGCTCAAGGTTTGAAATCCGTTTCTATTCTGGGGGATTCTTATTCCACTTTCGAAGGCTATGTTCAGCCCGATACTAATTTTGTATGGTATCTGAAGACGCCTCCTAAAGGACGGAAGACAGATATGGTTTCTGTACGTAATACCTGGTGGCATCAGTTTATTAAGGAGAACAACTACCGTCTTTGTGTGAATAATTCGTTTTCCGGTGCTACTATTTGCCATACCGGTTACCGTTCGGAGGATTATAGCGACCGTTCTTTCATCACCCGGATGAAGGCGTTGGGCTGTCCTGATATTATTTTTATTTTTGGCACGACTAATGATTATTGGGCGAAATCACCTTTAGGAGAGTATCAGTATGCGGATTGGTCTAAAAAAGATTTGTATTCTTTCCGCCCTGCCATGGCTTATATGCTGGATACAATGATTGATTACTATCCTAATGTGGAGATCTATTTTTTGTTGAATGATGGTTTGGGAAACGAGATAACTGAATCAGTCAGAACAATTTGCAAACATTATCAGATCGATTGCATCGAATTGAAAGGGCTTGATAAGATGAGCGGCCATCCTTCGGTGAAAGGGATGAAACAGATTAGTGAACAGGTGAAGGCGTATATGGCTGCGCACGGAAAGTGACATGATCGTTTTTAAAGCCTGTTTAAATTTTTGTTTTCATTTCAGAATGACAATGCTGATGCAAATTTAAACAGGCTAAAAGGAATATAATTCTTTTGATAAACTTAGTCAATGGTTTTATGAATCCTGGCTTTTGATGGGCGACTGATAACAAGTATCTTTGTGGCTTGATGAATGTCGCATCCAGACATTAGACCTCATCATTCACTATCCAACGTCCCGATTTATTGCTTCCTTCGCGTCTTATGTAACCGGCATCACGCAGTTCCTTGATTTTCTTTTCAATCGAGCGACGGGTGACGGAGAGTGCAGCTGCGATTTCATCAAGGGTGACAGCCGGATTACGCTGGATTTGTTCAATGATTTGTTCCGAACTTATCCCGAATTTTATCCCGAACTTCCATCACATTGTGCTGAGATATAAGACTGCCTTGATGTCTCTTGAGGGTGTTTAAAATCTCTTGAAGCATAAATTCAATGAAAGGTCCTGAATCAGCTGTTGCAGTGCTGTGCTGTATTGCATTATAATAAGCTTCTTGATTGGCATAGATCATATTTTCTACGGGCAGATATTCAAAAAGCGGATGCAGTCTGCCTAAAATTAGTGATTGCCAAAGACGGCCCATACGCCCATTACCATCACTGAATGGATGAATAAATTCAAATTCATAATGGAACACACAACTGCGAATGAGTAAATGGTCTTTGGCCTGTTTGAGCCACTCAAATAAATCATCTATCAAAAAAGGAACGCGATCGGCAGGGGGAGCCATGTGTACCAATCTTTCTTCTGAGAAAACACCGACTCCACCACGGCGGAATTTGCCGGCATCGTCGGTCAGTGCCATCATCATTGTACCGTGTGCCTTTAACAAGTCATTTACATCAAACGGATTTAATTTTTCGTAAAGCTCATAGGTCTTTATAGCGTTTTTAACCTCTTGAATCTGTCGCAAAGGTGCCATAACCGTTTTACCATCAATAATGTCTTTCACTTCGTCTTCCGACAGCATATTCCCTTCAATGGCCAATGAACTATGGATTGTTCTTACTCGATTGGCTTTTCGCAATCTCAGCCCATCGCTTTGCTCTAAACGAATGGCGTATCGCTCAATCTGTGCAGATATTTCTGCAATCAAGTTGATAGCGTTGGTTGATATGGTAAATGGTGGTATATACATGGTATAAACAATTATTTATCGTTGTACTTATCTGTCACTTTATGTAAGATAAGCTTAGGCTAAAGTACAAAAAAGAAACGAATAAGTGGATGCAAACTGGGCAAAAGTGCGATTCGAATTTCTGTATTCTAAATATAGTTGCAAGGAACGGATTTAATTAATATTGATAAATTATCAGACATATTCCCATAACTTCCAGTTGATTTTAGTGTTAGATATAAAAAAAATCGGAAATTATGGGAAAGGGGGATTAAACTTACAATTATTCTTCCTTATATTCAAACCATTGGTATGATGCTTTATTTATCGATTGTCAAACGGATTTCATTCTTTCCTTTCAGTAATGAATAATAGCCTTTAGCTGTACGATACAGAACCAAGCCCGCCCATTCGTTCGCCTGACAGGTAGAGAAAGTCATTGTCGTGATGGCAGAAAAATTATGAGAATGTACACGGTGCAGAAGCATGGAGGGACATACCAGACTGTCCGCCATCTCAGGTCGGAGAGACAAAAACAAGTTGCCATCGGCAAAATGATGGAAAGGTTGTTCAGGGATACGCATTGTAGCCCATTC
This sequence comes from uncultured Phocaeicola sp., assembly GCA_948579315.1. Taxonomy (GTDB): domain Bacteria; phylum Bacteroidota; class Bacteroidia; order Bacteroidales; family Bacteroidaceae; genus Phocaeicola. The sequence continues at coordinate 47,887 of CAPAOL010000002.1, forward strand.
CGGTGATAAAGCAGAACTTTCAAAATCATTCTGTTTATCTGTCTTCGACACCGGCGTCCATGGTAAAAGTGGACGTTTCAATCGGTTTCCGATAACACCAATGCCGGGATTGAAAATAGGTTCACCGCTTTGAAAACTCACCTCACAAAGAAAGGTTTCGCGTCCTAAAGGCACCAGTCCTCCTTCCACAATTCGTTTACCGAGAAACACAGCATACCAATCTCCGGTCGGTGTCTGTACCAGATCGGCATGTCCGAGAGACTGCACAGGGTAGTCCTTGCCAAGATGGCGGTGTGTCAATACGGGATTGATGGTACAAGGTACATACGGTCCCCAGAGGGATTTAGCAGTGAGGGCGGTAACAGCATGGTTATAATCCGATCCTCCTTCAGCCATCAACAATAGATAGTGGTTCCCTATTTTTTTCTGTACAAAATATGGAATATCCACATCTTTTGTGCTCAAGGGGAGGGCGGCAAAAGATGAGCCTTTGAGGAAGGTGCTTAGAAGCGAACTCTCAAAAGAAAGGGCCACTCGACTTGAAGGAAGCTTCGGCACTCAAAAGCAACATTACTCGCTCGCAAGGATAAAGGCAAGGAAGAGGAAGACGGAAATCCTGTGGATTTTCTTCGGAATACATACGGCAAATGCCATACTGATGATTGACAAGATTAGGAATAGAACGGGGAAAGCTGCATGATATGAGTTTATTGAAAGAATCAGAAGAGGTCAGCAGACTTCTTCCGGAACTTCATGTCTTGCCCAATAAGAGTATATGAGAATAGACAGAAAAATGACAATAAAAATGGCATATGAAGTGATTATACTCTATCATCTTCATATGCCATGGTATTTTTTATAGGATTTACTGAATGTCCCTAAAAAACAATCGTCAAATTGCTTTCAGTTATAATCCAATCTCGATGGTTAGAGCAGGTAAACCGGAAAGTTTTTTCATTGTGATTTCATTAAAGTTTCTTTTTTAGCCTTTAAAAATGAAGAGAGCTTATTAATTTCGCTTCTATACTTTCGTTCGTTGACCCTGTTCTTATTTTCTTCTGGATCTATGTGATGGTCGAACAACATTCGAGAATGAATCTTTTCTTTTTGTTTCCATTCCGCATAGTTGTATCTATTGCTAACAGCATTGTCCCCTCCTTCCCATTGGATATATACTTGGTCTTTTATTTTTGCTTTTAAATTTGTTAAAATAGGAACAAAACTAGTGCCATCTAATTGATTCTTTGGTATGGGCAAATGACAAAGTTCACATAGTGTCGGATATAAATCTACGAATTCTACCATGGACTTAGTCTTTCCTTTTTTCAATCCGGGAACACGTACAATTAAAGGAACGTGAGTAGAACGATCCATTAAATTATGCTTACCGAGAAAGTTATGTTCCCCTAGATGCCAGCCATGGTCTCCCAGTAATACAACGATGGTATTATTTGCTAAACCTAACTCATCCAGAGCGTCCAGTACTTTCCCTATTTGCGCATCAACATAACTCAGACAAGCATAATATCCATGTTTGGCTTCTTTCTGAAAAGAAATATCATCTGCTGTGGTGGTACGTGCGTAAGCGTAGATTTCTGTAGAGTTTTTAACCTCATTCGGTAGATCTTTAGGACGAAAACGATTGTTAGCAACTGGAATTTTCTCTCGGTCATATAAATCCCAATATTTTTTAGGGGCATTAAAAGGTAAATGTGGCTTCCAAAATCCACATGCCATAAAGAAAGGTTTTCCTTGTTCTTTTAAACGTTTTAAGTCTGCAATGGCTTTTAATGCCAGTTTTCCGTCATCATAAGCGGTGTCAGGTACTTCAGCCCACTCACAGAAAGGTCCACGCATTGTTTTGGGATTGATAGTTCGTGCGGAGGCTTCATTCATCCATAATTCCCATTTATTGTATTCTGCCCAATATACATCATATCCGTCGGGATGTTTACGGTAAGGGGGTTCACTCCATGAATTAGCATGATCTGAAAGATGGTGGAAAACCTTGCCGTTTGAGATTGTGTAATAGCCATGTGATGTAAACCATCTTGATATCGGAATTGCGGTCGGGCAATCTTTGCTGGCATAAGCGGAATAGTTGACAAAACGATCTGGATAGTGTGGATACACTCCTGTTAATAAGCTGGCGCGTGAAGCTCCACTTACTGGGATATTGCAGTAAGCGTTCTGAAATAATAACCCGCTGGCGGCAAAACGGTCAATATTGGGGGTCTTTACTTCTTTTACCCCATAGCATCCTAACTCAGGGCGCATATCGTCTGCCATCAAGAATAGAACGTTCATTTTCTCTGTCTGTGAAAATACAGACAGAGAAGAGAAGGCAAGCATTGAAATGCTTGAAAACAAAGTGTATTTTAACTGCATAATTTTATTTATTGTTTTCCCATCCAGGATTTTGTTCGAGAGCAGGATTGAGTGCCAATTGATTTAGAGGAATTGGATTTAGATAGTAATGTTCCAACCACCCTATGGGTTTCTCGAAATAATATACATATCCTTCATTGTTGGATGGACCATTCATAACTTTTACATTAAATTCACTTGCATCTTTTAAATAGACTCCAGTAGGTTGTTTGTTTACATAATGTCCTTTTTTCCATCGGCGTAAATCGTCCAGACGAGTTCCTTCACCCATTAATTCAACGCGGCGTTCACGGCGGATTTCCCATAGTAAAGGATTTACATCTTGATCTCTTTCAGGATCAAAATCTGTGGTAATATCTGTCAAGACCATGTCGGCCACGTGAGCACGTTTCCTCAGTTTGTTAATAGTTTTATCTGCTATAGATTGATCGAATAGCCCTAGTTCATACATTGCTTCGGCATAATTCAACAGTATCTCGCCGAGTCTGAATAGGGGAGCGTCTGTAGTACAAACTCCATTGGCAGTGCTGGCATCGGTATGGGTATTATAGTATTTCCATACCCAGAAACCCATTTGGCTGGCATTCCATCCCTGTCCCCAATTGACATTTTTAAAATGGGGTTGCCCTTTGGTTATAAAACCTTTGAAATTAGATGTCGGCAACCGGTGATAAGTTTCTTTAGAAATTGTTGCCATCAAGTCAATATACTCGCGTTCAGAGGGATTATCTGTGAACTTCCATTGAGTAGTAGAGGCACTTGCTAGACTTACCATATAGGGAGGACATACTGTGTGATATAGACGATAATCCCTGTTGCGGAACTGTGCATACACATCTTTGTCACCTCCGTATGTGGTACTGTTTTTGATAGGATGTCCGTCACTGCACAAATAACTGTCCACGGCATCTTTGGTTGCTTCTATTTGTGACTCGCCGGTTCTTACCATACGTGTGAGTCCATGGCATAGCTGGCTGGTAGCATACTCTTTGTATAGAATAATTCCATTGATGCCAGCTAAAGACTCTGAGTTGAAAAGTTCTTCATAGTTGGGGTGTAGGGTAGTATATTTATTCATGACTTCCTTGGAAGCCCGTGTACATTCTTCTAAATAGGTTGTGGCATTTGGTAGGGCATGATATTTTCTCCATGTACCTTCAAACAAACAAAAACGGGAGATTAATGATTGTACTACAGCTCGATTGATTGTATTATTGCCATCTCCGTCTACTTTGATATGTTCTTCTGCGTATTTCAAGTTATTCAGAATATTTTGGGCCACAACATCCCGTGGGTCTCTAGGGAGATATAGTTCCTCGCTGTCTTCTGATAAGGTATGTTCTACCCATGGTAAGTCTCCATATAGAGACAACATTTTAAAATATTTATAAGCGCGAAAAAAATATCCAACACTTCTCCAGTGTGCTTTTTCTGCATCATTCATGGATGATTGGTCTATATTGTCCAACATTAAATTTACCCGGCGGATGTATTCATAATCCCATGAATCAGAGGATGCAGGTACCTTAGCTTTTTGATACGCCCATTGGCTTTCATTGCCTGAGACATGCTTGATCATATTGTCAGCTTCATAATCTCCTTTAAAGATTTCATCAGTTTGTCCTGTTTTATATGCATAGCCGAAAAAGACGTTATACAGTCCCCAAGAGTAAGTCTTGAAGTTTTCATATGATCGGAAAGAGGTTAATTCCGTTTGTTGATCTTTAGGATATACCTCCATAAAATCATTATTTAAACAAGAGTTCATCAACAGGAAGAGTCCTGCTGCTACTATATATTTTTTCATAATGTCAGCTTTTATTATAAACTTAAATTAATACCAAATGAGAATTGACGCATATAAGGATAAGTAAATCCACGTTGTCCCAAATTGTCTGTTACTACACGTTCAGCATCTATCCCTTTGGGCAGATGATCAAATGTAAAGAGGTTCTCTCCACTGAAAAATACTGATAAGTTAGTAATACCCAGCGGCTTGATCAGTTTTATGGGGAAGGTATATGATAAACTGATATTGCGTATGCTCAAATATGCTCCATTTTGCAAAAAACGGGTTTGTGGTTTTTGATTGGCTTTAGTGTTTCCTTCTGCCTTTTCATATAAACGTGGGAAATAACTGTTTGTATGTTCTGGAGTCCAGTAATTCAATTGAGAGTCAAACAAAGTTGAGTAAGCATCGTAATGTGGATAGAATAGTTCGTTCATGAGCCAAAGATCCCGTTTGCCGACTCCTTGTAAAATAAATGACAGTGAAATACCTTTCCATGTTGTACCACCACGAATTCCGTATTGATATCTGCGAGTATCATTACCGATAATACGAGTGTCGCCTGGTTCGTTTGATGTGTTTTTACCATTGTTTATGATACCATTCCCATCAAAATCCACATAAAGTATATCTCCCGGCTTAGGATTATAACCTTCCACTTTGGGAATATTGTTTTTTAACTTTCCTTGACTGTCAAAATCTTCGGTAGTATATAAGCGGTCTGTAGTATACCCCCATATTTCACCTAATTCCATTCCTTTCCGGTAAATCAGATTGTCATCCGAATCTTTTCCTAGTAAGCCTACCTCATTGTCGTATTTTGTGATTTTCGTACGCGAGTCATATAGGTTAAAACCTAAATAATATTGCACATTGCCGATACGGTCATTCCAATCCAAGGATATTTCCCAACCTTTGGCGCGTAAGTCGGCAGAGTTTTGTAATGGGGCTTTGGCACCCAATACTCCTGGAAGTTCCATACCTGGAGCCAACATTCCTTTTGTATCCCGTTGGTACCAATCAAATACAACATTTAGGCGGTTATTAAACAGTCCTAGGTCAAATCCGAAATCCAAGGTACTAACTTTTTCCCAAGTGAAACTATTGCTGACTAGGGCTGGAGGAGCCAATGTTGTAGTAGCTTGTCCGTTTACAACCCAATTAGCCAATGGAGAATCCATGCCAGGAATAAAAGCATAAGGTTCTATACTTTGATTACCGATATTACCATAAGAACCTCTCAATTTTAAGTTAGAAAGAAAAACTTTACTCCATTCCATAAATTGCTCTTCACTGACACGCCAGCCTACGGAAACAGAAGGAAAGAAGCCGAAACGATTTTCTTTAGGGAATTTCGAAGAACCATCATAACGCCCGTTTGTTTCGAGTAAATATTTACCGGCATAAGAGTAATTTATCCTATAGAATAATCCTCTGACATGGTATTCTTCAAATTCATCACTGTTTTTATAATCTCCTGTAGCTTGTGATAATGAGGGTAAATCTTCGTTAATCATATCTGTGCGTGACGCTTTCATCATCTTATAGGAATTGCTTTCCTGATTGAAACCAGCCATAATTCCAATGTCATGTTGGCCTAATGTTTTGTTGTAATTGGCATATACATTAAAAGCATTATAATTGGTTGCCCGATTTTCTATTTCATATTTCGAATTTGAAACAGACTGTTCTTTGCGGAAGTTAGCTCCGTGAGCATAAGCAAATTTCTTATCGAAAGTTGTGATTTCTCTGGTCTTTCTATTAAATGTATATTCACCGATTATTTTCAGATCTTTGAACGGAGTAATAGTCAGCTTGCCAAAGATGCGTAAATCGTTTCTGTCATTTTCTTTAGGTGCTGACAGATTGATGAAATTATGAGGAGTATTGATAGGCAAGATTTCACCATCCAGTTCCATATTACCTAATGGAAAATAAGATGGAAAGGCTACTGCTGCTCCCCAAATACCATAAGAAGCTGAAGTATAGGGAAGTTCTGAATGTGAATTCGCATATTTGATGTCTAACTCCGGAGTAATCCAGGAATGAATGTCGGAGCGGATGTAAGATGATATATTATAACGTTTGTATGAGTCTTTGTCTGTAACAAGAATTCCATTTTGATTTACCATACCGGCTGACATTCTGTAAGATATTGATTTATTACCTCCTCCAACAGAAATGTTATGTGTTTGTTGAAAACCTGTTTCCATCATGTCGTTTAAGAGATCTGTTTCTTGTAAACTGTATCGAAGTCCGTCTACTACGGCATAACCGTCAGGATAATTGCTTGAATTAGTATTATATTCTTTCAATAACTCTAACCAGGTATCTACATTTTGTCCTGTCTGATATGATACTGTTCCCATATCTTTATAAGCTTGTACTGTTTGTAACGGAGTTGCTTTATGGGGTAAATTGCTGGGCTTACTGAATGAGAAGTTATTAGAGTAGTTGATAGAGAAGCGAGTGTCTTTCATTCCCTTTTTAGTGGTAACTAGGATAACTCCGAATGCAGCGCGTGCACCGTAAATAGCCGAAGATGCGGCATCTTTTAATACAGAGATAGATTCAATATCATTAGGATCCAGCATATTTATGTCCATCTCTACATTGTCAACTAATACAAGCGGGGCACCTTCATTGATGCTGTTCACTCCACGGATATTGAAAGACATTTCAGCACCGGGTTGGCCTGATGTGCCTGTTACCTGCAGTCCCGGCATTGCTCCCATCAGTACATTACTAACCGAAGTGACAGGACGATCACCCAATATTTCATCCATTTTTACACTGCTTACTGCTCCTGTCAGATTGGCCTTCTTTTGTACACCATATCCAACAACGACTACTTCGTCAAGAGTTTCAGTATCTTCCTTTAATACAACATTAAATTCTTTCTTTCCGGAAACCTTCACTTCTTGAGAAACATACCCGATATAAGTAATCTGTAAAACGGCATCTTTGGGAGTATCCAGAACGAACCGCCCGTCTATATCTGTGATTGTACCAGTTGACTGGCCTTTTACGATGACATTGGCACCGATTATCGGTTCGCCATTCGCATCTTTCACAATACCTGTCACCTTATTTTGTTCTTGCTGTATTCCTTGCACAATCTCAGTAGAAAGAATGATTTTCTTTTCAAGCACTGAATACTTCACATTCGTCCCTGCGAAAATCTGATCCAATATCTTGAAGATATTATTGTTGTTTGCCGAAACTGATACAATACGTTTCAGATCTACGTGTTTATTGTTGAAGAAGAAATCAAACCCCGATTCTTTTTTCAGCTTTTCCAACACAGTGCCAACTGTTTCATTACGCACTTCAAGACTGATCATGGTCTTTTGCGCATACGACTCTGCCGCATAAGTCATACTTAGCGAACAGATTAAAAAGAGTACACTCAGTTTCATAGGTAATGGAGTTTTATTTAAGATTAACCTACACGACTTTATCATCCATAATAATTGGACGCTAAAATAAATTTTCATAATTTTGTAATTGAGATAAAGTGAATAAAATGTTGTCTTTGCTTGTCGCCAAACAAGCATGGAAAGATGATTTTTTCATACGGGGTGATACGCCAATATCCTCCCGTATGTTTTTGTTTAGGGAGCCTGTTGTCTGTTCATTTTTCTAGTATTTAAATTAAGGGTTAAACGTATATTAGTACACTTCTATTTTCAGCTTTTCCGTCTTTATATCTGCACTGTCAATGTAACGCCAGCGTATGTGGGAAGAAATCCGGAAATATTCCATAATACGCTCCAGACGCTGATGGGTAAATGTTCCTGTGAACGAACAGCCTTTCAGCCCCTTGTTGGACAATACGAATTCCACATTGAACCGCTTTCCAAGCATGTGCAGCACTTCATCCAGCGGAGTGTCATTAAAGATAAGCTTGCCGTCTTTCCATGAAATCTCCGATTCGCCCGAGGTAGCGTAGCACTTGATATCTCCGGTTTGTGGGGAATAAACCAGCTTCTGTCTGGGGGAGAGCATACTCTTTTGAAATTTTCCTTTGCTATTCTTATAAATAAACCCTACGCTGCCTTCGATAAGCGTGGTGGAAATGGGAGTTTCATTACCGTATGCTTCCACATTAAAACTTGTTCCGTACACTTCCACCTGCGAATGGTGAGGGGTGGAAACGATGAATCGTTTCCGGGGGTGTTGGGTCACATCGAAATAAGCTTCACCGTTTAATTCCACTTGGCGTACATCGCCGGCGAAAAAGGTGGGATAGCGGAGGGAGGATTCCGAATTGAGGTGAACTACCGTGCTGTCCGGTAACAGGACGGAGGTAGTCATGCCTGCATTGGTTTTTATTTCCACCATTTGAGCGGTGATTACCGGCTGCTGTCTGTCCGGATACAGAGCCAATACACCTATCAGGAGGGGAACGGACAGGATGGCCGCAATGCGTTGTGTCCATCCCCACCAGGACAGGTTTCTAACTTTTGTTCTGCTTTTTACCTTGTCTAATGCCTTTTCCGTATCTATCTTCTTTGTGATGTGCTGTGTGTCTACAGCCAGATAGAGCGTATTCAGCTGCTTGGCTATACGCAAATGCTCCTCATCGGCATTCAGCCAGGCTTCTATCTGTTCGTTCTCCGGCGGAGTGGTGTTTCCTTCGAAATACTTGGTCAACAAAGTTTCTATATCGGTATGGTTTTCCATGAATTATACTTTAATTTTTTCCTTTATATTATTAAGACAAGCGAGAATGAAAGGTATCTAAACGAAAAATGCTTTTTTTTAAAAAAAAGTTTTTTCCGATAAAAACAACTATCTTTGTGCACAAGGAAAACAGTTATTATACTATGAATCATACCGTGGAAGACTTGTCTTTGTTTAATGCTCTCCGACAGGGGGATGGTAATTCTTTTGACCATTTATTCAGAAGGTACTATCCTATGCTGTGTGCCTATGCTCACCGGTTGGTGTCGCTGGAAGATGCCGAAGAGATTGTTCAGGAGGTGATGTTATGGCTGTGGGAGAATCGTGGGGATTTGATAATCGAGTCTTCATTGAATCAGTATTTGTTCAAAATGACTTATCGGAGGGTCTTGAACCACTTGACGCGGGAACAGGTGAAAACCAAGGCGGAAGCTGCCTTTTATGAGCGGACACAGGCGGCATTGTGTGAAGTGGACTATGGTCGTTTTGAGGAATTGGACCGGAAAATAAAGGAGGCGATGGTTGCTCTTCCCGACAGTTATCGGGAAGCCTTTGTGATGCATCGCTTTAAGGAACTGAGTTATAAAGAAATTGCTGAAGTGTTGGATGTGTCACCACAGACGGTGGCTTACCGCATCCAGCAGGCATTGAAGCTGCTTCGTGTTTCCTTAAAGGATTACTTGCCCATGCTGGTATGGCTGGTGGGCTGAAAAGTACCTCTCCCTGAGTTTCCCTTGTTTTTTCCTTCAAATCCTTCAGCCCCTTCGCAAACGCCCGTCAATAAAGAAAAGCGGCTGAAGGATTTCCTCCCGGAATTCCTTCAGCCTAGTGTAGAAGTTTCAGCTCTTTATGGTTTGAGCTTCGTTTGTAGAAGTTTTCTATTATATTGTTTCGTTGTATATTTACTTTATTGTCAGGTCCGTGTCGTTTGTTGCCGATACGTTTTCCGTTTCGTTCTCCGGTTCGGGCAATTTCTCTTTTCCGTAGAATCCCGGCATCGGTTCATAGATGGGGTTGCGCGGAATGGAGATATTGCGCAGTTTTTTATCTTTCGCCAACTGAGCGATATAACGTCCCGCGGTAGCTCGTGTCAGTCCGCATAACGATTCAAACTTCCGGCGTGTCAGCACGCTGTTTGTCAAGAAGTATTCCGTCAGTGCTTCGTCTATACTCTCTTTGGTTACCGGCATGGAGTGCGGCTTGTATTTCGAACGCTCGGTCTTGACGTCGCTCAACTGATGCTTCAGGTATTTGTCCGCACGGAATGTCACCGATTTGAATTTCACCTTGTTGGCACGTGTGGAGCTTGGTGTCCGTGTCTCGGGGCAGGTAAGCGATATATGGAAATATCCTATCCCTTCGATATGTACCCGGGCACCGTCCTTCAAGTAGTAGGCCAGTTTCTCGCTGAGCGAGATAATGGTTGCCTTGATGTCCGCCACGGTGAGCGAGGAGCCGTACTGTATTTCCCGTGCCAGATAGTCGGTGTTGATGCGCTGCCAGTTTACTACACGGGCGTGATAGCGCTTCTTGCGCGTACCTATCGTATTGGGTGATTCATAAAATTCAAATTTGATAGCCATTCGCTTATTTGTTTTTATCCGGTTGTTTATGCTTTCTTGTACGGAAGAGTTTGCTGCAACTTCCTTTCAAGTTAATCGTTTCACTTTAGTGATGAAATCATATCACTCTAGTGATGAAGTTGTATCACTTAGGTGATGAAATTTCATCATTCTAGTGAAACGATTAACTTGACGGTGCAAAAGTATGAAATAGTCTTGATAAAAACGAATAATTTCCCAGTTATTTTCGCTTAGTCACTTTTTTGCGGTAGTGTGGGGTAAATGCTTGTAAAAGGGTGTTTTGAGTGTTATCTTTGTGATATTACACAACCCCAAATAATGAAAAAGGATGAAAAAATTAGTGGAAAAATTACTGAGTTGGTGCAAAAAGAGTATGAAAATGAGGAGATGCGTGGGAAAAAGCACGGCTCCGGTTACCGGGCAGTCGGTGGGGCAAACCGGAAATGCGGAAGGGGTGTTGCCTTCAACGGCTACGGAAACGGTGGATGAAATTGTTCTCCCAGCGGCTGTCGAAACAGCTGGCATGGCAGAAACTATCGATGAAAAGGCGACTTTTGGCAAATCGGGGCGCAAGAAACCGGAGAATATGCTGGAGGCCTTGCAGTGCTTTTTGACTGCACGGTATAATTTCCGTTATAACCTTCTCACCGAACAGACGGAGTATCGTGGGAAAGAGATGCCGGATGAAGAGTATGGTATAGTGGCTCAACGCGATTTGAATACATTCTGTCTGGAGGCGCGTTCCGGTGGCATCAACTGCTGGGATAAGGATGTGAGCCGTCTGCTCCATTCCAGAAAGGTGGAAAACTATCATCCTTTTCTACATTATATGAGCCACTTGCCTCAGTGGGACGGAGTGGATCGTGTAACTCCGCTGGCCGTGCGTATATCGCGTAAGCCGATGTGGGTGAAAGGGTTTCACCGTTGGATGCTGGGTGTTGCCGCCCAATGGCTGGGGCAGGCGCAGGATTGCGCCAATGCGGTGGCGCCTATGTTGGTGAGCCGTGAGCATGGGAAGCGCAAGTCTTCTTTTTGCAAGATTTTGATGCCTAAGGAACTTACACCTTATTATATAGACAAGTTCGACCTGACGAGCGAGAGTGGATGTGAACAGAAACTTTCGCTTTTCGGATTGATCAATATGGATGAGTTCGACAAGTACCGTGCCGGACAGATGCCTGCCTTAAAGAATCTGATGCAGATGACCACACTGACTTTCCGCAGGGCACATCGTCCGGCATTCAGTCATCTGCCTCGTATCGCCTCTTTCATCGGTACGTCCAATATGACGGATCTGCTGACTGATCCCACAGGAAGCCGCCGTTTCCTCTGTGCGGAAGTGGATGATAAGATTGACTGCACACCGCCCGATCATGCGCAGCTGTTCGCCCAGCTGAAAGCGGAGCTGTCCGGAGGAGAGCGTTACTGGTTCTCGGAAGAGGAAGAAAAGGAGATACAGCACAGCAACCGGAATTTTTATAAAATGCCTGCCGAACAGGAATTGTTTTTGCGTTGTTTCCGGATGCCGCAGGAAGGGGAGTTGTCCAAGCCCTATACCACGACGGATTTGTTCAATTATTTGCAGAAACATTATCCGGCGGCCATGCGTGGGGTGACTCCGAACCGGTTGGGCAGGATGATGGTTGCATTGGGGATACAGCGTGTTCATACCGAGTATGGCAATGTGTACCGGCTGGTGAAGCTGAAGGATTCTTCCGCGGCCTGATACTTTTTCCCGGTGTGATCCTTCAGCCGGAACGCCCTTCTGCAAAGAGTTTGCGGGAGGGCTGAAGCTTTTGAAGGATTTTTCAGGGGGAATCGTATAAGGAGAAATAAATGAAAAAGATTGCTTGGCGATTTGTTTGTTCGACTTTTTTAGTGGTGGTGTTTTTATCTATAAAAACATGGAAGTGACAGTTTACATATTTATTACATTGTTTCTTCTTGGGATTGTCCGGAAACGAGATACTCCAAGTTTCATGCTGCTCCGGGAGATACTTTGCAGTTGAAAGTTTCCTTCCGGTCGGACAGCATAGGGGTGTTTGTCCGTGAATTTCATATCTATGGCAACTTTCCCTTTTTGCCACTTGGTCTGACGGTGGAGGGCGATTGCATATAAGGCAAGCTCATAGCATATAAGGGAAAGAATTAACAGGATAATTTTGTTTTTATCGAAGGTTTATTGCTAACTTTGCTCTACCATCGTAATATGGATGAAAAGCACAACCGATATACAAATGAGCAAAATGCCTGGAAATTCTTTTAATGATATCTATACCTCTTATTATAAGAAGTCTTTTTTCTTTGCCAAATCATACGTTCATAATGATTTGGCGGCAGAAGATATTGCCTCCGAGGCATTAATAAAGTTGTGGGAAAAGTTGAAGGCCGAGCCTGTTGAAGAGAAATATATCTTACCATTGTTACTGACAATTTTGAAGAACAAGGCTTTGGACTATCTAAAGCACGAGGAGGTAAAACGCAGTGCTTTTGAAGTGATGGCCGACTGGCAACAACAGGAATTGTCTATCCGTATGTCTGCCTTGGAAGCGTGCAATCCTGATGAGATTTTTTCGGAAGAAGTGGAAAAAATCATCAGTGCTACTTTAAGTACCTTGTCGGAACAGACGCGACGGGCATTTATTTTGAGCCGTTTTGAAAATAAACCCAATAAAGAGATTGCCGAAGAGATGGAAATCTCTATAAAGGGGGTGGAATATCATATATCAAAAGCATTGAAAGTACTGCGGGTGACTTTAAAAGATTATCTTCCTTTATTTTATTTCTTCTTTTATTATTAAGCCTGACCGGATGGGGATACGGATGTTTTTGAGGACAGAAATGATTTTTTTATATTTTTCTTCATTTTCTTTTAGGGTAGTTTCTTCTTGAGTCGTTTCTAATAAAACAGCATAGAATATGAATCCTGAATTATTGCAAAAATATATAGCCGGAAATGCTACTGAAGCCGAAAAGCAGCGTGTGACCGAATGGATACAGGAAAATCCTGAGAACATGCGTGAATATATGGCACAACGGAAGTTGCATGACATGGCATTGTGGCGTACGGAACCTGTGGCGGAGGAGAATAGCCGGGAAAGGAAACATTTCTCGTTACGCGGAGTATGTATGGAAGCTGCCAAGATAGCAGCGGTATTGGCGATCGTCTTGTTGGGTACACATTATTGGACAGGAAAACATCAGGTACCGGAAGACAAAACATGGCAGTCTATTTATGTGCCGGCGGGCCAACGGGCGGAATTGATGTTGGCGGATGGTACGAAGGTTTGGTTGAACTCACGCAGTACCTTGACTTTCCCGGGAAGTTTCAAAGGGAATATCCGAAATGTGAAATTGGATGGTGAGGGTTACTTTGCGGTGACAAAGAATGTGGAACAGCCTTTTATTGTAGAGACGAACAAATGTAATGTGAAGGTGCTGGGTACAGAGTTCAATGTAATGGCTTATGCAGCGGATAGCGTATGGGAAACTTCTTTGTTGGAAGGTGCTGTAGAAATTTTAGTGCCCGGTTCGAATAACAGTGGAATGAGGCTGGAACCGAACATGATGGCCAGCTTGAAAGGCAACAGACTGGTGAAAGGACGCATCAAGGAGGTCGATTATTTTTTGTGGCGTGAGGGCTTGCTTTGTTTCAATGATATATCCGTACGTGATATGATAGAGAAACTGAAACTGTATTATGGGGTGGATATTGTAGTAAATAATACCCGGATTCTAAAGAACCGTTATACAGGTAAATTCCGCACGAAAGATGGGGTGGAACACGTACTGAAAGTTTTGAAACTCAATAATAAGTTTACTTATACAAAGAATGATGAGACAAATGTGATAACAATTAATTAACCCTTAAAAAAGAATATGCCTATGAAATAACACACCTGGTCTAAAAAAGAAATGGGATAGTGCTGCAACACCATCCCATGGAATGTCAATGACGCATTGACAATTTTTTCTCAAATAATCTTAAGTTGAACCTAAAATTAGTAATGCAAATATATGAAAAATATTTTGTATCAGGAATCTATTGTAGAAATTAAACATTTATTCCGTATGATGAGAAACACACTCTTAGCCCTGTTTGTCTTTGCCGGAACAGCCTTTGCCACTGAGTCTTATTCTCAGACAATGAAGGTGACTGTTGTGGCGGATAACGTGTCAACAGGCAAGGTAATCAGTGAAATAGAAAAACAGACAGATTATCTGTTTGTGTATAATGTGAACGAGGTGAATCTGAAGCGCAATGTGAAGGTGAATGCGCAGAACAAATCTGTAGCCGAAGTGCTGAATAAGGTTTTTGAAGGTACTGATATTTATTATGCCATGGAGGGTAAGAATATCATGCTGATGAGTAAGGCGAAAGACGGGGAAGCTGCCCAACAGGCAAATAAAGTGACAGGTATTGTGAAAGATGCGAATGGCGAGCCGGTAATCGGTGCCAATGTAATGGTTAAAGGTCAGTCAATAGGTACGATAACAGATATAGATGGGCGGTTTGTGTTGGATGCCCCGAAAGAAGCCGTTTTACAGATTACGTATATCGGGTATGTTTCTCAAGAAGTGAAAGTTTCTGGAAAGAGAGAAATTAATGTAGTATTGAAGGAAGATACAGAAACTCTTGATGAAGTGGTGGTGGTTGGATTTGGTACGCAAAAGAAAGTGAATCTGACAGGAGCTGTAGGACTTGCTACTGCTAAAGAATTAGAATCTCGTCCTGTGACTTCAGCTACACAAGCCTTACAAGGATTGGTACCTGGTTTGCAGATATCAACAAGTACGGGTGAACTGGACAAGACCGCAGATATCAGTATCCGTGGTACAGGAACTATTGGTGAGGGTTCCAGCGGTGCACCTCTTATTCTAATTGATGGAATGGAAGGAGATTTGAATACAGTCAATCCTCAAGACATAGAAAATATTTCTGTATTGAAAGATGCTGCCGCATCATCCATCTATGGTTCCCGTGCTCCCTTTGGGGTCATTTTGGTAACAACCAAATCGGGTAAAAAAGGAAAGACCAACATAAATTATAATAACAGTTTCCGTATATCTACTCCAATAAATATGCCGGAAATGATGGACTCTTATACATTTGCCAATTTCATGAACAGTGGTTCTCTTAACCAAGGTGGCGGACTTATCTTTACCGAAGACCTGATGCGGGAAATGTTGAATTGGCAAGCTGCTGGTGGAGGCAGTACGGGAGGAGTCAAGGCTTCATCCAACGGTCAATGGGGCAAGCCTGAATATGATCCGTTTACAACAGCTTGGGCAAACACTAACTGGTATGATGAAGTTTATAAATCTTCAACCTTTTCTCAAGAACATAATGTCAGCCTTAACGGAGGAAGTGATATTGTTGCCTATTATGCTTCCTTCAATTATTTAGATCAAGGAGGTTTGTTAAAAGCCGGCGATGACGGACTTCAACGTTATAATGTGACAGCTAAAATCAATGCCAATCTGACTCCATGGTTAAAATTCAACTACAGCACACGCTTTACTCGCAATGATGTATGGCGTCCTACCAGCTTTAACAGTTCTTTTTATGATCAGTTGGGAAGAGCTACTTGGCCCAATTTACCGGTTAAAGATCCCAATGGATATTATCTTGACAATGGTTGGACCAATCCTGTTCAAAACCTGTCTGAAGGAGGAAAGCGTAATGCGCAAACAGACCGTCTTTACCAGCAGGCTTCTTTAATCATTGAACCAATAAAGAATTGGACTACCCATGTAGAATTCAACTATAGTATAAAAAACTCTTCAGTAAAAGAAACTTCTCTTCCTGTTTATAACCATGATATAGAAGGAAATGTGATAAATACAAATAAAGATTCTTACCTTTATCAAGACCAGACAAAAGAGAATTATTTGAATTTGAATATTTATAGCGAGTACTTTCATTCTTTTAACAACATTCATAACACGAAAATTATGCTTGGTTTCCAAACCGAAAGTATGCAACAAGAATTTTCATCCACACAAAAATATGGTGTCATGATAGGGGACATGCCTTATTTTGATATCACAACCGGATTGGACGGGAAAGGCAATGTCAAGGCAACTAAAGCTAACGGAAATGGTAAGAGGTGGAAAACAGCTGGTTTCTTCGGTCGTTTAAACTACGATTATATGGGTCGCTATTTAGCAGAAATCAACATGCGTTACGACGGTTCTTCCCGTTTCCGTCGAGGAAGTCGCTGGCAATGGTCTCCTTCATTCTCTTTAGGCTGGAACATCGCTCAGGAAAAATTCTGGGAGTCACTGACAGATATAGCCAACACATTAAAATTACGTGTTTCTTATGGTGAATTGGGTAACCAGAATACTACAGCATGGTATCCTACCTATCGTGACATGATACTAAAATCATCTAACGGAACATGGTTGCAAGACAACCAAAAACCTAATACAGCAGAACCTGGTGATTTAGTCAGCAACTCTTTAACATGGGAAAAAGTCCGTACTTGGGATGTCGGTTTTGACTATGGTTTCTTTAACAACCGTCTGACAGGTAGTTTTGATTACTACATTCGTTATACAGACGGCATGGTGGGACCTGCTCCTGAGCTTCCTTCTACACTAGGTACCTCTGCCCCTAAAACCAATAACTGTAATTTGAGAACAAACGGTTGGGAATTATCTATCGGTTGGAGAGACCGTTTAAATAGTGGATTGGGATATAGTGCCACTTTCACCCTTTCAGATGCTAAGACTATTGTCACTAGCTATCCAAGCAATGCCACTAACACTATTGGTTTGAACAAATATGTTGAAGGACGAGAAATAGGTGAAATCTGGGGATTGCAAACAATAGGAATAGCTAAATCAGAAGAAGAGATGCAAGCTCATCTATCTTCATTACCCAAAGGAGGACAAGAAGCGATTGGCTCCAAATGGTCTGCCGGTGATATTATGTATCGTGATTTGAACGGTGACGGAAAAATATCTAAAGGTGCCAGCACATTAGACGATCATGGCGATTTGAAAGTTATTGGTAACAGCACTCCCCGATATTTTTTTGGTATTGATCTGAATGCAGATTGGAAAGGTTTTGATGTTCGTCTTTTCTTTCAAGGAGTAATGAAACGGGATTATTGGGGAAAAGATAATTTCTGCGGTTATCTATTTGGTGCAAGAGGAGATAAAGACATGTGGCATGCCCGTGGCTTGGTAGAACATCAAGATTATTTCCGCGCTCAGGCAATAGGTATCGACGGACACGAACTTCCGGCAAACCTAGATGCTTATTATCCACGACCTGTATTTAAGGAAGGAGCTAAAAACCAAGAAACCCAAAGCCGTTATTTACAAGATGCATCCTATATTCGTTTAAAGAATTTCCAGTTGGGTTATACTCTCCCAACCAAATGGATGAAAAATATAGGATTGACCAAATGCCGTGTGTTTGTTTCCGGAGAAAATCTTTGGACTGGAACATCATTGTCTTCTTTGTTTGATCCGGAAACAATTAGTGGAGGTAATGGTGGTAATGCTTATCCGTTATCAAGCACCTGGTCTTTTGGCTTAAGTTTAACACTTTAATAATACATATACAATGAAAATAAAACATATATTCTTATCTGTACTAATCGCTTCATCAGGATTTATATTTACTGCTTGCGATAACTATTTGGATGAAGTACCTGAGGCATCTATTTCCCCAGAAGTATATTTTACAGAGGCAACCCATATTCAAGCCTCTGCAGATAATTTGTACTCTGATATTCTTCCCTCTCACGGAACAGGAAATACATATGGCATCTACAAAGATGATGCAACAACGGACAATCAAATAGAGGTTACAGCCCCCAATCGTTTTACTTCCACCTTGTGGAAAGTGGACAATGCGGAAACCAGCAATTGGAACTTTGATAAAATATACAAAATCAATTTTGTATTATCGAATGTGTTGCCTAATTTTGGAGATAAAAATGCTGATGGAAACGACTTGAGCGGCAATGCCAATACCATCAATGGTGATCTTAACAGCATAAAACATTATATTGGTGAATTATTTTTTTTACGTGCTTGTGAATATTTTAAACGTTATCAGCTGTTTGGAGATTTTCCCATAATTACCCACCCATTGCTGGACGACAAAGAAGCATTGAGTGAAGCCAGTAAACGATCACCACGCAATGAAGTGGCTCGCTTTATTCTAAGTGATTTGGATAAAGCTATTACTTTGTTAAAAGCTAAAAATATGCCGACAACCAGAATAAATGCGGATGCTGCTATTTTATTAAAGTCGCGTGTGGCTCTATTTGAAGGTACTTGGTTGAAATATTTTAAGAATACGGCTTTTGTACCCAATGGTGACGGTTGGCCTGGCAAGACAAAAGATTATAATTCCACTTATCAGTATCCCAGTGGGAATATTGACAGTGAGATAGATTATTTCTTGGAAATCGCCATGACTGCCTCTAAAGATATCGCAGAACGCTATAAAAACAGACTTACAGAAAATACAGGCGTTCTGCAGCAGTCAACTAACGAAGATGCTAACCCTTATTTTGACATGTTTGCTCAAGAAGATTTATCTTCAGTCGACGAAGTTCTGTTATGGCGTAGATACGCTTATAACTTAGTGCACCACAACGTAAATGTATATGCCAGCTGGGGAAACAATGGCGTGGGTGTCACTCGCAGCTTTGTGAATAACTTTTTGATGGCTGACGGCACTCCTGTTTATACCCATGGTGATTATATGAACGGAGATGGATATTATATGGGAGACAAAACCATACACGACGTTCGTCAAAACAGAGATAGCCGATTGGTTATCTTTCTGAAAGAACCCGGACAACATAACATCTTAATAAAAGATGTGGTTGGTGAGACTGCCAATGTTGAAGAAACTTATCCATTGATTACCATTACAGACGGAGCACGCCGTTATGTAACTGGGTATGCCTTACGCAAAGGAGGAGCTTTCCATCAGAAATATTATTCCAATTCAAAAGGATATACCGCCTCTATTGCTTATCGTGCGACAGAAGCCTTGTTGAATTACATGGAAGCCAGTTATGAAAAGAATGGTACCTTGGACGGAGCAGCGACCGAATATTGGAAAATTATCCGCCGTCGTTCTCATGTAGATGAGGATTTTCAAAAGACTATTGCTTTAACGGATATGAGTAAAGAGGCTGAAAATGATTGGGGAGCGTATTCCGGTGGTAAGTTAATAGACGCAACTCTCTATAATATACGTCGTGAGCGCCGATGTGAATTTATGGCGGATGGGCTTCGTTATATGGACTTATGCCGTTGGCGTGCTATGGACCAGTTGATTGAACAACCTTATATACCGGAAGGTTTCCATTTATGGAACACTCCTATGCAGACTTGGTATGCAGATTTGCTATATGATGGATCAGACGCTTCCAATGTTTCTTCACCTAATGTCAGCGAATACTTGCGCCCTTACCAGAAGAATTCTAAACAGACCTGTTATAATGGTTTTACTTGGCGTATGGCTCATTATCTGCATCCCATTATGGTCAAGCAGTTTTTGATTACCGCCCCCGATAACAAAACAGTAGAAAATTCTCCTATCTATCAAAATCCATATTGGCCCATAGTACCGGATATGCCTGCTGAAAGATAAGTTTTAGGGCATTCCAATTATAAAATATTGGAGTGCCCTAATGACAACTCGATATCATATGATTGATAAGAAAAGAGTAGCCATCATATGTACTACTTGTACGATGATACAGGAATCGTAACTAAATTCTATGTCTGCAACTCTTTATAATTCCGATATTTGTGAATACACACAAGCCGATACAAATCGGTGTTCATTCTTTATAATAATGTATCAAATAAAAAACATCGTTATCATTTTTTTCTTGATGCTTGTTCCTGTCGGAGTAACAGCCCAATATCAGAAAGCACAGGAAAAAGCCCCTTTGGTCAATGTACCTTTGGAAAATTTTGCATCACAGCAGAAAGTCCTTTTTAACTTTGGCTGGAAATTCCAGTTGGTTACAAACGAGAATAAAAATACCGATTTCGCCTCACCTGCCTTGGATGACTCTTCCTGGCGTACATTGGACCTTCCTCATGATTTCCAGTTCGAACAACCCTGGACTGAAAATGGTGGAGGTGCACGCGGATTCAAACCTATGTGTGAAGGATGGTATCGCAAGTCTTTCCCTACCGATCCGTCGTGGAAAGGGAAACGGGTAGTCTTGGATTTCGGAGGCATCATTTATTGGGGCGATGTCTATCTGAACGGTACCAAAATAGTCTCGACAGATTATGGATATGTGGGACTTGAAGCGGACCTTACCCCTTTTCTACGTCACGATGGAGAAAATGTGGTAGCTGTCTATGCCTCTACCGGTCCCAAGAAAGGTTCACGCTGGTACACGGGAGGCGGTCTGTTCCGTGATGTATATCTGCAGGTGCAGAATCCCACACACATCGCCCGCCATGGGGTGTATATTACTACCCCCGAGGTTTCCTCTTCTCGGGCAACGGTAGCCGTACAGGTTGAGGTGGACGGCTGGCAGAAACATGACGTACGGATACGGACCACCCTCCGCAATCCGGAAGGTGTCATAGTAGGCTCCGTGCAATCCGGTATGCCCGAACATACGCACCAAACCTGTACGGAAGTGAAATTACCGGCGCTTACTCTGGAGAATCCACAACTTTGGTCATGTGACTCTCCGCAACTTTATAGTGCTGATGTAGTTGTGATGGCGGACGGTATGGTAGTGGACAGTCTTACTGAACAGTTTGGTATCCGTAAATTGGAATTCTCTTCCGAATTTGGTTTCAGACTCAATGGTGAGAAAATATTCCTAAAGGGAAATGCCAACCATCATGACCTTGGCGCATTGGGAGCTGCCAGTTACGACAGGGCCATCGAACGCATGATGCTACAACTCAAATCCTTCGGTTACAACTGCATCCGCTGTTCACATAATCCGTACAGTGACAGTTTTGCCCGCATTGCAGATCGTGTGGGGATGTTAGTAGTGGACGAACTGACGGACAAATGGAGTGACAATGACTATTGGGGCGGACGTCAACCGTTCACCCATATCTGGCACAAACTGATTACAGAATGGATCAAACGCGACCGTAATCGTCCGTCCATCATTTTGTGGAGTTTGGGAAACGAGCTTCAGATTCGTGAAGGATGGGCAGGTTTTGAAGGAACCAACGATTGGGGAATCACTACCTATAACATCTTCAACCAGCTGGTAAAGAGGTGGGATAATACACGCCTCACTACTGTTGCCATGTTCCCTGCTCGTGCGGGAGCTATAACCCGACATGACAAGGAGTTCAACGACTATTTGGTGCCGCCCGAACTGGCTTGTGCTACAGAAGTGGCATCGTTCAATTACCAGTCGGATAAATATGACGCTTATTTGAAATATAAACCTGACCTTATCTTGTTCCAGAGTGAGGCTGAAACAAGTAATCTGTTACAGCCTTATTATAATATGGATAGAAAACGGACGGTGGGCATGGCCTATTGGGGATCCGCCGAGTATTGGGGAGAATCCAACAAGTGGCCCAAGAAAGGCTGGAATTACTCTTTCTTTGACCATACCATGCGTCCCTATCCCCAAGCCTACCTTATTAAATCGGCTTTCATGCCAGAAATTCCCGAAGTACATATCGGAGTGGTCGATGCGGCGGGGGCGGAAAGTGTCAACTGGAATGACGTCATAGTGGGACGCATGGCACTGAACGAGTGCTGGAACCATACTCCGGGCAGCAGACAGTCACTCTTTACCTTCACTAATGCACATTCTGTAGAGTTATTGGTAAACGGTCAAAGCATGGGAGTCCAAGAAAACGATACGACACAGGCAAACCTGCGTAATATGATTTATTGGAAGGATGTTCCTTATGGCAACGGTGGCTCTGTGGTGGCAATAGCCCGTGACAAGTCGGGCAAAGAAGTGGCTCGTCATCATATCGAAACTGCCGGAAAAGCCGTGGCACTCCGGATTGAGGCGGAAACGCCTGCGGACTGGAAAGCAGACGGTATGGACTTGCAATATATAAACGTAACGGCCATAGACAAAAAAGGTCGTCCGGTGTGGGACTACAACAAACCACTTACTTTACAAATGGAAGGTGCGGCATGGTTAGTGGCTCTGGATAACGGGGATCATTATACGGACGAACTTTTTCATGGCATAACTTCCAAACGAATGTATCAGGGAAGGATGCAAATCATTCTCCGAAGCACGAAAACTCCCAGCAATGTGAAACTGGAAATTAGTTCTGCTGATTTGAAAGAGAAACTCTCATTAAAGACTTCTTTGAAATAAAAAAGCCATGTCTTTATAAAAACAGGAAGTATAAATTCTAGTCTATGGTTCAGATATCAATGGGCAGGACTATTAGTATATTGAAAAGATAAAAGAATATGATGAAATATTTATCATTCTTGCTGTTCCTCTTATTGAAAGCAGGAACAGTCACAGCTCAAAACAATTTAGTAGTCAACGGTATTCCATGGTTTGATGACAAGGGAAATATTGTCAATGCACATGGTGCTTGTATTGTGGAAGAAAACGGAAGGTATTATCTTTTCGGAGAATGGAAATCGGACAAAAGTAACGCTTTCCCCGGTTTCTCATGTTATTCTTCGGATGACCTTGTAAATTGGAAATTCGAGAACATTGTCCTTAAGGTCCAACCCGAAGGCATTCTCGGCCCCAATCGCGTAGGTGAGCGTGTAAAAGTGATGAAATGCCCTAAAACGGGCGAGTATATCATGCTGATGCATGCCGATGATATGGGATACAAGGACCCTTATATCGGTTTAGCTACCTGCAAAACGATTGCAGGTGACTATCAGTTGCAGGGACCGTTGCTCTATAAGGGACAACCGGTAAAACGCTGGGATATGGGAACTTTTCAGGACACCGATGGAAAAGGATATTTACTGATTCATCATGGCCCTGTTTATCGGTTAAGTGATGATTACCGTTCAATAGAGGCTGAAGTGGCCCACATTAAAGGCATGGGCGAATCACCGGCCATGTTCAAAAAGAACGGTGTCTATTTCATGCTTACCTCAAACCTGACCAGTTGGGAGAAAAATGATAACTTCTATTTCACGGCTCCCCAGATAGAAGGCCCTTGGACGAAACAAGGACTGTTCTGCCCGAAAGGCAAGCTGACCTACAATTCGCAAAGTACATTTGTATTCCCGCTGAAATGCGGTAATGATACCATACCTATGTTTATGGGGGATCGTTGGTCTTATCCGCATCAGGCCTCAGCCGCCACATATGTATGGATGCCTTTACAAGTGGATGGAACAAAAATATCCATCCCTGAATATTGGCAGGCATGGGACATCAGGAAGCTAAAACCGGCGGACGCTCTGAACAAAGGGAAAAAGTTGTACGGAGCATGGAAGTCCAATCAAAAAGGAAACGTGTTGGAGATAGCGTTCAAAGGAACTCATGCTGCTATTGTTGGAGAAACAAACCCTCATGGCGGATATGCCAAAGTAAGTGTATTAAATGCCGAGAAAGATACTGTATATTCTTCATTGGTAGATTTCTACAGCAAGTATCCGGAAAAAGCAATTCGAATTATAACACCGAAAATGCCGAAGGCAAATTATACTCTACAGGTTGAAATTACAGGGGTACGACCGGTATGGACAGACAAAACAAAAACAATCTATGGGAGTGATGACACTTTCGTAACAATAGACGATATCTATTGTTTTTGAGTCATCCCCAAAACGATAGATAGATGTTTTATTGATGGGTCCCTGTTTGTTGTTAGAAAGACTGATAGGGGAATAAAGGACAAATAAAATCAAGTAAAAAGAGAACATGAAAAAAGGATATCTGATTAATATTGCAATGGTTCTATCCATTGTTGTTTTGTTCATGTCGTGCGATTCTCGTTCGGCTGACTATCGAATAATTTCAGTGGAAGCACCTTTTCCCATGAAACCTATTTGTGAATATATTTTTCCAGAGCGTGACTATGTAATCACAGACTTTGGTGCTGTGGCTGATACAATGTATGTAAATACAGAGGCTATTAAGCAAGCTGTTTAGGCTTGTTCCAAGGCAGGTGGAGGACGGGTGGTTATTCCTGCCGGTGAGTGGGTGACAGGTCCTATTCACTTGGCCAATAATGTAAACTTGCATTTGAAAAAAGATGCGTTAGTACGTTTTACTGATAACCCGAAAGACTATTTGCCTGCTGTGATGACCACGTGGGAAGGTATGGAATGTTATAACTATTCCCCACTTGTCTATGCGTACAACTGCGAAAATGTGGCAATTACAGGAGAAGGAACACTTGCTCCGAAAATGGAAACATGGAAGAAATGGTTTAAGCGCCCGATTGCTCATATGAATGCTTTAAAAAAACTTTATACAATGGCATCAACTGATGTTCCTGTGCAGCAACGGCAGATGGCGGTATCTGAGAATAATTTACGTCCTCATTTAATTCAGTTTAATCGGTGTAGAAATGTATTACTTGATGGTTTTAAAATCCGGCAAAGTCCTTTTTGGACTATTCATTTCTATTTATGTGATGGGGGGATTGCCCGTAATCTTGATGTTTATGCACATGGACATAATAATGATGGAATAGATTTGGAAATGAGTCGTAATATCTTGATTGAAAAGTGTAAATTTGATCAGGGTGATGATGGTGTGGTTATTAAATCGGGACGTAATCAGGATGCTTGGAGATTAAATACACCAACAGAAAATGTAGTAATTCGTGATTGTCATATAGTTAATGCGCATACTCTTTTGGGGATTGGAAGTGAGATGTCAGGAGGGGTTCGTAATATTTATATGCATCATTGTGAGGCTCAAGATTCAGTATTTCGTTTGTTCTTTGCCAAAACAAACCATCGTAGAGGTGGATTTATTGAAAATATTTGGATGAAAAATGTTCGGGCTGGTCGTATGCAGCGAATCATGGAAGTAGATACAGATGTGCTCTATCAATGGCGCGATTTAGTACCTACTTATAAGGATAGTGTTACAACTATCCGTGATCTTTATATGGATAGTGTTTGTGTTAATCGTGCTGAGGTCATTCTTGATTTGAAAGGTGATGAACGATTACCTATTAATAATGTATCAGTTAAAAATATTTATGTAAAAGAATTAACAGATAGCGTGAAGTATGTAAAAAATGCGAGAAATATTATATTGGAAGGACTGAAGTATAATAATTGATAATCTATTTAAAATGAGAGGGCGTTTGGGTAAATAGTTTACTTAAAAATGATATATTTTATTAGGTAATAGGCTGTAGAATATAAAGGCTATATCAGAGAAATAAGTTATTTTAAAGGTGTTTATTTAAACCGACAAGTTGCAAGTTCTTGAATTTCTTCCTAGCTTTGTATTCGTTTGTTTTCAACAGGAGTACTTGCGTGAAGAATATGAAAAACATAGGAAGGATAGTATTACCAATCATTATTTTGTTATTGACAGTGCGGATAAATGCCGTTCCGGTCAAAGCATTTGATATGATAGTAAGAAACCTTCCTAATTCGGAACAGTTGCCGACCAAAGAATTGCTTTGTATTTTCCAGGATTCGGAAGGATATATGTGGTATGGCACTGAAGGGGGAGGCTTGTGTCGTGATGATGGATATACGGTGAAAGTATTCCGTTCTGATTTCAAGAACCCGGGAATCTTGGAAAACAACAGTGTGACGTGTATTACTGAAGACGGTGAAGGGAAAATATGGTTTGGAACGAAGCGTGGCGCCTATATTTTGTCAAAAACAGATTATGAGATAAGGGCGCTTGCTGATGAAACGATAAAGGGTTGGACTATAACTACAATGACAGCGACGTCTGATGGTACGGTCTGGATTTCGACTAACAGGCACTTGTTTCGATACAATGCGTCAGGGGAAAGAACTGGAAAATACATTCTTAAATGGAAAGGACAGGAGAATACCGTCAATTCTATTTATGAGGATAAGAAACAGACTGTTTGGGTAACTCAAGCAAAAGGCGGGCTTTTTTGCTATGATAAGGTAAAGGACTCTTTTATTTCATATCCTTGGCCCTATGATGAGTATCCCACAAGCATGACGGAAGATCATAACACCCCGTATTATTGGGTTACTACTTGGGGAAAAGGTATTGTACGTTTTGACCCCAAGGCACAGGATACGGACAAAATGTTTGGATTGCAAACAGTGGATAATGCGTCTTCTGACTCCGATACCCGAAAGCTTCATCATATTATACAAGATTCTGTTAAGGGATATTTGTGGGTGACTGCGGCAGATAACTTATATGCCTATAAAATAACGGCCGATGCATCCTTGGATAAGGTAGATCTCTCCCGTTTATTATCAGCTGACAGGAAAATCCTCACAAAGATTTTTTCCGATCAATCCGGAAATTTATGGGTGACAGGTTATTATCCTTCTTCTTTCATTATTTCTTTTCTTCCTAATGAAGTGCTTCCTTTGTCTATGGAAGGGGTAAAGCAAAATTTGGGGATAATCGCGTCTCCTATGCAGTTTTCTCAAGAGAAGAATTATTATTGGATCAGACAAAAGAAATTGGGGCTGTATGCTTATGATCCCCAAAGAGATCGTATGTCTGTTGTTAAGAATGACAGGGAGCTTTCTTTTTTCTTTGAGAAGCCATCGGATAGAGAGGGAATCTATATGGTAAGGGATCATTCGGTTATATTAATTCGGTATAAGGAGGACCGGCTTTTTGAATCCATCGTATGTACCATACCCATTAAACAAGGTGAGCGTATCCGCGCTTTGCATGATGACCGTCGTGGGAATCTTTGGATAGGTACCACTTACCATTTATTCCGGTATAGGATGAAGGATGGCCGATTGACTACAGTTTGTGATGATGTTGGTTTTATAAATGCTATCGTTTCGTCTAATGAAGGAGTTGTTTATTTTGCAACTGAAAGTAGAGGGTTGTGGAGAGTTTCCGGAGAAAGCCGGTTGCAAATAAAGGATACAGGAGAAAATTATTCGGTATTGACTGTCGCACCGGACAACAATCTTTGGGTGGGTACTAAACAGGGCAATGTGTATAGTTATTCTCCGGATACGAATGATTTTATTTCCCGGACAAAAGATTGTGGATTGACAGGGGATGCTGTGTTGGATATAAAGTCGGATGACGATGGGAATCTTTGGATTCTTACATCACAGCGGGTGATGGTCTATCATCCCGGAACACATATCTTTACTATGATGTCTTGTACTGATTCTTGGATAAATCTGGAAGATTTCCAGTCATTGTATAAAGGTCCTCGGGGAGAAATGAGTGTGGGTGGACGAGGTGGAATTGTGACTTTTCCTCACTATAATGAAAAAAAGAGGAGGATACCTGAGCCAACGGTGTGTTTGACATCCGTCGAAATGAATAACACCTCTGAAATCGGGGTGGATAATCAAAAGAAAATAAGCCTGTCTCCTCATGAGAGAAATGTGAAATTGTTTTTTTCTACTTTTGACCATTTGAATACGAATAAGGTAAGATATGCTTATCGTTATAAACAAAGAAACGATAATTGGGTGGCCTTTCCGGCAGGGGAAAATAGTATCGGCTTGTCTGATTTGTCAAAGGGGGAATTTGAACTGGAAGTCCGTGCTACAGATGAGAATGGGCTGTGGAGTAAGAGTACATTGACGGTCATGATCCAATGTTTGCCTGCTTGGTATGAAACAGGCTGGGCGTATTTGTTTTATGTGCTTGTTGTTTTATCGGTTGTTTGGGGATTGGGCCGGATGTATATGAAATTACGGGAGTCCATTGTTGCACAGACTGTTCTGCCATTGGAACAAAATCCGGAGCAAAGGCAAGAGATAGATCCATTGCCGGAAGAAGGAAAAGTAGAAGCGAATTCTATTTCAGCATCTGATGAGCAATTAATAAGGAAGGCATTGGATATGGTTGAGAAGAACCTTAGTAATCCTGAATATTCCATAGAAGATTTAAGTAGGGATATGTGCATGAGTCGTGCTACTCTTTACCGGAAGATTACATCTATCACCGGAAGTTCGCCTTCTGATTTCGTGAAGAATGTACGTCTTCGTAAAGCTGCCGAATTATTGAAAGAAGGAGGGCTTTCCATTGCTGAGATAGCTGATCAGGTTGGTTTTAATACGCCTAGTTATTTCACAAAATCATTCAAGAAACTGTTTGGGGTGTTGCCTACACAATATAATAAGTGATGTTTTAGTGATAAGAAGGAGATGGCTTTTGTGGCAGTTGATAGAGGAATAATTATAAATATGATTCATAAAGTTCAATTAAAGTGTATAAATTTCCATGTTAATGAACAAAAATACATTTTTGGGCTTTATAAATAATGATATATTTGTAAAATGCTGCTTGGATATTTCAGATTGAAAGAAATAAGGTACTCATTTTACATTTAAGACCATGAAAGAACTAAAGATGTACATCGATGGGCGATTCATCGAAAACCAATCCGATAAGTGGATTGATGTATTGAACCCTTCTACGGAAGAAGTGATATCTAAAATGCCTGATGGCACACCGGAAGATGCACGTGCTGCTATAAATGCTGCCGTGAAGGCACAGCTTTCTTGGGAGAGTCTTACCTCTATTGAACGTGCCGGCTATTTAACTCGGATTGCACAAGGTATCCGCAAGCGGGAACAGGAATTGACTGATATTATTATCCGGGAGGGTGGAAAAACAAGAGGATTAGCTAATGTAGAGGTGTTATTTACGGCTGATTACCTTGATTATATGGCTGGATGGGCCCGTCGCTATGAAGGGGAAATCATTCCTAGTGACCGTCCTCACGAAAATATATTTGTCTTTAAGAAACCTATTGGGGTGACAACAGGCATCCTGCCTTGGAATTTTCCTTTTTTCTTGATTGCCCGTAAGGCCGCTCCTGCTCTGTTGACGGGGAATACAATTGTGGTAAAGCCGAGTCAGCTGACACCGGAAAACGCGTATGTTTTCGCACAGATTGTAGATGAAGTTGGGTTGCCTAAAGGTGTATTCAATCTGGTGAACGGTCGTGGTTCGGTGATTGGACATGAACTGGCTGCTAACCCTAAAGTAGGTATGGTTAGTCTGACCGGAAGTGTGGAGGCTGGAATACAGACCATGGCAGCCGCTTCTGCCAATGTGACGAAGGTTTCTTTGGAATTGGGAGGGAAGGCTCCCGGTATTGTAATGCCGGATGCAGATTTGGATTTAGCTGTAAAATCCATTATTGCTTCGCGTGTTATTAATACAGGACAGGTATGTAATTGCTGTGAGCGCGTGTATGTACATTCTAGTATAAAAGAGGCTTTCCTTGAGAAACTGTTGGCAGGATTCAAGCAGGTGAAAGTGGGTGATCCGAATCAGTATACAGACCTCAATATGGGTCCGTTGATTGATGCCAATGCACTGAAATCAGTAGAAGAGAAAGTGAAAAAAGCTATTGAGCAGGGAGCTGAGTTGCTATGCGGTGGTCATCGTATCGGTACTAAAGGATATTTCTTTGAACCGACGATTTTGATTAATTGTACCCAAAAGATGGATATTATTCAGGAAGAAACTTTTGGACCGGTACTTCCGGTTGTTGAGTTTACAGAGGTGGAAGACGCCATTGCCTGGGCTAATGATTGTGAATATGGGCTGACTTCTTCTATTTATACCCAGAACCTGGATATGACATTCAAATTGATTCGTGCGTTGAAATTTGGTGAAACTTATGTGAATCGTGAGAATTTTGAGGCGATGCAGGGATTCCATGCCGGATGGCGTAAATCTGGTATCGGTGGCGCGGATGGTAAACATGGGCTGGAAGAGTATTTACAGACGCAGCTGGTTTATTTGGAAACTAAAGGCTGATTCTCATCATTATTCTATGTAGGATTGTCTCGGGATATAATTCGTATTTTATGTCTCGAGATACATCTTGTTATATGATGGATATTTATTATTGATTTGGATTGATACTTTAAGAAGTATAGAGTACAAAATACTTGTTGTTTCGTCCTGTTGGAAAAGGTTTATTCATCATAAAACAGCATGCTATGAAATTGTTTTTTTCCTTCGTTTTTGCCTTATTGGCTTTTACAGCTTGTACAAAACCCGAAAAGGAAGTCTATATCTTCACTTCTCATCGTGAGCCGGCATTGGACGGGTTACATTATCTTTACAGCTATGACGGCTATCATTGGGATAGTATCGCAGGTTCATGGTTGAAACCGGAAATAGGAAATAAGACTCCTTATTATAATTATTTCACTAAACAGACCGAAGAACAGAAATATGCTCCCAATTCGATGATGCGTGATCCGTCCATGACCCAAGGCCCGGATGGAACTTTCCATTTAGTGTGGACAATCAGTTGGAATGGAGAACAGGGATTTGGTTATGCCAGTTCTAAAGACTTGATTCATTGGAGTGAACAACGCGAAATTAAAGTGATGAAAGACTCTTTGACTAACAATGTGTGGGCACCGGAAGTTTTCTATGATGATGAAAAGGAACAGTTCATCGTTGCCTGGTCTTCTGCCATTCCTGTAGAAAGATATACGGCAGCCGATAGTTTGGGAGCTAATAAAAGTCACCGTGCCTATTATACCACGACCAAGGATTTCCAAACGTTTACTCCTGCAAAGGCGTTTTATGATCCGGGATTTAATTCTATTGACGGATTTATAGTAAAGCGTGATAAAAACGACTATGTATTAATTATAAAAGACAATCGCAAGCCTGGTTACAGTGATTTGTTCTGTGTATCCGGGCCATCGGCAGAAGGACCTTATGCTGATCCGTCAGTAAAATTTGCACCGACTTACTCTGAAGGTCCGTGTGCCGTGAAAGTAGGTGATGAATGGTTGATTTATTTTGATGTTTATCGGGAAGGACGGTTTGGAGCCGTGTCTACAAAAGACTTCAAGAACTTTACTCCCATTGACGATCAGATTTCTATTCCACAAGGACATAAGCATGGTACTATCATAAAAGTTCCCGAATCAGTTTTACTCAACCTGAAAGCGGAGGAAGCTAAAAGATTCCCTCAAAAAGACTAGTTATTACCCAGAATTGTCTGCTTGAATAAGTTACTTTGGGCTTTTGAAATTTATAAGATGAATGCACAAATGAAAAACAAGAATCTAGTATTATTATTCCTTCTTCTGATGGTGGAAGGAGGGCTGCTTTCGGCAGCAGCACAGAGCAAATCGTCGGTTTATAAGCCTTGGAGTCATGGACAACTGAAAGTAAGTAAAGAGAACCGTTATCTGATGAATGCGGACGGAACTCCCTTTTTCTGGTTGGGAGATACGGGATGGCTGTTGCCCGAGAAACTGAATAGAGATGAGGCTGCTTATTATCTGGAACATTGTCGTCAGGCAGGTTTCAATGTGGTGCAGGTACAGACTATAAATGGAGTTCCTGCCATGAATTTCTATGGCCAGTATTCCATGATAGATGGTTTCAATTTTAAGAATATAGACAGAAAAGGAGTTTACGGGTATTGGGATCACATGGATTATATTATTCAGAAAGCTGAGCAGAACGGCATTTACATAGCGATGGTATGTATCTGGGGAGGGCTTGTGCGCTCCGGAAAGATGAATGTTGAAGAGGCCAAAGCGTATGGTAGATTTTTAGGTGAACGATATAAAGATGCCCCTAATATTATTTGGGTAATCGGTGGAGATACTTATGCTGACCGAAATACTGAGATTTGGGAGGCGTTGGCGAATAGTATTCTTGCTGTGGACGAGAATCATATAATGACCTTTCATCCGTTTGGTCGTACATCCAGTGCTACCCATCTGAATAATAAGGAGTGGATGGATATGAATATGTTCCAAAGTGGACACAGGCGTTATGGCCAGAAAAAAGGAGATGGTGATACTTCTGTTACGGGATTGGAGGAAGACAATTGGCGTTATGTAGAAGAGGCTTTGTCCATGACTCCACTGAAGCCTGTTCTGGATGCAGAACCCAGTTATGAAGGTATTCCTCAGGGATTGCATGATCCTGCCCAGCCACGCTGGCGTGACTGTGATGTGAGACGCTATGGATATTGGTCTGTTTTTGCGGGCTCTTGCGGACATACATACGGACATAATAATATCATGCAGTTCTTGAAACCGGGTACACCTGGTGGGTATGGAGCTGATGGAATAGAGAAACCTTGGTATAAAGCAATGCAGGATCCCGGCTTCAATCAGATGAAATATCTGAAGAATCTGATGTTAACTTTCCCTTATTTTGAACGTGTACCGGATCAAAGTGTAATTGCCGGTACGAATGGGAATCGTTATGACAGAGCCATTGCGACTCGCGGAAAGGATTATTTGTTAGTATACAATTACTCCGGAAATCCGATGTCTGTTGACTTGACTAAAATCAGTGGCGCAAAAAAGAAAGTATGGTGGTATAGTCCTAAAGATGGAAAACTTTCTTTTATAGGAGAATTTGATAGTAAAATTACTCCCTTTACCTATGACGGCAGTTATAATCGGGATAATGACCAGGTATTAATTGCTATAGATTCAAGCAAGAATTATATTTCTACCGAATGGCTGGAACTTCCTATGGTAAATCAATAGCATTTTTAAGGAATACAGCCAAAAAGTCTTATTAAGTCTTAATGAAACGGGAAAAGTCAATGCGGAAATTGTAATTTTGAAAAAACACATTTACAAATGAAACGCATTGGCTTGTTCTTATTCTTTTGTATTCTTTCCTTGCATGGCATAGCTCAGGTTGAAAATGACAAGGATACGCTCATCATCCGGCAAGATAAAATCAATGAGTTTATCAATGAGATGAATGAGGCTGATAAAAGTATGGATTTTATAAACGAACCTCCTACGTTGACACCTCCCGTTTTATCTGATACATTGCGGATGCCAAAATTTGATTTTACTTCCCGTGAAGAAATGCCTAAGATATCCCCTTATACTTTTTCCGGAAATCCTTTCGGACATGATTATATAGATGGACGTGCTTATCAGATTAATAGTACAGGGATTCTGAGTGGTTATCATTCCTTTCAAGGGTTGCCTTCTATAGGTGAGGCACGTAATGCCGGAGTGATGTACACACAGCGTCTCAATGATTTTATAACCGTGACGGGAGGAGTATATGCTGCTAAATACAATGTATATGGAGTCCGCTTTAATGATTTAGGTGCTAAGGGAAAGTTGTCTTTTCGCATTAATGACAGAATGAAGATCAATATGTTCGGCACATACTCGGTGTATAACGGATATGGTATGACTCCCGCTTCACAGCTTTTTATGAACCAGAATTCATACGGAGGCACTTTGGAATTTAAAATATCGGATAGTTTCGGAATTGAAGCGGGAGCAGAGAGGGAATTTAATCCGATGACCCGTAAATGGGAAACCCATCCTATTATTATGCCGGTATTCTATAAATAATAATTTGTGTATCTTTACGGCATGAATGAAGAGATAGAAGAGTATTACGAAGAGTTATACAGGCTTTATATAGATGAAAACCAGCCATTGGAACGCCGTTACAGGCAATTGCGTGAATCATTGGAGCGTGTGGTGCGTGAAAAGATACAAGGGAATAGTTTGCAGACCACTGATTTGGCCGCCCGTATTAATTATGTAGCCACTCAATATGGGCTGGATCTGAAAGAACAGAATCAGTTACATACCTTTCGTCTGACTTCCAATGATATTTTGAACCATCGTAAGTCTCCTGTAAAAGAAGAGTTCCTGTGTGATTTGCGTGCAGTGGCATACGCATATAGGAAGATGTTTGCACAGGATATTCCATTGAAGTTGTTCTCAGTTCTTCCCAAGCAGGAAATAGCATCTTCAGGGAAAAAAGAAAAGATGGAATACATCCGCCGCATCCGTGTATGCTTTGATTATGCCGATGATACCTATTTGTATGTACATCCTGTAGATGTAACAGCCGATGAACCTATACGGGTGGTTTATAATAAACCCGGTATAAATCATGAATTTGAAGAAACCATAAAGGAACTTTGGCGATATGCCCAGCTTAATCTGCTGGATGTTTCTGTAGATAGGGATGGAATTTATACCCCTTCTTTTATCGTATTGGAACCGGATTATTTGATAGATATCAGCTCACTGGCGGAATGTTACAAGGATTATGGCAGCCATCCGGCAAACTATTTTTTGAGCCGGCTGGTGCCGATTGATAATGCCCGCCCTTTGCTGTTGGGAAATATAGCCAATCTGTTCCTGGATGAATGGATACATGCAGGTGAGGAGGAGCCGGACTATATAGACTGTATGAAGAAGGCATTCCGGCAGTATCCCATTGAACTGGCTGCTTGTGCCGAACTTCGTGATCCGTCCAAAGAGAAAGAGTTTGCCAAGGATTGCCGGATGCATTTTGAGCATATACGGGACGTTGTACAACACACTTTTTTGGAGCCAGGGTATAATCTGGATAAAAAGGAGGCTGTGCTGGAACCGTCCTATATTTGCGAGGCGTTGGGCATTCAGGGACGTCTGGACTATATGCAGCGGGATATGAGCAGCTTTATAGAAATGAAATCGGGCAAAGCGGATGAATTCTCCATGCAGGGAAAAGTGGAACCCAAGGAAAATAATAAGGTTCAGATGCTGCTATATATGGCAGTGTTGGAATATAGCATGGGACAGGACCGGCGGCGTATGCATCCCTATTTGCTTTATACCCGTTATCCTTTATTGTATCCGGCCA
Source organism: uncultured Phocaeicola sp. (assembly GCA_948579315.1). Taxonomy (GTDB): domain Bacteria; phylum Bacteroidota; class Bacteroidia; order Bacteroidales; family Bacteroidaceae; genus Phocaeicola. The sequence goes on from CAPAOL010000002.1 coordinate 83,061, forward strand.
GAGCATCGTGGGCTCAGGTAAGGCGGGTTATCAATTTGCGTAACCGTATTGTTGCTGCCGAGTATGGGGTACAATTCCATAATCATCCTGATTTTACACGCAACTTGTTGGCACAAATCAATCCGGAGGTGGTGAATGAAAGAAAACTGAGCGGCAGATTCTGGGAACAGTATTTGAAGCCCTCTATCTCGCGTTTCCGGGAGAAGCTGTCGGCGTTGGAACCTTTGGAGCAGGCCTATTTTTATACGCTTTATAATTTCATTACAAAAGAACTTTATACCTCCAAATCGGGAGATGTGGATTATGAAGGACGTGCAGGGGCTTCAGCTCTTTGGCTGAGTACACTGGATGAGAAACGTGAGGCGGGAGAGATATTATATGATTTGCAGATAATGGAAAATAGGGCATCACAGGCTCATAAGGCTTATATACTTTTGTCTATTCCGCAATATGATGAAATGTTTCTTCCCAATTTCCGTACAGGAGATGTGGTTGTGTTGTATGAGCGTAATAATGACTTGGATAATGCGACCAATAAAATGGTTTTTAAGGGTAATATTGAGCAGATTACAGATACAGAATTGCGTATTCGTTTACGTGCTACCCAACGTAATGCTTCCGTTTTTTCTCCGGACAGTCGTTATGCTGTAGAACATGATACGATGGATACTACATTTCGCAGTATGTATTTGGGACTCTCCGCTTTTCTGGATGCGAATACGGAAAGACGGGAATTATTGCTGGGACAACGGCCTCCCCGCTTTGATTCGTCTTTTGATGAAGCTATAGCGCTGACCGGTGATGATTTTGAGAGGGTGGCGTTGAAAGCTGAGTCGGCCCGTGATTATTTTCTTCTGGTGGGACCTCCCGGAACAGGAAAGACTTCGAGGGCGTTGCGTAGAATGGTGGAACATTTCTATGCAGCATCATCTATGCAGATATTGTTACTGGCTTATACCAACCGGGCTGTTGATGAAATTTGTCAGTCACTGTCCTCTATCACCCCCTGTATAGATTATATACGGGTGGGAAGTGAGCTTTCCTGTGATGTACGTTTTAGAGGACATCTGTTGGAGAATATATTGGCGGAATGTAACAGTAGGAGAGAGGTGAATATCCGTATGGCAGATTGCAGAGTATATGTTGGAACCGTGGCCTCTATTGCGGCTAAAGCTGAACTTTTTAAATTAAAACGTTTTGATGTAGCCATAGTGGATGAAGCCACCCAAATATTAGAACCCCAATTGTTGGGTATTCTGTGTGCCAAGTTTGCCGATGAAAGAAATGCAGTGGGTAAATTTATCCTGATAGGTGATCATAAACAGTTGCCTGCCGTTATTTTGCAGAATAGCGGACATTCTGAAGTGCATGATGAGGGACTTAGGGAAGCCGGACTTTTTAATTTAAAAGATTCTCTGTTTGAGCGGCTTTATCGTTTTCATTTAAAAGAAGAATCTCCTAAAGCGATAGATATGCTTTGCCGTCAGGGGCGTATGCATCCGGGAGTGGCTTTTTTTCCCAATAAAGCATTTTATGCCGGAAAATTGGAGGCTTTGGGATTACCTCATCAGTTGGAGCACATAGAGGCTCCGGTACGTTTTATCCCTTCGAAGCAAGATTTGGAGAGCGTTTCCGGAAAAACAAACAGATATGAGGCACAGATTGTCGCCGGTTTAGCCAAAGAGGTGTATCTGGCTCATGAAGAGGAATTTGATCCGAATCGAACGTTAGGGGTCATTACTCCTTATCGAAGTCAGATTGCTTTGATACGTAAAGAGCTTCAGGCATTGGCTATTCCTGCTTTGAGTAGGATTTCCATTGACACTGTGGAACGGTATCAGGGCAGCGAACGTGATGTCATTATTTATTCTTTTTGTGTGAATCACCTCTATCAATTAAGGTTTCTGCCCAACCTGACAGAAGAGGACGGTGTACAGATTGACCGTAAGCTGAATGTCGCTTTAACGCGTGCACGCAAGCAGCTTTTTATCACAGGAGTCCCTGAAATATTAAGTCATAATTCTATCTATCAATATCTTCTGAAAACTATTTATTAGGGAAAAAAATACCACAGGCTACTTAGGTGTGTAGTCTGTGGTGAATTCTTTAATTAGGCATCAACCGGTTTGTATTTGGGGACCAATGCTTTCATGATAATCCAACCAACCAAATAAGCTACGGCACATACACAGAATATGATGAAGTAGCCGGCAGGTTTTCCTTCGAATCCCATAAAAGTCATATTCGTTTCTGCTGCATAGTCAAACAGTCTGCCAGATCCCATATTAATACAGAATGAACCTATACCACCTGCCATACCACCAATACCTACGATAGTAGCGATGGTGCTTTTGGGGAACATATCACCTACTACAGAATAAATATTGGCAGACCATGATTGGTGTGCAGCACCTGCAATACCGATAATAATGATAGGATACCAATATGAATAATTGCCTAAAGGTTGGGCAAACAATGCCAGCAGTGGGAACAAGGCAAAGATAAGCATAGCCTGCATACGGGCTGCATATGGATTCTTACCTGTTTTATTAATGATAATAGTAGGTAACTTACCACCATAAATAGATAACATGGTAATAGCATATAATACGAAAATCAACATTTGTGCGGTACCCGTATCTGAAGCGAAACCGTATACATCCGAAATATATGCCGGAGTCCAGAACAGGAAGAACCACCATACGCCATCAGTCATGAACTTACCGACAAATACAGCCCATGTTTGGGGAAATTTGAAACATTGCAAGAATGAAATCTTCTTGTTGTCGAAGTCGTTGGCAGCAGCTTGTTGTTCTGCTGATTCTTCAGGATTGTTGTTGTCTTGTTCGATATATTCCAGTTCGGCAGCATTCACGCGAGGGTTGACATTGGGTTTCTTATAGAGGAACATCCAAAGTCCCATCCAAATGAATCCTAAACCACCGATAACGATGAAAGCCATTTCCCATCCGTTGCCCACACCAATACTTTGGAAATAACGTGCCAAAGGAGGAATAGTGATCGGAGCGGCTAAAGCACCTACTGTAGAACCTGCATTAAAGATGGAAGTGGAATATGCACGGTCCTTTTTCGGAAAATATTCGGCTGTTACCTTAATAGCTGCTGGGAAGTTTCCTGCCTCACCTACACCTAATACGATTCGGGCAGCGATAAAGTAATAAACGCTGGTAATAGCGATAGTTGAAGCGACGGCTCCTGTTGCAGAAAGCATCTCTTCTGCGTTATGAATACCTAATGTTTCTTCGGTTGCCCAACCGCACAATGCATGAAGACAAGCTCCTAAGGACCAGACAAAGATAGCCCAGAGATAACCTTTTTTAGTTCCCATCCAGTCAATGAAACGACCGGCGAACAGGTTGGCAATGGCATACACTATAGAGAAAATAGCTGTGATATCTCCGTAATTCGAATCCGTCCAGTGAAATTCCGGAGCAATGAAGTCTTTCCAGGTTAGTGAAAGCACCTGACGGTCGAGGTAATTGACTGTAGTGGCAAAGAATAGCAGACCACAGATTATCCATCTGAAGTTTGTCATCTTCTCACCTACTTTTTGAAATGTACTCATGATAATAGATTTAATTATGTTTTTCTTATTAGACGCAAAAATAACCATTCTGTACCTATTCTCTATGCAAAAATTGGTGGAAAGCCTGTATAAATCGGTACAATGGTAAGATTTCTAAAAAAAATCATTCTGAATGTCGCAAAAAAACTGAAAACGAGTTGATTTCTTGCAACATTCAGAATGACAAGAGTTAATGAGTAATGGTGTGTACCATTCTACTTATCTCATATCTGTGTATTTTATTTCATCCTTGTCACTGTATTTCAGGTTTTCACCTCCCATACCCCAAATAAAGGTATAGTTGCTGGTACCTGCAGCGGCATGGATAGACCATTCGGGAGAAGTGATAGCTTGTTCATTGTGTAACCATACCAGACGCTCTTCTTGCGGTTCGCCCATCAGGTGGCAAATGGCATTTCCTTCAGGCAGGTTGAAATAGAAGTAGGCTTCCATACGACGGGTATGTGTATGGGCCGGCATGGTGTTCCATACAGAACCCGGAGCCAGTTCAGTAAGTCCCATCTGTAATTGGTTTGTACCACCGTTTTTCACTCTTTCCAATACATCTTTTACAATTAACTGGTTTACAATACGGTCGTTGCTATCTTCCATTTTTCCATAATGATCTGAGATAGCTAAAGCATACTGTTTAGGATTTGCTTTTTGAAGCTTGGCGTCGGTAGTGATCAATTGAGTAACGTATGGCTTGTAAGCCGGTGCCGAATTGATATAGAATTTAGCCGGTTTGGCAGCGTCATTACTTTTAAAAGTAACTTCTTTATTCCCGCAACCTACATAGAGGGCTTCCTTGTATTTCATAGGATATTCTTTACCGTCTACAGTAACTACGCCATCACCGCCTACATTGATGACTCCTAGTTCACGCCGTTCAAGGAAGTAAGTGATTTCCGGACCCAGTTCACGGAAAGTTTCCAGCTTCAAAATTTTGTTTACCGGCATAGCTCCTCCGTAAATAAGACGGTCGTAAAGGGTGTATGTAACATTGATCTCATCCGGCGCCATCACCTTTTCCATCATAAATGAACTACGCAGACGTTCTGTATCATAGTGTTTCACATCTTGCGGATGGCAAGCGGTCTGTACTTTGTAATTTACTTGAGCTGAAGCTGCCAAGGCAGAAACACTCAGCATCATTGCAATCGCTAATTTTTTCATAATCATTATCTTTAAATTTTAATTTTTCATTGTTTTCTGGTATTTAATGATAGAACGACGGTTCAGCACCATTAAGAATAGTGTTATCAGTACTAAAATTCCGGAACCAATCCATTTGAATGAATAAGTCAAATGGAAAATAGCCCATGAGAAAGGACTTGAAGCAAAATCCAACGCACCACCTTCAAAACCAGACGGGATGTTTACGGCAGCATCTTGTGTCTTGGCGTATACATCATGTGCTGCTTTGGTGAAATAAGGAGCCAGATCTGTTACAAAATACAGACCGATGGCCAGCACAACAAAACCAATGATGAAAGTCTTTACTACATTTCCTTTTGTGATAGGTAATATCAATGGGAATACATAGAACATGCCAGCTAATGAAGCCAATGGTAAGAATTCATTGCCCGGAAGCACCACTGCCAATAAGATAGTAACAGGGATTAATAGTAATGATACAACCAACGTGGCCGGATGTCCGATCACCAAGGCAGGACTCATACCGATATTTAAGCCTACAGCACCCTTAAACTTCTTGGCGATCAGTTCGCGGGTAGCGTCCGAAATGGGTTTCAACCCTTCGATGAACAGGCTGGTAATACGGGGAATCAACTCCATTACCGCTCCCATCTTGATACCTAAACCTAGAATATAAGGAATCTTGTCTACTATTTCTTGTCCGTTCTTGCAAGATAATGCACCGATGCCACATCCTACCAGGATACCCAAGAAGAGAGGTTCGCCTAATAAACCGAATTTCTTTTTCATACCTTCCGCATCAATGTTCAGCTTTTCAAATCCGGGAATTTTGTCCAATACCTTATTTATAATGAGAGCGAATGGTACGAAACCTGCACAGAAGGGCTGCGGAATAGAAATACCTTCCATTTTATCATAGAAACCTTGAAATTTGTCTGCTGTGTAATCTGCTAAGATTAATGTGATGATATAACAGATAACAGCTGCGAAGAATCCCCACAAAATACTATCTGTTGCAAAATAAACTACGGCTCCGATAAAAGCAAAATGCCAATAGTTCCATAAATCAATGTTAACCGTACGGGTGGTTTTAGTCAATAACATTAAGATGTTAACGGCCAGACATACCGGAATAATGAATGCCCCTACGGAAGTGTTATAAGCTACGGCTGCAGCAGCAGGCCATCCCATATCGAATACTTTCAGTTGCAGGCCATATATTTCGACCACTTTGCTTAAGGCCGGACCCAGACTGCTGGTCAGAAGTGCGGTAACCACTGATAGACCAACGAAACCAACACCTACCAACAAACCGCTTTTTAATGCTTTGCTGAATTTGATTCCGATACAAACGCCTAAGATTGTAAAAATTATAGGCATCATCACCGCTGCTCCTAAACCGATGATATAACTAAAAACTTGTTCCATTCTCTTGTGAATTAATAGTAAATGACTGTGTTTTCTACAATAGTATAAATTAAAAACTGCCCCAAAAATAAAACCTTTTCTCAACTTATCAAACCTGAAAGACATAATAATTAGTAAAAAGACAATTTTTGAACGATTTTTATCGTTATCGTGCACAAAAATAACCGTTTTCGCACACGAATACCAAATAATACACTTAGTAGGTTGAAAAGTGCACACTGCTTTTCGAGGAAAATACTACTTTTGTTTCATAAAATAAATAGGTCTAATACTAAAAATAAATGTCTTCATGAAAAAGAATTCTATTTGTAAAATTATTGTGTCCGGTTTGCTTGCGGTTGTTCCTTTGATGGGCATGGCTCAGCAGGTTTGTGGTAATAAGCCTTGGTCTGTACGTATGGCGGAATCAGAAATGGTGCGTTGTCCCGAATCTTGGCAATTGGATTTTCAGACCCGTTTGAAGTGGGATTACTGTCATGGCCTGGAACTTCAAGCTATGCTGGATGTATATGATGCATACGGTGATAAAAAGTTTTTTGATTATGCTGTGGCTTATGCCGATACGATGATTCATCAGGATGGTTCTATCGAAACTTATAAACTGGAGGAATATAACATTGACCGTCTGAATTCCGGCAAGATGCTTTTCCGTATTTACGAGCAGACTAAGGACGAGAAATACAAAAAAGCATTGGATTTATTGCGCAGTCAATTGGATACGCATCCCCGTAACGCCGATGGCGGTTTCTGGCACAAGAAGATTTATGAGAACCAGATGTGGCTGGACGGGCTTTATATGGGACAACCGTTCTATGCGGAGTATGCTTACCGTAACAACCGTGTGAATGATTATGCTGATATTATCAATCAGTTCGTCACAGTGGCCCGCCATAATTATGATCCGAAGACTGATTTATACCGTCATGCATGTGATGTGAGCAAGCGTGAAAAGTGGGCGGACAAGACTACCGGATGGTCACAGCATTGCTGGGGACGTGCCATGGGATGGTACGCGATGGCTTGTGTGGATGTGCTCGACTTTATACCGGAACACGAAGCCGGACGTGAGTCGGTTATCGAAATATTGAATAAACTGGCTGCCCAGATTAAACGTACCCAGGATCCTGCAACAGGAGTCTGGTATCAGGTGATTGACAGAAGCGGGGATGAAGGGAATTATCTGGAATCCTCTTGTTCTACCATGTTTGTATACACCCTGTTGAAGGCGTTGCGTAAGGGGTATATCTGTCCTTCGTACATGGAAGTGGCCAAGAAAGGGTATGAAGGGCTTCTGACCCAATTCATAGAAGTGGACAATAAAGGTGTGGTTTCTATCACTAAAGGGTGTGCCGTTGCCGGTTTGGGAGGCAAGCCGGTGTATCGTACCGGAGATTATAATTATTATATAACTGAAAAAATACGTTCTAATGACGCGAAGGCGGTAGGCCCGTTCATTATGGCCAGTCTGGAATGGGAGCGTTTGTTTCAGAAAAGCAGTTGTGGAACTGCATGTAAATAACAGGAGGTGAGATGATGAGAAAAGTTTTAGGATTATTGCTGTTGTTAGTCGCTGTTAGCGGAACATGGGCTCAGGAACGCCGGGATACCCTTGTTGTTTCACGCGATGGAACGGGGGATTTCCGTACTTTGCAGGAGGCTGTGGAAAGTGCTCGGGCTTTCATGGATTATACTGTTACGATCTATGTGAAGAACGGAGTATACAAGGAGAAAGTGATTGTTCCTTCATGGGTGGAAAATATAGATATCATAGGTGAAGATCGTGATAAGACGATTATAACTTATGATGATCATGCGAATATAAATAAAATGGGTACTTTCCGCACTTATACGGTGAAAGTGGAGGGCAGTGACATCACTTTTAAGAATCTGACTATTGAGAATAATGCGGCTCAGTTGGGACAGGCGGTGGCTCTGCATACGGAAGGTGACCGTTTGAAATTTATCAATTGCCGTATTTTGGGTAATCAGGATACTATTTATACCGGTGCTAAATTTACCCGCCTTTATTTTAAGGATTGTTATATCGATGGTACTACAGACTTTATTTTCGGTCCTTCCACCGCTTTGTTTGAAAATTGTATGATCCACAGCAAACGCAATTCGTATGTAACGGCTGCTTCCACTCCGAAAGAAGCTAAATATGGATATATTTTCAAACACTGTAAGCTGACGGCAGAACCGGGAGTGGATAAAGTGTATTTAGGTCGTCCTTGGCGTCCATACGCTTATACCTTATTTATAGAATGTGAGTTGGGCAAGCATATTGTTCCTGCCGGATGGCACAATTGGGGCAAGCAGTCCAATGAAGAAACAGCCCGTTATATGGAATATAAAAATACCGGTGAGGGCGCAAATGTTTCAGAAAGGGTAGCGTGGAGCAAACAGCTGACAAAGAAAGAAGCGGAGGCGGTGACGGTCGATGCTATTTTTGGTACTCAAAGTAATTGGAACCCAATAGACTAGATTGAATTTATAATTGCTTGAAGAGGAGACTTCTACGTTGGTGGAGGTCCCCTCTTTTTGTTGTGTTGAATAATTGGAAGTCGTGAAAAATGCCTAATAAATCCACATAAAAAGATAAAAACTACACATGAAGGTAATGTTATATTCTTAATTTTGCAACGGTGAAACTAAGGTCAAAACCTTAAAAAAACATTTTAATAACTATAAAAACACATCTTATGAATCTAAAAGAATTAGCTAGAAAAGCTGTCTCAACTCTCTTTTTGAGTATGCTTTGTTTGGTTGCTTTTGCCCAAACCGCAACAGGTTTGGTGAAAGACAAAACAGGCGAACCTATGATTGGTGTGAATGTACTGGTAAAAGGAACAACCAATGGTACAATCACAGATTTCGATGGTAAGTTTTCAATTCCGGATGTTCCGAGTAACGCTACTTTGGTGGTTTCCTATATCGGGTATCTTACTAAAGAGGTGAAAACCGGAAAAGACTTGGTTATTGTATTGGAAGAAGATAACAAGACTTTGGATGAAGTCGTTGTTATTGGTTATGGTACAGTAAAAAGACGTGATTTGACAGGGTCTGTCGCTTCTGTTACCGGTGAAAAATTAGCGGCTAATCCGGTTGCCAATGTTGCACAGGCTTTACAAGGACAATTGCCCGGTGTGAGTGTGACTTCACAAGACGGTCGTCCGGGTGCAGGTATGTCTATCCGCATTCGTGGAGGTGGTTCTATCACTCAGTCTAATGATCCCTTGTTTATTGTAGATGGTGTTCAAGTTAGTGGCATTGATGATATTCCTGCTGACAATATCGAAAGTATTGATGTGTTAAAGGATGCTGCTTCTACGGCTATTTATGGTGCTCGTGGTGCTAACGGTGTAATATTGGTTACTACAAAGGGCGGCAAGGATGGCCGGGTCTCTGTCAAGTATAATATGTATTATCAGATGAAGGAGAATCCGAAATTATTGGAGACTATGGATCCTTATGACTATGTGTATAATACATGGGCATATATGAAGAGTCTGGGAGATTCTTATGGTGATGGAGTTGCCAGATATTTTGGATTAGGATCCAAGTACGGAAATCATTTGAATGAATATAAAAATATGACCACTCATAATTATATAAATGATTTGATGCAGACTGCGTCATCTTGGAATCATGATGTATCTTTATCTGGTGGTACAGATAAAACTAAGTTTTATTCATCAGTGAACTATATGGATGATGAAGGTATCCGTGTGAAGTCTGGTTTCCAGCGTTGGAATGCGAATTTCAAATTGACGCAAAAGATTAATAAAAAGTTAACTGCGGATTTTGACTTGCGTTATAGTGAAATAGAAGTAAATGGATCTGGTTTTGGTAATGCAACCTCTGCTTACACTTATCGTCCTGTGGATAATCCTTTGGGTGATGCTTCTTTTACTGCTGGATTTGGTCAAGGTGATACAAATATGGAAGAAACTAGTAATCCTTTGTATTACTTGAATACTGTAGATTATATAAAAAACATGTACCGTATCCGTGCAAAAGGTGCTTTAACTTGGAATGTTATTAAAGGTTTGACGGCAAAGACGGAGCTATCGTTAAATCGTAATTGGAACCAAGAAAAGACATGGAATGCAGGACAGACAGAAAAAGATAATAGTTCTGCTAAATTGAAGAAAAGTGATGGTTACGGTGTGCGTTGGGCAACTACTTTGAATTACGAAGTACAGGGGCTTGGAGATGATCATAGTTTGTCTTTCTTGGTTGGTAATGAAGTCTTGGCATCAAAATCGGATTATACTGAAATCTATGGTGTAGGGTATCCTAAAGGATTTACTATGGATGATGCGTTTGGTATGATTAATATGACTACTCCTTCATTGGGACAAGATTATTTTAAAGGTGAGATAGGTACTCCTAACCATACTTTGTCATGGTTTGGCCGTGCTAATTATTCTTATAAAGGCAAGTATCTTTTGACTGCTACATTCCGTGCCGATGGTTCTTCTAAATTTGCACCTAGTCATCAGTGGGGATATTTCCCGGCAGCAGCGGCAGCGTGGAGAATTTCAGATGAAGCTTTCATGGAAAACACAAGAGACTGGTTGGATAATCTGAAACTTCGTGTATCGTATGGTACTTCTGGCTCTGATAATATTGATGCTTCTTTATGGAGAGAGACCTGGAAGACCAAACAGATAACAGTGGATGGTGAAAAAGTAACCACTTATGTACCGGGTGACATGAAGGAAAATCCTGACTTGAAATGGGAAACTACTATCAGTCGTAACTTAGGTGTTGATTTTGGTTTCTTTAATAACTGGGTTCGCGGTAGCTTGGATTATTATTGGAATACGACAAAGAATATCTTAATGAAAGTGCCTATCGACGCAGCATCCGGTTATAGCTATCAGTTCCAGAATGTAGGTAAAACTTCAAATAAGGGAATTGAATTGGCTTTAGGCTTTGACATTGTTCGTGGTAAAGATTTTAATTTAGGTGTAAACTTGACTTATAATTATAACAAGAATAATATTGATGAACTGATGGACGGAGTCTTGGCGGATACGAGAGCTATGAATGATTGGGGTTCATCTATGGCTAAGCCTGCTTATGATTATATTATCCGTGAAGGTCAGCCTGTAGGTACGATCCAAGGTTTTAAATCAGAAGGATATTATATGATTGATGATTTTACTTATGCAGATGGTAAATACACATTGAAACCGGGTGTTCCTGATATTCAAGGTATTGTGAATTATCCGGATGGAGTTAAAGGATTGGCAGCGGATGGACAAACTGCTATACCGGGTATGCCTAAATTTGCAGATACAACAGGTGATGGTGTTGTGGACGAGGATGACAAAACGATTATCGGTAAGGCTATGCCACAGCATACAGGTGGTTTTACAATTAACGGTAATTGGAAGGCAATCGATTTTTCTGTAGGCTTTACTTATCAGATTGGTGGCGATGTGTACAATGCCAATGCAATGCACTCATTGATGGGAAATAAAGACAATTCCGCTGGTCAGAACCGTTTGAAGTTTGTTTCTGAAACTTTCAAATATTATGATGTTGATGCAAATGGTGACTTGATGCTGGTGAAAGATCCTACAGCTTTGGCGGCTCTTAATGCGAATACAAACTACAGTTCTTTCTTCTCTGAATATGGAATCGTAAGTTCTAAGTTTATTGAAGATGCGTCTTATTTGCGTCTGAATACATTGACAGTAGGTTATACTTTCCCGAAAAATTGGATGAATAAGATTGGATTGCAGAATGCACGTGTGTATTTTACAGGAAGCAACTTGTTCTGTATTGACGGATACTCTGGTATAGATCCGGATGTCAACACGAAGACCGATGGTAAGGATGGCTTCCCTACACCTTATTTTGATTACCAGTCTTATCCTAAGGCTAGAACTTATACCTTTGGTGTTAATTTAACTTTCTAATTAATGGAGATGAATCGTATGAAAAAAATAGTATATTCAACACTTTTCTTTGCTGGAATGTTTTTGACTACAGCATGTAGTGATTATTTGGAGGTTGGCTCTCCTTCTATTGTAGATTCGGATTTTGTCTTTTCTAATCCGACAACAGCACGTGCGGCATTAGACGGTGCTTATGAACAGTGGAGGGATTGTGCGCAGAATAAGGTTTTTGGCGATGGATTGTTTTATGCTGCTGATATTGCCGGGTCTGATATAGAACGTCACCCGGAGTCTTTCTCTAACCAGCTGGGACGTCACTATCCGGAATGTCTTTATCAAAACGGTACTTATGCAGGTAGCTATGGATTGACTTCATATTTGAAGGAGAATGATATTTATGCTAGCTTGTATTCGGTTGTGAGCAAAGCCAATGCGGTGATAACATCCATGGAAAACGCATCGAATTTTGAATCGATCATCAATGGTGGACAATCAGAGATGGGGCAAATGTATGGTGAGGCGATAGCTATGCGTGCTACGGCTTATCGTGAACTGTGCAAGAACTTCGGGGACGTACCATACGTAGGTGTTTATGGTGTTGTGCCTAAAGGTTTGGTTTCCCGTGATTCTATTTATGATGTATGTATTGAAGATTTGCAGAAAGTGGAACCTTTGATGTACACCATCGGTTCCATTCCCGGCATTGCTGCTGCCAATAAAAATTATTTTTCTAAAACCTATGTGCAGGCTTTGATTGGAAGAATGTGTTTGGATGCAGCTGGATATCAGACCCGTCGTGGCGATATTAAACGTGTAAATGGAAAAGGGGAAAGCATGACATTTGAAAACAAGGGAAAAGAAAATAATGGAGCTACTTACGGACGTCGTTCTGATTGGCAGAACTTGTACACGATAGCTAAAAAATACTATGAGGCTTTGTTGGCTGATCCGGGTAATGCACAGTTTCATTTGACTGATCCACGGGGTGCCTCGGATAAATCCGGACGTACTTTCAATAATCCTTACCAGTATTTCTTTGAACAGATGCATATGGATGATGCTATTTATGCGGATGAGTCTATTTATGAATATCCCATGCAGCAAGGTGGTGGAAATGATGGTCGCCCCTATTCTTTCGGCCGTCCTTCATCTGGTGGCTCAAAGGCAGCGTATCCATGTAAGAGCTATGGACAGGGACGTATAAATCCTGCTTATTTTTATGGAATCTTTGATCCGAATGATATGCGTCGTGACGTGAGCATTACTATGACCGGCAGTAATGGTAAAGGGGTTGAGAAGTTGATTCCTTTTGTCCCCAACTCAAAAGCTGAAGGCGGTGGCTTGACATTGAATAAATGGGATGAGAACCGTCAGGCTAATCCATGGGTGGCTGCACAGCGTAAATCAGGTATCAATGGTCCGTATATGCGTATGTCTGAAGTTTATTTGGGCTATGCGGAAGTATGTGCGGCATTAGGTGATGTGGTTACAGGTAAACAATATTTAAAAACAGTTCGTGAACGTTCGTTCCCGCAAGGCTTGGCTGACACAGATGGCTTTATTGCATCTTTTGGCAATGATCTGGTTCGTGCGATTATTGAAGAACGGGGTTTTGAATATGCAGGTGAAGGTGATCGTCGTTGGACATTGATTCGTTCTGGTTATCTTCCGGAAGATATAAAAAGAATCAAAGACATGACTAAAGCTATGATGGATGGTCTGGCAACTAAAGGTTATTATGAGTTTGAAAATGGTAATATCATTTCTGCTTATATATGGACAAAATTAGTTGATGCAAAAACTATATATGGTCATCGTTTGACAGCGCAGTGTCCGATGGACAAGGTCAATGATCCGGTGCTTTATCCGGGATGGCGCGGACAAAAGGATAATTGGGAAGAAATGGGATTGAATTATGGAAATTCGGCTCCTGCTACCAATCTGGCAATAAAAGGGTTGTTTGAAATCGTGTCTGAAGAAGAGGCAGCATCTCTTGAAAGCCAAGGATATGCCAAAGTTAATTGGGGTATTGATTTGGTTGATTATAGAGATGAATATGATAAGTATCTGTTTTGGGATTATGATTACGTTTCGGCTCCTATCTATTTGTGGCCGTTTACTCCTAATGTAATGGCTGCCGGTGGCTTTACGAATGGTTATGGCTTTAAACAGGAATAATAATTCATTCATCAAACGAGAAAATAAACGTATGGGGGAGAGGGCGTATGGCAAATGCTCTCTCCCCTTTTTTGGGGTGTCTCTTAAGAATGTATTTCTAAACAGCTCATCAATACAACTGTCGCATTTATAATTTGAACTCGCCTCCTACCATAGAGTTTTGCAAAACTGCTGCCACTGCTACCACCATTTTAGCAAATCTCTTATGAATAGGGAGATATAGGGGTGGTGGCAGCACATTTTTTTATGTATGAAATACGCCTGCTGCCACCACTTTTTCTACTTTTCTCATATTATCAGTATGTCTTTTCTACTTTTTACGGAAGTGTTGTCCCGCACATACGTATTATCTCATAAGTAAGATGAAGGAGCAGTCAACCTAAAGCGTCAAGCTATATTGTGTCCATGAAAAGACTGGGAGTTTCAAACAGTTACAAAAGGACGAAACTGTAGTTCCAACCCGATAGAACTGTAGTTTCAACCTGATGGAACCAGAGTCTTAGGCTGATGAAACTGTAGTTTAACGCTTTAGGTTGACTACTCCTTCATCTTACTTGTAAGGATGGTTGACGGAATTAATACTTAGTTATAATATCAGTTGACTCTTTCAAGAGCTATTTCTTTGTCGGGTTGAAACAATCATGACTTACGGTCAAGATGGATGACAGTTGCCACCAAGTTTACCAATACTACGGTAATCATAGCAAATCGGCATAGAAGGCATACGAATTTTACCCAAACATCTTCCTCTTATGGAATAAAAAAGGGGATAAGTGGTGGTAGCAGGCGTATTTCATACATAAAAAAATGTGCTGCCACCACCCCTATATCTCCCTATTCATAAGAGATTTGGTAAAATGGTGGTAGCAGTGGTAGCAGAAATTACAAACTTTAGAAGAGGGGGCGATAAGAAAGACTGAAATCTTTTTTTGATAGGTTTGTTCGCCTGTTGCAAAATTGTGCACATAAAAGACCAATTTTTACCTTGTTCTTCTTTGATAGCCTGTTACTTTTGTATCAAGACATATTTTAATCAGATACGAAATGAAATTGAAGTTTTTAGTAAGTACAATAGTTAGCATCATGATATGGCCGGCAAGTATTATGGCACAAAGTGAATTGATTCCAATGATAGAAATACCTGCGGGAAATTTCTATATGGGGACTTTGGGTGAAGATGAAAATTATGATGAAGCACCTATGCATAAGGTGCACATATCTAAACCGTTTAAAATGGGACTGACCGAAGTGACTAATGCGCAATATGAATTGTTCTGTCCCGGACACAAGTTGTTGCGTGGTAAAAATGGTTTCTCAAATGAAGATGACGAAGCGGTGGTGTTCGTAACTTATCAAGATGCCGTTGCCTTTTGTGACTGGTTGACCCGGAAAGAAGGAAAAACGTATCGTCTGCCTACCGAAGCTGAATGGGAATATGCATGTAAGGCAGGCCGTTACTGGAACTTCTATATGGATGACAAGCTTCCTGCCGCCTGGCAAAAGAATCAAGTGATAACGGCTTCTCTAAAACCCTTGTCCTTGAAAGTGGCACAAACTCCTCCCAACGAATGGGGGTTATATGATATGTGTGGAAATGTGGAGGAATGGTGTCTGGACTGGTATGGGCCCTATATAGACAAGGAACAGACTGACCCTGTCGGCTATTCGGACGGTATGGCACGGGTGACCAGAGGAGGGAGTCATAATACACCGGTGAAATATCTCCGTTCGGCAAATCGTATGGCTATGTTGCCGGAGGACAAACATGCAATGACAGGCTTTCGGGTGGTACAGGCAGAGTATCCGCAGACCGCTCCGCTTTCTCAGCCAAAAGATGAGTATGTCGTGTCTCAGATAAAATGGAATTGGGCCTCTCAATGTGTCACGGAACCAGTCTTCACTGCTCCTTTGGTTTATGTGCATGAACCGGATGCGCATAGTGGAACGCCTTTTTTCAAGCATAATCATCAGCCGGCATTGACTTGGTGTGATAATGGAGACTTGTTGGCTGTGTGGTTTTCTACCAATGAAGAAAAAGGCCGTGAGATGGTGGTGCTCTCTTCGCGCTTGCGTGCCGGAAGCCGTGAATGGGAAAAGCCTCGTATGTTTTATCAGATAGCTGATCGTAATTTGACCGGAACTGCATTGTTGAACGACCGCCAAGGGACTCTTTACCATATCAATGGAGTGGAAGCGGCCGGACATTGGCAGAATTTGATGATGACTTTGCGTACAAGTACAGATAATGGACAAACTTGGAGTAAACCTCGTATGATTGCTCCAGAGCATACGAGACGCCATCAAGTGATAGCCGGAACCTCTATTACAAAGGAAGGCTGGTTTGTTCAGGCTTGTGATGCCGGACCCGGTGGAAGAGACGGGGCTGCTGTTCATATCAGTAAGGATAAGGGAAAAACTTGGACGGACCCGTGGGATGGAGCGCCCTTGCCTGATTTTAAAGAGGGAGGGACAGGTACCACTATTGCCGGAATCCATGCCGGAGTGGTGCAATTGAAGGATGGCAGATTGATGGCATTGGGACGTAACAATAGTATTCGTGATAAAGAAGGACGTCTACGTATGCCTATGAGTGTATCTGATGATATGGGCAAGACCTGGCATTATTCCGCTTCGGAATTTCCACCCATTGATGGAGGACAACGGCTGGTATTGATGCGTTTGAATGAAGGTCCTATTTTGCTGATTTCTTTTACTGAGCATCCTTATCGTACTCCGAAAGAGGAGCGTGGAATGATGTTTACTGATCAATCAGGAAAGCCTTTTAAAGGATATGGCATGTATGCTGCTTTGTCATACGATGAAGGTAAGACCTGGCCTGTAAAACGCTTGTTGACTGATGGTATTTATCGTTTTCTTAATGGTGGGGCTTGGACCCAGTTTTTTGAAATGGATGAGAATCATGCTGAGCCTCGTGGCTACTTGGCCGGAACACAAACACCTGATAACATGATTCATCTGATAACAAGCCGCTTTTATTATAAGTTTAATTTAGCTTGGCTGAAAGGAAACGAAAGTACACTCTTCCCTCAAATGTTGTTTGATTGAGAGATATATAGTATATATATTTAATGATTTGTATTGATTGTTTTCTTTTGTGTGATTATATATACAAGAAACGAAGTAAAACGAAATTAAATAAAAAAGAAAATAATGCGAAATAATTTTTGTTTTCCGAAAATATTTCTACTTTTGCAATGTGTGATTTAAGATACTATGATTATGAAACATACTTAAAGAGAACACAAAAGGAACTATTAAATCTAAAAATGATTATTTGTTAACCCAGGAAAGTATGGAAAATGTTCAGAAAACAAGGCGTTTGTTTGCAAGCGCATACGGTTGTAAAGCCAGCCGTTCTTTTCTTATTTGGAGCTTGTCGGCCGCAATGTCCATAAGTGTCGCACCGATGATGGCTGAGGTTTCTGCCGATGTTAGGAACTTTGGCACTCAACTTGTTACTCAGGTGAAAAGGGTCACCGGAACCATTATTGATGAAACAGGTGAGCCTATGATTGGAGTATCAGTCTTGGTTCAGGGAACTACTACAGGGACGGTTACGGATTTGGATGGGAAGTTTGTATTGGAGATTCCCGCAAATGCTACATTGGTTATTTCGTATATCGGATATAAGACTCAGAACATAAAAGTCGGTAGCCAGCATGCGTTTGCTATTAAAATGGAGAGTGATAATGAGGTGCTTGACGAGGTAGTTGTAATTGGTTATCAAACAATTAAACGAAAGGATTTGACAGGTTCAGTTGCTTCTGTCAGTGGTAAGACTGTATCGGTCATGCCTGTTTCTAATGTGGCGCAGGCTATGCAGGGTAAACTTCCCGGTGTGAACATTACATCACAAGACGGGCGTCCTGACGCGGCTATTTCTATCCGTGTGCGAGGAGGAGGCTCTATTTCGCAAAGTAATGAACCTCTGATTCTGGTAGATGGTGTAACAGTGAATTCTTTAAATGATATTCCTTCCGATCAAGTGGAAAGCATTGACGTCCTGAAGGATGCGTCTTCTACTGCTATTTATGGTGCACGTGGTGCCAATGGTGTAATCCTTGTGACTACAAAGGGAGCGAAAGAAGGGAAAGTTTCTGTTTCTTATAATGGTTATGTTAAATTTAATACGCCGACTAAATATTTGGAAACATTGGATCCTTATGATTATTTATCGTTTGTTTGGGCGAATGCTGCGGCTAGTGGCGATGCATATCGTCTGCCATTCGAAAAATTGTATGGCATCGGTGATTATTCTGGTAGTAATACGGGAGGTATAGAAAGTTATCGTAACACCAAGAATTATAACATCCAGAAAGATGTGTATAATAGTTCTGTGTCCCATAACCATGATTTGTCTGTTAGTGGAGGTACAGAAAAAACAAAGGTTTTGTTTGCGATGAACTATATGGATGAGGAAGGCATGAAGCTGAACTCTTATGCCAAGCGTGGAGGGATTTCGTTGAAGGTCAATCAGAAGTTACGTGATAATCTGGATATTAATCTGGATACCCGTTATAGTGATATGCGTACTATGGGAGATGAAGGGACAACTAATGGCTCTGGCTCATTGCTTTCATCTTCTTACCGTTTTCGTCCGATTGCTACCGGTGATATCTTGGGGGATTTGAATGCTTTGCGTGAAGGAAATATGGAAATGTATGGGCGTCAGTCCACTTGGGACACTTATAGTCCGGTTGCCCGTATCGGTGATTATGATCCGTTATATATCAAGCAAAGACTTCGTGGAACTTTGTCTTTAAATTGGAGATTGTTTGACGGCTTTGCTTATCACACTGATTTTACTTTAAATCAGTCATGGGAACAAGATAAAAAATGGGGAGGAGCTATTTATAATAATTATTTGGATGACGAAACAGGCGCTAAGCTGTATGCGGGAAATGTGGAATATACGAAGCGTGACAGCTGGGGGCTTCGCTGGACGAATACAGTGAGTTATGATTTTAACTTCTTACCCAAACAGCATCGCCTGAATATTCTGTTGGGTCATGAGGTTACAGATTCAGGTGGTAGTAAAGTGTCGATTTCAGCTAGTCACTTCCCATCTAATTTCACAAAGGACAATGCTTTTGCTATGATTAACCAATATGATGCGGAACATGGAACAAGTAAATTCTCTTCTGGAGTAGATATTCCCGGACGTATTCTCTCATTCTTTGGTCGTGCTAATTATACATTGATGGACCGTTATTTGTTTACTGTGACATTCCGTGCCGATGGTTCTTCTAAGTTTTCGCCCGAACATCGTTGGGGATATTTTCCTGCCGCTGCTTTCGGATGGCGTCTTTCTGAAGAATCTTTCATGGAAGGAACGAAAGACTGGTTGGATAATCTGAAAGTTCGTTTGTCTTATGGTACGGTAGGTAATGATGGCATCAGTTCTGATTTATGGTCACAAACTTGGACTTCTGAAACTGATTTGCGATATCAATATATATTGAATAACCAGTATTCATCTTCATACGATCTTTCAACGGAACAGATGGCAAATAAAAATCTAAAATGGGAAACAACTATTACACGTAACCTTGGTTTCGATTTCGGATTTTTAAAGAATCGTTTGTGGGGGTCTTTGGATTTATATTGGAATACAACGAAGGATTTGCTGATGTTGACTTCGCTTCCCGGAATTACCGGATTCACCTCTACGTATGATAACATTGGCCAGACTAGTAATAAGGGAATTGAGTTTTCTTTGTCTGGTGTGATTTATGAAAATAAAGATTGGAATATCACGGCTGGTATGAATATAAATTTCAATAAAGGCAAGGTCGATAAATTGGCAGAAAATGTAACAGGTTTATATGGCTCTAGTTGGTGTGGCAGCAGCAGTTTCCCTGGTGAGGATTATATTTTGCAGGAAGGAAAACCTGTGGGCATGGTCAGAGGTTTTATATATGACGGCTTTTATACCACAGATGATTTTAATTATGTAAACGGACAATATATATTGAAAGAGGGTGTGGCGGATTTAGGTTCTTTTATTAATCCTGTACATGGGGTGGACCGTCCGTCCGGACAAAATGCTTATCCGGGTCTTCCAAAATTTAAGGATATGGACAATAGTGGCGGCATTGATGAGAAAGATGTTACCATTATTGGTGATATGAATCCTGTTCATACAGGTGGTTTCAATATCAATACAACTTATAAAAATTTTGATTTAGGATTGTATTTTAACTGGAGTTATGGTAATGATGTGTATAATGTGAATAAAATCGCTTCTTTATACGGTGCGAAAGAAAAGGGAGTATATGAGAATAAACTTGGTTTTATGAAAGACTCCTATAAGATTTATGACGTGGTAGATGGGAAATTGGTTCGTCTCACTACTCCTGAGCAATTAAATGCAGCTAATGTAAATGCTAATTTGCCATTACCTTATAGTGAAAATGGGGTTACTTCCAGTATTGCTATCGAAGATGGTTCTTATTTGCGCTTGAACACACTGACATTGGGATATTCATTGCCCGATAAAGTTTTGCATAAGGCTGGTTTGAGCAAATTGCGTATTTATGGAACAATTTACAATTTGTTTACTTTGACCGGTTACTCAGGCTTGGATCCTGAAGTTAGTGCCAATACCTCTCAGAACAAGGCGAAATATCCTACAGTAGGATTGGACTGGGGAACTTATCCTAGAGCACGTTCGTTTGTGGTAGGCTTGAATCTTGCTTTCTAATCAAAAAAACAAATCATTAAATTAATTATTATGAATAAATTAGTAACATATATATCTGCATTGGCACTATGCTGTTCTTTTGCTCAATGTAGTGATTATCTGAATACTTCTTCACCGGAGAACACAGGAGATGAGTTTGTAACCTCTTCTACTTCTGAAACTTTTAAAATTCTGTCTTGGTGTTATGCTAATTATCGGCAGAATTGTATTATGGGGGCTTATCGTTGGAATGATCCTATTGGTTCAGACTCTGAAATATATCCGGAAATAGGTTCTTTGAATAATGCCAACGCCAGACTTTTACCAGAATTGTTAAGTGTAAATGCGGGCGGTTCAGGCTTCAACGGGCTTTATACTACGATTGCACGTGCATCTAGAGTCGCAGAATTGGTAGCTGGTAAAACTGCATTTCAAGATGCTGTGGCTGCAGGAAAAGTAAATGATTGGACTCAACTTTATGGTGAGGCTTTAACAATGAAGGCTTTCTGCTATTTCGATTTGGTAAAACATTATGGTGATGTACCTTATGGATATGAAAATAACAATGTGGAAGATTATTCATTAACTTCCCGCTTTGAAATTTATGATAATCTTATTGAGATATTGAAGGAGGCAGAGGCATTGATGTATCCACTGGGAGAAGGTGGCATTACTGCAGAACGTTTTTCTAAAGGATTTGCTGAAGCGTTGTTAGGACAAATAGCTCTTTATTCCGGTGGATATCAGACAATTCGTACAGATGTGCCCGGCTTGTATGGTGACGTGCAGTTTACGACAAAAGGAAAAGAAGAATTGGGATGTGTCTATGCTCGGCGCAATGATTATCTGGATTATTATAAGATTGCCGAGAAATATTTTCAGGCTGCTTTGAATAATAAAGGAACGGCTGCTTTAGTTACGGTTGATGACCGGAGTTATGCGAATAATCCGTTTCAGCGTCATTTCCAATATACTCATGATCTGGCTCTTAGTCCGGAATCTATTTTTGAAGTAGGTAATATACAAGGGGGGCAAAGTGGGCAGACTACTACCAGTGAATATTCTTATGCTTTTGGACGTCCGTCCAGTGGTGGTAGTAATCAAGCTGCGCCTTGCAAGTCGTTTGGGGCATTACGTATTATCCCTTCTTTTTATTATGGTGAGTTTGAAGCGGGTGATATGCGTAGAGATGCTAGTGTGACTGTAACCGGTAGCAAGGGGGATGGCAATGAAGCTTTGTTGTCTTTTACTCCGGGTAATAAGTTGGATGGGGGAATTGCGATTAATAAATGGGATGAGAATCGTATGGATCCTCCTTATACCACATCTCAACGTACTTCAGGGATGAATTGGCCAGTGTTGAGGCTTGCTGACCTTATTTTAATGCAAGCTGAGGTCAAAGCGGAATTGGGAACGGAAGGAGAAGCAATCCAATTACTTAACCAAATCCGTCAACGCGCTTTTGGTAATTCCGATCATGCCATTTCAGCTTCAGGTGAAGTTTTGAAGGAAGCTATTTTACAGGAGCGCAAATTAGAACTTTTAGGTGAAGGTACTCGTCGCTGGGATTTGATTCGTTCGGGTAAATTTGTGGAAAAAGCTTTAGCTGTTCGTGCAGAAATGACGGATATGGTTCATGATTTGCAAACAAAAGGATACCATGAATTTGCTAATGGTAATGTGATCTCGAATTATGTATATACTAAGAAAGTGCATTTAAGTTCACCGTTGACTTTTGATCCTGATGAGTCGGATCCAGCTCTGTATCCAGGATGGAGAGGACAATATGATTATAGTACCACTTCGGTAAAAGTTACTGGAACAGACCATAACCTAGCTATTGAGGGGCTGTTTAATTATATAGATCCCGATGGTGCTGAAGCAAAGAAACTGCTTGACGAGGGTTATGCAAAGGTTGATTGGGGAGCAACATTGGTGAAATATGCTGATCATTATACGAATAGTAATTTGTTGCCGGGAGTAAAGGACGGTAATGTTCCTCCCAGATATTACTGGCCTATTCCATTCGAAACGTTGAGCAAATCTAAAGGCAAGATAACGAATGGATATGGTTTGGCACAAGAATAAGAATTATATATGAAAAACATTTTATCTGTTTGCGCATTTTTGCTAGTCTTTGGGGCGCTCCCTTTATGGGGGCAGTCCCAAGATCCTTTAAATGAGGATCAAACTACTGTACGTATTTTGGAAGGTGATAATTCGGATCCTTCTATTGTCCGTTATGGAAAATCTTATTATCTGGTCCATTCCTCTTTTATTTATACTCCGGGACTGGTCGTTTACCAGTCGGATGACCTGATAAACTGGACTCCCTGTTCCACTGTCTTGTCTACTTTTACCGGAGACATCTGGGCTCCGGATATTGTAGTCCATAACAAGCGTTTCTATATTTATTTCCCTACTCGGGACGAGAAAGGAAAGAAAACCAATATGGTAACTTGGGCGGATACTCCGGAAGGTCCGTGGAGCGCTCCGGTTGATTTGAAAATAGGGGGAATTGATCCGGAACATGTGGTTGGTGAGGACGGAAAACGATATCTGTTGCTCAGCTCCGGTGCTTTATATCCGTTGTCGGATGATGGATGCTCTATTACAGGAGAACCGGTTCGGATTTATAAGGAATGGGAAATACCGGAGGAATGGGATATAGAAGGAGTTTCCATGGAAGGTCTGAATGTGAAAAAAGTAGGAGAGTATTATTATTTATTCGCGGCCGAAGGGGGTACGGCAGGTCCCCCCACCAGTCACATGGTAGTACAGGCACGTAGTAAAAATATAATGGGTCCTTGGGAGAATGCTCCTTTCAATCCGCTTCTTCGTACGGAATCGCGTAATGAAAAATGGTGGAGTAAAGGGCATGGCTCTATTGTTGATACGGAAGATGGACGGTTATTCATGATTTTCCATGCTTATGAGAACGGATTCCAGACATTGGGGCGTCAGACCCTTTTACGTGAACTGGTTCAGAAGGAAGATGGGTGGTTGCATTTGAAAGAAGGAGTCATTTCTTTTCCTGCACCGGAACGTTTGAAAGTATCCGGTATAGAGGATTTTGTATGGCAGACGTGCCGGGAACATAGTTTAAATGACCGGTTTCGGATTACTCCTGATAAAATCAGTATAGATGCAAAAGGGAATACTCCTAAAGAAGGCTCTCCTTTGTTGGCGCGTACCAGTGCTCATAAATATGAAGTGGAGGCTTGTTTCGAACTGAAAGGTGAAAATACATCTGCCGGATTGGTAGCCTATTATGATGAGAATTATCATTTTGGATTTGGTTTTAATCATAAGCAGCTGCTTCGTTACCGGCGTGGACAAGTCAGCCGTACGGAATCAAAATCTCCTCAAGCAAACCAATGTGGAAAGATGTGGCTGCGTTTGCGGAATGATGCGAATGTATTATCGGCCTGGTATAGTGCCGATGGTAAAAAATGGCATAAGTATCCATGGGGATTTGAAATATCGGGGGTACATCATAACACGGTATATGGTTTCTTGTTTGTCCGTCCGGGTATTTTTGCCGGTGGTGACGGACAGGTGGAAGTGACGGACTTTGTTTTGAGGAACCTTGATTGATACGTTGTTTTAACTGGAATTTAATGATTGAATGGCTTATGAAATATTGCTGCTTTCTTTTAATAATATGGTTTCTGGGAATTTCCGGTGGATTTGCTCAGGATAAGGTGGAATGTTGGGGACGTTATGAAATCTCCATTCCTGCCAAAGTGAAGGGTAATCCTTTTGATGTTGAACTTACAGCGACGTTCAACGGGCCGGATACCACATTGACAGTACGTGGGTTTTATGATGGAAATGATACTTTTAAAATTCGTTTCATGCCTGTGAAGCAAGGAGGATGGTATTATATAACACAGAGTAAAATCCCTGCATTGGATGGAGTAAAAGGTCAGATAGAATGTATTGCTCCGGGTAAAGGAAATCATGGCCCAGTCAAAGTGGATGGAACTTATAACTTTAAATATGCTGATGGGACACGTTACTATCCGGTTGGAACGACTTCTTATGATTGGATGCATGTGGCCGGTAACCAACCCGATCAGACTGTAAAATCATTGGAACTGTCCAAGTTCAATAAGATCAGGATGCTGTTTTTTGTGCAAAACTTTGATCCGGATTATCCTGAACCCTCCATGTTTCCTTTTGAGATAAAGAAGATAACAAAGGATGAAAAGGGAAAGCCTGTGTATGAATGGGATTTCACCCGCTTCAATCCGGCTTATTTTGCTCATGTGGAAGCATGTGTGGATAATTTGGCCGGAATAGGGGTGGAGGCTGATTTGATTCTTTTCCACCCTTATGATGGTGGCCGTTGGGGATTTGACAGGATGCCTTTGGAAGCCGGTGTCCGATATTTGAAGTATCTGACAGCCCGTATGAGTTCATTTCGCAATATTTGGTGGTCGCTGGCCAATGAATATGATTTTTTGAGAGAATTAAAACCGGAATATTGGGATACCTTTACACATACGGTAGTAGAGAATGATCCTTATTCTCATTTATGTTCCATTCATACTTATACAGCTAAGTATTATAAATATTGGGAACCGGAATATACCCATGCCAGCATACAGGACCAGGCACCTGTAGAGGGTTTTGGAAGAGCGGCTACGGTGAAGAATATTTATAAGAAACCGATTATTTTTGATGAGGTATGTTATGAGGGCAATATGGATAACCGATGGGGAAGCTTGAGCGGTCAGGAATATCTTTATCGCTTGTGGCAAGGGCTGATTGTGGGGACTTACGTAACTCACGGAGAATGTTATATGGATAATCCAAAAGATTATTCCCGTGATTTTCTGGCTGTAGGAGGAACTTTTCAAGGGGAGTCCTGGAAGCGCATCGGCTTTACAAGACAGATTTTGGATGCACTCCCCAATCCCTTGCATTTATGCGATAGTAGTTGGGACCCATATACTTCTACTGCCGGAGAAAACTATTATATGATTTATCTGGGCAAAGAAATAAGACCGGAATGGATATTTGATTTACCGGTAAAAAACGCTTTTTATCCACGTTTGAAAGAAGGAGTACGTTTTAAAGTGGAAGTCATTGATACTTGGAACATGACGATAGCCGAATGGCCTGTCGTTTTTGAAACGACTGCTCCTGTAAAAGATAGGGTGTATGATAAAAATCAAGGAAGAGTAAGACTGCCTGCAAGTCCTTATCTGCTGCTAAGGATAACTGAAGTAAAATAATTAATGAATGTGTTAATTTGCTAATAGGCTGATTTGCCGTTTGGTTCCGCTATGTTCGCATGTCAATTGGCCTATTAGCAAATTGGCAAATTAGCACATTATTCAAAATTTGCACATAATAGACCAATTTTTACCTTTCTGTCCCCTGTCTCTCGTTTACTTTTGTAGTAGAACAAATCTTAATCTATACAAAATGAAACATTTACATTTCCTCGCTTTTGCCTTGTGCTGGCTTGTATGGGGACATCTGTTAAAAGCACAAAGTATTGATCATTATAGTTCGTTAGATCCTTCGCAACCTATAGAATTTAAAGGAAACTGCCTTCGTTATGCAGATAAAGAAATTATTTTAGGTCCGAAAACATTTTTTGTTGATGGGCAGTTGTCCGATAGGGAAGTGGCGGGTAATCCTTATGTTTTTAATAGTTTCAATAAAGCTGCCGCTAATTTTTCAGCTGGTACGGAAGCGGAACCGATGAAAGTCTATCTGGCTCCATACGTTTATTGGATTGATGATCCTGACGATCCTGCTATTCGTGTTGGAAAAGACGGTCGTGAACCGTTCGGCTTGGTTGTTAAATGCCCTTATCTTCATATTATCGGATTGAATAGCCATCCTGAAAATACAGTCCTGGCATCCAGCCGTGGACAGACACAGGGGGCTGTCGGTAATTTCACCATGTTTGATTTTTGGGGAGACGGTCTGTTGGTTAAGGACTTGACCATGGGGAATTTCTGTAATGTCGATTTGGAATACCCTCTGAAGAAGGAATTAAGCAGGAAGAAAAGAATGTCTGCCATCACTCAGGCGCACGTCGCTTATTGTCATGGCGACAAGATTGTGGCGGATAATGTACATTTCATCAGTCGCTTGAACATGAATCCGCTGAATGGCGCCAAGCGGATACTTTTTAATAAATGCCACATGGAAAGTACCGATGATGCGTTGACCGGAACAGGGGTTTATCTGGATTGTACACTTCATTTTTATGGTCAGAAACCTTTTTGGAGAAGTGATATGGGCGGAGCTGTATTTTTGAACTGTGACTTTTATGTATGTCATGAGGAAGACCGGCAATATTTTTGTAAGTCGGTCGGGCCGTTAAGTATTGTCGATTGCCGTTATCATTCGAAGAAGCCGGTTTATGCGGGCTGGACACATGATCCCACAGATTGGTTGCGTTGTTACCAATATAATGTGAAGCTGAACGGGCAACCTTATGTAATAGGGGCTGACAAGCCTTATAATACGGTTTGCATGGATCAGCTGAATCAACTGAAAACTTTCCGGCTGGAAGAGAATGAAGAGGTAGTTTATAATACTTACAATTTATTGAGAGGAGAGGATGATTGGGATCCTCTTCAGGTGAAAGATCGTGTCATTGCTATAGGTAAGCGGGATGGAAGGGATTATACCCGGATGCCCTCCTGTCTTTCTGTAGAGCCTTTAACGGCTTCCATCCAGACTGGTGGCCAGCCGGTCAGACTGGTTGCGACGGTGAAAAGGCATTGCAACTATGTACTGAATAATGTTCCCGTGAAGTGGAAAGTACAACAAGGTTATGAAAAGGATGTGAAATTATCTACTTCCGAGGGTTATGAATGTGTTGTCGAGGCAACTAATACGGAGGATGAAACAAAACATTTCACTGTGATAGCCTATACAGAGGATGGTTTGGAATGTGCGACAGAACTTACGGTTGCTCCCGATTATGTACCGGCTCCCTCGTTTACGGAAGAGCCGGAATTGAATATTGCTAAAGGAGTAGCTACTGTCAGTTATGCTTTAAATTTGAATGGGCGTAAGGATGAATCATTGATAACCTGGTATAGATGTACGGACAGGAACGGGACTGATAGACTTCCGGTTTCTGTATCCCGCTTGAATGAACCGGAATATTCCTATACGTTGGTAAAAGAAGATGTTGGTTATTATCTGATGGCAGCTATCGCTCCCAAGCATCTGCGTTGTTTGCCGGGGGAAGAACGGATTGTTGTTTCCAATTCTCCAATAAAGAAAGGGCAAGTGAATATCACTCATATATTTGAAACGGATTTTCAGAACTTTCCATGTAAGAATCAACCACAACTTTTACCGGGATTTTGGACGATTGGTGGATATAAGCCTTTGGATACGGCAGCATACGATTGGCAGGTAGTTCCGGATAAGGATTATTGGATTTATGGACCTGGAATGAATGGTTCTCACGGAACCGGTTTGTTGCAGGATCAGAAAGGAGCCCGTTTGCTGTATACTCCACTGGATGGCAGCTATGGAGATATGGCAATCACATTGAATGTGGATGCCAGTAAAACAGCAGGACAAGGTTTTGGTAGTGCTACAGGACAGTATTTGGATTTGTATATCAAGTTTGATACCCGTACTTTAACGGGATATGCATTGCGTATCATTCGTACGACCAAGTATAGTAATGCGGTTGATTTTATTTTGATGAAATATGAGAACGGGGTGGCTGAAGCCATCAGTCAACCGGTGTCTTCTACCTGCTATCGTACAAATTGTACTCTGACATTGACTGCTAAAGGAGGAAAATTGACAGCACATGCTTCAACAACGACTCCGCTTCCGGCGCCTGTAACTGATCCGAATTTGAAACTTTCGGTAGATTTGGAGGCGGATATAGCCTCGAACACTTTTGGGGGCACCGGTATCCAGCATACGGGCAGTTGTGGTGAAAGTACAACGATGCTGCATTATATGAAGGTGGAATGGGAATAGAATGATTAAGACTTGAATTTAATACTGATGAATCTATGGTTACATTAAAATCGTTTTTAGGTATGATTGCCGCAGTTCCTTTTATAATGGCGTGTAATCAGACAGGGCAGGTCAATGCAACACTTTTTCCTGCTTCCGGTTCGGAAAATGTCAATCCGGACACTCATTTGGTTCTTACTTTTTCCGAGACTCCTGTCCTAGGAGATTCCGGTATGATACGGGTTTATGACGCAGTTACTGACCAAGTGGTGGACAGTTTGGATTTGAGTATTCCGTCTG
Organism: uncultured Phocaeicola sp.; assembly: GCA_948579315.1. Lineage (GTDB taxonomy): Bacteria > Bacteroidota > Bacteroidia > Bacteroidales > Bacteroidaceae > Phocaeicola. The sequence continues at coordinate 112,288 of CAPAOL010000002.1, forward strand.
GTCCTACGGAGAGCCGTACGTATGGTCCGGAATGTGATTATACAAAAGTGCCTTATGACTATACTCGTACCGTTGTGCCTACCAATAAAGATACTCGTCCGGGTACTCCTTCGGGAACGGCGGAACCTACTCCTCCTGTGTACCAGCTTACTATCATAGGGGGATTTACGGATGCCTTTCATTTTTATCCTGTCATCGTGCGTGATTCTATAGCTACTATTTATCTACACAATAATATGCTGGAATATGGGCATACTTACTATGTGACTATAGATAATGGTGTGTTAAATTTAGCTGACGGCAGTTTTCAAGGAGTCACTAAAGAAGATGAGTGGACTTTCACTACTAAATCTGACATGCCGGAACTTTCAGATACATTGATTGTGGATGCTACAGGAAAAGGGGACTTTAATACAGTTCAGGGGGCCTTGGATTTTATTCCTGATTTTAATGAACAGCAGACTGTGATTTTAGTTAATCCCGGTGATTATGAAGAATTGGTCTATACAAGAAATAAATGGAATGTTAAAATTAAAGGAGCAGGAATGGCCGATACTAAAGTACATTATGCAAATAATGAAGTCTTTAATCCTCATCCGCTGACTGTGAAAACCAATGAGTGGCCCGGTACATTTCCTTCCCGTCGGGCGGCTTTCATGCTTGATAATTGCAAGGATATAGTCATTGAGGATATGACCATTGCTACAGATTTAAAAGGTCAGGCAGAAGGGTTGTTGATTAATGGAGAAAGGATTGCTTTATACCGTGTACATATTATAGGTTCAGGAGATGCATTGCAGGCGAATGGAACAATCTATATGGAATCTTGTGAGTTGGATGGTGGTGGTGATACTATTTTAGGACGTGGCAGCTTGTTTGCTTATAAAAGTAATTTCCGTAATGGTGGCGGCCCTTTCTCATGGGTAAGAAATACGGCAGGCAATCATGGTAATGTATTTGTTGAATGCACTTTTTCTACGGAGGATGGTAAACAGGCGGATTACGGACGTACTAAAAGTAACCACGGTTCGGCCTACCCTGATGCAGAGTTTGTCTTGATAGATTGTAAAGTGAAAAATATAATTCCTGAAGGCTGGAGTTCTATTGGAGCGAAGACTGCTAAAATGTACGAGTATAATACTTGTGATATGGTGACGGGAAATCCGGTTGATGTATCCAAACGTCATCCATATTCCCGCCAGTTGACAAAAGATAAAGATACAGAGATGATTAACAATTATCGGAATCCTGCTTTTGTATTGAAAGGGTGGTTGCCGGATAGTTATATGAATGAAATAAAATAAATGAGATTAGCTATAACAGAATATTGGTTTTACCATCTATGAGAGCATGGAGTCATGTATTAAAAGCGAGAACAGGGCTAATGTAGTGGGCCAACAGTTATTATTGAATTTAATAAAAGAAAGTAATAGATAATTATGAAGAAGAGTATTATTGCCATAGCATTTTTGTTGTTATGTCCATTTTATGGGGTGAGAGCACAGGAGAGACCGTTTTTTGATTTGTCAGGAAAAGGATGGCATTTATGGCAGGATAAAAATGCAGCTTGGCAGACAGAGGATATTTATTTGACATTGGAAGAGGCACAGAAAGTTCCTGCAACTGTTCCTACAGCGGGATGGGATATATTGACTTCTGCCCAGACTCTTTCGGTACAGGTTCCTGGAACAGCTGAAGAATATCTTCAAACTCAGTCCGGACCCGAAGGAGATATTACAGGAGTTACATGGTGGAGTCGTACAATGGATATTCCGGTATTGAAGAAAGGACAAAAAGTCTTTTTGAATTTTGGCTCTATACGTTCACGGGCGGAAATTTTTATTAATCAGAGATTAGTGGATTATCAGATTGTGGACAATGTTCCTTTTGAAACGGATATTACTCCTTATATAAAATCAGGAGAACAGGTACAATTGGCTGTACGTATAACGGATGCGGGTGGTAACCATGATTGGCGTGACTCCAGAACTATTCCGTGGGGAGATAAAATGTTGCCTCCCGGTCATGGCTTTGGAGGAATAACAGGAAAAGTTAGTATGAAGGTATGTAATTCTGTTTATGTGGCAGATATTTATATGCAGAATACTCCTCAGATAACTACCGCCAACGCTATTCTGACATTACAGAATGAAAAAGGAAAGACTGCGAAGCAGGATCTTCGTATAACGGTGTACGAGTGGAAAAATAAAGAAAAAATAGTTTATTCTAAAGAGATAAAGGGTATCTCATTAAATAAAGGTATGAATGAGCTGAAGATTCCTGTATCAGCTCCGGATGCGAAATTATGGAGTGTGGATGATCCTAATCTGTATGTATGTGAGGTGGAGTTGTCCGAAGGACAGAACTGGGTGGATAAAGATTCCCGCCGTTTTGGATTCCGTTGGTTCGAGGCTTCCGGTATAGGTGATGATGCTGTTTTTCGTTTAAACGGAAAACGTATCATGCTTCGCTCGGCCATCAGTTGGAGTTTTTGGCCGGTCAATGGTATTTTTCCATCGGAAGAATTGGCTGAAAGGCAAATTCGCATCGCTAAGGAGTTAGGATTGAATATGTTGAATTTTCATCGTTTTATCGGTAATACTGACGTAATGAATTATGCTGATGAGTTGGGACTGCTCTATTTTGAAGAGCCTGGCGGCTTCCGTCTGGATGTGAGACAGCCGTTTATGAATGCTGTTTTGCATGAAAAGGTCATCCGTATGGTAAAGAGGGATCGCAGTCATCCCTGTCTGGTTATCTATAATATGATGAATGAATCGGGAAATGCTGCTCCTGAAAAGTTAGAATTGGAAATTCAAGCGATGAAGGATATGCGTGTATTGGATCCTTCCCGGTTGATTCTTCGTACCTCGGCTTGGGCTAAGGGAGATGATATAGAAGATCAGGCTAAAATTCATATTCGTCCTTACGATGAAAAAGTGTATTGGAGTGGTTGGTATGATTATCATCGTGCCGGAGGACCTGCTGTTTGGAATGAAGGTTTGTACAAAGGCCCTGACGATTATTATAATGATACCAAGAATAAGCGTGAAATTGTATTCTTTGGTGAGGAAGGGGCTTTATCATCACCTCCTCGTTTGGAAAAGAATAAAGAAGATTTGGAAAAATATAACTATAAAGGATGGGATGGCAGAGAGTTTCTACGTTGGTATGATGAATTCAATAAATTTCTGGATGCTAAACAGTTAAGGACTGTTTATCCTACCGTGGATGATTTGTGTGTGGCTATGGGAACTGTATCCTATGAACATCAGGGACGTAAAATAGAATCGGCCAGAATGAATAATTTGACGGATGCATACGTTGTTAATGGATGGGAATCGGAATTGACGGAGAATTATTCGGGAATTGTCGATTGTTTTCGTTATCCCAAATCAGATCCGGCTATCATAGCTCGTTATAATCAGCCTTTGTATGTAGCGGTAAAGACCAGGCAACAGGTTGCAGCCGCAGGGGGAAAGGTGGCCGTTGATTTTTATCTGATTAATGAGAAGAATGTCCGGGGAAACCATCAATTGAAAATCTCGGTGACAGACTCTCAAGGAAAAGTGATGGAGGTAGGGACTTATGAAACGGAAGCCGCCGGAGGTGAGGTTTATGGTCAGTTGTTGGTGAAGGATGTAAAAATACCAGTTCCTGCAGTTGGGGGACTTTGTAGGATTGAAGCAAAACTGTGTAAGGAAAATTCTGTTGTTACAACTGGGTATGATGATATATTGTCTGTAAATCTGGCATCCAATATGTTGGATGGTAAAGGGGCCGTTTGGGAAGATGGGAGTGCTTTACAGAATTTCTTGAAGGGTAAAACGAAAGAAGCGGTTGCAGCTTACGAGGATAATTTAGGAAAGTTGGATTGGATTATGGTGGCCCGTCCTCCTAGGAAAGATCAGTTGACAATGGTGCCGATGGAAGCGTTACGCTCTGCCGATGGCAAACCGGGATTGGATGTGGTCTATTATGAGGATATGGAATTTCAGAAGGAAGTTTATCATGAAGTGGCCAAGGTGGTTAATCTGAGTGCTATTGAGGGAGCTACACCAAGTCCTTTTGTGTATATGCTTGATGGTTATGGTATTAAATGGAGTGGTAAAGTACTTCCTTCTGTCAGTGGTGAATATACGATTATTCCTCAGAGTAATGATCGTAGTATGATTGAAGTCTTTGTCAATGGTAAGAAAATATATGAAATTACCAGGAAGAAAGAGCATTTGGGCGATGGAAAAGTCTATTTGGAAGAAGGCAAGTCTGCCGATATAGAGATCCGTTTCAGACATCCTCGTAGTAACGCTCGTTGTCGTTTGGATTGGGCTGTTCCTAATGATAAGATGCCGGATGCACAGCGTTTAATGGAACGTGCCGTAAATGATGGAACCAAAATCTTCATTATTCAGAGTGCTGATGAGTGGTCGGAATTTATAGCAGCTAATAGTAAAGCGGTGTTTAAGGACAAATTCTTTGTTGGAACCAATTGGTTGGGTGGAGTGATGTTTAATAAGCCGCATGATATTTTCAAGGAACTTCCTGTCGGAAATGCTCTCAACTGGCCTTATCAGGCATTGATACATACAGGGGTGGAGCGTATGGGATTAGTGATGGAAGGTGAGGAATTGCTGGTCGGAGCCTATCATACTTATCCTATGGCTATCGGAACTGCTATGGGGATTGTACCTATGGGTAAGGGTAGTGTTTTGTTCTCTACATTGGATATCTATGGGAACATCATTAATGATTCGGCTGCCGGACTTGTAGCCAAAAAACTGATTTTCAATATGATTGATTTTAAATAAAATAACAGATACCATGAAAAAACGATTCCTATGCTTTTGTTTATGCCTGTATTGTATAGGACTATGGGCGGCCAATACTTCTTTTAAGAAGACAGGAAATGATTTGTTGTTTCTTTTGCCTCAGGGAAATGTGAAATTGGAATTTTGTACAGATGATATGTTCCGTGTACGTCATTCTCAAGGTACCGTGTTCGCTGAAAATGAGCAGTGGATGGTTCGTAAATATGATTTTACTCCTGTACACTATACAGTGGAAGATAAAGGAACTGCATGGTTGATTACGACCGGAAAACTGATTATAGAGGCTACCAAGAATCCGTTCTGTCTTACTGTTTCTGATAGAAACGGTAAGATGCTTTATACGGAACTTGCGGAACAACGTTTTTATAAGGATTCTGTCAAGACAAAAGCTGTTCTACAGCCGGATGAACATTTCTTTGGCTTTGGGGAACGTATGGATTTCATGGATCAGCGAGGGCGTAAGGTCTATCTGAATGTAGAGTTGGGAAGAGGGATAAAACCGGCTGTAGGAGGAAAAGATATTTTACGTGCCAATTATTGTCCCGTACCTTTTATGATGAGTACCAAAGGATATGGTTTGTTCTTTCATACTCCGTTTGCTACCGAATGGAATATGGGATGGGACAGTAGTGACTATTATTCATTCAAAGCTTTTGGCGGTGATTTGGACTATTATTTTATTTATGGTCCCGATTTTTATACCATGGTTGACAGATATACGGAATTGACCGGAAAATCCCCCATGCTTCCTCGTTTTGCAATGGGGTTGCATGTCGGTACTTATTCCGGTGGAACCTGGAAGAATGAAGAGATGACTTCCGATAAATATCCGCCTGCTTTATGTAAACGTTTGCGTGAGGAAGGAGTGCCTTTTGATTTGCTTTGGCTAGATTCTACCTGGAGACTGTTTAATACCACTTACGGAAATGGTGGTTGCTGTTTTGAATGGCGCAATACGTTCAAAGATCCGAAAGCTATGTTTGACAGTTGCTATGCGCAAAATGTAAAAATGGTGGGGCTTCATATCCGTTCTATATTAGATAATGGTCCTGAATATCATCTATTGGATAAGGCGCGTGAACAGGGAAACGTGCTGTATCCAGGAGCCAAGACAGAAGGGGTAGTGAATTTCTTTGATCCGAAAGCAGTAGATTGGTGGTGGGAGAACGGAGTAATGAAAGTCGCTTCTATCGGGGCTAAGTTTGTGAAAACGGATGTCGGAGGAACGATGGACCTGAAAGGACTTCATAATATTTTTCCTTTAGCTTATGCGGAGGCTCCCTATCGTAAATTTCAGGAATATAATAATATGAGGGGGTTGACACATACTCGTGAAGGTTATGCGGGAATTCAGCGTTATCCTTATATCTGGGCCGGAGATTGGGGGAGTGAATGGCAGTGGTTTGAACCGGTGATACGTGCAGGACTTAATATTGGTATGAGTGGTGTGGGTAACTGGACTCATTGCATGGGAGGATTTGAACAATATTCTCCTTACGATACAGAATTATATACTCGTTGGGTACAGTTCGGTATGTTTTCACCTATCGCCATGGTGTTCGGTATGGACCATCCCCGTTACCATGAACCTTGGACTTATGGTCCGGAGGCTTTGGCCAATTTCATCAAATATGATAGTTTGCGTTATACATTGATTCCTTATATTTATAGTAATGCCTATCAACTTTATAAAACGGCACGTCCCATGATGACTCCTTTAGTGATGGACTATCCTCAGGATGAGAATACTTATCAGCTGACACGTCAGTATATGTTCGGGCCATGGATGATGGTTTGTCCTGTCACTACCAAAGGTGCACTGAGCCAACATGTTTATTTTCCCGGTGGAGAATGGTTTGATTATGAAACCGGTGAGCGTTACGAGGGCCGTCAATATAAATCTTTTCTTACTCCGTTGGATGTGTTGCCTATCTATATAAAAGCCGGAGCTATTATTCCCATGCAACCTGTTATGCAGTGGGTAGATCAGCACCCTGTAGAGATGATAACATTGGATGTCTATCCGTCAGGCATTTCTTCTTATGAGATGTATGAAGATGATGGTATATCAATGGATTATCAAAAAGGGATTGGTTCATTGACCCGTTTTACCAGCAGGCTTGCTGATGATAGTTGGACGTTTACTGCAGATAAACCGGTAGGGAAGTACAAACCTGCCAAGCACACTTATCTAGTAAAGGCTTATTTGCAGAACGTTCCGCAATCTGTGATAGAAAATGGTAAATCGTTGCCCGTTCTTTCATCAGTTACAGATGCAGAGCGGAATACAGGCTGGTTTTATGATATAGAGCATAAACGTTTGTATGTGAAGACAGCCGGAGATAACCGTCAGAAAATTGAAATTGTGGTACAATAACTTAAAGGGATGATTCTATGAGAAAAATTATCGGTTTTCGCACTTTATGTGTAGGTTTGGGAATATGGGTGGGGACTGTTGTGGTTTCTGCTCAGGGGGAGTTCAAGGCATTACCTTGGAGTCAAAGTACCGCTTATAATTCTTATCTGATGCGTGATGTACATCGGCAGTTTGCATCCCGGCAGTTAGCCATTCAGCAAGCATTTACTTCTCCTGCCGGGATGCAGGAGTACCTGGAGGGTTGCCGTGAACGATATAAACAAATAGTAGGTACTTTTCCTGAAAAAGAGAATTTAAATGTTCAGGTGGTGGGGAAGATACAAGGTACCGGCTATCATATAGAGAAAATAATTTTTGAAAGCAAGCCTGGCCGCTATGTCACAGCACATCTTTATATGCCGGAGAACATGACTGTTCCTGTTCCGGCAACATTGGAACTTTGCGGACATGGATTGAATGGTAAAGGTTCTTCGTCTCATGCCGCTATGCTGATGGCATCCAATGGTATTGCTGTACTAGTGGTAGATCCCATAGGCCAGGGAGAACGGTTGCAACTTATTGATAGGGAAGGAAAACCACTGACACGGGGGGCTACCACGGAACATACCTTACTGAATGCGGGCTTTAACTTGCTTGGTACTAGTTTGGCGGCACAGGAATATTGGGATAATCATCGGGCTTTGGACTATTTATTGACTCGTAAGGATATTGATCCGGAGCGTATCGGAGTATATGGATCTTCTGGTGGTGGTACTCAGACCGCTTATTATATAGGTTTGGATCCCCGTGTAAAGGTAGCGGCCATTTGTAGTTTCTTTTCTACCCGAGAACGTACTATGGAGTTGCAAGGTCCTTCCGATGGTTGCCAACATATACCATACGAAGGGCGTGAACAACTGGAAGTACCTGATTTTGCTTTAATGATGGCTCCACGGCCTTTATTGATTTTAAGCGGTAAATATGATTTTGTCGATTTATGGGGTGCACAACAAGGGTTTGCTGAATTACAACAGTGCTATAAAGTATTGGGAGTTCCCGAAAAGGTGGATATGCTGACAGTAGAAACAGGGCATGGACTTGGAACTGAAAAAAGGCAAAAGTTGGTCAGTTGGTTCAAGCGTTGGCTGAAAGATGATCAATCTCCGGTGAAGAAATCGGCACAAGACCGTTTCCGGTTGTCTGATATGCTTTGTACGACTAAAGGACAGGTGAATGTATCTATGCCTGGAGCACTCAGTATTATGCAGGAAAATGTGAATCAGCTGGATGAGTGGGCTTCCAAGCGTGAGGCGTTTCTTTCGAAAGGAAAGAAAACTGTCCAAGCAAAGATGCTGGATTTGTTAGGTCTTAAAGGTCTTCCTGACCATAAAATAAGAATTGAGGCAACCGGACATGATTCAATGCGTGAATATGAACAATATAAGTTTCAGCTTATAAGGGAAGGGGAGATGCCTGTTCCTTGTATTCTTATCATGCCGTCCAGAGCGAATGCTGATTCTCCTGTTGAGTTAAGGTTACAGGAAGAGGGAAAAGGAACTTATTTGAGTGAATATGCGAATTTTGCTGCTGCCTTGACGGAAGGAAAAATCTTGTTGTTGGCAGATTTGCGCGGATTTGGGGAAACAACGGATCCTGCATTCTATACGGATGCTAAATATTGGAACCGTGAGTATCGCAATGCAATGGTCAGTATGCATATAGGGCGTCCTATTATGGGACAACGTGTTGTCGATATTTTGACTTTGCTTGATTTTTGTTCAGAACACGAATTTCTGAAAGGACACCCCGTCAAGGTATTTGCCAATGGTATTTATGGTCCGGTTGCAATTCATGCTGCTTATTTGGATGAAAGAATCAACAGTGTGGAGATAAAACATAGCGTGAAGACTTGGAAGGAATACATTGAGAGGCCTATGCAGTGGGATATGTATTCTAATGTGTTGTATGGTGCTTTGAAATATTATGATTTACCGGATTTGATAAGGTTAAGCAATTGTCCCATTTGTTTTGCAGATTAAAAAATAGAATTCATTTCCACTGTAGGAGCATATTAAATGCCCAAAGGAGGGCACAGTAATCTGCTCCTGCAGTGGATGGAATATATGGCTTGTCTATTTCTTTTCCAGGAAATCAGCACGCATCGGACTGAAACAATCTATCAGCATACCCGGTTCCAGACATACACAACCATGCACAGCATCCGGTTCCTTATACAGACAGTCGCCGGCCGATACAATTTTTTTCACACCATTGATGATAAACTCAAATTTTCCACTTTCCACATAAGTCACTTGTGAATGGATATGATGGTGGACAGCTCCTACAGCTCCCTTTTCAAATTTTACTTTAACAACCATGATGTCATCATTGTAACCCATGATCTGGCGCACTACACCTTCGCCTGCAGGTTCCCATTCTTTGCCTTCTGCAAAAATGAAGTTTTCACTACCTGTTTTCATAACCTTTTTTTCAGTGTTTTTGTTTGTTTCTTCAGTACACTCTTTGTTGCTCTCTTTTTTTTCACTTTGTGCATTGCAGCTCTGCAATAGTAGTGGTGCCATCAAGGCGCAAGCATACAATGCGGTTCTTACCTTACGATTCATGATCTTGCATTTAATATAAAATGAATAACTAAAACTTTTCTTCAAATATACTTATAATATGGGGAGGGTAGTTCGTCGTGATTAAAATATACGAGGAAAAGACCAAATATTACAAATCCAAGCTCCGGAAAATGGCTTATTTTGCTTCATAATGATATTTAAACTTGAATCAAAACACTAAAACAACAATGAAAAGCACATTAAAGAAGAACTGGGAAAGAATTGTCCTTTGCCTGTGCATGGCAAATTTTGCTTGTATAGGTATAGCCCAAACTAATAAAAAATTAGATGACCAAGTTATAAATACGATGAAAACCGCCACTCGGTTTATGATGAACAAAGTGAGTTATAATGGTGGCTTCGTATGGAATTATTTGCCGGATATGTCCCGCTCATGGGGAGAAATGGAAGCCAAGAGGACAATGGTATGGATTCAGCCGCCGGGAACTCCTTCTGTCGGTCATTTGTTGCTTGACGCTTATCATGCTACAGGAGATGAGTATTATTATGAAGCTGCGAAAAAAGTGGCTAACACCTTGATTTGGGGACAGCTTGAATGTGGCGGATGGAATTATGTGTTCGATTTTGCAGGAGAGAACTCCTTAAAGTCCTGGTATGATACCGTTGGTAAAAATGGCTGGCGTCTGGAAGAATTTCAACATTATTATGGAAATGCGACTTACGATGATGCGGGTACTATGGAGGCTGCCAAATTTCTACTTCGTATGTATGTGGAAAAAAATGATCCTGCTTTCCGTCCGGCTTTGGAGAAAACCATTGATTTTGTCTTGAAAAGTCAATATCCGGTGGGTGGATGGCCTCAACGGTATCCTTTGATGTATGATCACCCTTTTCAAGGTAAGAAAGATTATTCGTCTTTTATTACTCTGAATGATGATGTGATTCCTGATGCGACCGAGTTTTTGATTCAATGCTATCAGGCAATGGGGTTGCAAGGGGTAAAGGAGCCTATTATGCGTGCTATGTACTTGATGATTTCCCTTCAACAAGGGGAACCTTATGCAGGCTGGGCGGACCAATATACAGTAGATGATTTGAAACCGGCTCATGCCCGTTCTTATGAACCGCGCAGTGTGAACACCGGTACTACCGTCCGTCTTGTTAATTTAATGATGGATTACTATAAACTTACAGCTGATACTCGTTTCCTGTCGGGGATTCCTGCTGCAATTCGTTTTTTGGAATCAATGAAATTACCGGAATCGGATGTGAAGAAATGGAAGAGTCAGTCGACTAATCCGGAAGCTATTTTGGTTCCTCGTTTTGTAGATCCTGATACTGGTAAACCACTGTATGTCCATCGTAAGGGAAGTAATGTGAAAAACGGTACTTATTATATAGATCAGAATATAGAAAATACAATAGCTCATTATAATTCGGCAACTTTTGTGAATCCTGGTGAACTGCGTCGTCGTTATGAGGAAGTGAAAAAACTTCCTGTATCCGAATTGGCGAAGAATTCACCTTTGCTGCAGGATCATTTGGTTCCTTTACCTAAATATTATACTCGTTTACGTGGAAAAGCTACGGAAGAAGTTGCCCGGAAATTGGTGAAATCACTGACTAAGGACGGTTGCTGGCTCTCTCCTTTAAAGTCAACCTCGAACCCGTATAAGCCATATACTGTTTCAGGACCTAGTGAGGAAACGAAATATATAGCTACCTTTGTAGGGGACGAGCACGATACATCACCTTATCCGTGTACCACCGGAGAATTGTGCATCTCTGTTGGAGATTATATTGATAATATGATAAAATTAATTAGTTACCTTGAAAAGTAAAGTTTGTTAGGTATAGGTTTATGAAGAATACTGTAATTTGTTTATTGTTGTTCGGGATAAGTCTGACGGCTTCTGCTCAAGAAAAGGTGGAAACAGTTTCTATGCGTTATGAAACGCAGAATGATATGCCGCTGTTCTATCAGAAGATGAAAGAAAACCTGACTTATCCTATGGCATGGGGAAATTCTTCCATCCGAAATTTCGAAAAGTGGCGTGAGGAAGCTCGAAAAACGTTATTGGATTGTATGTTGCCTGCTCCTCCTGCTACGGCTTTTGATAAGGAAGTGATAGATACCGAGCAACGGAATGGATATAGGGCGGAGAAGATTTTGTTCAGTGTTTCGGAATATTCTCGTGTTCCTGCTTATCTGTTGGTTCCTGCCGGGAATGGCCCGTTCCCGGCAGTATTGCTGCTTCACGATCACGGTGCACATTTTTCGATAGGGAAAGAGAAGATGGTACGTCCGTTCGGTGTGGAAGCATCTGTACTGGCCGATGCGGACGATTGGGCGGAAAAATGTTATGACAAACAGTATGTAGGTGATTATCTGGCAAGTCACGGATATGTAGTGCTTGCTGTGGATGCCTTGTTTTGGGGGGAACGGGGACGTAAGGAAGGAGTACGCTATGACTCACAGCAAGCGTTGGCGGCCAATATGTTACAGATGGGAATGTCTTGGGGAGCCTTGATAGCCTGGGATGATATTCGTAGCGCGGAATTTCTGGCCTCATTGCCCATGGTTCATAAGGAAAAGATAGGTACTATGGGATTTTCTATGGGAGCACATCGTGCCTGGATGGTCAGTGCCGCTACAGATGTGGTGAAGGCAGGCGCTGCTGTGTGCTGGATGAATACTACAGATAGCTTAATGACACTTACCAATAATCAGAACAAAGGTGGGTCTGCTTATTCCATGATTATTCCCGGAATACGGAATTGGATGGATTATCCTCATGTGGCATCTATCGCCTGTCCCAAACCGATGTTGTTCATCAATGGCTTGCGGGACAAACTTTTTCCTGTAAAGGGCGTTGAAAGCGCTTTCTCTACCATGCAGGATGTATGGAAGAGTCAATCGGTAGAAAATCTGTTGACCACCAAGTTCTATGATTTGCCCCATTTTTGCAGTAAGGAGATACAGGATGATATACTTGAGTTCTTTAATCAAAATTTAAAATAGAAAGCGATGAAAATTAAGATGTTGATGGCATTTGTTGCCTTGTTATTGTTTTCTGCTTTTACGGCAGACCGCACAATTACTATCTTTATGATAGGTGACTCGACTATGGCCAACAAACCCTTAGAGGGAGGTAATCAGGAACGTGGATGGGGCCATGTGCTGGGAGGATATTTCAGTGAGAATATTCGTGTGGAAAACCATGCTAGAAATGGTCGGAGTTCTAAAAGTTTTATTGATGAAGGATTGTGGGAGGTAGTAATTAATAAAGTAAAGCCGGGTGATTATGTTTTTATTCAGTTTGGGCATAATGATGAGAAGGCCGATAAGAAACGTCATACTGATCCCGGATCTACTTTTGATGCCAATCTACGCCGTTTTGTAAAAGAAACACGTGCTAAAGGGGGAATTCCCGTGTTGTTCAATGCCATTGTCCGTCGTAATTTCCGGAATAATAAAAATGCGGTAGCCGAAGATGATGTGCGCAAGGATTTGTCAAAGGGGAGTGTTTCTCAAGATGGAGAAGTGTTGATTGATACTCATGGAAAATATTTGGAGTCTCCGCGTAACGTGGCAAAAGAGTTGGATGTGCCTTTTGTGGATATGAACAAGATAACGCATGATTTGGTGCAGGAGATGGGGCCGGAGGCTTCAAAAAAATTGTTCATGTGGATTCCTGAAGGTGTGTGTGCAGCTTGTCCGAAAGGGCGTGAGGATAATACGCACCTGAATGTATATGGGGCGCGTACTATTGCTGGTTTGACAGTGGATGCTATAGCTAAAGAGGTTCCTGCATTGGCGCCTTTTGTACGTCATTATGATTTTGTAGTGGCAAAAGATGGCAGTGGTGATTTCTTTACCATTCAGGAAGCGATTCATGCTGTCCCCGATTTTCGTAAAGCAGGACGCACTACTATTCTAGTCCGTAAAGGGGTATATAAAGAAAAAGTGGTTATTCCTGAAAGCAAGATTAGTATTTCTTTGATAGGTGAGGACGGAGCAATTCTGACAAATGATGATTTTGCTTCTAAAAAGAACTATTTCGGAGAAGAAATGTCTACCTCCGGTTCATCAACCTGTTATATCTATGCTCCCGATTTCTATGCTGAGAATATCACTTTCGAGAATAGTGCCGGCAGAGTGGGGCAGGCAGTGGCCTGTTTTGTTAGTGGAGATCGCGCTTATTTCAAAAACTGTCGTTTTTTGGGAAATCAGGATACTTTGTACACTTATGGCAAAGACAGTCGTCAGTTTTATGACCATTGTTATATAGAGGGTACGGTGGATTTTATTTTTGGCTGGTCTACGGCATTGTTTAAGGATTGCACCATCCATAGTTTGGGTGATGGGTATGTTACCGCTCCTTCTACAGATCAAGGCAAAAAATATGGCTATGTTTTTATAGGCTGTAAATTGACGGGTGTGGCTGAGGCTCAGAAGGTGTATTTGTCCCGTCCTTGGCGTCCTTATGCACAGGCTGTTTATATTCATTGTGATTTGGGAAAGCATATTCTTCCGGTGGGTTGGAACAACTGGGGCAAAAAAGAAAATGAGGAAACCGTATTCTATGCTGAATACCGGAATACGGGAGAAGGGGCGGCTACCGCTTCGCGTGCTTCGTTTGGAAAGCAGCTGAACGATATCGGTAATTATAATGAAGCACAGATTTTGGCAGGTGATGACGGGTGGAATCCGGTGGAAAATGGAAATGTATTGTTGCAGAATTTAAAGAGATAAGCTGTTCTTTCTACCAGTAATAATACTTTGTCACTGTAGGGAGGAATTCTATTTGTTCCTATGGAAAGTGTCAGGGAAGAGTAGAATGATAAAGGGGGGGATTTAACTTTTCCCCTTTTGTTTTTTTAGGAGCTTGTATATCAGTATCTCTCGTTTTTTATGTATTTTTGCCTATTAAATATGAAAATCTACGAAATGAAAAGACACATTCTGTTTATACTTACTTTGCTGCTCTTTTTTCATGCAAAAAGTCAGCCTAATTGTATCTTTACTCATTATTCTTCGGAAAACGGCTTGTCTCAGAACTCCATCATGAGCATGGTACAAGACCATAATGGAGTTTTATGGTTCTCTACTTGGGATGGAATCAACCGGTTCAACGGTTATGACTTCAAAGTTTATAAAGCCAGACAAGGGAATAAAATTACTATGACTAACAACCGGGTAGACTTATTGGAAGTAGACCCTTATAATTATATTTGGCTGCAAACGTATGATTATCGTGTGTATCGTTTTGACCAAAGAACAGAGAAGTTCGAACAAATTCCTGCCGAAGGTGAAGAGGAGGGCATGCGTTTCTCTTCTATTAAAATATTGCCCGACAGTGTCATTTGGCTACTT
Source organism: uncultured Phocaeicola sp. (assembly GCA_948579315.1). GTDB lineage: Bacteria > Bacteroidota > Bacteroidia > Bacteroidales > Bacteroidaceae > Phocaeicola. The sequence continues at coordinate 127,435 of CAPAOL010000002.1, forward strand.
TCTGAAAATGAGGGGGCTGTCCGTGTGAAAACAAACCCTAAAGATTACAGTATAACTACCCAAGTATATGCTACTCATAGTCGTGGAGGAAATGCCGTTCATATTAATCAGGTTTTTAGCGATGCTTACAATCAAGAGTGGTTGCTTACTGATAACGGTCTGCTGAAGATTACGAATGATAAAGAAGAGCCTGTCTCTTATTTTGTGAATATCCAGTCAGGCAAAGATGAACCCGTACAGGCCTTCTACTCTTTTTGCAGTTATGGTGACGAACTTTATTTTGGATCTGACAGAGGACGGATATGGTGCTATTCTTTGCAGAATGAAATCTTTCGTCTTTGGGAATTGCCGGTAAAGGATAAAGTGATTGCTATAAATGAAATAAAAGGTACGGGGCTGTTGATAACAACTGCCCATGAAGGATTGATATTGTACCATTCGGATACAAAAGAGTGTAAAGTCTATAATAAGTCCAATTGTCCCGAATTCCCGGCAGACGCTTTCCGTTCTGTTTATGTTGACAGTAAGCAGGAAGCATGGTTTGAGATGACCGAATGGGGAAAGGTTTGTCATTTCAATCCTTTGACAGAAGTATTTAAGCAAGAAAAGATGCAAGTGGAGCCTCGTGGTGCCGATCGTTCCTATCCCAGTTTTCATATTTGTGAAGACTTGAACGGTAATTTGTGGGTACATCCGCAAGGAGGAGGGCTTTCTTGGTATGACAGAGAGGCAAATCGGCTGTTACCTTTCTATAATGACCCCGATTCACCCGATTGGCACTTTTCCAATAAATTACATTCCATGTTATCCGATAAGCAAGGCAATCTTTGGTTATGTACTCATTCTAAGGGGTTGGAGAAGATTACTTTTTTAGGAAGCCAGTTCCATATTTATCCCCGCATGGGTCACAGTTATGACTTGAATTCCAATACGGTACGTGCGTTGTTTGAAGATAGCGAACATCGCATCTGGATGGGAAAACGGGATGGTCAGATTGAAATTTATTCTTCTGATTTAGATTTTCAGGGTATTCTGACCGAAGAGGGGGATATAGCCAAATCTGGCAGGTCGTTACGGGGAGTTCCTTATCATATCATGCAAGATTCTCACGGAAACATTTGGATTGCGACCAAAGGGGATGGTATTATTCTGGCAGAAAAGGAGGGGACCCGTTTTAAGTTTACTCGATTCAAATATGATGAAGATGATATTTATAGCCTGAGTCATAATAGTGTTTACTGGTTACATGAAGACAAGCATGGACGCATTTGGGTGGCAACTTTCGGTGGAGGGTTAAATTATATTCAGAAAACTCCTGAAGGGAAATATGTGTTTATTAGTTCTAGAAATAACCTGAAAGGTTTTCCGTATGACCGTTGTTACCGTGTACGCCATATCACTTCTGACAAGAAGGGGAATATATGGGTGGGGAGCAGTGATGGCGCGCTTAGTTTTAAAGAGGATTTTAAAGATCCGGAGTCGATTGTGTTCCATCTTTATGCACGTATCCTCGATGATATGAATTGTCTGAGCAACAATAACGTATATCGGATTGTCACCACTTCACAAGGAGAAGTTTATCTGGCTACATTTGGGGGAGGACTTAACCAGCTTGTTTCCATGAACGGGGAAGGGAAGGCGGTATTTAAATCCTATACCGTGAAGGATGGTTTGCCTTCAGATATCCTGTTGTCTGTAGAAGAGGATGACACGGGGAATCTGTGGATAAGTACGGAAAACGGATTGAGTAAATTTATTCCGTCCGAACAGCGTTTTGAAAATTATAATGAACGGGATTTTGGGGGCAAAATACGTTTTGAGGAGGGGACATCGCTGAATCTTAGTTCCAGTACCCTACTCTTTGGTACCAGTCGTGGTATGCTTTATTTTGAACCGGAACATATCAAGAAAAGCAATTATGTTCCATCCATTGTTTTCGGAACGTTGAAAATATCCAATCAGGAGGTGATTCCGGGTGTATCAGGCAGTTTGTTGCGACAGTCTCTTGATAATACAGAACACCTGGTACTTTCGCACAAGGAGAATATTGTAACTTTGTCCTTTGCAGCCTTGGATATGATTTATCCTGAAAATATCCGTTATGCTTATCGTTTGCATGGATTTGATAAGGAATGGAATTATGTGGATAAACAACGTACCGCTACATACACCAATCTGCCGAAAGGGGATTATGTATTTCAGGTTAAATCGACCAATAGTGATGGGGTTTGGGTAGAGAATGAGCGCAGTTTGAGAATCACCATTCAGCCTTCGTTTTGGGAAACGGCTTGGGCTATGGCAATTTATATTCTTGCTTTTCTGTTGATTCTGTTTTCAGGAGTATATATATTGTTTACTATTTATCGTCTGAAACATGAAGTGTCTGTGGAACAGCAGGTTTCTGATATAAAGCTTCGCTTTTTTACAAATATTTCTCACGAACTTCGCACTCCGCTGACATTGATTGCAGGTCCTGTGGAATATGTTCTGAAAAACAAGACTTTGCCGGATGATGTACGTGAGCAATTGCATGTAGTAGAACGTAATACCGACCGTATGCTTCGCTTGGTGAACCAAATTCTTGATTTCCGCAAAATACAGAAAAATAAGATGAAGTTGCGTATAGAGCAGATAGATATTGTTCCTTTTGTACGCCATATCATGGATAATTTTGAATCGCTGGCCGAAGAGCATCATATTGATTTTGTATTCGAAAGTGAAATGCCTTCCTTGAAACTGTGGGTAGATGCGGATAAGTTGGAAAAGATTGTCTTCAATCTGCTTTCCAATGCTTTCAAGTATACTCCACAGGGTAAGATGATTACGCTTTTCATTCATGAAAATGAACATAATGTGGCGATTGGTGTGCAGGATCAAGGTATAGGAATTTCTGAAAGCAAGAAAGCTTCCCTTTTTGTCCGTTTTGAAAATCTGTTGGACAAGAATTTGTTTAATCAGCAAAGTTCTGGTATCGGTCTTTCTTTGGTTAAGGAATTGGTGGAACTGCACAAAGCGACTATCCGTGTGGATAGTAAAGAGGGGGAGGGCAGTTGTTTCACGGTTGAGTTTTTGAAAGGCAAGGAGCACTATACGGAGAATGTAGAGTTCATTCTCTCTGATTCTGTCGAAATGAGGCCGGAAGAGGTGGAAGAATCTGTTCAGGGACATGAAGAGAAGAGGAATGAAAGCAAAACGATGTTGCTGGTTGAAGATAATTTGGAACTTCGTTTCTTTTTGCGTAGTATCTTCATCTCAAATTTCAACGTCATAGAGGCTGTCAATGGGGCTGAAGGTTTGGATAAGGCTTTGAAGTTTGTTCCGGATATTATTATTAGTGATATCATGATGCCGGAAAAGGATGGTATTACCATGACAGAAGATTTGCGTGCTAATATGGCGACCAGTCACATTCCAGTCGTTTTACTGACGGCTAAAACGGATATGGACAGTAAGTTGGAAGGTATGGAACTGGGAGTTGAGGATTATATAACGAAACCGTTCAGTGCTACTTACCTGAAGGCCAGGGTGGAGAATATTCTGACACAACGTGTCAAGTTGCAACAGTTGTATTGTGCGAATCTGATGAATATTCAGCCTGTTGCGGAGGAAGAACAGCAAACACAGCCTGAGATGTCTTCCCATGACCGTAAGTTTATGGAGAAACTGACGGAATTAATGGAGAAGAATATGGATAATGGCGATTTGATCGTGGATGATTTGGTACAGGAGCTTGCGGTGAGCCGTTCTGTCTTTTTCAAGAAACTGAAGACCCTGACAGGACTTGCCCCCATTGAGTTTATTAAAGAGATGCGTGTGAAACGTGCCGCACAATTGATAGAGAGTGGTGATTATAATATGACGCAGATTGCTTATATGGTAGGTATTAATGATCCTCGTTATTTCAGCAAATGTTTTAAACAACGTTTTGGTATGACACCTACCGAATATAAAGAGAATGCGAAAAATAAGCGATAACTTTTGCTGCTATTGGTTGGTTTTTGCAGCGTTTGTTTTTTTTGATTTCTTGAACGATATGTTTAAATGTAGGGTGTTTCTTTTGTTATGTGAGTGAGTTGCTCATGTTATTTTATTATTTTTCCGGATATGCAATGGGGGTTTTTCTGAATTTTTAGTCTTTTACATAGATAATGAACTAAAAAGAAGAAAAAGATGAAAAAAGTAATTTTATTTATGGCAGGTATTTTGGCGAGTATGATGTTGAACGCTCAGTCTCGTTGGAGTGTTACGCCGGAAGCCGGCTTGGTAGTGAATAAGGAAAATGAAGGGACATCAGTTACATTAGGTTTTAAAGCCGGTGCCGGTGTGTTGTATCAGTTAAAGGAAGGGGTGGGAAAGAAGCCTTCTTTTGGCTTGAAGTCCGGGGTTTATATCTTAATGCAGAAAGGTGGGTATCATCCTATGAGCTGGGGAAACATATCAACAGGGGGAGGATTTAGCATGGATTATGAAAAAACGAATGTTGAGTCCACGCGTTATTATTTGCAATTGCCTGTTATGGCTCATTGGGGTTTTAAACTTTGTGATGATGTGCGTCTTAAATTAGCAGTAGGACCTTATGTAGCTGTAGGAATTGGTGGACGTACTAATGCTTATGTTTCTTCCTCAAAATATAATATAGATGAAGAAACAGGTGTTGGACAGTACGAATACCGGAATGATTATTACCGGTTTGGCACATTTAAAGGAAAAACAGTAAATGAGGAATTTGGTTTTGAAGCGTCCCCTCGTTTGGATTGGGGAGGAACGGCTTCTGTCGGGATTGCTGTTAAACGGATTTCATTTACTGTCGGGTATGATTTGGCTTGGGGAAAATATAATAAGGAGCAGAATGATTTAAGGATACGGAATCATATGGTTAGTTTTACTTCAGGGTATAGTTTCTGATAAGAAAAGGATAAATGAAACAAACATACACAAAATTCTTTGTTTAAGATTGTTAAATGAAGAATTTTGTGTATGTTTGTTTTTTATAAACACGATAAAAGTTCAATCTATGAGGAAAATGCTATTCATTACCCTTTTAATGGGCGGTTTGTGTACGACAGTTTCTGTTGCAAAAGCGCAGGAACGCTTGCCGGAATATCTGCAGGCAGAGAAATACACACAAGAAAAATTGAACACCATGTTGTTTTCTACTGTGGTGGATCCGCATTGGTTCCAGAAAGGTAATAATTTCTGGTTCGAGTACAAAACAAGTGAAGGAACCTTTTGGTATGTGGTTGATCCGGCTGCCCGGACAAAGAAGCTTTTGTTTGATAGGGATGAATTAGCTTCCCAGCTTACCGAAATTGTAAAAGATCCCTTTGAGGCACGCCATTTGCCAATCACAAATCTGAAAGCGGAAGAAGATGGGCGTACCTTTACTTTTGAAGTAAAGTCTACAAAAGATGCGACACCAAAGAAAGATGGCAAGGATAAGAAGGACAAGAAGAATGAGAAGGAAATCTTTTATTTTTCTTATGACTATCCTACCCGTAAATTGACCCATCTGAAAGATAAAGAAGACGACCTGAAGAAAATCTATTGGGGATCGGTTTCTCCTGATGGTAAAACGGTGATTTATGCCAAGGATTTGAATTTGTATCGCATGAGTCGTGAAGATTATGAAAAGGCGAAAAAAAATGAAAAGGATAGTACGATCGTGGAAATCCAGCTTACTACAGATGGCATGAAGGATTTTGGCTATGGTATTCCCTATAGTATGTTGAATACAGATACTTTATGTAATGGCAAGCGTCGTCGTGTAGGTGGAGTGTGGTCTCCGGATTCACGTTATTTTGCTATGACAGTTTCTGACGATCGCGCTGTGAAAGAGTTATGGGTAATAAATTCGATGGCCCGTCCACGTCCCACGTTGGAAACTTATAAATACCAGATGCCGGGAGAAAAGGAAGCTCCCATAGAACACCTGTACTTGTTTGACTTGGTTGATAATAAACGTAAGGAAATTAAAGTCGCAGCTTATAAAGATCAAAGCATTGGCCTGGAATACAAACCAATGATGCAAAAACAGCGTGGTATGGAAGATCAGGCTGCCGTTTGGCAGGGTGATAACAACCGTTTCTTCCTGACCCGCAGCAGCCGTGATTTACATCGGATTGATGTTTGTTCCTATACGATAGGACAGGATTCTGTTGTACCAGTAATAAAGGAACGGATGAATACCTATCAGGAAACTCGTCCTTTAAGAGTCTTGAATGGTGGAAAGGAAATTATTCAATGGAGTGAGCGTGATGGTTGGGCACACCTTTATTTATATGATGATCAGGGTAATTTGAAAAATCGTATCACAAAAGGTCCCTGGCACGTGGAGGAAATCTTGAAAGTAGATGACAAGGCGCGTGTGATTTATTTTACTGCCAATGGAATGAATGCGAAAGAACATCCTTATTATGAACATTTGTATCGTGTGAATCTGGATGGCAGCGGTTTGAAATTACTGACCAAAGGGGATTATTTCCATCGTGTGGAAGTGGATGATGATGCTCGTTTTGTGGTGGATAACTATTCGCGTGTAAATACGGTGCCCTGCGCCATCCTGCTGGATACTAATGGCAATAAGGTAATGGATATTCAGGAGAGTGATTTTTCACAGCTTTTTGCTGCCGGTTATAAATTTCCGGAAATATTTAAGGTAAAGGCGGCTGATGGCGTGACAGATCTGTATGGTGTGATGTATAAACCTTTTAATTTTGACTCAACTAAGGTTTATCCTATTGTGGATTATGTTTATCCTGGGCCACAGGTGGAAGGTGTTTATTATCCGTTTACCCGTATGAGTCCCCGTACCGACCGTTTGGCACAGGCCGGATTTATTGTTATTTCTGTGGGACAACGCGGCGGGCATCCTAGCCGCTCTAAATGGTATCATAATTATGGATATGGAAATATGCGTGATTATCCGCTGGCCGATCATAAATATGCTATCGAGCAATTGGCGCAGCGTCATCATTTTATAGATATAGATAAGGTTGGTATTCATGGACATTCGGGAGGTGGATTTATGAGTACGGCGGCTATGTGCCAATACCCGGATTTCTTCAAAGTGGCTGTTTCTTGTGCCGGAAATCATGATAACAATATCTATAACCGTTGGTGGAGTGAAACGCATCACGGCGTAAAAGAGGTGGTGAGTGAGAAAGGGGATACAACTTTCGTTTATAAGATTGCTACTAATCCTGAAATAGCGAAGCAATTGAAAGGAAATTTGTTACTGATTCATGGTGATATTGATAATAATGTGCATCCGGGCAATACCTTACGGGTAGTTGACGCTTTGATTCGTGCCGGGAAGCGTTTTGATATGCTGATTCTTCCTCAACAGCGTCATGGATTCGGTGATATGAATGAATATTTCTACTGGAAACTGGTTGATTACTTTTCCGAACATCTGAAAGGGAAAAGTGAAAAATCGGTAGATATACCGAAACGGTAGATTTAGGATCATTGCCGGACGAATATGGAAGGAGCACAGAGGGTTCGTGTCATTTTAAGATACCTTTGTGCTCCTTGTTGTTTTTATATTATAGCAGACTGTTGATATAAGCCTTCATGTCCGGTGTAGCGGATTTTGCTTCCAGATACAGTTTATACTGCGCTTTGGTGCGTACCAGATTATGGTCTTTATACCGGGTTTGATAATACGTGTCTCCGTTTATATAATCTGCTAAAAAGCGTACAGCTTGCATATAGGGGAACAGGGTGGCAGCGTAAGGTAGCATTTCTATTTCGAGAGGAGTCAGGAAAGTCCGGGCCGATTCAATATAACCTTTGGTAAATGCTTTGAAGATTTCCATGTTGAACTTCACCTTATTTAAATCAGCCTCATCCTCCTTGCCGGTATTGGCTGCCGAACGGAGGAAATCACCGAAATCGGAGAAAATGAAACTGGGCATTACCGTGTCCAGGTCAATGACACACAACACTTTTCCGTTTTCATCAAATAACATGTTGCTTACTTTTGTGTCACAGTGGCAGATGCGTTTGGGCAATTTGCCTTCACGGTAAAAACGTTCAGCGCTGCACATCGTATCAGCATCTTTTTCTATTGCGTCCACTATGTCCTGTACTTCTGCCAAACGGCCGGATATGTTGGCGGATACGGCTTCACGTAATTGTTTTAAGCGGAATTCCATATTGTGGAAATCGGGGATGATTTCTCCGAGTTGTTCGGGTACATCAGCCAGCATGGCCTGGAATTCACCAAACTTCAGTCCTGCCAGATAGGAAGATTCCGGTGTAACTGTTTCCAATGTTTGTGAACGCGGAATAAATATTGAAATTCGCCAATAACCTTCTCCATCATAGAAATAGGTCTTGCCATTGGTGGAAGGTAGAAAATGGAGTACCTTACGTTCAATGTCCTCTTCGTGTCTGGCTTCCAGCTTTTGGCGGATGTGTCTGGTCACTACTTCTATATTGTGTTGCAGCATTTCAATATTGGTAAATATTAAATGGTTGATTCGTTGCAATACATAGTCAGGCTCTTCAGGAGATACCGATTTTACCAGATAAGTCTGATTGATGAGGCCGGATGTCAAAGCTTTGATTTCTTTCACTTCACCCACTTTGGGGAACTGTTTGATAATTTTTTTGAGGTTTTCCATAGGTTTGTTTAAATAATGTCTATATATACGAAACAAAGATAACTTCTTTCCTTCAATTGGAGGAAAGAAGTTATCTTAAAAAACATATAATAGGAATATAAATCTTTTTATTTTTTCAAATCAGTCTGGAACATACGGTCGGCGCGTAACAGATGACGCCAGTAGGAAACCAATTCTTGTGATTCCTGCAATACATTGAGGTACACCATGGAAGCTTTTACATTGACATCCCGTTCTTGTATGCGGTCCATCTGTTCTTTGCGCAAGGTAGAGATCTTGCCTTTCAGAATGGCGCCTTCACGTAGCAAGGCATCAGTCTGATCGTAGGCCTTGTTGGCAAGTACTTCAGTAGCCTTGGTCATTAATGCGGTCATCTCATCGCGGATAGGGATGAACTCGTTAGTGGCACGTTCCGATAATGGGGTGAACTTATTGTCCACATGTTCTTTACAAGGATCGCAGATACGTTTCAGACAGTAAAGCATTTGTTCACAACTGTTGCTTCCCAAGTGGAACCAAGTGTTTTTCTCGATAGCAGTAAAGTTGTCTATACGGCGCAGACCTAGTATTTCTTTACGGCGTATCTTTTTTAACATTTCTTTCTGATTGTCGGTATTGTTCACGGCCTTGCGCAGAGCTTTCAGATTTTCGTTGATGAAACCGTCGGTTATCTGCCGGTAGGTTTCATTGGTGAATGCCATTTCGGCTACCAATGTGTTATTTACATGCTGGCGGAGTAATGTCCAACGCTCTTCTTTGTCTTTACTGGCAATGAGGCGGGAGAATATGTCGTCTTTGCCTTTATCCTTCTGTTTCTTGCTGTAGTGTATGTTGCTGCGAACCAATAGGAAGATGGCAAGTGCAATAAGGGCCAACATGGCGAATGTGCCTCCATAATACATGATGAGCGTAACCACAAAACAGATCGTGAAAGCGGCTCCGGCAGTGATGAACCATCCACCGATAACAGAAAGCACACCGGTGATACGGTATACGGCACTGTCACGGCTCCAGGCACGGTCGGCTAATGAACTACCCATAGCTACCATGAAAGTTACGTAAGTGGTAGAAAGAGGGAGTTTCAAAGAGGTTCCCAAAGCTATGAGCAGACCGGCCAGTACCAAATTGACAGAAGCGCGTATCAAATCAAATGCTGCCCCGTTCTCCATAATCATCACATCTTTGTTAAAACGGCTGTCGGCCCATCGTTTCAGATTGTCGGGCAATATTTTGGCTATACTTTCCGAAGCGCTCATGGTAGAACGGACAATACTGCGTGCTACAGCGGAAGAACCAAACATTTCGTCACCTTCATCCTGACGCGAGAGATCTACCGAAGTCTTCACTACATTTTGCGCTTTTTTTGAAGTAATCAGCGCATATACCATAATGACGCCTGCTAAAAATAAAAAAAGAAATGGGGTTTTAGCCGGACCATTCAGTGAGTTCATCAAGTATCCCATTGGTTCACCGTTTCCATTAGCCATGAAGTCTGTATAAGCTGAGAAGCCTGCCAAGGGCACACCGATGAAGTTTACTAAGTCATTGCCTGCAAAAGCCATAGCTAAGGCAAAAGTACCTAACATTACCACCACCTTGAATACATTTATCTTGCACCAATGCAGTATTTGCATCAGAATGGTGAAGAACACAAAACTGCAACTTACTAACATCAAGGTGTTTTCCTGAATCCAATGTTTGTTTTCGGTGGTCATGAAGGCGGAATCTTTCAGACCTTTTATCAACATGAAGTAGATAATGGCCGTAACAGCAATACCGCCGAACAGTCCGATAGTGTATTTCAGTTTCTTTGTATAATTAAATGTGAAGAGAAGACGGGAGAGATATTGTACTAATGTGCCGAAGAAGAAAGCTACTGCTACTGAGAGGAAGATACCTAAAATGACGGACAATGCCTTTTCCGTATTCAGCAGATCAGCAAATCCTAGCATTCCGGTTTCGTCTCCTGCTATTTTGATAAGAGCTAGAACGAAAGTACCTCCCAATAGTTCGAATACCATGGATACGGTAGTGGAGGTAGGCATTCCTAAGGAATTGAAAATATCCAATAGGACTACGTCTGTTACCATAACTGCTAGAAAGATACACATTAACTCCTGAAAATAAAATTGTTCAGGCCTGAAAATACCGTGCCGTGCGATTTCCATCATACCGTTGCTCAGTGTGGCGCCGATGAAGATACCGAAAGCGGCAATGGCGATGATGGTCTTGAATGACGCGGCTTTAGCACCGATGGCGGAATTCATAAAGTTCACTGCGTCGTTGCTGACGCCTACTACCAAATCGAATATGGCTAGCAGAAAAAGGAATACGACGATTCCCAAAAACATTGTTTCCATATAATTTTGTCTCTCTATTTTATTGGGCGCAAAGGTACGGGAAGTATATTATGATAAAATGTCATATATGTTACATTTGTGTTACAGGCGTTTTTTTGTTCGCCACGGATTGCACGGATTCACACAACTTGATTTTTAATTTATTATTATCCATATTTAGTGGCGGATCTCTTCTTTTTTGAAACAAATATGAGTGGATAAATAATATTTCACGTTTATGTGTGGAATTTATAGAGTGAAAATTTATACCTTTGTAGCCCAAATACTTAATCTATAAAAAATGTCAGAGGCTAAGAGAATTAAAACCGCATTGGTGTCGGTTTATCACAAAGAAGGTTTGGACGAGATTATAACCAAACTACACGAAGAAGGAGTAGAGTTCCTGTCAACAGGAGGTACAAGACAGTTTATCGAATCTTTAGGTTTCCCTTGCAAAGCGGTGGAGGATCTTACTACTTATCCCTCTATTTTGGGCGGACGTGTGAAGACACTGCATCCTAAAGTCTTTGGAGGTATTTTATGCCGTCGTGGTTTGGAACAAGATATGCAACAGATAGAAAAATATGAAATACCCGAAATAGATTTGGTCATCGTTGACCTGTATCCGTTTGAGGCAACTGTGGCTTCGGGGGCCGAAGAACAAGCTATCATCGAAAAAATTGATATAGGTGGTATTTCTTTGATTCGTGCTGCTGCTAAGAACTTTAATGATGTGGTGATTATCGCTAGTCAGGCACAATATAAGCCGTTCCGTGATATGTTGCTGGAACATGGCGCTACTACTTCACGCGAGGAACGCCGTTGGTTCGCAAAAGAAGCGTTTGCTGTTTCTTCTCATTATGATTCTGCTATCTTTAACTATTTTGATGGTGGTGAAGGTTCGGCTTTCCGTTGCGCGGTGGAAGAACAAAAACAACTTCGTTATGGTGAAAATCCTCATCAGAAAGGTTATTTCTATGGAAATCTGGATGCGATGTTCGACCAGATTCATGGAAAAGAAATTTCCTATAACAATTTGTTGGATATCAATGCGGCCGTTGATTTGATTGATGAATTTGATGAGGTGACATTTGCCATTCTGAAGCATAATAATGCCTGTGGATTAGCTTCGCGCCCTACTGTGCTGGAAGCATGGAAAGATGCGTTGGCAGGCGATCCGGTGTCGGCTTTCGGAGGTGTGTTGGTTACTAATGCCGTGATTGATAAAGAAACAGCGGAAGAAATCAATAAACTGTTCTTTGAGGTAATTATTGCTCCGGATTATGATGTAGATGCATTAGAGATTCTGGGACAGAAGAAGAACCGTATTATTTTGGTTCGTAAGGAAGCTAAATTGCCGAAGAAACAATTCCGTTCTTTATTGAATGGGGTTTTGGTTCAGGAAAGAGACCTGGACGTGGAAACTCCTGCCGACTTGAAGCAGGTTACTGAAAAAGCTCCTACGGCGACTGAAATAGAAGATATGTTATTTGCAAATAAGATTGTGAAGAATAGTAAAAGTAATGCTATTGTACTGGCCAAGAACAAACAACTGCTGGCTAGCGGTGTAGGTCAGACTTCACGTGTGGATGCATTGAAACAAGCCATTGAAAAAGCAAAATCATTTGAGTTTGATTTGAATGGCGCAGTGATGGCCAGTGATGCTTTCTTCCCTTTCCCCGATTGTGTAGAGATAGCGGATAAGGAGGGTGTGAAAGCTGTTATCCAGCCGGGAGGCTCTGTAAAAGACGAGTTGACTTTCCAATACTGCAATGAACATGGCGTAGCTATGGTCGTTACAGGGATTCGTCACTTTAAACACTAAGATCATTGCAATTTACCATTTGCGGCTACAATCGGACTGTTTATACAGCATTGTTCAGGTAAATGGTAAATTGCAAATGTCAATTGTAAATTGCTAAATTGTAAATGAATTTATGGGATTATTCTCCTTTACACAAGAGATTGCGATGGACCTTGGCACTGCCAATACCATCATTTTAAATAACGGGAAGATTGTAGTGGACGAACCTTCGGTCGTTGCGCTTGATCGCCGTACCGACAAGATGATTGCCGTAGGCGAACGGGCTAAAATGATGTACGAGAAGGAAAATCCGAATATTCGTACTGTACGTCCGCTACGCGACGGGGTTATTGCCGACTTTAATGCCTGTGAACAGATGATGCGCGGTTTAATAAAGAAAGTGAACATGGGTAATCGTTTCTTTTCTCCTTCTTTGCGTATGGTGATCGGAGTTCCCTCGGGTAGCACTGAAGTAGAGCTTCGTGCGGTACGTGACAGTGCTGAGCATGCGGGAGGACGGGATGTTTATTTGATTTTTGAACCTATGGCCGCGGCTATTGGTATCGGTATTGATGTAGAGGCTCCTGAAGGTAATATGATTGTTGATATAGGTGGTGGTTCTACAGAAATTGCCGTGATTTCATTGGGTGGTATTGTTTCCAACAATTCGATACGTATTGCCGGTGACGATCTTACAGCCGATATTCAGGAATATATGAGCCGTCAGCACAATGTGAAGGTGAGTGAACGTATGGCCGAACGTATCAAGATACATGTAGGCGCTGCCTTGACTGATTTGGGAGATGATGCTCCCGAAGATTACATTGTACGCGGGCCTAACCGTATCACTGCTCTTCCCATGGAAGTTCCGGTGTGTTATCAGGAGGTGGCGCATTGTTTGGAAAAGAGTATTGCAAAAATTGAAACAGCTATCCTTAGTGCATTGGAACAGACTCCGCCTGAACTTTATGCTGATATTGTTTTGAACGGTATTTATTTGGCTGGTGGTGGTGCTTTGCTGCGCGGTTTGGACAAGCGTCTGACAGACAAAATCAATATTCCGTTCCATATAGCCGAAGATCCTTTGCTGAGTGTGGCGAAAGGTACCGGTATTGCACTGAAGAATGTAGATCGTTTCTCTTTTTTGATGCGGTAAATGATTTGCTAATGAGGCAGTTTGCTAATTTGCTAATGCCATGCGGTATGGATAGCGCAGTACATTGGCACATTGGCAAATTAGCACATTGAACAATTGGTATTAATGAAAAATCTGCTGAATTTCTTTTTAAAGTATAACTACTGGTTTCTCTTTGTCCTTTTGGAGATAATCAGTTTTGCTTTATTATTCCGCTTCAACAGTTATCAGGGGAGTGCGTTCTTTACATCTGCTAATTTTGTTTCGGGAGCTATGTATGATGCAGCCAATAATGTTACCGGATATTTTCATCTGAAAACGATCAACGATGAGTTGGTACAGAAAAATGTGGAACTGGAATTGCAGTTGGAGAGTATCCGTAAAGCTTTGATTGAAGCGACGGAAGACAGCAGTGGTGTAGAACAGCTTAAGCAGGAAGCACTGGCAGGATATGATATATTCAAGGCTAGCGTGATAAATAACAGTGTGACTCATGCTGATAACTATATTACACTTGACAAAGGAGAAGCGGATGGCATTCGTAGTGAGATGGGAGTGGTAAATGGAAGCGGTGTGGTTGGTATTGTTTATCTCACCTCTCCACATTACTCCATTGTCATTCCGGTATTGAATTCCAAAAGCAGTATTAGCTGTAAGATAAAACGGAGTGATTATTTCGGCTTCTTGAAATGGGATGGCGGTTCATCCGAATTTGCTTTTATAAAGGATATGCCCCGTCATTCATTATTTTCTTTAGGTGACACCATTGTAACCAGTGGACACAGTGCTGTTTTCCCTTCCGGCATTCCGGTGGGTACGGTAGATGATATCGCCGATAGTCACGATGGCTTGTCTTATTTGCTGCGGGTGAAACTATTTACGGACTTCGCCCGTTTGAATGATGTGCGCGTAATTGCCCAAAAAGGGCAGGAGGAACAATTGGAGTTGGAAAAGCAGGTAAAAACGACTAAGTAAGAAGGTTGATGTTGACTTATCTACAAAGAATAGAGTGGTTTATCGGACTGGTACTGTTGCAAGTGCTGGTGCTGAATCATATGCATATCAACGGGTATGCCACTCCTTTCTTTTTTATCTATTTTATTTTGAAGTACAATTCGGGAGTTAGCCGTAATGTCCTTATGATATGGGCATTCCTGTTGGGATTGACAGTCGATATATTAGGCAACACTCCGGGGATGAATGCGGCTGCGGCCACTGTACTGGCTTTTATGCGTGAACCTGTATTACGATTAGTCACGCTCCGCGATAGCGTCGAGGATTTTGAACCGGGTATCAAGAGTATGGGATTCTCGCCTTTCTTCCGGTATATCTTATTGTGTACTTTCTTATTTTGTACCATTTTACTTGTCATAGATACTTTTTCATTCTTCAACCTGCCTGTCTTATTGTTGAAAATATTGACAGATGCCTCAATAACCATCATTTGTATATTGTGTGCTGAGGCGATCAGGAGGAAAAAATAGTGGAAAGAGATTATAATCTGGAGAAGCGGAAATATGTAATCGGTGCATCGGTGATCGTTATTGTGCTGATTTACCTGATACGTCTTTTTACCTTGCAGATTATGAGTGAGGATTATAAAAAGAACGCCGATAGCAACGCTTTTCTGAACAAGACACAATACCCTAGCCGTGGGGTGATGTACGATCGGAACGGTAACCTGCTGGTGTATAACCAACCTGCCTATGACGTTACGATGGTGATGAAAGAGGTGCACAACCTTGATACGCTTGATTTATGTAAAACATTGAATATTACCCCCGACTATTTTAAAAAGCGTATCCGCGAGATAAAGGACAGACGTTCCAATCCGGGCTACTCTCCATATACTCATCAGGTATTTATGACCCAGCTTTCGGCAGAAGAGTGCGGAGTCTTCCAAGAAAAACTGTTCAAGTTTCCCGGTTTCTATATTCAGCGGCGTACTATCCGCCAGTATAATTACAATGCGGCTGCTCATGTTCTGGGAGATATTGCAGAAGTGTCCAAGGGGGATATTGAAGCCGATGATTACTATGTACGCGGTGACTTCATAGGGAAACAGGGGGTAGAACGCTCATACGAAAAACAGTTGAGGGGCGAGAAAGGAGTGGAGATATTACTGCGCGATGCCCGTGGACGTATTCAGGGACGGTATATGGACGGGAAATATGACAAGACTCCCGTTCCGGGGAAGAATCTGAAACTAGGTATAGACATAGAGCTTCAGATGTTGGGAGAGCGTCTGTTGGAAGGGAAGATAGGCAGTATAGTGGCTATCGAGCCATCCACAGGAGAAATACTTTGTATGGTATCTGCTCCCACTTTTGACCCAAGATTGATGGTGGGGCGCCAACGGGGTAAAAATCATCTGGGACTGGCGCGTGACAGTTGGAAACCATTGCTGAACCGTTCTATTATGGGGCAATTCCCACCGGGATCTACTTTCAAGACTACTCAGGCGTTGACTTTCCTGCAAGAGGGGATTATTACTCCTCAGACAGCCTATTCTTGCTATCATGGCTTTGTGTATGCCGGTCTTAGGGTGGGCTGCCACTCTCATGGGTCGCCCCTGCCTTTGGTGCCTGCCATTGCAACTTCCTGTAACGGTTATTTCTGTTGGGGGTTGTTTCACATGATAGGGGCGAAGAAGAAGTATGGTTCTGTACAGACTGCCATGAATACATGGCGTGATTATATGGTTTCTATGGGATTTGGTTATCCTTTGGGAGTAGACCTTCCGGGTGAGAAGCGTGGGATGATCCCGAATGCTGCTTATTATGATAAGAACTATCGGGGATCATGGAACGGACTGACGATTATTTCTATTTCCATCGGCCAGGGGGAAGTGACGGCTACTCCGTTGCAGATTGTTAACCTTGGGGCTACTATTGCTAACCGGGGCTATTATATTACTCCGCATGTAGTGAAAGAAGTGGAAGACGAGCCGTTGGATACCCTGTATACGACCAAACGTTATACTAAAGTAAGCCGTGAACATTATCAGACGGTAGTCGAAGGTATGCGTTCGGCAGTATTGGGAGGAACTTGCCGTAATGCGAATATTCCGGGAATTGAAGTGTGTGGCAAGACAGGTACGGCGCAAAACCGTGGAAAGGACCATTCTGCTTTTATGGGGTTTGCACCAATGAATGATCCTAAGATTGCCGTGGTAGTCTATGTAGAGAATGGAGGTTGGGGAGCAACCTATGGTGTACCTATCGGTGCATTGATGATGGAGAAATATTTAAAAGGCGAACTTTCACCGGAAAGTGAGGCGAAAGCGGCGGAAATACAAAACAGACGAATAGATTATGGCATACACGAACGATAGTATATGGAAATCAGTGGACTGGATGACTATCTGCATTTATCTGATGCTGGTTATCTTTGGATGGTTCAGCGTATGTGGAGCCAGCTATGATTATGGTGAGATTGATTTTTTTAGTTTCGACACTAGGGCAGGAAAACAGTTTGTATGGATCTGTTGCTCTTTGGGGCTCGGATTTATCCTGATGATGTTGGAGGATAAGTTATATGATATGTTTGCTTACATTTTATATGGAGGCATGATGCTGCTGTTGTTGATAACACCTTTTCTGGCAGAGGATACTAAGGGATCTTACTCATGGATAAAATTCGGACCTGTAAGTTTGCAACCGGCGGAATTTGCTAAATTTGCCACGGCGCTGGCTTTGGCTAAATTTATGAATGTCTACGGGTTTACAATGAGTAAGTTAAAGTATTCATTGCCTGTGGTAGGGATGGTGTTGCTGCCCATGCTGCTTATTATTTTGCAACGGGAAACGGGGTCGGCTTTGGTTTATCTGGCTTTCTTTTTTATGCTGTACCGGGAGGGGATGCCGGGTTCTATTTTGTTTGCCGGGATTTGCGCCGTGGTCTATTTTGTAGTTGGAATCCGTTTTGGCAATGAATTGATGGCGGATGACTGTACTTCCATCGGTGAATTTTCTGTGTTGCTGCTGATAGTCATCCTTTCTGCTTTATTAGTTAATAGTTATTGCAAAAAAGCATCGGTAGTGTGGTATATCGGAGGGATTGGTGTTGGTGGTACCTTGCTGGCTTTATTATTTTCGTATTATGTTATCCCTTTTGACATTACTTGGTTCCAATATGGATTGTGCGTAGTTTTATTGTTCTATTTGATCTTCCTTTCTATGCATGAACGTATGCGTAATTATTTTTATATTGCTCTATTTGCGATAGGTTCGGTGGGATTTCTTTTTTCTGCCGATTATGTTTTCAATAATGTGCTGGAGCCACATCAGCAGATACGTATTAAAGTGGTGCTTGGTATGGAGGAAGATTTGGCGGGGGCAGGATACAATGTGAATCAGAGTAAGATTGCTATTGGGTCGGGAGGCTTATGGGGGAAAGGCTTTTTGAATGGTACACAGACTAAACTGAAGTATGTGCCTGAACAGGATACAGACTTTATCTTCTGTACGGTAGGGGAAGAAGAAGGCTTTATAGGTTCGGCGGCCGTATTGTTTCTTTTTACCGGACTTATTTTGCGTCTTATTGTGGTGGCGGAGCGTCAGCATACTCGTTTTGCCCGTGTTTATGGATATTCGGTATTAAGCATTTTCTTATTCCATCTGTTTATTAATATAGGTATGGTTTTAGGACTGACCCCCGTTATAGGCATACCACTGCCTTTTTTCAGTTATGGGGGATCTTCTTTGTGGGGATTTACGATCTTGCTTTTTGTATTCTTGCGTATTGATGCAGGGCGGGGAAAACGTTAGAGCTTATTGGTTTTCCGGTTTGCGCAACCGGATACCTATATCGCTGATTCCCGTCAACGGGTTGTCCGTCATGATATGGACGATGCGGAAAGTACGTGCGCTTCCTTCTGTACGGATAGGAATAGATGCTTTATAAGGCAGGTCACATTGATATAATCCACAAAGACCATTTCCTGTTTTATTTCCAGCTTCGTCAACCAGAAAAAGTTGTAAAGTGTCTGTGACGTAAGTCAAAGTATCCTTTGTGTTATGGCTGACTTCTAGCCAAATATCTCTGTAAGGATAAGATTCTTGATAACGGATACCGATTTCTGCTTCGTAATTTCCGGCAGGGATAGAATTGGGCAGGGTATAAACAAGAGTATCACTTTTATCCCATCCGTCAAGGGGGACGGGGGCGTAAGAGTGATAGATGATATTGTTTTGACAGGCTGCCAATATGAGTATTGGCAGCCATGTCAGTTTATTCTTTAGTTGATACAGGAGTTTGTGGCTTTTCATTCGGGATTTGGCTATTGTTTCCGTTGTTCTTGTTGTCATTTTCCTTTCCTCCTCCGTTATTCCGGTTTTCACTGTCTCCTTCATTATTACCATTATTGGGGCGGCGTTTATTGCGGTTCCGGTTTCCGTCTTCCCGATTTTCACGACTGCGTTCTTCCCGGTTGCGACTTTCCCTGTTGCGATTTTCTTCTTTAGGGCGGTTTCCGTTCTCTTCGCGTGGCTGCTGAGCCTTGTTTTCTTTAGGCTCTCTAGGTTGTTTGGGACGTCCTTCTCTAGGTGGCCGGTTTTCTTTGGGTTGTTGTGACCGGTTCTCTTTAGGTTGTTGCGGACGTCTGTTTTCATTGGGAGTACCTTCTCCGTTATTACCGTTATTTTCCGGCTTACGTTTTTTCTTTCGGTTGCTGTTGTTGCCTTTTCGTTTGTCGAATCGGGTTAAGCTTTCTTGTTCTACTAAATCAACGGGCTTTTGAGGTTCGTTCTTTTTGACAGATTCGGTTAAGCTTTCCGGTTTCTCACCCCGTCGGTTCATATTAATAATTTCAAAAGCACGGCGTGCGGTGATGGTTACAGCATTAGCTATGAAGTTTTTGTCAGTAGAGTACATGATAGTTCCCTTCAAAATATCCGCTTTGAAAAAATAGAAT
This sequence comes from uncultured Phocaeicola sp., assembly GCA_948579315.1. Taxonomy (GTDB): domain Bacteria; phylum Bacteroidota; class Bacteroidia; order Bacteroidales; family Bacteroidaceae; genus Phocaeicola. Next base: position 147,254 of record CAPAOL010000002.1, read on the forward strand.
GTACCATCTGTCGTTTCTAAAGTCATTTCTTTGCTTGGAAGGCGTTTTTGGGACTCTACATAAGCGTCTACCTCATAGTTTAGGCAGCATTTCAGCTTGGCACATTGTCCGGCTAACTTTTGGGGATTCAGAGAAATATCTTGATAACGTGCCGCACTGGTAGATACAGATACAAAATTTGTCATCCAGGTAGCGCAGCACAATTCACGTCCGCAAGGTCCGATACCGCCAATGCGTCCGGCTTCTTGACGGGCGCCAATTTGTTTCATTTCTATACGTACACGGAAAGCTTCGGCCAGTACTTTGATCAGTTGGCGGAAGTCTACACGTTCGTCCGCGATGTAATAAAAGATAGCTTTGTTGCCATCGCCTTGATATTCCACATCACCGATCTTCATGTCCAGGTTCAGATTCTTGGCTATCTGGCGGGACCGGATCATTGTGTCATGTTCTTTGGCTTTTGCCTCCTCGTATTTTTCCATATCTACAGGTTTTGCCTTGCGGTAGATACGCTTGATTTCGGCATCGGGTTTGATGTTTGCCTTACGCATTTGCAAAGGTACCAATCTTCCCGTCAGGGTTACTGTACCGATATCGTGTCCGGGGCTTGCTTCTACAGCTACTATATCCCCTTTTTCCAGCTTCAGTTTGTTGCTGTTCTTATAATACCCTTTGCGGGTATTCTTGAATTGAACTTCAACCATTTCCTGTTCCTCGGTGTTGCCGGGAATATCAGCCAGCCAGTCGTAGGTGTTCAGCTGCTTATCCTGTCGTCCGCAGCCTTTGCAACACAAACAGCCGCTTCCGTTCTTTAATTTGAATTCATTGTCCATAATTCTGTTTTAATTGAGAATTGAAAATTGAGAACTAAGAAATAAATGCCATGCGGTTCTGTTATTTTTTAATGCTCAATTCTCAACTTTTAATTTTTCAATAGCACAATCATTTTTAAAGAGAAATCAAAGAACACCATTTTGGGATTCACATTCTGTCCTATATGTAATTGTGCTTCACTAAGTTCGTCCATTATGCCCATCACATTCCGCTCGTTGACAAACGGTGCGAAACGGGTGGAAAAATTTTGTTCTTCGGGATTCATATACACTAAATCACGTTGATGAAAGTTGTATATGAAGTTTTCTCGTATCATACGTTGGCAGTAGGCCAGAAAATTCTTCTGACGTTCACGCCCCATGGAGGCTACCGCATCGCTCCATTGTCTCATTTCGCGTATCTTCCGTTGATAGGAAAGGCGCATCAAATTTATAAAGAGTTCAAAGAACAGTTTGTTTTCCTCGCTCAGATGTATGGTTTCCAGTGCTTTCAGAAAATTGCCTTCTGAGCGGTGTGCTATATCGTCAGCATCTTCCGGTTGTAGTCCGTATTTGGTTTGCAATACTTTTGAGATCTCAGGTTCTTTGATCCCATGAATGTTAAATCGTTGGGTACGGCTTTGGATCGTTTGCAAAATGGCATCAGGCTCTTCGGATACTAATAAAAAGACAGTCATGGCAGGAGGCTCTTCCAGTAACTTCAGCAGTTTGTTGCTGCATTCCACGTTCATCTTTTCGGGAAGCCATATAATCATGATTTTGTAACCGCCTTGACTGGATTTTAAGCTGAGCTTTCGTACAATCTCATCGCTCTCTTTTACAAAGATTTGCGCCTGTTGGTTTTCTGCTCCCATCTCTTTCAGCCAATGGTTCAGATTAAAATATGGGTTCTGCAGGACAAAGTTGCGCCAGTCTGCTATGAAATCATCGCATACGGTATCCTTTCCGGCTTTTTTCTTGATAACAGGAAAAACGAAATGCAGGTCGGGATGTATCAGCTTATTGAATTTCACACAAGTGGGGCAAATTCCGCAGGCATCTTGTTCACCACGGTTTTCACAGCAGATGTAACGGGCATAAGCTATTGCCAAAGGCAACTTTCCTGTACCTTCGGGACCGCAAATCAGTTGTGCATGAGGGATTCTTCCTTCTTTTACCTCGGCTATGAGCCGCTGTTTTGCTTCCTCTTGTCCTATTACATCTTTAAATAACATTGCTTTTTATAGTCATTTATTTACTGTTTAATAAATTGCTTTTGCAACTTCCTTTACACTGTTCACGGCACTTACGGTATAGAAATGAATGCTGGGAACCCCACAGGCTATTAATTCACGGCACTGGTGTATGCACCATTCTATGCCAAGACTTTCCGCTTCTTCATCTGTTTGACATTTCATCGCTTCGCCTGCCAGTTCTTGCGGCAAGTCTATCTTGAACGTCTTGGGTATCATGTTCAGCTGGGATAATTTGCGGAAAGGCTTGATACCCGGAATAATAGGTACATTGATTCCTTCTTTTCTTACCCTTTCTACAAATTCGAAATATTTGCGGTTGTCATAGAACATCTGTGTCACAGCATATTCAGCTCCTGCTTCAATCTTTTTCTTCAGCCAATAAATATCTTGTTCCATATTGGGTGATTCCTCGTGTTTTTCAGGATAGCAGGCTACTCCATAACTGAACGGAGTTCCTGTTACCTTGATGGGGGAACCGTCTACAAATACGCCTTTATTGAAATCATTGATCTGCTCTTCCAGTTCTATGGCGTGGTTGTAACCGTTGTTTTCGGGTACGAAAGCTGATTCGTGCTTTGCCTTGTCACCACGCAGTACCAACAAGTCGGTGATGCCCAGGAATTGTAGATCTAACAATACATATTCTGTATCTTCGCGGGAAAAACCGCTGCACAGGATATGTGGCACTGTCGTTATATTGTATTTGTTCTGCAAAGCGGCGGCAACAGCAACTGTTCCGGGACGGCGGCGCTGGCGTGTACGTTGGTACAGCCCGTTTCCCAGCTCCTTGTACACATATTCGCTGCGGTGGGTTGTAATATTGATATATTTAGGGTCGAATTCGCGTAGCGTATCAACCGTTTTATACAGTTTTTCAATACCCGTTCCTTTCAGCGGAGGGAGAATTTCAAAAGAAAAAGCCGTATTGTCCGTGCTTTTTATTAAATCAACTACTCTCATCGTTCTGTCTCGTTCTCTTATGCCTTATCGGGCGGAATTACATATTTGGGCAAAAATAAGAAAAATATCGTAGTTTATGGGGATGAAAAAGCGATTTATTTTATCTTTGTTCTATAATAAAGTGAAACATACGGAGAGAAAAGCGTTTCCTTGCAGCTAAGCCGTGGTTTTCCACACTTGTCAGGGATACCGTCCGTGATGGTGGAGTAACATTTCTCCTGCCTACAGGCATTGCTCTCTTTGATGATGACCTGTCAAGCTTTACTGCATGGAGCATACTTGCGGATGGGATAAGCCCCGTCCTTGCAGGAGATGAAATAATCTGTAAACCTTTGTTTGGGGAAGTAGCGGAGGTTTATAGGAATGGAGTGAACAGATTGGCGAACCAACCGACGAAGCGTTTCCATCCGGAGCGTTTTTTATATTCTTCCTTGGTAAACAGGGTACTGTCCAGCTTGTCATGCTCGAACATGGTGTTCAGTTCATGTGTGGTTTCTTTGTCAAAAATGAAAGCGTTGACCTCATAGTCATAGCGTAGGCTGCGGCTGTTCAGATTCGTACTTCCCACAGTGCAGAACAGGCTGTCCACCATCATGATCTTAGAGTGGTGGAACCCGCCATTGTACACATAAATCTTTGCTCCTTTCTTACGCAGCTTGTTTGCTGTATAGAACGCGGCATCGGGGGTAAAAGGAATATCCGATTTGCCCGGTATCATGATTTCTACTTCAACGCCTCGCTTCAACGCACGTTTTATGGCTTTTTTAATGCTTGGAATGGGAGTGAAATAGGGATTCACTATTTGTATTTTATCCTGTGCGGCATCAATGGACTTGATATAAGTCTGCCTCATCAGTCTGGGTTCTTTTTTCGGAATGCGGTCTACAATGGCTACATTCTTATTTCCCTTGAAAGTAGAATCGTTTCGTAGGGGATAGTATTGGCTTCCGCTTACGTGTTGTTTAGTGCTTTTGTTCCACATGGCCAGGAAGATGTCCTGCAATTCGTTTACGGCATTTCCCTCTATACGGATATGCATGTCGCGCCAGTCGCCTATTTCCGGCAGACCCTTTATATAGTAATTGGCTATGTTCATGCCACCGGTATATCCTATTTTTCCGTCTATGACTACAATCTTGCGATGGTCTCTGTGCAGGGCATGATTGATATAGGGGAATTTGAAAGGGTCGAACTTGACAATTTCGATTCCTTTGTCACGGATTGCTTGTATGTGTTTCTTTTTCAATGGCTTGTTGTTTGACAAATTGCCGAAGGCATCAAACAAAGCTCTGACTTCCACTCCTTCTTTCACTTTTTCTCCCAATAAATCAAATAGTGCGTTCGCTATGGAATCGTTACGAAAATTGAAGTATTCTAAGTGGATATGATGTTTGGCATGCCGTATTTCTTCAAAGAGATCGATGAATTTGGCCCGACCGCTTTTTAATAATTTCAGTTTGCTGTTTTGGGTGATAGGAATGCCGGCATCCTTTAAGAAATTGATAACGGCAGAGTCGCTGGTATAGGTTGGCACCGTATCTGTCGCTGCTATATGGATGTTGGTAACTTCTTGTGACTGAGCTGTCTCTACAGTGAAAGATAAGATGAATAAAAGTATTAAATAAATATGTTTTTTTATATCAAACTTCATTGCTTTTTTATTAAGGCTGCAAAGGTATTTATTATTCTAGGAATGAACAAGCCATCGGTATTATTTATGTTTAAAAGGGAGAAATAGAACAGTGTGGCCATTTGTTTGAACAGTTGGTAAATTGAGGTGGTAGAAATTTAATGAAGGTTGTTTTTATTGTTCCATTCATATCTTTTTTCAGGCTCGGTATAAACATCTGTAGTGTGTGTGAAAGAAGTTTGTCGGTCCGGTTTTTCTGCTGTTGTGACATTCAAGAGGAGGAGATACGGAAAAATAATAATCCGTCGGCGGGATTAAAAGAATGCATATCGCATCCAGCCCTGTTGCCTAAGCCTTTTCTATCTCCAGATTAACCCTTTTTATGCGGATGTATTCTATCTCCATAGCCTTGGGAGTTAACTCCATAGCCTTGGGAGATAACTCCAAAGCTTATGGAGATAACTCCAAAGGCTTGCGGAGATAAAACAGACGGGAAGAAAACCTTTAATCATACGGCGGGAAAGGTTTGGGGATACAGGTAAAATCTTTTAGTGATGAATCCGGTGTATGTACAGGGTTATACATATATTATATTCATTCTTATATGTATGTATATGAACTTCCATACGTTCAGAATGAAAATCCACATCAGGGCAGGGGTGTTTTTTATCTCTGCCGATGCATCGTAAGCCGTCATTCCTTGGAGGTACAAATCTTTTATGGTGCTTTTTCATTGAAAAAGACTTGGAATGCTCTACTTTGTGTCAAGCTGGAATAGTTTATAAAAAAGAGAGTATATGATTGATAAACAGTATGCTATGTGAAATTTTCCTTGAAAATGTAGTGAGGGCATGAGGGTATGAGTGAGAGCAAGTATTTTTACCATTGGCGTATAAATGGTTTATAGTTAGCTTGTTATGTTTGCAGTGAGGGCATGAGGGCATAAATGCTTCGAACTTTCTAGTGGGAGCTGAAGGGAAAGGCTGATACGCCAAGAATATTTTGGAAAACTGATCCGGAAAATCCATTCTTGGTTTAACTCTCGGTTTAACCGAACCATGTAAACCGGCGCGTTTAAGGCATAAAAAAAGAGAGTTACTTTGGTGTAACTCTCTGATTCTTTGGTGATCCGCTTGGATTTTGTACCTTTCGGTTATTTCCTTGCGTTATCTGTTTCTTTTCCAAGGCCCTATGCCCTGTCATAAAAGGGTTCATTATTAGGATGTAACACAAAAAGTGTAACACATTAATTAACTCGCATGTGGTTTCGATGTTATTCCTAACCACAATGCAAAGGTACAAAATAAATTCTACTCATGAGCAACAAATGGAATAAAACATCTACAAATGCAATAAATGTTTTATTTGATGAACATTTTAGTAATTATTCTGTTAACCAGATATAATATTAACTTTTAAAAAGAATAGATATGCCAAACTGGAACAAAATCTTAACAGAGGTTGAAGCCTCAAACCAAGTAAATGCCCTTGATAGAATGCGTAAAGAGTATTTCGAGATTATTCATCGTGAGACTGGCCGTAATGTGATTTCTTATTATTCTGGGTGGCTGAAACAACCTACAGTTCATACCATGATTGATGAATTGGATAAAAATGCTTTTATGTCTATAACTCATTCATTAGACAAAGGTATGGGTTTAGACATAATAATACATACACCCGGAGGTGATTTGGCTGTAATGGAAAATTTAATTAATTATCTACATAAAATTTTTAATGGAGATATTCGTGTTATTATTCCACAAATTGCAATGTCTGCAGGAACTATGATTGCATTATTTTCTAAAGCAATACTAATGGGAGAACAATCTTGCTTGGGGCCTGTTGATCCTCAATATAACGGTGTCGCATGCCAAGCCATTATTGATGAGTTTGAAAAAGCAAAAGAAGAAATTGCAGAAAATCCAAATACCATAGGTTTGTGGCAAACTCTCATTGCAAAATATCCAGGTGCTACGATTATTCATGAATGTGAAAATGCGATTAGGTGGTCTAATGAATTAATGGATAAATGGATTCCCAAGGTATATCCAAATATAGATATAGAAAAAATTAGAGACAAGTTTTTAAATCATAAAACGACCTACTCTCATGCAAGACGATTATCAAAAGATGATTGTAAAGAAGTCGGTTTAAATATTATTGATTTGGAAGACTTCCCTTCATTAAACGATGCAGTTTTGAGTCTTCATAGTTGTTATACGATTATGATAGATAAATACTCTTATTCTAAAATTGTCGAAAATCAAAATGGGGAAACCTATTTTTATAGAGACCCTTGCAATAATTGAATTGCATATTAAAAGTAATAATCGAACCAATCTCAAACGGCTGTTTGGGGTTGGTTCATTGTTTTACGAGTATGAAATAAGAGTATGATTTTTCGCCCAAACACAATAAAACCTAAATTCTGACTGATTTTCTTTTGTACTTTCGTCCATTTGTGTCTTCGTCTGTAACTTCGCAACACAAAATTTCAAAAATTAAGCGTATGAAGACATTGACGAAGAAACAAAAAGAAGCGAATGGAGAGAATTTCTCTCGCATTGTAGATGATGCTGCCATCCTTTTACAACGGAAGGCAGATTACGTGATGAATATAAAACAGGTTGCCGATTATCTTGGCATATCTACAGATGCCGTGCGCAAGCGATGTCAACGGGGACAGCTTCCATTTCATAGAAGTGCCAGTCGGTTGTACTTTAGTCGGATGGAGATTGACGATACAATTCTTGACCGTGAACTGTTGACAAAGTTTGCATAAAAGAGGGTCTGCTTATGACGTATATTGACTACATGAACCAATTTTGGCGACTGGCGGCCTACGAATCCTTTGCTGCAAGCGAAGTCGCTCTTTATGCCTTTCTTGTCAACGAGTGCAACAAGTTTCATTGGAAAATGCCTTTTTCTTGCCCTACCTTTCATGTTTGCAACCGACTTCGGATGTCGAAACAAACATTGGTAACAGCCAGAGAACGATTGGCGAAAAGAAAACTGATAAGTTTTACCAATGGAACAACTCGCTTTCAACCGTCCAAATATTTGCTACTTGAATTGACGGAGGACTTGTCTGTACACTTGACGGAAGACTTGACCCTCAATAATAAAGAAGTAGATATAGACAAAGAAGTTATAAGTCAACGCACACACGAAGAACATTCTATGCTTTCTATTGAAGAATTGGAAGAAGTGCTTTCGCTTGATATGGAATGGAAGGGAAAAGTAAAAGAATACTTGTCTGGTAAAAATATGGTTGCATCATCAACCGATATGGCAACCTTGTTGGCACAATTCTTTCGTTATCTTCACGCAAGTGGTGTCAATCGAAAAACAGAGGAAGACACCAAACGGCATTTCGTTAATTGGGTATGCAAACAAGGAAACTGTAAGCCGTCTATGTCGCTGCGTAAAAACACGTCGCAACAGGGACTTATACTTGCAGATGATTCATTAGATAAATACAAACCTATCGAACAATGGCAATGATGAGATTGACAAGAGAAGATTTTCAACATGCTATTTCAGAGGCACGGAAGAATGATGATGACTATGCATCAATACCTTTTCGTTTTGGAATCCCTAATGCCAAAGAAGCTTTAATTGCTGGACTTGAAGAAGTCATGCACCACAAAGTGGAATGGCTTGCTGATTATGACCAAATAGTAAATTGGCTAACTGACAATCAAGGAAAAGGTCTATTGCTGATTGGTCCACCAGGAGTCGGGAAATCCGAAATCTGTATGAAAGTTATCCCTTTAATATTCCGAATGGCATTACACAAAGTCTTTTCACGATACCAAGCAACAGAACTTTGCAACGAAGCGACATATCGTAGTTCTTTGCGTCAACGATTCATTGCCATAGACGATTTCGGTATTGAAGGAACATTCTACGATTATGGAAATTCTCACATCGTTTTTTCCGAAATTGTCGATGGCATAGAGAAACACGGGACTCTACTTGTTACCAATACCAACCTGACTTTGGAAGAAATCAAAACCAAATACGGACTTCGCACCTTTGACCGTCTAAGAGCCAACATGCATGTTGTGGTTATTCGAGAGAAGTCGTTGAGGGGGAAGTATGAGAAGGATATAAACATAGATATTCAATAAAATGATACTTCAAATATAACATATTCTCTCATTTCTTCTTTTTATCGCATTATTTTTCATATTTTTGCATTCACAAATAAGTAATAAATATGAATCGGATAAAAGAAGTACTTGAAGAAAAAGGCATTAAACAAACTTGGCTGGCAGAAAAGATAGGCAAAAGTTTTAGCCAGACCAATGCCTATGTCTGTAATCGCAGACAGCCAAGTATTGAATTATTGTATGAGATTGCTTCCCTTTTAGGGGTTGAAGCGAAGGATTTATTGGTTGATAATATTGAATTGAAGAAATAATTATGATAGAAGTCAACCAAATCATTAAGAATCTGATACCAACTGAGCCTGTAACTGTCATTAAAGTACAGGCACTGGGAAACATGTATTCTATCAAATACACGGGTGTTACTACCAACAAGACTAGTACCAAAGTGATTACCAAAGAGCAGTTCGAGTATTTGGAAGTATTGACATCCGAAGGGGAATTTAACTTTAAGGGTAATCCTGAAAAATTTGTGATGTTTGCTGAGGCCGAGCGTATACATTCAGCATATCAGTTCGACCCGTTGTTTGCCATCAACTGTAGTGTGGTTGACCCTCTTCCCCATCAGGTGGAAGCTGTTTACAAGTTCTTGTTACCCCAGCCTAAGATTCGTTTCCTGTTGGCTGACGATACCGGTGCAGGAAAAACGATTATGACAGGCCTTCTTTTGAAGGAACTTATCATGCGTGGTATTGTTGAACGTATTCTGATTATTACTCCTGGTGGCTTGACCAAACAATGGCAGGAAGACGAAATGGGTGTCAAGTTCAATATACCTTTCACACTTGTCAATCGCAGTCTGTTTACTGCTGATCCTAATATTTTCCGTACAGCCAACAAAATCGTTACTTCTATCGACTTTATCAGTCGGGAGGATGTACTTTCTGTAGTAAGCAATACCAGTTGGGATATGGTTATCTTTGATGAGTCGCACAAATTGTCGGCTTACGAATATGGACAGAAAACCTATAAATCCAAACGCTACGAAGCTGCTTACGTACTTTCTCAACAATGCGAGCACATGTTGTTGCTGACTGCTACTCCACACCGAGGACGTACCGATACGTTCAAAAAGTTACTTCAGTTATTGGATGAAGATATATTTGCTACAGACGATGTGGCAACAGAACGTGTAAAGGAACTTAGCAAGGATGGACTGAACAAGTTCTTCATTCGTCGTTTGAAGGAGGATATGAAAGACTGGAATGGTAATCCGCTTTATAAGAATCGTTTTACCAAAACCATTTCTTACCAACTGACTCCCGAAGAGAAATACCTGTATGACCAAGTGACCAATTACTTGACACAACGCAAGGAAGAAGCCACCGAGGAAAAGAATATTCATGTAACTTTGGCCTTGGCCGTGATGCAACGCCGTTTGGTCAGTTCCATCTTTGCCATCAAAAACACACTTTTCAAACGTTGGAATGCGTTGCAGGGTATTGTGGATGAAGTCAACAAGAATCCGAACATTTGGAAGCAGCGTCAGAAGTTGGAATTGGTGGATGTGGATAACATGGACCAGTACGATGACTTGGAAGATGATGAAAAGGATGCACTTGACAACATTCTTTCTGATCCGAAGAAGTTCAAACTCTTTACGACATCAAAGAGTTTGATTGAGATAGCCAATGAAGCCCAAGAGGTTAAACGTCTGTATGATATTGCCAACCAACTTTACAATCAGAATCAAGAAGAAAAGAAATATATTCAACTCAAAGAGTTGCTGAAAAGTCAAGGTGTCATTGACGGACAGAAACTCGTTATCTTTACAGAGCATAAAGATACGCTACTCTATTTGCAAGAACGCCTCACCAATAACGGCTACAAGGTGGCAGTCATTCATGGAGGTTTGTCGGTCGATGACCGCCGTGCCGCACAATGGCAGTTCATGGCACCCGATACTCAGATATTGATTGCAACCGATGCTGCCGGCGAAGGTATCAACTTGCAATTCTGTCGATTGCTTATCAACTGGGATATACCATGGAATCCCAACCGTTTGGAGCAGCGTATGGGACGTATCCATCGTTATGGACAAAAGGAGGATGTGCTTGTATTCAATATGGTTGCAGACAATACACGCGAAGGTCAAGTGCTCTCCAAGTTGCTTACCAAGCTGGATGTTATCCGTGAGAGTATGGGAGATGACCGTGTGTATGATGTGATTCAAGATGTATTGAAAGATGTAAGCCTTGAAGCTATCATTTCTTCTGTATTCGATGGTAAGGAGTCCGACCTCGACCTATTCCTGAATCAGAACAATCAACAATTGGAATCTGAGTTCAAGAATCGCATCGAAGAGCAACAGAATGCCATAGCACATAGTGAAGTCGATTACAAGGATGCCCGCATACTGAAAGAGGATTCTGATGAAAAACGGTTGCAACCTATCTACATCCAATTGTTCTTTGAACGGGCATTCTGCTATTTAGGTGGTCAATACGAAGCTGTGCAAAAAGGAATCTACAAGATAACATCCATTCTTGACATCTTGAGCAAACAGTTGAAGGAAAGTTACAATATATTGGCCGATAATCTCAGCCAGCTGCTATTCTGTTTCGACAAACAGATATTCCTTGACTATCAGAATACGGCTGCCATCTTGGGCAAAGTACATTACATCAATCCAGGTAATGCTCTATTTGATGCTTTGGTGGATTGTGTGCGTAAGGAATTCAAGGAAGAGATGCTGAAAGGTACCATATTGGTGTCACCGGAAGACACCGAAGAGTATTTTGCCTTCTTTGTCAAGAACCAGATTACAGACAATCGTCCCAACAAGGGAGACGACAGTATTGCCAACGAACTGTTAAGCTTCATTTATCAGACGACTGACGGTTCTTACCATAGCACTTCTCCGGCCAAGTTCCTCGATTTGCATGCTCCATCGCAATTTGCCAAGGAGATATTGCCACCCGAAACAGTACAAAGTCATGAAGTGATGAGTTGGGCGTTCGAGAATATTACCTTACCTTTGTTTGAAGAAACGAAAGTGAAGGTTGGGGAAGACTCAGCCAAACGTCAGGAATACCTCCGAACGGCTTTCAGTCAAATCATCATGGACTTGGATATTGCCATCAATGAAATGCAGATGAAGGCATTCATGGGGGATATGAAGTTGCAAGAAAAGTTACAGCATAAGATTGAGCGGAAAAAGGAGTTGATGCACAAACGGGAAGAGCGTATTGCGGAAATGGGTCAGATGACCGAGGTATCACCCAAAGAACCTGAAATTATTGGATGTGCCTACGTGGTGCCGCTTTCGCAAGTGGAATACGAACAACATTTCCACATGAAGCGTGATGAAGAGGTAGAAGCTATTGCCATGCAATTTGCGATGGAATATGAAACGAGTCAAGGACGTACTCCCGAAGATGTGTCGGAACAGAATTTGGGCTACGACATCAAGAGCATCGATGCTTACGAAATGAAACGCTACATCGAGGTGAAAGGTCGTGCAACTACCGATGGTGTCATACTTTCTGAAAATGAATGGAACCGTTTGGCTCAATTGGGAAACAAAGCATGGCTCTACATTGTCGTGAATTGCAAAACCACTCCTACACTATATCGCATACAGAACCCGGCCGAACGTCTATCGTTTGAAAAGATGTCGAAGGGAGTTCAATATTACTTGCCATTGGAAGAGTGGCAACAAAAATACATAAAGGAATAAAAGAAAAACATCATACTATGACAAAAGCCAAAAAACTCATAGAAGTTGCCTTGCCGATTAAGGAAATCTCGGCAGAGAGCGTGCGAGACAAATCTATCCGTCACGGACATATATCAACTTTGCACCTGTGGTGGGCACGCCGTCCACTGCCTGTATGTCGTGCGGTCATATTTGCCAGCTTGGTACCCGACCCTTTGGACGCCAACTGTCCGAAAGCTTTTTGTGATGCCGTACAAGATATGTTGGCAAACAATTTGCTCTATGCACCTTATCCTGATATTCCTTATACTGCCATCTATGACCCGATGCCGGATACACTTCGCAACCGTCTATTGATGTTTATTGGTAAGTTCTCACACCAGTGTCAACTGAATATGTTGGCTGGAAAATCAACACCATCCAAAGACCAAATACAAGAAGGCTGTTTGATCAAATGGGAAAGCAAGAACGACCCAGTTGTGCTTCGCTTGGCCCGTTTGCTGATATGGGTGGCTTATAATGCCGAGCGTCATCCGGAGGCATCTTACAAAGAACTGGCCACAGAGTTTGATTTGGCTTTCAATGCTATCAAAGAAGCTGAAAATAATTTGTATAACACCCCTAACCGTCATCTTGCTTCGGCAGATGTAGAAGTTAAAGAAACGGCCTTGCAAGCCGCTATAGAGAGTTTCCAAAATCGGATGCCAAGCGTATTCGACCCCTTTGCTGGCGGTGGTGCCATCCCATTGGAAGCAGCCCGACTGGGATGTTGTTCGTATGGTAACGACATTAATCCGGTGGCACATATCATAGAGAAAGGTTCTGTAGAATTCCCGCAAAAGTATGGCAAGCCCATCACTTATACCCACGAAGAGTTTATGGCTCTTTACGGTAAGGAAGGAGTAAAGCTTTATACAGAGAAGTTTGGCGTTATGCCTACAGGTAATGTGGAAATACCAAACCGCCTTTCGTTTGATGTGGAATTTTATGCCAAGAAATTATTGGCTACGACAGAGGCTGAAGTAGGTCATCTTTATCCTGCAGATGAAAAGGGTAATAAACCTGTCGCTTATTATTGGGCACGTACTGCTACTTGCTCCAATCCATCTTGTAGGGCAGAGGTGCCTCTTTTGAAACAATTCTATTTGGCCAATACCAAGTCAAAAAAGGTATATCTGAATCCTATTATCAATGGAACGGACATTCAATTTGAAATAAAGCATGGGAAATATGATGAGAAAAATTTACCTGGATGGAATAATCGTTGTGTTTTAACTTGTCCTTGCTGTGGAAGTGTTACTACAACGGAACAATTGAAAGAACAGTTCAAGGCAAAAAAGACACGTGAAAGACTTCTTGCCGTTATAACTGAATCACCAATAGGAAAAGATTATCGTTTGCCTAACAGAGCGGAATTTGAATCTCTAGAGTACGTTCCTAAGAACCAAGAACGGCCAACAGAACGTATGGAGGTTGGTAATAATCGAAACTTTAATACTCCTGGTTGGGGAATTGAATTGTATGGTGAAATGTTTTCTGAAAGACAAATATTTTTCTTGAACAATTTAGTTCGTCAAATAAAACTATTATCCATACAGAGAAACACATCTTACGATAAAGCTTTAGCCACTCTATTAGCAATTCTTGTAGATAGAATAGCTATAGCCAACACATCTTTTGGTGTGTGGCATATAGGAGGTGAAAAATTAGAACGTCCAATGGGAAGACAAGCTATTCCAATGGTTTTTGATTATCCAGAATCAAATCCTTTTTGTTCTAGTTCTGGAAGTGCATTGAATCAATTAGAATGGTTAACACGTTATATTGAATCTGAGTGTGATTATCCTTTTGCCGCTATTTTGAAAAATGCATCTAGTGGAGAGAAATCACAATTTGAGAAAAAATCATTAAATGCAGTCGTAACTGATCCGCCTTATTACGATGCGATAGCATACGCTGATATATCAGAATTTTTCTATGTATGGCTTAAAAGAACATTAGGAACTTTGTATCCTTTAAATTTTGCAACTCCTCAGACTCCCAAAACCGATGAATGTACGGCCTTAAAGCATCATCACGGTAATAGCATTGACAAGGCAAAAGAACATTTTGAAAGGAAACTGACGGATATATTTAGAACTATAGAATATCAAACGAATGATATTGTGAGCATTATGTTTGCTCATCAAAGTACGGAAGCATGGACAACTTTATGTAATTCCATCATTGGTTCTCAGATGAATATAACGGGAAGTTGGCCTATGGACACAGAAATGACAGGAGCATTAAAATCGCAAATGGCTTATCTGGAAAGTTCTGTCACGGTTTCATGTCGTCCTTCTGAACGCAATGGCTTTGAAAGTTTTAAACGAGTAAAAAAAGCTATTGAAGCCAAAGTTACCGAAGAAGTAAATGCACTTTATGAACTTGGTTTCCGTGGTGCAGACTTGCTTACCGCTTGCTTTGGTCAAGCTGTAAGCGAATTTGGTAAATATGAAACAGTAGAAAAAGCTGACGGCAGTGAAGTTACAGTGGGTGAGTTATTAGAACTTGCTAAATTATCCGCTTTCAATGCTCTTTTGCGAGGTTTCGAAGGTTTGGATGAATACACCCGTTTCTACATCGGTTGGCTACAGATGAATGGCATGGGCGATACAGATTTTGACGATGCCGCCAAATTTGCTCGTGTGGGAATGAGCGTAAATATCAGCGACATCTTTGACAAGCATCTACTTATCCGTACAGGCAACAAGCAACATTTAGCAACCTACAAAGAGCGTGTAGTGAAAGACAAACTCGGTATAGAAGCCAGCGACCCATTGATTGACCAAGTACACCGGGCTATGGACAATTGGCATAGTGGTGACCGAGGCAAAATATTACGACACATCAAGATAGTTGGCAGCGAAGCAAGCAGTCCTTTCTGGCGAGTATTGGCATCATTGAAAGAACTGCTTCCCGAAGGTGATGATTTGACACAAGTACAAGGATTGATTTCCAACTCTGCCGACTTGATACAGCATTGTAGTGACGAAATAACCTATACCCAAGGAACATTATTTGAATAACCCGTTAATACCTGAAAGTTATGAATGACAAGATACATAAAGCATTAGGCATATTTTTGGATGCCATGCGTCCATTTGTGGTAAGTTTCTTACAGCAACATTTCCCTAATGAACCATGGGAAGGATTGTTTTTTGCCAGATTAAAACCGGCAAGACAAACTACTTGGAACCAAGCCATGAGAGCACAAGGCGAAAACCAATCGTGCATGTATTTCATTGACTACAACAACTTGCCGGATTTCGCCATTGGATTCAAACGGGAATTAGGATTGGAATTTGAAAATCTCGACAAAGCCAACAAGTTCATCAGCTATTTGCAAGAACTAAAGGACATCCGTAACAAGTGTAACCATTACCAAGCCTTGGACAACGAAGAGATAGAAGGTGCCTATCTCTACATCAAACAAGCCGCCAAGTTAATGAAGATGGACGAACTGGTGACGGAGATAGATAACATCAAGGGACAGACACAAACGATAGTCCAACCAACCGCGACTATACCTCAACCTGTCACCAACATACAGGTAAATGCATTGCGTGAGGATGCACCTATCCCAGCCTGGTTTACCAACGTATATCCTCACTATGATATTCGTAACAGTGCTTTGGATGAATCGGTATTTGCAGCAAACCTGAGCGAAGTGGCCTTGGGAATCGGTCAGGAAGTCTATAGCAATCCTACGATGTTCTTTGAAAAGACTTACGTTACAGCCGGACTTCGCGATATTGCAAACCGGGTTATTCGCGCTTTGAATGGTGAAGAAAGTGAAAACCGGGTTGTATCACTCCAAACGGGTTTTGGTGGTGGTAAGACACATACCTTGATTTCACTCTTTCATATAGCCAATGCAGGACGTTCATTGCTGAATTCGGCCTATACTGCCAATTTGTTGCAAGAGGGTGTAGTTCCCAATTTTGATAACGCCAAGGTTGCTGTATTCACGAACAATACAACCGACGTAGTACAAGGGCGCACTACCAACGAAGGTATCACCATCTATACCCTATGGGGAGAACTCGCCTATCAGTTGGGAGGAGTGGAAGGATATAATAAGGTACGTGCCAATGATGAAAGCAGGACGGCTCCGACATCTTCCATTTTCAAACCTATCCTAGAACAGCATACTCCTTCGCTGATATTGGTGGATGAGCTGGCCGACTATTGCAACAAAGCCAATGGAACGATTGTGGGCAAAGGAACACTTTATACACAGACTGTAAGTTTCTTGCAGACATTGACCGAATCGGTTGCAGCAGTTCCCAAATGTGTATTAATAGCAACCCTGCCAGCCAGTGCAACTGAAGTGGCATCATCAGAAATCGGACAACAAATTCTTTCGTCCCTTGAAAACCGCATTGTACGTGTGGGTACTGGTATAAAACCTGTAGATGACGAAGAAATCTTTGAAGTGGTTCGCCGTCGCCTATTTGAAAACGTTGGTAATCCAGAGGTGATAGAACAGGTATTGACACGATATAAGAATACGTATCATAACAGACGTTCGGACTTACCAGTCGAAGCAGACCGCACGGATTACATCAACAAAATGCGCAAGGCATACCCGTTCCATCCCGAACTGATAGATATGTTCCGCTTGAAATGGGGTAACGACTCGCGCTTCCAACGAACTCGTGGTGTGTTGCGCTTGTTGGCGTCTATCATCAAAGACCTTTGGAATCGCAGAGGTTCATTGAGTGGTTCACAAGCATTGATACATACTTCTGATGTCAACTTGACCAATCTGCCTACATTGACGAGTACAATTACCAGCTTGATGGGAAGCCAGTGGGAAACGGTGATGCATGCTGATATCATCGGAACATCAAGCAATGCGTATAAAATTGACAATGAAGATCCACAAAGCAATACTTTCAAATACAATTTAGCACAAGGTATCGCAACAACACTATTAATGGGCAGCATCGGTGGCTCACAAAGCAAAGGATTAAGCATCGAACAATTAAAACTTTGTATGCTTCGTCCATCAGCATTCCAGCATAGTGAAATTAATAATGCACTCAACAAATTGGAGCGAGTCGCTTATTATTTATATGCCACAAACGTTGGCACTAAGAGCTATTGGTTCCAAGCCAAGCCTAACATTAATATATTAATTAATAGTGCCAAGTCAGAAGTTTCTGCCAACGATGTAAAGGCCGAAATACTGAAACGCTTGAATAGCCAAATCAATGGAAACAGTCAACTTCGAGTATTGATAAATCCGTCCAGTGATGTTCCTGAACAGAAGACGTTGACATTGGTCATATTGAGTCCTGACTATGCCACACAAGCGACTTCCATCAGCAAGAAGGTTGAAAACCATGTAGAGCAGATAGCTACGAAGAAAGGTACAAGTCAACGTATTTTCCGCAACACCATTTTCTATTTGACTTGTTCGGAAAGCCAACTTGGATTGTTGCAATCCAAGCTGACAGAGTATTTGGCTTGTGAACGGGTGCAACACGAATACAGTGGTCAGTTGGATACAGATCAGAAACGGGACATTGCAGATAAGAAGAACGAAGCCAATGCACAAGCCAATGCACAGCTCATCTCTGTCTATAACATAGCCATGCGCTACTCAGTGACAGACGGATTGGAAGCTGTTGAATTGCGTGACTTTGCTCGCGATATGCAAACGCAAATCACTGAAAAATTGCTGGATGCCATTATTGAAGAAGAATGGCTGATACGTTCTATAGGTATAGGAACACTGAAAACGAATCGTCTGTATCCGACTATCGACAGCCCAATCAATGTAACAGCATTGTACGAAGCATTCCTGCAATACGATGATAAACCAATGATAACAAGTCGTGATGCTGTTGTCAACACGATTCAAAAGTATTGTTACAATGGGGAATTCAACGTAGCATTCGGTGAAGAAGGAAACTATTCACGCATCTATCATCGTGAAGATGTCTTTGGATTGAATATTGAAGACCGTCAATATTGGTTGGTGGATAAATCCGTTATGCCTAAGCATGAAGAATTATCTAACACTGAGGCTGACACTTCTACGGGTAGTGAAATACCCGCAACTGATACTGCGGAAGGACAATCAGGCGAGACGCCAGTTCCTATTGTTCGCAAGTTCAAATCTATCAAAGTTTCCGGTAAAGTACCTGTTGAGCAATGGACGCAGCTATTCTCTAGTTTTGTTGTTCCATTAAGCCAAAATAATTTGGAAATAGAAGTTTCATTTAAAGCAAAATCAACTTCATCCAAACCGCTCGATGAATCTGCACAGATTTATAAAGTAGTGAAGGAATCTGCCCAACAATTGGGGTTGAAGTTGGAGGAGGAATAAAAACGTTAATAAAATGAGCGAACTATTGTCTAAAATATCGTCTTATAATTTATACAATTATCTTCTTGTAGGTTTTGTATACAATATGTTATTATGCCATTATACCCAACTTGGATATGTGGACGAGAGTATTTTAAAGACTCTCATTGTGTGCTATGTGATGGGATTATTTATTGCCAAATTAGCATCTCTTTTTTTGGAACCACTTCTTATTCGGCTTCATTGGAATAATAAGAAGTTCTTAAAATGGAGAAATAAAAATGAATATTTGGAAGCATCATTTAAAGATGCAAAAATACCTATTCTTTTGGAGGAAGCTAATGTTTGTAGAAATATTGCTATGGCCATATTCGTGTTTTTCATATGTCTCTTATATGATAAATACGTTTCAATATATATATCTATGATAGTTGCAGAATGTTTGTTTTATGTCATAGCTTTTTTCATTTGTATTTTTTCCTATAAAAAGAAAATTCGACAAATTAGTGACCGAATAGATAAAAGCCGCTCTGCATAGTTTAGAGCGGCTTTACAAATTACGATAAAAAACGATTTATAACATCAGTTATATCAGTTAGCACCTCAACATCACCATTCTCGTTTATGTAAATATGACCATTACTAGTCTTTCTTTGATAAACAGGTTTATCTTTAGTAGATAGATTATTGTTACCTTTACAATATTCAGAAGTACTATAGCGACTATCAACTGTTCTTACATCATCGCTTGACAGAGACTTTTCGGGGATGATATTCAATTTATTTGTTTTTCCATCCTTCATCGATGAAAACAAATCAACAGAAAAGGATGATTTCAAACCATGATGAGGGCAAATAAGAAAATCTACTCCATTTGCTAACTCTGTTCTAATGGATTCTGCATAAGAATTTCTTATGGATGTTTTTTTATTAAGAAATTCACCCATTGCCAACTTCTGCAAATCTCCAGGTAAGAAAACACGATAATTCCCGAATGACAAGAAGGATACTATACTTACGTTATTTGTATAACTCTCATTGAGAAGTTCTGAGTTGTTTTCAACATCTAATGGCCATAAATAACCTATTTTAAGATGTTCACTATCAAAACTTCTTAACGGTAAATTTCTTCCTATCTTCATTCGTTTTAAATATTTCACATCAGGATCGTCAGGAGTTGTAATTTTTCTCCAATTAATATTTTGAGGATTTCCATTCGGTGATTTAGAATTGGGCGTTGTCAACAAATGTGCATAAAAATTTTTATCAAATTCCTGTATATCAGAAATATGATCTTTGTGTGGATGACTAACAATTAATTGACTAATACCATATCTATTATTTCTATTTTTCAATCTATGCTCTCCTCTTTTTTCATATAAAGGTAAAAGAAAATCATTAACTGGTGAAAAGTTATTTCCTTTCCCAATATCAAATACTATTCGAGTTGTTTGATGTTCCGCATAAACACAAAGTGCGCTTCCGACATTAAATACTACTAATTTCATATATTTACCCTCTTGGTGGAAACGGATCATTGCCATAAGAATCCTTTTGGCGAATACGACCATCTTTTCCATGAATTACTAACTCTGATTGCATATTCCGTGCAATCGTACGGGCTACAACCATAGCTTCTCTCTGAGTATCGGTAACCTTTGTATATCGAGAATTACCCTCCCCTTTCACTCCCCATTTAGTACCAACGGGGACAACATGCTGATTTTTCTTTATCATAAGAAAACTTTTAGCATTAATAAATTGTTAATGAAATACGGCGACAAGAACTTGCCGGAGGGTTGTAGATAGGCAACAAAGGAGGCTGAAATTTGTAAAAACCAAATAAAAGCCTTACCTTTGCAGCGTATTTGTAAGAACGACAGGTGACTATTCTGTCGGAAAATATTACAACCATATTAAATTTTCTGGAAGGAGAGGTTACTTGGCGGTGCTTTCTCCTTCTTTTTTATAGTCACAGTACTACTATTTCATCGGCCTAATCTATATTTACGTTCAACAATGTTTCAAGTTCACTCAATGCTGATTTGCGGCATTTGCGGATTGGTGTAAAATCCATTTCTCCAACAAATCCTTTTATACTTATGCCTTTCAAGTAAACTTTGTTAGCCCGTTTGAACAGAGTTTGGATTTTGTTAAAGGCATTATCACCTGATAACTTTGGAACTTCATTCAGTTTCAAATATCTGGAAAGTCCTGCTATGTCATCCAAAATCCAGTCCTCTATCATACGTTCCACTTTAATCTGGCAGAAGTTCTGTATCTTCAATGCTTTTACTTCACGTTCCACCTTCTTCCAATCAACGATGGGGCGTTCTGCAAATTCAAAGACATCGGTGTCGTAGCTGCAACAAACTGCTTTCACTTCCATACCTTTCTTGCGAGCCTTAGGACAAATCTCATTTTTAAGCTTGCCTATAACCTTGCTTGTATATCGGGACACACCTTTTAAATTCTTCACTTCACATGAATGAACGGGAGTAGAAGAATGATTCCGATAGTATTCCAACAGGCCTTCGAAGAATATCTGGTCCGTGTCTCCTTCGACGAATATAACTATATGTGATTTTGATTGTCCTTTTCCCATTACTTGAAATATTCGTTAATCAACTCATCGTTACAATCCATGTCAAGTAACATCTCAAACATATATTCACCCACAGAGACTTCTTCCGCTGATGCATTCTTCAATACCTTGGCTACCTTATTGGGTTTGAGGCTTCGAAAATCGGCAACCCCCAATTCGGTAGGAATACCAAATTTCATCTTAGTCGGCTCCAAATACTTAATCAAATAAGGTGAATGGCTTGTAATCAGCACTTTGGTATCGCCCGCTAATTGCACAATTGCCGTTAACAGGTTCTGCAATAGTCTTGGATGTACGGAATTCTCCAACTCTTCCAACAAAAGCAATGGAATCTTATTTATTTCCGCAGCTATCACCAAAGTTAGGATAAAGAATATTTTCTTTGACCCTGAAGAAATGCGACTGATGGAAGTATATTGGTTATTGTATCTTTCCTTTACACGAACATCGTAAAAGGTTTCCGGTAAACGGAAAGGCAAATCTTTCGTTTCCTCCTCTTCTACATCTTTACGTAAATCTATTTGTACAGGTTCAAAATCCTCAATTGTTACCAATAGTCCCGTTACTACATCTTTCAGTAATTCGTATTTATTGGGAGCAAGTTTTTTCAAACTATTTAGATAATAGCCAACTTTGGACTCACGAGGATAATCCAAACTTAACTCATTCACATCATCGTCCGGTGCTATCATGTTAAACAAGCTATCCGGATGTTGCAAAGTGCCTATTTCCCGAACATCCAATCTGTTCAATTGACGAATAGAGTCAATATAGAAAAGGTCATCAAAATTAGCCAATTTATTTAATGCCAATATATTGTTATCGACAAGAAGTTGTTTGGAACAACGGCCAGTTGGTGAAGCCAAATAATAAGCAACATTCGTATCTTCACGATTGATATAACTTCTGAACTTCAAGTCATCATCTGATTTCATTCTTAAGTATTCACCTATAATTCTGGCGCCATCATCTTTTGAGGTCTTCCACCACTCAAAAGAATAGCCGTAAACAAAGCTGAATGTTTTCTCTCCATTAGAAAATTCTCCTTCCAATTCAAAAGAAAACGGAGTACCTTCCAAAGCTGTATTAATGGGTATGAGAGAACGATTGCGCATCAATGATAACTTTCTCTTTAAAGAAGCCTCCATAAAAAAGACACCGAAATCAATGGCACGAAGCACATTACTTTTGCCATAATTGTTAGGCGCAATCAATGCACTTAAATCATCCAAAGATATTTCGACATCCTTCAGATTGAAAATACCCGAAATTTTTATTTTATTGAGTTTCATGCTTCACTTATTTTAAGTTTGTGCAAAGATAGATATATTTTTCAACACAACAAATAATATGGTAAATTTCTTTTCGTTTTTTATTTTATTTAGAGCTAATCACAAAATATCTGCCTTTTTCAAGAAACATTTCTTTGCGTAATAACACACATCGATTTTACATGAAAAGATTTCAGAACTTGAATATAGAACGGATGGTTTACTTGTTTAGATTACATTCAAACGACCTAATGCATCTGCTAACTTAGTCACCAACTTAGGCACTAACTCAGACACCAACTTAGACACTACCCAGAAAACTACCCAGAAACTTTCCAAGATGCAGAAAGATATTTTGGCTTACTTGGCGATAAATCCTGCTGCATCTCGTAAAGATTTGGCCTTACATATAGATAATTCAACAGAGGATGGTATCAAGTATAATCTTGATCGCTTAAAGAAATTAGGACTTATACAACGTGAGGGTGCTGCCAAAGGTGGACATTGGAAAATTGTAAATGGTAATGAGTGATTGCTGAAAATAAGCAAGATTAAAAAAGGTCACAAAAAAAGGTCACAGTGATGACCTTTTTTATGACCTTCTTTTCGATGTTTATAGATGGTTTGTCTACATAATCCTCTACTCAGCTTGCTGATTCCAGTGTACACTCCACCCGTGTGATTTATCACTTCGGGGAATTAGGCTACCCAACTATGTTTTTGTGTGGATAACGGGCAAGCCCGAACGTAGAAATGGGATGGAAAAAGAGATACCGCATTGACCTCTCGTTTCAGGTGGTGCAATGCGGCTTTTCTTACGCTTAATAGGAAGTGTTATCCCCAAATATGGAAAAGCTTTTTGTCAAGATTACGGGTGACGAACTCCATGGGAAGCTTGGCATAGAGTTCGGTTGTTCTGATGGAAGAATGTCCCATCATTACCTGCAAAACTTCCTTAGGGATTCCTTCGCCTAAACTGATGGTACAGGCAAAGGTGTGGCGGGCCACATGGGTGGTCAAAAGAAAACTGCAACCGAGAGCCAAACCGACACCTTTCAGGAATTGGTTGTACTTTTGGTTGGAAGTGATGTGAAGTTTGTAGTCGTTCCGTTCCAAAATCTTTTGGGTATAGGGAAGGATTGGGGTGATGAATTCCTCTCCTGTTTTCATTCGATGCCCATCAATGTAAGCATGCCCATCTACCGTGATGATGTGCTGGGTATAGTCGAACGACTTGGCATCGCTATACGCCATGCCCGTAAAAATTTGGAAGAGGAAGAAGTCAAGGTATTTATTGGCTACTCTGTCTGCAGACTCTTCACGAATGGCAATCAACCGTTTTATCTGGTCTTTGGTGAGATGTGGGCGTTTGCCCTTCTCACCACGTTTGTCTTGGAAGCGGTTGTATGGATTCTCTTTGATAAGCCCCAAACGGAAGGCTTCGCTGACGTAACTCTTGAATCGTTTGTGATAATTGTGGATGGCTGCCTGACTACGTTCAATGAGCTTGCCTGTAGATGTGTAAGTCTCTTCTTCACGAATGAACATATCAAATTCATAGATGTGAGTAAGGGTTACATCATCGAATGTCTTGAATTTGCCGAAACGCTGAAGGGCTTTATAAGTGGTCAAATGTCCCTTGCGCGTTCCTTCTCTCATTTTGCGGGATTGAATACGTTCGCGCATCCATGCCATGAAGTTGCGTCGGTTGCTGCCATCTGATGACAGATAGGTTTTGAATTGTTGGGTGGTCATATCGTCACCATTTACTTCCATAGCAATGATGATACGTTCAAACTCCGTTACCTTCTTTTGAATCTGTTCGTTGAAAATGGCTGCCTTGGGATGGTTGATTACCTTACCATCCAGCCATTGAGTGGCATTCAGAAAGATACCGATTGAAAAGTAGAAACGTTCACGACCCAGACAGACAACGATTTCTACGGCTGCACAAGTGGTATCACTTGCTTGTTTTCGTCTGTTGAAAGGGTCAATGTAAAAAGCTGAGGGGTAAATTTATAAATTGTTATCTTTGTCTCCAA
>CAPAOL010000003.1 GCA_948579315.1 uncultured Phocaeicola sp.
GCTATGTTTCTAATTATAAGTGAAATATATTTATTCTTATTTCGAACTCACGTTACTTACGTCAATCTGAGGATATATAACAAGACAAACGGACATTTATACCGGTGCAAGAAAAAACTGCTGGAAGAATACAAAAATGAGGCAAACAATGAAAGTGTAGCCGAAGAGCTGATGGTACGACTTAAAGAACTGGAAAACCGCCATCAACAGCAAATCGAAAAGATAGAAGAACTTCTCGTAAATGACCAGAAGCCATTACAGTATTATCTGGATGCAATAGAGAATAACGGCAATGATAATCCGGCCGATGACAGATCTACAAGATTATGCAAACTGTTTTCCTTTATTTATAATTATATCAGCACGGAATTGGACGATTGTCTCAAGCCTTATGAGATTGAATATTTTAAAAAGTATGCCTTTGCTCAAATTACAGGCATGCCAATAGAAGAAGATATACAATACCCGATTTCTGAAATCTACAGAATGTCAAAGACTGACTTGGGAGCTTTCATTCATAACCTCTATATAATGTGCCACTATTGTAGAACAGACCTAAAGAAAACCGATTTCTTCAATGGGTGCCAGAAGTTCATATCAGCTTCTTTCTGCACTGCCAATGTATTATTCAAGAACAGTACAAGACTGGCAACCAATTCCCGTATTGAGGCCATAAATATGAAAAAAAGCAATTTCTTCAGCGAATATCTGAAAGAAATCCAGTAGAAACAAATACCATCCTTATAACTGAAGGTTCCTGTAAAACTGTATTTAAAGTTTTATGGGAATCTTTTTTTATGTCAGTCAGACACATATAAATCATAGCATAAATACGCAGAATTACAGTATATTACATTGTAGTTATTAAAAGTTTGAGGAAAGCATGAGGACCGCATGAGGAATTCATGAGGATATGCTTTTTTATCCATCATTTGCCATTCTTTTGCAGAGAAATCAAATTTTTACAAATGATGAAAAACGAAAACAATGTTTTTGGCAAAGTTACACATGATAACTTGCCGCAGGCTGTAGAGCACCTCATAAAAATGATGGAGGAACAGGCTCAGAATTCTAAAAACAACATGTCGGTGGAAGATGATGAAATATCCATCGAGGAAGTAAGTTCTCTTATAAAGAAAAGCGTGAGCACCATTTACCGGTATACTTGTCAAAACAGTATTCCTCATTCTAAGCAGGGTAATACACTCCATTTCTACCGGTCTGAGATTCTCGAATGGATGAAGATGCACAAGAAGAAATGTATTAATGAACTCTCTGATGAAGCACATATTGAGTCTTTCAGGGTATTAAACCGTGATTAACAGGTATGGGAGAAAGTAGAATAACTCCAAGTGGTATAATAAATGATGCTGTCAGCATGATAGGCAAAATGAACGATTCTTCATTTCCTATTGATGTTTTCCCCAATAAGATAAGAAACATCATTCTGAATATGTATGAGTACCTGGCATTTCCTATCGACTACACTGCGTGCAGCATGATGACAGCCATTTCCACTTGTATAGGCAATACACATATCCTTCATTTCAAAACGGGATGGGATATAAAGTGTATCATATATATGGCTCTCGTCGGAAGGCCGGGTGCCAACAAAAGCCATCCTCTGAAAACGGCCTTCGAACCTCTGTTCAGATTTGATAAGGAGCAGAAGGAAATATATAACGAAGAGCACAGAAAGTATGAATCAATAATGAGCTTGAGTAAAAAGGAACGTCTGGAACAGGGATTTGACATGTTTCCCAGGGAACCTGTACGCACCCGATTTCTGGTTTCTGATATTACACAGGAAGCTATGGCAAAGTCTATATCAGAGAATCCGCGCGGCATTTGCCTTTACATGGATGAACTGCAAGGATGGATCAATAATTTCACACGCTACAACAAAGGCTCGGAAGAACAGTTCTACATATCACTGTTCAATGGGTACATGTATATTTCCGACCGCAAAATGAATACAAACAATATCATGATTGACTCTCCGTTTTCCAATGTGATAGGTACAATTCAGCCGGAAATACTTATCGATACATTCAAAGGAAGTAAAAGCAATAATGGTTTCCTTGACCGTATTCTTTTTGCCATACCTGAAATCCAGGATAAGCTATACTGGAAAGATGATGATATTGACATGAGTCATTTCAATGAATGGAACACGATTATGCAATCGTTCATCAAAATGAAAATAGAACATGATGAGCACGGAAACATAAATCCTACAAGACTGGAATATGAATCTGGAGCCAGACAAAAGGTTATGGAATGGCAGCATCAATGGGCAGATATGTTGAACATGGAAGAATCGGATAAAAGACGCAGTATATACAGCAAATTTGAGACTTACATTCATAGATTCTGTCTGATCATACAACTGTGCAAATGGGTATGTAATGAAGGTGACAAAAACTGCATTGATCTTGACAGTGTACTGAAATCCATACGTCTGGTATCCTATTTTAAAAATACCGCCCTGCAGATATGCTCCATGATTGAAGGTGTGATGCTCACTCCCAAACAGACAGAACTGTTAGAAAAACTGCCGGATAAGTTTACACGTTCTGAAGGATTGGAGGTAGCCGTCTCCATGAACTGGAGTACCAGCACGTATGACCGTTTCCTAAAAAAGGCAACAGGAACTTACCTTTATCACGAATATGGAAATTATAAAAAAGCACAATGACAAAATGATAAAGTGACAAACTAACGGCTGACTTTATCACTTTGTCACTTTGTCAATCACTAAAAACAGAAAATTATGGAAAATTGGAGCCTTATAACAGGCACCAGAAAAACAGATACACCTGCCCCTCGTGCGGAAAGCATCGTGAGTTCACCCGTTATATTGATACCCAGGGGGCTATCTCCTTTCCCGAATATGTAGGAAAATGTAACAGAATCAATAATTGTGGTTATCACCATACTCCCGCAATGTATTTTGATGAACATCCGGAATGTAAAGAGTACAATAAATCATTCCCTGTTGTAAAAGATAAGAAACCTGTTGTATGTCATCAAAGGCTCCCTCCTGTACGCCGGCATACCGACACATCTTTTATACCAGATGAAATTATGCAGCAGACAATGAAATGTTATGAACAGAATAACCTGTTTCTGTACCTTGCCAACCATCTGGGGTATGAGTCAGCACTGCGTCTGATGAAGACTTACCATGTAGGTACCGCCAGGAAATGGAAAAATGCTACGGTATTCTGGCAAACAGACATATCCGGGAAAATAAGAACCGGAAAAATCATGCAGTACAATGCAGAGACAGGAAAACGTATAAAAGAACCTTATGCACATGTTTCATGGGTACATACAGAACTTGATATACCGGAATTCCACTTACAACAATGCTACTTTGGAGAACATCTTTTATACAACAGCAGGAAACCCGTTGCCATAGTGGAAAGCGAAAAGACTGCTATCATTGCTTCATTCTATATACCGGAATATATCTGGCTTGCAACGGGAGGTAAAAACGGATGCTTCAACGAGCAGAATTTTGACATACTAAAAGGCAGGAATATTGTTCTGTTCCCTGATATCGGAATGACACAGGAATGGAAAGAAAAGTGTATGCAGATGAGAAAAAGAAACATCCGTACTGAGATTTCCGAGTATCTTGAAGTAAATGCAAATGAGGTTGAAAGAGTGAACGGATATGACATTGCCGACTACCTTATAAAGGTAAAATCAGGTGAAGCCGTTCTCCAATCCATGACAAGAAAGAATCCTGCTCTAAAACTTTTGATCGAGACTTTCGACCTTGAACTGTCAGGTTTCGGTACTCAATAAAACCACGTTACCCATATACAACAATATTCTGGAAAAAACGGAATGACAAAAGGAATGTAGTTTTTTCGGTTGGCAAGTTTATGTTTTGGTAATACCAAAACCTCTGAATCCATCCGAGAAGTACCTAACAGAAATCAATTATAAACCGAAAAAAAATAATCAACAAAATGGAACAAAAAAGCAACAACAAAAATAAGGCTATCGGTGGCAGACCTCCACTGGACAAAATGGAAAAACGTACAGAGATATTGTCATTCAAATGTACCGTATTAGAACGACATATCATAAACGGTAAAGCCATGACAGCCGGTGTTACATTAGGTGAGTATATAAGAAATACGGCCATAAACGGAAACATAACAGCACGCCTTACACCTGAAGATGTAAAACTGATAAGGAGTCTTTCAGGCATGGCAAACAACCTAAACCAGCTTGCTAAAAATGCAAATACTTTCGGATATGTTTCAGTATCTGAATCCGTGTCAGAACTGGCTGATGAAATAGACAAAATCATTAAACTGATAAAGGCATGATGGGAAAGATTATGAAAAGGAATGACTTCGGTAAGATTGTAAATTATACGATGAAAGGCAACAATAAATCCAAGCTGCTTGCTACCGAAGGAGTACGTTCAGACAGCAAACAGCATATAGCTGAAAGTTTCAGTTGTCAGGCAGGTTTGAATACAAGAATCAGAACTCCGGTCTATCACATATCATTGAGCTTTTCAAAGCAGGATTCGGGGAAACTGACTGACGACCTAATGGTAAAGATTGCCGGGGAATATATGGAAAAGATGAATATCAAAAACACACAATATATTGTTGTAAGGCATTACGATAGAGAGCATCCTCATATACATCTTGTAATAAACCGTGTGGACAATGACGGTAAAACCATAAGCGACAGCAATGACCGCATAAGAAACAACAGAGTATGCAGGGAACTGACAATAAAATATGGCTTGTATATGCCGAAGGGTAAAGAGAATGTCAAGTATGACAGGCTTCGTGGCAAAGACAAGCATAAGTATGAAATGATGTTTGCCATACGCAAGGCTTTGGAGAAAAGTAATAATTGGAGCGAGTTTCAAAAGAAGCTGAGCAGAGACAAAATTCATTTTACTATAAGAACAGACAGCAAAGGTAAATCTTGTGGTATAGTCTTTTCACGTGGCGAATATACATTCAGCGGTTCCAGAATAGACCGTAGTCTGAGTTATTTTAAAATAGCTAATATGCTAATCAAATATGAAAATAATCTGGATATATCGGACAGCTTAGGAAATACCCAGCAAGACAAAATCCAGGAGCAAGAAAAGGATACAGTCACACCAGCAGAACATGAGGAAATATATGAAAATGACATTACCTCTCCTACTGGCAATTCTATTATAAATGCTGTTGCAGATTTACTCCTTCAGCCTAATGCGGTAATATCTTCAGGAGGTGGTGGAGGAAACAGTAACCAGTTGGATGATGATGAAAGAAAAAGGAAAAATCGTGAACATATTAGAATCAGAAGAAGATGATAAAGAAAGAAATTGAAGGAGCCGCTCTCCTATCCATATACAATGAGCTTAAAGATGAAATAAAGGCCATACGGACAGACATTCAGCATTTGCATATTCAACAGCCCCAGCAATCAGAGAACAATCAAGAATTAAATTCATTGTTGAAGGAAACGATTGTAAATGCTGTAAACGACACTATAAATGCCCACATAAACAGTAGAGAAAACTATGCCGATGAAGTTAGCAGAAGATGTAAGAATACTATTGATTTTGCAATTGAAAGGGAAACCAAACTGGTTAATAATGTGTTATTGCCCAAACTCACCCCTATTATTCAAATCAATAAAAAGATAGATACCATAAATGCAAGGCTTAGCGGAATCGAAAATGACATACAGAAGATGCCTAAAGATAATATAGGTAGTACCAACAATAACAGATTTTTCTATATAATGTTGATTGTTATTACTTGTATATTTTGGATATTGGGAAATTTTCTTTACATGGATTTAAATCAAAGGTATAATGAGTTAAAGGAAAGGCATGAAATGGTAATGAGGAATATTAGTTCTAATAAAATCAAGAAATAAAAATAGCTAAGTATATTCAGTCTGTTATACCATCTAATAAAAACATTGAACATATGGTCTTACAGGCTAAAATTATGTATTTATTCTTCTAAAAGAATTATAAAGAACACACACAAATGTGTAAATCCGAATAGTAAATCAACATTTAGAAAGTAAAACAGATTAGTTAATCACATTCAAATCTGACAACCATTTTTAGAGATAGTCAGTCAATAAACAGTATCTTTTCATAAAATTGACTTGATTCGCAATTTTTATTGCAGATTATTTTATTAGAATGATGTTTTACTAAGTTTTATTCAGTACTTTTGCAATAAAAGTAAGAATAATCATAACCAAAATGGAAGTGACTAAAGATATAAATCGAATTAAAGTGGTGCTCGTTGAAAAGAAACGAACTAACAAATGGCTAGCAGAACAACTTGGTAAGGATCCAGCTACAGTTTCTAAATGGTGTACAAACACTTCTCAGCCTGGATTGGAAACCTTATTACTGATTGCAAAAACTTTAGAAGTAGATGTTAAAGACCTACTAAATTCTACTAAATAGAATCAGATATATAAGTATTAAAAACAACTTAATAATGAGGTAACTTATTATGCCCAAAAATAAAAATGCAGATTATCGGTTTCAAGTTTTAGATAGATGCTTTAGTGATTTTCGTCATAGATATAGTATCGAAGAATTATTAGAAAAAGTTAACGATAGACTTTATGATACAAATGGATGTAAGTCTATGATTATGGAACGTCAGTTGCGTGGCGATATTAATGCTATTCGTAAAATGCTTCCTGACGGAATATACCTTGAAGCAATTAAATATGATGGAAAAAAATGTTATTATCGTTACTCTGAACCTGATTTCTCCATCTTCAAGAATGAACTTTCTGTAGCAGAAGTGCAAAACCTTCGTGCTACGATTGAAATGCTGAGTAAATATAGAGGGCTGCCTTCTAATGGCTGGTTAGAAGAAGTCATTTCAAACCTTGAATTAAGATTTGGTGTAAAAAGTGATGCTGAAAATCTCGTTTCATTTGGGCAGAATGAGCAATTAAAAGGTATTGAATATCTTTCTGATATTATTGATGCGACAATCAGCCATCAACCATTGGATATTGAATATATTTCGGCTAATGGCAATTATCATCAACATACATTACATCCGTATTTTGTGAAACAATATAACGGGAGATGGTTTCTATTTGGACTTGATGAAAAAGAGGAAAGGATAAAGAGCCTTGCTTTTGATCGTATTCAAAGTGTATCAAATAGCAACCTGGCTTTCAGAAAAAATGAAAAAATTGATTTCAATTCCTATTTCGATAATGTGGTTGGTGTAACGGTACCATCTGAAACAGAAGCTAAACTGGAAGAATTTCAGTTGAAATTCTCTCCTAGACGCTTCAAATATGTAATATCAAAGCCTATACATAAATCACAGAAAACGATAAGTGAAGATGATTGTATTATATCATTAACATTATATCATACTTTGGAGTTAGAACAACAGATTTTTTCTTTTGGCCCTGATGTGGAAGTCCTCTCTCCCGCATGGTTTAGAGAAGTTTTTGCAAAAAAAATAGCAGACTGTATGAAAAAATATTTTTCTATGCAGAACTTTTGCATAGAAAAGACCGAACTTTGCAAAATCAACAAGACAATGGACGTTTAATTTAATTTTTTTGTAGACATGTTACAGTTTGTTTCTCTTTCTTCTAAAGCGCAGACTCTCGTAAATCATTACGTAAACCTTTCTCGTGCTAAAAGTCCATTTGATGATAATATACTGAAAAAATTATTGATTTCAGTATATAGCCGCACTGCAAATGCAGATACCGAACTATTACATATTTTAGAAAAATACCTAATAGATTTAGGTGATTACTATACCGATGATGAAATTGATATTCTTCTTTCAGAATATTCAGCTCTTGCTATGTATTGTCATCAGCATGATGATATATTCTATAGCTCTTCAGGCAACAGAAGAAAATCAATGATTGCAGGATTTCAAAGCGGAGTGAGTGACTTTTTAGCTCCAATTGATTTGGTAAATATGTGTCTGAAAATAGCTGATTGTAAGACTGATAGTAATATCTATTTACCATTTGCCGGTACTTGTTCCTTTGCCTTATATCAGTCAACTTCATGCCATTATGATGCAGATGAGATTAGTACAGAAGTTTGGGCATATTCTAAAATTTTGCTCTTGTCGCAAGGTATTGTAGCAAACTTGAGGTGTAGAGATTGTCTGGTTCGTGATGATGCCAGCATAATTAAAATTCCTTCCCCAAAATATGACTATATATTCTCTTTTCCCCCTATGTTGTTTGGGCGTGAAGAGCGATACATCGCAAATACTTTTCTTTTCCTTGCTCAAAATGCTCTTAAAGGCAATGGGGAACTTTATTGTCTATTACCGATGTCATTTTGTTATGGAAGAGATTGGTTAGAATTTCGTGAGTCAATTCTAAAGAAAAGTGCGAATTTGTATTCTGTTATTGTTATATCTTTACCACCATTGTTCAAGCCATATGCGTCTATTCCTATGTGCCTTCTGTGCCTTAAAAAAGATGGTAAAGGTACAATATGTCTTGTAGATGCCACAGATGATACTTTTTCTGCATCGAAAGATTTGGCTGGTTGGAAGCAAAACATATTAAAGGCAGACAGTATTATTGAGACTATATCAGACCAGGATGAGAAATATGTATGGATTGGTAAGTCTGAGGATTTATCAGGCGATATAAACCTTCAACCTACGCGATACCTTATAAATGATATTCTTCCAAAAGCCAATGATGGGGAAGAATTATTCAAATTGGCAGATCTTGTTGACATAGTACCTTTCACTCGTATTGTAACAAACAAAATAGCTGAGGAAAAAGGTATTCCTTTTATAGGTATTAAGGAACTTTCGTCCTCCTATCTGAATTGTGATATTTATCGTAAAGAGCTACCTGTTTCTGATAGAAGAATAGGATATAGAATACTTACGTCAGATTGCCTATTAATAGGGTTCATGGGCGGAAAGTTTAAGGTAGGAAGACTGCACGGGGTATCTAAAACTGAACAGGTGGCATTAAGACCGGAGATTTTTGCCGTGAAGTTAAAATCCAAAGCCATTACTGAAGACTTTTTACTTCGCTGTATTATGGCTAAGGAAACGGAATTACAAGCCAACAGATTGTCAATAGGCAGTGTGATATCACGTTTGACTCAATCGGACTTTTTGTCTATATCAGTTCTTGCACCCACTCGTATTGCAGAACAAGAGAGTTTATGTAAGGAAGATACAAGAAGTAGTTTGACTGAATCCGACCGTCAACTATTAGAGTCCGCAGAATCTTTTCGCCGTGATATTCACATGAAAAAGCATGCTATTGGACAGACTATTTTCAATCTGAATAACTGGATGAAAGTGTTGCAACGTGCTCGTAGAGAAGGTAATGGGATTGTTGATGATAATGCAGTTGTCGGTACAATTCATAAAACTAAGGTTGCTGATATTTATTCAAATCTACAAGCTATCATGCAGGAATTGCAGACAAAAATTAGTAAATTGGATAGCGGATATGGTATGCAATGCCGTGAAATTTCATTAACGGATTTTATTGAAGACTATATTCAGAAAAATCCAAGTCCTATCTTTCAATATGTCTTTGATGCAATGTCAAATCGTGCTCAGCAAACAATTACCGATCTAGATGGTGAAGTTGTAATTGCAAAAGGAGATCCCATAGGATACGTTCATTTTCCGGTTGAAGCTTTGACCATCATTTTTGACAATATCATTAACAATGCGTGTTGCCATGGTTTTGAAAATAAAGCAGATTCTAAGAATATGGTTAGGATTGAGATTATAACAGAAGGAGAAAATTACATTGTGAATATCTCTAACAATGGCAAACCATTACTTTCTGGTTATGACTCTGAAAGTGTACTTACCTATGGAATTTCTTCCAAAGAAGGTAATGGACACTATGGTATAGGTGGATATGAAGTACGCAAATTGATGCAGGAGTTTGATGGTAACGCGAAATTTATATCTAATCCTGATGATGAGTTTTCTGTTGCATATAGACTTATCTTTCATAAAAACAATATTATTGCGTCATTTTAATTAAGTAATATAGAGTATTATGTGTGATATTAGATACAAAGTTTTATGGGTTGACGACCTTACTGGAACCCAAGACGAGATTTTTGCAACCGGTTTTGAAAGCGTTGCTGATGAAAAAGGTATAGATCTCATCCCATTTACAAATTGGGAAGAAGCTGAATTGGAGTTAAAAAAGAATTTCAGATCTTATTCTGCTATTATTCTGGATGCGAACTGTAAATACGGAAAAAATGATAGTAAGACCGATGAATTTTTTATCCCATCGGTTGTATCGTCTTTGGCACGTATGTTTGGTGAGAAAAGACAAACTATACCTTGGTATATACTTTCTGCTGGTACAATGAGCAAATTTGACGATATCGTCCAAATAGCGCAGCGTGACCATGCAGCGCATCAGGAAGAATGGGGCAATTTGGTATATCTGAAAGATGCTATGGATAATTCTCAGAATTCGGTGGATGTAATGTTTACAAACATCGTAAAAGTCGCAAAAAGACAAAATGCTAATATTATAGCGTTTAACTTTAAAGATGTCTTTAAGTATCTTGGTGAGGGAAAACTGATATGCAAGGAAGCTCGTACTATTATGATGGATATGCTTTGTGCATTCTATTATCCTGCTGATAATTGGCAATTCAAATACGAGGGGAATCCTCTTCGTAAAGTAATGGAGTATATCTTTCGTGCTGCATATAATTACGGTTTATTACCATTGGAGTGTTTTGAACGTGATAATCAGCTCAATTTGCTTGAATCCAATCGCTATATGTCTGGATTAGAAACGAAGCACAGTGGGTTACGTTACGGTAGTGAAGGCGATACGATATTCCCAAAATCTATTGGCAATATTACACTACAGATACTTAATTTTTCCAATGTCGATTCACATACAAATGAGGAGCATCCCTACACCATTGATGATAAGGATCTGGTAATTTCTGAAAACGAAAAGGAACTTTATTTTTCGTATGTACTACAGTTATGCCATGTCATTAAGTACTTCGGTGCATTTATCGATAGCCATCCAGATAAGGAAGCAAATAAAGGGATGAAAAAAGTTGTGGCTGTACCTACCTCTACCAATAATACCCTTACAAATTCTCCAGTCGGACAAAGGGATCTTGTCCAGATGGGAGAAACAGGTCCATACATACTGAATTGCAGATTAGCTCCTTGTTTTGAAAAATATGTTGGGAGCTATGCTATAATAACTGAAATTAATCCGAATAATGGGAAAGATGCTGACGCATATCCCTATTATGCCAAAGTAAAAATCGAAAAATAAAAGATATATGACAGAACAGGAATTAGCTAACGTGATATGGGATATCAAAGAGATTATCCGAAATCTATATGATGACGCAGAAGTGGAGGACGTTATTCTTCCATTCACTCTTTTACGCCGTCTTGACTGCGTTCTTGATGAACACCGAGATGCCATCATGAAAGAAATGAATGCAATCAAAGATAAGCCTGCTCTTATGCAGGATATCAAATTAAAGAGTTTGCTTAAACAACATAAACTGACATTCTTTAACAAGTCTGGATTGTCTTTGGAGCGTTTGTTGGGAGCACCAGACCAAATAGGTGCATCTTTCCAAGCCTATCTGGATGGATTCACTGACAACGTAAAAGATATACTGGCCAACTTTGTCCATACCGATACATTAAGTGAAACACTCGATCTTTCCCCTATTTATAGTAGATTGGAGCGTCACGACAAGTTATACTCTATTATTCAGCTTTTTGTGAAACGAGCTGACCTGCATCCTAATGTAGTAAGCAACTCTATGATGGGAACGGTGTTTGAAATTGTAGTCCGCCGTTCAAAAGAGTCCAGCAATACAAAAGCTGGCCAATTCTATACACCGCGTGAAATTGTCCGATTATTGGTATCACTTACGATGTGTGGTAAAGAGAGCGAGTTGTATGAACCTGGACGTGCATTCTCTATTTATGATCCTTGTTGTGGAACTGGTGGTATGTTGACTGCCGGACGTGAATATCTGCAAGAACTATCAGGTCGTAAAGATTTGAAAGTGTATTTGTATGGCCAGGAGTTGAATGAAAAGACCTATGCAATCTGCAAATCAGACCTTCTAATGAAGGGTGAGGACCAAAATCTTGACCGACAGTTATTCCGTGGCGATACATTGGGCGATGACAAATTAGAGGGAAGTACATTCAACTTTATGCTTGCAAACCCACCATTTGGAATGGATTGGGGTAAAGATGAACGTGTAAAAAAACGTGTGATGGATGATAATTGTCCCGGAGGACGTTTTGAAGCAGGATTGCCAAGCAGTAAAGACGGTTCTTTGCTATTTCTCCAACACATGATTTCGAAGATGGATAACCAGAAAGGTTCTCGCATTGGTATTGTTTTGAATGGTTCGCCATTATTCAATGGTGAAGCTGGCAGTGGTTGGAGTAATATTCGTAAAATGTTGCTTGACCGTAACTTGCTTGACTGTATTGTGGCATTACCCAAGAACCTGTTCTATGGTACTGATATAACTACCTACCTTTGGATTATTGATAATAAACGTCCTGTAGAGCGTCTTAATAAGGTTCTCTTTATCAATGCTTCTCATACAGAATACACTAAACTGCTGCAAAAGAATTTAGGAAAGAAACGTTTTGAAATTTCAGAAGACGGTGCAAAAGATATTCTGACAATGTATCGAGAATATACCGATGCCATTCGTGATATTGTGTATGACAAAACAGGTGAAGTAGAACAGCTTCAAGTAGCACGTCTGTTAGATTACGATGACTTCCGTTATACCACTGTTGCAACACGTCGTCCATTGCGCCTATGGTATGAAAATATAACAGAGAAATATGCGGCTCTTTGCGAAGAGGAGAACTTTGATGCTAATGCAAAGAAGAATGCTATTCTAAAAACCGTAAGCGAAACAGAAAATATTAACGATAAACGTTCAGATAGCGAGTTTTTTGCATATTTGAATACTAATAAAATAAAATATACCGCAACTGATTTAAAATTGTTGCGTACGATGTTTGGTACTATCAGTGAAGAGGCACCAGAAGTACACGAGAAACCATTAGATACAAAAAGTGACTTTGTTACAGATACGAATCTGAGCGACACTGAGAAAATTCCTCAAAAGAAAGATATAGATGAATATTTTGCTCAAGAGGTACTGCCGTTTGCCCCAGATGCGTGGATGGATCGAACAAAAGACAAACTTGGTGTGGAATTTCCATTTACACGTATATTTTATAAATACCGTCCACTTCGTTCTGTCGGAGCTATTTTGGATGAATTGAAGTCGTTAGATAATAGTATCAATATCTAATTACAAATGGTATGAAGTACGAAAAATATAAAGATAGCGGTATAGAATGGATTGGTGAAATACCAATCCATTGGGAGGTGTGTGCTTTTAAACGAAAAATAACTATTAACAATGGTAAAGACTATAAAGATTTTTTAGATAATGAAATATATCCAGTAATGGGGTCTGGCGGGTGTTTTGCCTATTGTTCTAAATATATGTACGATGGAGAAGCACTTCTTATGGGACGTAAAGGTACTATTGATAAACCTCTTTATATTAATGGTAAATTTTGGGTCGTCGATACTATGTTCTATGCAGTACCGACTAAAGATTTATGTTGTAAGTTCGCATACTATCTTGCACTTACATTCCCATATAGTTTATATTCAACATCTACAGCTTTGCCTAGTATGACCCAAACAGATTTAGGTAATAATCCTGTTGCGTTTCCACCACTCATAGAGCAGCAGGCTATTGCCACATATTTAGATGAGAAATGTGGAGAAATAAACCGGGCAATCGATGTACAAAAAAAGAAGATCGATCTTTTGAATGAGATGAAACAAACCATCATTACTGATGCTGTTACTAAAGGACTTGATTCCAATGCCACGATGAAAGATAGTGGAGTGGAATGGATTGGGAAAATACCGGAGCATTGGGAGGTAAGAAGATTAAAAACTCTGTGTAAAAGTATTAGAAATGGATATGTTGGTCCTACAAGAGACTTATATCAAGAATTTGGTATTCCATATATCCAATCTGTACACATAAAGGATGGAAACATTCTGTTTGAAAGAGAAGAATATTATGTTTCAGATGAATGGGCTAAAAAACACCCTAAAATTAAAAAGGGTAATATATTAGTTGTACAAACAGGTGATATTGGTCAAATCGCATTAGTAAATGCAAAATACGATTTGTGTAATTGCCACGCTCTTATAATATTAGACATCAACAACAATGTAATAAGTTCAGAGTTTTTATCTCTATATTTAAGAAGTAATATAGGAAAAGAACTAATGTTACAAACTAAGACAGGTGCTTTGCTTCCACATTTAAACTCAACGCAAATTGGTTTTACTAAAGCTCTACTTCCTCCATTTCAAGAACAGCAATCCATAGTTGCCCATATTGAAAAAGAAACAACCAAGATTGATACCCAAATATCTAAAGCCAATCGACACATTGAATTGCTGGAAGAGTTGAAACAAAGCATTATTACTGAAGCTGTAACAGGTAAAATAAAAGTATGTTGAACCGATAAAGAAATTACAATATGAATCCGCAGAATGAAACCGTATTTGAAGAGCACATTGCACAATATCTTGCAGCAAGTCCTCTATATAATCAACGCAAAAGTTTACAGTTTGACATTGACAATCTTGTGGACCGAGAGATGTTGGAGCATTTTTTGCAAGCACAAACTATGGTTTGGCAGAGACTTAAAAATCATTTCCCTGGCAGAGAAACAGAAACTGTTGTAGCCGAAATAAATAAATTTCTGAATAGAGGAGATAGTTTGCTCACTCTGTTCAACAAAGGCATCACAATCAAAGGTACAAAAATCAGATTCATGATGCCTAAGCCGGTGTTGGAGAACGAAGATTCGAACAACTACCAACTGTATTTAAGTAACCGCTTTAGCGTAGTCCGTCAGATGCGATATAGCACGGCAACCGATGATTGTGGCAATGAATTAGACATGTGCATTTTGCTCAATGGTCTGCCCCTGATGACCTTTGAACTAAAAAATGAAGGCACAGGTCAAAATTATGGGCATGGTATTTATCAATATCGTTACAACCGTTCACCCGTGAACCGTATGCTTCGCAATTGTCTGGTGCATTTTGTGATGGACAACAGTTTTGTGTTTATGACCACTAAACTTAATGGTGAACACACTCGTTTCTTGCCATTCAACAAAGAAAGCACAAATCCTGGTGTTGAAGGTGAATATCCAACCGCTTATATGTGGCATGAAATATTGCAGGCAGATTCCCTACTTGATATCATTGAGCATTTCATCAAACGATACAACGATGAAGATGGCAAACCGGTTGTTATCTTTCCTCGTTTTCACCAATTAAGAGCTGTGCGAAAACTCTGTAGAATGGTGGCAGAAGAAGGACCGGGACATAACTATTTGATTCAACATTCGGCAGGTTCTGGAAAAACCAAGTCAATGGCTTGGTTGGCTCATCAACTAGCCAATATGACCAATGCAGACCACACTCCGATTTTCGACAGCATTATAATGGTTACAGACCGCATTGTGCTAAACAGAAATATGGCAGATGATGTAGTAAATTTCCAAACTGTTGCCGGAACAGTCAAAGACATTCGCAGAAATTCAAAGAATTTGGCAACAGCACTCAATGAAGGAAATAGAATCATTATTTCTACAGTGCAGAAATTCGCATTTGCCCTAAAAGATTTGAAACGCGATACGCAACGAAAGTACGCCATTATTGTAGATGAAGCACACACTGCTATTGGCAATGAAAGTGCAAAGGATTTGGTAAATGCTCTTTCTACTGACAAAGATTTACAGAATCTTCCGGATTTTAATCCAGATGAATATGAGGACCAAACAGACGCAATGCTTGCATACTTGCAAGTGATGCGACGCATGATGAAACATATCAGTTACTTTGCCTTTACGGCTACCCCAAAAGACAAAACATACGCTCTTTTTGGT
The DNA here is from genome assembly GCA_948579315.1 of uncultured Phocaeicola sp. Taxonomy (GTDB): domain Bacteria; phylum Bacteroidota; class Bacteroidia; order Bacteroidales; family Bacteroidaceae; genus Phocaeicola. The sequence continues at coordinate 16,050 of CAPAOL010000003.1, forward strand.
ATTCAAGATGGCCCAAGCAAAGGCAAAGCCCACGACCTCTACTCTATGAAGCAAGCCATTGACGAGAAATTTATTCTTGATGTCTTGGCAAACTACAAGAGCTATCTTACGATGTTTGAGTTGATAGAGAAGAACCCAACTGAAGATCAAAAGAAACTCTTTGAAGAGAAGAAGGCTCTGAAAGTAATTTATGGAGAGCTGAATAAAAATGCCTATATTATGCTTCGAAAAGCTCATATGATGGTGGAACATTTCATGCACCATACCATCAATAAAATCGGGCATAAAGCAAAGGCTATGGTTGTCTGTGATTCAAGACGTGCAGCCGCAGATTATAAACGTCTATTTGACAGACTTATTGCAGATAACTATGATGGCAAAATCAAGACATTGGTGGCTTTCTCAGGCGAAGTGGAAGATAGTCACGGACGTAAATGCACAGAAGCGAACATGAATGATGGTAACGTTTTTGATGACGGCATTCGTGAGAAGTTTAAAGAAGATGATTACAAGATTCTTATTGTTGCAGAGAAGTTCCAGACAGGTTTTGACCAGCCATTGCTCCATACGATGTATGTAGACCGCGTTTTGGGTGGCATACAATGTATTCAGACATTGTCTCGTCTGAATCGTTGTTACCCTGGAAAGGAAGATACAATGGTTATAGATTTTAGAAACGATCATGCGAAAGTACAGAAAGCTTTTCAAGATTATTACACTGAAACGACTCTTGAAGGCGAAGTGGATACACAGCGTATTTATACACTTAAACATGATATTGAGCAGTGGAATATTTTCAACGAAACAGAAGTTGATGCTGTAGCCAAGGCATTAGTCACCAGTAACGGAGTGAGCGGTGTGCCAACTATTCTTAAGCGGATAGTTGATGAAAGAGTTATGCCGCTTGACGATAATGAAAAAGACCGTTATCGTAAAACGGTTTCACGTTACGTTCGCCAATATGGTTTCTTAGCTCAGTTAATTGACTTCACTGATCCTGATTTGGAGCGATTTTACATCTTTTGTAAGATTTTCTACAAGTTCTTGCCTTATACAAAAGAGACACTTCCGATGGAGATTTTGGATTTGATAGACCTTGATAAGTTGCGCATTCAAATGTCGTATGAAGGACAATTAGAATTAAAAGATGAGGAACAAACACTTCGTTCTTCGCGAATAGGAGAACCTGGACAAAAGAGACCAGATAATGAGTTACCAGTATCAGAGATATTGAATATGGCTAATAGTCCATTTGCCGGATTATTAAACGAAAATGACAAAGTACTTCGACAGATTTGGGATGAAATTCTTTCAGATCCAGAAGTAGTAGATGCTTTCCATGCAGGGAACAGTTATGATATTTTAATTAATATCGTTAGAGAGAAGTTTGATGAGAAAATAGCTTTGGAAATTGAAAGATATTATAATTTTGCAGAAGTCCTGGAAAAGGAACAAGCTTTCAGTCTTACACTTGTCCGTAAATTTGTTGATGCTTTGGCAGAAAGAACAGCGAGAAATTCCAATTTCCCTTATGATGAAGAACAGTTGAAAGAGATTCTTTGCACTGTTCTAAAAGATGAATTTGAAGTTATTAAAAACAGGCTGCGTAATATTAAAGAAATTGTGGACACATTTTTCTTCACTCTCAATGAAACCAGTATACCACAACTTGATGGCGTTGATGGCCTGATTAAGACCGCATTGAATAACGTATTTGTAAATACAACGATTGGTTTGTTGGAGAAGCGAACTTATTTCAATTCTCTGGTAGCAAAATATGAAGCATACTTGAAAAAGTTATATTACTTGATCAACGAAGATGATGTGCCTCGCAACCCGAATACACCGGATAAAACTCCAGGATTATCTGAATGTATATTTGCATTTCCTTGTTTGAAGAAGCTCAAATATAGTGATGACGAATGTGAACAAAAATTCAAGGACTACCTTGATTTATTGAGGCAGTGGCGTAACGATGAAGCACATCTTTCTCCAAATGCAACGGAAGAGGAGATTGACGCTGCATTAAAAGTGGTCACATCCATGTATCTTTATGTAGTTGGTAATAATATAACTGATTTGGAAAGTGCAGGGAAATAATAAAATGGCTTTGAGTAAAAAATACTGTATTAATAATGTTGAGTAAAGCTGGAAGCTGTGCTGAATAAATATAAATGGAGTTATAGGTGTTGATTTTTTCAGAAAAGAAAATCAACACCTATAATCTGTTTTTTCGTAATGAGGCAAAATGATTCTCCAAGTACATAGCGCGCAATATTAAATATTACATTTAAAGGAAATGGCATAAACTTTTTCTTGCTATGCAAAAAGAATGCATAGATGATATATTACTTTGCAATCAGAAAGAACGAAATTTAATATATCTAAATTAGTTTCAGCGTATGAAAGAGTTAAAATGTCCACAATGCGGTAGTGTATTTTCAGTTGATGAAGCAGATTATGCTTCAATAGTAAGTCAGGTTAAAACTCAGGAATTTGATGCCGAGATAAAAGCTCGTCTTTCCGAAATTCAAAAACAGAGTGAAGTAAAGCAAGAAGCTGAATCACTTAAGCTTACCCATAATTTTCAGGATAAACTAAATGCTAAAGATTTAGAACTTTCACAAAAGGAAAATGAAATTGTAAAACTCAAAGCACAGTTGGATAGTTTTAATCAAACTAAACAACTTGAGATTAATGCAGAACGCTTAAAGGCTAACGAAGAGATTGCAAAATTAAAATCTGTTATTGAGCAGAATGAGAATAAAGTTCGTGTTGCCATACTTGAAGAACAGAACAAAGCAAAGGACATTATTCAAGAAAAGGAAAACACACTTATTGAACTTCGTAGTCAGATTGATGTAACACAGAAGGAGGCGACAATCCGTGAAAAAAACATCAAGGAGGATTATGAACGTCAGCTTAAGCAAAAGCAGGAACTAGTAGACTATTATAAAGATCTCAAAGCTAAGCTGTCCACAAAGATGATCGGGGAGTCATTGGAGGTTCATTGTAGCAATGAGTTTAACCGTGTTCGTACAACTATGTTTCCCAATGCTTATTTCGACAAAGACAACGATTCCAGTCAAGGAAGCAAAGGGGATTTCATTTTCCGTGATTATGCTGATGACCTTGAGTACATATCAATAATGTTCGAGATGAAGAACGAAATGGATGAAACGGCAACAAAGCATAAGAATGAAGATTTTCTTGCAAAATTGGATAAGGACAGGCGTGATAAAGGTTGTGAGTATGCGGTTCTTGTATCATTATTGGAACCTGATAATGATTTTTATAATGAGGGAATTGTTGATGTGTCCTACCGCTATCCTAAAATGTTTGTGGTTCGTCCCCAGTTCTTCATGCCTTTGATTTCATTACTCACACAAGCCTCAAGAAAGAGCGTTGAATATCAACGTGAACTCATTATGGCAAGACAGCAAAGTATTGATGTCACCAATTTTGAGAACAAGTTGAATGACTTCAGGAATAAGTTTGGAAACCACTACCAGCGTGCAAGCGATAAGTTCAACAAGGCTATTGAGGAGATTGACAAGACAATCAAGTCTCTTCAGAAGATGAAAGAGGATTTGTTAAGTTCAGAAAACTACCTCAGATTAGCAAACAATGATACGGAAGACTTGTCTATCAAAAAACTCACCCGCGGTAATCCTACTATGAAACAGAAGTTTGAAGAAGCAAGAACAATGGCTAAAGAGAATATATCTGGCGATGGGAACAATTGACCTGTGTCGCTTAGTCATGGTATCATATTGGCGCAAGTATAAAACTGATAATCTCCCAGTATTAATTTAATTAGTATATAAATTTTAGTTTTCAAGTATGAGTAATACATATATTCCTAAAAGTGTACAGCATGAAGTATGGTGGAAAGCTGCTGGACGATGCGAATTTAAAGGGTGTAATAAACCCTTATACAAACATGGCGTTACATTGGACGAATGTAAGATTTCTGAGTTGGCACACATTATCGGCGATTCAGAAAATGGTCCTCGTGGAGATAAAAAATTGTCGAAAGTATTAGCAAAGGATCCTAAGAATATTATGCTGATGTGTCCTGAATGCCACAAGTATATTGACAATGAAGGAAAAGATAAGTATACAGCTGAAATGCTTTTTGATATGAAAAAAAGGCATGAAGACCGAATTGCTAGACTGACTGCATTAGGTGAGGATTTACAAGCTCATGCAGTTACATATGGTTCAAAAATTGGGAACCATCAGCCTGACTTCTCCTTTCCTCAAATCCAAGATGCTTTGTTACCAGACTTTTATCCAGTGAATGATATGCCCATAGATTTAGGTGGAAATTGGCCTACTGCAAAAGAATGGGATGAATATTGGAAAAGAGAAGTTGAAAATCTTGAATATAACTGTAAGGATAAGATATTAGACAAAATAGACAGATGGGAATATAAACGTATTGCTCTCTTTGGTTTTGCTCCTATGCCTTTACTAGTTAAACTTGGAACTATGTTAAATAACAAACACGAAGTTGTTGTTTATCAGAAGCAACGTTCTGGCGGTTGGAAATGGTTACAAGAGAAAATACATACAGATTATATTATCAATAGACCTGAAGATCCTCGGTTAAAACCTGTATTGGTTCTATCATTAAGTTTTCCTATCGCAGAAAGGATAAAGAAACATAATCCTAATGCAAGTATTTGGGAGATGACTATTGATACGCCTAATCCTGAATTTTTAAAATCAAAACAGCAACTTTATGATTTTGGCCGCCAAATTGAGTTGCTTCTGGATGACATTACTAAGGCTTCCAACGATCAACCCTTGGATCTTTACCTTTCTGTGCCAGTTGCTTGTGCTATTGAGTTTGGTAGAGTCTGGATGCAGAAAGCAAATAGTCCATTGAGGATATATGATTTGGACAAACAAGTGGATAAAATTGATAAATTAGCAGTAACAATAGAAAATAAAAAATAATGATAGAAACGTTATCTTTTGAGAAGAAAAGGGAACTTAACAAGTTGTTCCTTAGTGTGGCAGAGAATCTTGATATTACTGAAACTCAGTTTAATAATCTCACAAGAAGTTATAATGCCGTAGGAAAGTACTTGGAGGATGATCCGAATTTTAAGGATTATCATCCGGTAGTTACACCACAGGGCTCCTTAAGATTAGGAACTATTATCCAGCCTATCACTGAGGATGGAGATCTTGATGTGGACTTGGTGTATCGTTTGATTGAGAAACATCCAAACTGGACGCAGAAACATATCAAACAGATGGTCGGACTGCGCTTGAGAACTCATGGTGTTTACTCCGATATGCTCGATAAAAAGGAAGGTCGCCGATGTTGGACCCTACTATATCGTCAAGACTCTGACAATGTAAAGGAACGCTACCATATGGACATTTTACCTTGTGTAGCTGATTCCAAGTTCAATTCTAATATGGAATTATATAGGAGCAAATCTTTCTCATCAATCAAACTGGATAATATTGCCATTCGAATTACAGACAATAAAGCCCCAAACTATGACAATAGCACTCTTATAATTGATTGGCTGAAGAGTAATCCTGATGGCTATGCAATGTGGTTTGCAGACCGCTGTAAATATTATACAGAAAAAAGAGAAAATATTACTGATACCATTATGCCAATTGGTAAGTATATCAAAAACAAATCTGTTTTGCAGAGAATTGTACAGATTCTCAAAAGGCATCGTGATATAATGTTCAAAGATGACGAAGATAAACCAATTTCTATTATCATTACTACTTTAGCAGCAAGGGCGTACAAAGGTGAAGATTCACTTCTAGAAGGTCTTGTAAATGTTATATCTACAATGGAAAACTATATAACAAAAGACCAGTCAGGTAATTACGTTATCAGTAATCCAACCAATTCAGAGGAGAATTTTGCAGATAAGTGGCCTACACACCCAAAAAGAAAAGAAAATTTCTTTAGGTGGTTGAGACAGGTTAAATCCGACGTGAATAGTATCATTAGTGCAACGGGAATAGAATTGAGAGAAAATGTGGGACGTTCATTTGGTGATGCCTTCTCCAAAAAATTGTTCAATTTACTAACTGAACAGCATAAGGTTTCTGCGATTAACGGGGGGATTAAAATTGCATCGACCGGAGCTTTGGGCAGTATAGGTAAAACATTAAACGCCAAAAACACTTTCTATGGTAAGAAATAGACGTATCACAGCTATCCAACAGGTAGCAGCATTGAAAAGCCAATATAATTCTAATAATTCACGATGGAACATAAGACCTCATGGATTCACATGGCTTTTCAATGTAACGCCTACAACCCTAAGTAATACATATACATTAAAAATAGTATACAATGAGCCGTTTTATCCTCAAGTATATGTAGTATTCCCCAAGCCTTTGCCACTAGCAGAAGGAGCAGAAAAACTTCCTCACACATATGATACTAAAAGACAACTCTTATGTTTATTCGATCCACGCCGTGGTGAGTGGAATAGTACAATGTATATTGCTAACACGATTTTTCACTGGGCAATAGAATGGCTTTATTATTATGAAAATTGGGTATATACTGGTAAGTGGATTGGAGGTGGACATGGCAACTGGGATACAGATTTTACCAATAACACAAAGGAACATGTAGAATAATAATACAAAATGGAAAAGATTATTAAAGGTGTGAAGTACTATCTTCCGAATAAATTAACTTCCGAACAAGAAACTATTTATGTTCACATCATAGATTGGAAACGCAAATATATCACCACACAAAGAGGTTTATACAGAGGACATGAATACGATGCCATTTTCCCGAGTAATACAACTATTCCAGCAATGATGTATAAACCGATAATACCATTGTTAGAGAAAATGCAACAGAGTGATTTCGCTTACAAGCCCCATAAGTTTGCCTACCATGCAATAAGTTCTCAAACTGCATGCATCAACCTTTTCATGCCATTACTTCTTTCTGAAGAAGTTAACTGCATATTACCTAAAATTCCTGGATGTCCCCCAGATTTCAGCAAAATAGCAAGAGATAAACTATTCCATGGATTCTGTTTTGAATATTGGGGTCAAGATATAAAACAAGGAGCAGGTGTCTTAAATAACCACTCCAAACGCGCTGGAACTGATGCAGATGTAGCCATTGCATACTATAACATAGAAGGTAAATTATGTCTGTGGCTGATTGAACATAAACTAAGCGAGAAAGAGTTTACAGTATGCGGAGCATACAAAAGTAAAGCAAATAGGTATAAGAAAAATTGTACTAAATGCAATCTTATGAGTATAGCCAAAGAATCTCAGAAATGCTATTATCATATGATAGGATATAAATATTGGGATATTTTAAAAAATAATCTTGATATCTTCAAAGGACCTATTGATTTTGAAGGTTGTCCTTTCAAGGATGGACTTAACCAACTATGGCGCAATCAGATGCTTGCCTTAGCCTTACAGAAAACTGGAATATATAGTATGGTAACTTTTTCAGTATGCCACCATGCAAAAAACACAATGTTAGACAAGTCAATCAATAAATACAAAGCATTGATTTGCGGAAATAGAATATTCAGTTCTTTTACCAACTATGATGTATTGAACAATGCAAACATAGATAATCCCCTATTACAGGAATGGCTTCATTGGTATAAAAAAATATATTGCTTTTAAGACTCCTATTAAACCTTAAAAGCATATATTTTATATCCAAAGTATCATATTTTAATGCATTAAAATTAAAATAAAAGCCAATATCTATATCATTACCCAATGCTGCTTCATAGAATAGTTTTATTATAGAAAGTGCTGATTATTATCTCATTATTGATTAAAATAAGTATCTTTGTATAATTAAAATTCTTGTAATCAATAGTTAAACGAGTTCATTGGTCAACAAATTAAGTAGTACCATGGCTGACAAAATCAATAAAGTAAGACAAACAATATATTTCCCTTGTAAAGTATAATAAAGTCTTTATCTATTCTTTCCACTAGTATATGTGTCATAGTTTAACAATTGTTGGACAAGCCGATAGTTGTACAAATTAAAAAAATTAAGGACAAGTATTTTCAAATGACGAAACAATAAGTATAGTATTAAATTGTCATACCATTTTTATTAAAGATATATCATTATGAATGAAGAATTTGCAGGTATTAAATACGCACAAATCAAAGAATACAGGTATGCCCGATGGTTTAATGAAGTGCAATACAATGGAAAAACACTTTCAGAATCAGAACGTAAAGAAATTATTTCTGTCATTGATTACACAATCGCACAACACTCAGAAGGACTTCCGTTGATGACAAGTATTTTGGAACATACGAAAGAAAAACATGATGAATACCACAAAGTTCATCGAACAGTTATACTCGTTTATTTATTTGTACTTATTACGATGATTGATAGTTTGGTAGCCGGAAAATACTTCATTCTTGCTGACCACGACTATGACCGAAGGTTTATGCGTGGAAAATTATTTGTAATTCTCAATGAGGGGTTCAAAAAACTCTATGGCTTTAATGAGAAATCCAATAAAAAATCAGAATGGAATAAACTCATGCCCTTAATGAAGTACTTTCCGGAAGCAATTAATCGCCAATATAAGGAGTTAACAGATCTACTCGAAAAACAATCTCAAACCTCTTCCTGGTGGAAAGATGAACGTAACTTTGAGACTCATCTTGATACTGAAAAATTATATAAATCACGACAAGAAGAAATTGTTGAAAGCAAAGTGATGATGGATTCCATGAAACTGTTTAACTCATTGATGGCTGTAAGTAATTTTTTAGGGAATATTCACACCTGTTTTTTTAACTTCCTTGTTAGAAAATATTACAGAGGTGAATTATCAGAATGAAATCACATATTCTGAAATAGAAATACTTATGAACGAAATAAAGATGATTGAAATATGAAATTTAGCTTAGACAGAATAATTATTAAAAACAGGTCATAAAATAGGTATTATAGCTTCATTAATTGGTGTCTGCGCTAAAATTGTTGTTGGTTTTCAGATTACTAGTTTTTCTGAATTTGGAAATTAAAAAAACAGATTGAGCATGTTGAAAGACAGCGTGAAGAATTAAAATCATATAAATCAACAATTGAAAAAGAAATATAAGGCAGTGCGAGATGATTCTCCTAATATATTTCTCTAAAGTCTTCTAACAGTGAGAACCAGTATTGCTGTTCCTTTCATCTGCTTCTCAAATTCCTCGTTGGCAAGTCTCAAAAAGAAATCCGCCAATGGCAGGATGTCCTCTTTACACTCGCGCAACGGTGGTATGTGCAGGGCGTATTCTTTCAGTCGCTGGTACAGGTCGGCACGGAAACGCTTTTCTGCGATGGCGGTCGGCAAGTCCTCGTTGGTGGCGTTCTGTGACACGCACGTCGGCTTTCTTGTCCCTGTTGCCGTCCATATCTGTACATTTTATATTCCAAGGCACGGAGCAGCATCTGCTGTACCTCTGTCGGAAGGTTACCTATCTCTTCAAGAAACAGCGTGCCGCCATCGGTTTCCTCCCCAAAACCTTGCTTTCTACTTTCTATCTGTATCCATGAGCTTCTCAAGTGGTTTACCCATCCGTTCTGTGCTTTCATGTCCTTGGCTTCCGCCGCCTTGCGCATTTCATTCATGTCCGCCTGTGTCGTAGTTGCCAGCTTCTCCAGTGTGTGCTGCCTATTACCGAAAGCAAACAGGGTGATAGGTTGATGCAGCTTACATATTTTTGTCCGAAACTCTGATTTTGTACAATAAAACAATTGCCACTATTAGTCCTCGTATCCTTGCATATACCATTATATTTTTTTATAATAATTGACTGGAACTAAATCTAGTGGTTCTGCAAGTTTATCTGTACTATATAAGACATAGAGATGATGCATTGTACGTGTCATGGCAACATAGAGTGATTTTCGCTGTTCTTCTGTAATAGCACCTTCAAACTTTGGAATTATTACCACATCAAATTGCAATCCCTTTGCACTATGATATGTCAACACCTTTGGTAAAGTATTAGTAAAGTGAAGATTGCCTTGACCTCGCATGTCATCTGCAGCAGTCTTGCACTTGTATTCCATATTGATACCACGTTTTGTCAACGCTTCACTCATTTCAAGTACTAGCTCATTACTATAGAACAAGATCCCTATTGATTTTCCATCATATTGCTCTATAAGTTTTCCTATTGCCTCTATTTGGTCTTCATAAGAATTATAATGTATAAAATGAGGGAAATCATTTTCCTTATTTAAATATACCTTCTCTTGATATGGCATTACATTAACACCAACGTATTTTTGAGTTATTTGAGCAACATTTTTTGGCAGTCGATAGTTGTTGTACAACTTCAGTTCCTTAAGTCCAGTTAATTTTGAAATTGCCTCAATAGAGAGAGTCTTTTTACCAAAACGAGTATAGATGGACTGAGCTGAGTCACCGAAGAATAGAAAATGCTTTTTGGCAGCATTCATAAATTCCTGAATTTCTTTAAGCTCGAAGTCTTGAATTTCATCAACTATAATATAATCGGCAGATGGCATCCCCAACCATTTCCATTGATAGTGATAATAGAATTTGTATGATTGCAATGTGTAGCCAACCCCCATAAAGCCAGCCAATGACTTTGTAAGGGCAATCAGAATAACCGAATAGCCCATATCTGCTATTTGAGCAGCCTTGTGCATCGCAATGACTGACTTGCCGCTACCGGCGCATCCTGACACCAACATTGAACTATTAATTGTATGGTCAATAAGATCAAGTTGGTCATCATCCAAAGATTCCTCTTCTACTGGCCAATTCGTATTGCATCCCTTTAATCTTTGCGGCAAAGTTATAGAGATATCAATTGATTCTTCCGCATTATGTTCTATTTCGTCATCAACAATATTTGAAGCTTTTTGTATAGGGATGACATCAAGAGTCTTGCCTGATTCTGACTTTGCTATTCTTCGTTTTAGTGCTTCTAACTCACTGAGGGTATTCTCAAGTTGCCCTGACAATTTATCAGCACGATTTTTCTCCGTTTTTGCAGAAGCATCTAATTTTTCAAGCTCTGCCTTTTGCTCTGCTATCTGCTTATTCTGTTGTTCTATCAGTTCTTGCTTTTGGTTTCTTTCTTGAATAACCTTCTCATACTCGTATCTAACTTTCTCCATTTCTTCTTGGTTAGAGTTGTTTGATGAAAAACCATCCAGTTCCAAAAGAAAGTTTATGTTATCATCTGACAGTAGCCTATTTGTCTTTAAAAAATCAAAATAACCCTCAAAGAATGATGCACAAAAGTTCGCCTGGCTCTCTAAAGACAAGCCTGAACTACCAGTATGACTTCCAAGTTCGCTCGCAACACTATATAGCTGCACTAATACATTACGATAGGATTCAATACCTCTCTTGACTCTCTTTTTGTCATTGTCAAGAAAAGAGGCTTGTAGCTCCCTATGACTATAGAAAAGTGCATTCTGTGCCACTATAGCCAAAGCACTCCCTGTAGGCCTACGGGAATTATTATCGATCTTAATTTTATATTCAACACCTTTGCCCCCAATGATTACTTGATTACCTTCAAGGACATCATGTCCTTTCTCGTTATCACCGACTGCATCCAAAATAATAAACTTACAGATAAGTTCAATGGATGGTCGTATGTGAACGAAGAAAGATTCATAATCTTTGTCATTAAAGAATACAACCGCGAGATTGTAGTCTTTCTGTAGTCTTTCTTTTATTTGATTCATAACTTATTGATTTATTGTCCAATACCTGCTATCTGTACAATAAGTACATAACCTTTTCTATGAGCAATTGATTGCCAACTTCGAGTAAAATCTGTACCACTTTTTTCGTCTGCTTTTTTACTGTCTTCCAGTCTCCAAGCACTTATGTCGCTGACAAAAAAACCATTAATGCGTTCAAAATTATTTTCACTAGCCATCTTGGCTATTCTACTTCCACCCGACAAACGTCCAATATAATGATTGTTATGATATAGATAGTATTTGCCGTCTTTATAACGTACAATATTAACAGGATCGTCTATTTTAACTTCTTTTTCTATATATTCTGCACATCTACCAGGTTGTTGCATGCCATCTGACGTTGTATACGACAAATAATATTTATCAAGACCAGGTTCTTTCTCAAAGATAAGAGCCTCAGACTGATTATCTGTGGTATAAATGTTACTCTGTTCCAAGGCACATTCTCGGTCTCCCTTATACACATGCAGATATTTCTTTGCACGAGTATAAGCAACGAACATCAGCCTTCGCTCTTCTTCTATATCTGCCGCATCGTCAATTACTATGGCTTGGCCCGGTTGATATACACGACGTAGTTTCAAAGGTAGCCCGATATATGATGGAGTTATAATAACCGCATCAAATTCAAGACCTTTAACCTTGTGCATCGTTGTAAGAATGATGGTAAGTTTATCTTCTTTAAGTATACGCTCATTCTTGAACTTGTCATAAATCTTATACACCTGACCGCCATCATCATTTCCTGCTACATCCATAATATACGATGCAAGATCTCCATATGTATGGACATCTTCATCCGTTCTAATAGACTCAAGATAGTTTAGCACAAGAGTGTAGGCTATGTCGATGTAGAACTGGCTCCAGCAAGGATGATCAGTCATTAGCTTTTGGAGATAAGTTTTCATACGTTCGCCTGTTTCTGATTCTAATTCTATTGCAGGATATTTTTGCAGCAAATCGATCAGGCTATAAATTTCCCTTTCACGCCAAAGTTCACAAACACTAGCACCTTGTATTCTGATTCTTACACCATCGGGCAGAGTGTTTCTTATCAAGGCATAACCTTGATATACTTCGTTGTTTGTCCTAAAGAAGACAGCAATAGTCTTGAAGATTTTATAGTCCTCACCATTTATCTTAGCCTTTTCATTATTTTGCAATACATTGGCAACAAATGAAGGCAGATCTTCATTCCATGATGAACCTGCCGAGCTAGCATCTGTGAATATTGTATATGGCTCTTGTGGCTCATTTTTCATGAGTTCTGCAGAAGATTTTGGAAGATTATGCTTACGCTCTTCTGGAATGAATATTGCAGCACAATCCAAAATCTTTTGGTATGATCTATAGTTCGTGAACATACCCAACTGAACAGGAGCCAACGCGTTATTCAGCCTATCATAATAGGGTTGAGGATTCAATACCTGTGCATACTGTTCAGGCGTTAAACTTATAGGTCGTCCCCAATTGTCTTTAGGAACTCTATCAAAGCCATAGATACTTTGGTTTATATCACCAATAGTAAAGAATTTCGCATCTGGAAACAAATTATGGATAGCAAACAATGTTTCTAGACGTGGATTCGTAATATCTTGGAACTCATCAACCAACACATACTCAATTTGGGGGAATATAGCTTGAAACGCAGCAGCGTCATTCTTTACAAAATTAAGAAAATGTTGTTCCCACAACTCTGTTGGGAGATTGTCTAATTTTCCACCCATGCAGATTTTTGCAAGTGCATGAAATGTATGTACGTGCAACAGATGCCCGATACGACTCAATCCCAGTTTGGTAAACAAACTGTCCAGCCGATTCCTTAGTTCAACAACCACAGCACGATTGTATGCCAAGACAAGAATATGGCTCGGCACTACATGTTCTTTGTAGATAAGTTTGGCACAGCGCAGTGTAAGGACATGTGTCTTACCAGACCCCGGTCCGGCAAGTACATTCACATTTACGTTTCGAGGCTGATTGTATATGCTCAGCTGCTCTTGGTTGCCCTTTAGTTTATCTTCTTCCATCTTCAAAGCCTCTTCGGTAAGTTCGTTAAGGATGTTGGAATTTTCAGGTGCATAGTCGCCCACCAAGGCCAAATAGTCTTCATAGTTTCTGCACATAAAATATTTACGAATATATTCGCTTTGCTTTTCACTTGGAAGCATAGAGAATATATTCATCGCAGTGAGTCTGACCTTCTTTACTTTCTCAAGTGTATCAAATTCTTTTCGATAATCGTGCATGGGTGACTTTTCGTCAATACCTTCATCGATAGGAGATTCAGTGAACTCTGTGGCTTGAACCTCTATACCTGTATTCATCAATGGAGTGTGCTCTATATATGAGAGTATTCTAAGAACTGAAAGCAGTTTGTCGAAATATCCGAACTTATCACCATCATCATGAAAGTTCATTTCCAGCAACTTCTCTGCCCAACAGAATGCTCCAGTATTTTCTGTGATGAAGCGAAGCCATTCCAAACAATCAGTTTCCATATTATCGACAAAATCCTTCCATCGCTCATCCTTCACCATAATATGATACAGCACATCCTCTTCCGTCTTTATTATACGGAAGGTCACACCTGGTACATATCGCAGGATGTTAAACATTCCCACGGCAACTCTTTTCTGTATATCGTTCTTAAAGGTATCGGCCTTGGTCACGCAGCCTTTGGGAGGATTACTGTGTTCATCCTTCCATGGCATATATATTATAGTCTCTTCTTTCTTTCTGCGTTTTTTAGTCTCTGTTTTCAAGAGTCCATCATAATTGACCTCATCCATTAGATGACGTTGAATGTATTCACGCTCATTCATATCAAGTTCTCGCTCCACACCTATCTTGCAATCAGACAACAGTTTCCGTATTCCATCCATTGCGATATGAAGTGCGAAAATATTCTGGTTATGCTTAACCATATATCTCGTCTCTCCATAACGACGCGCCTTAAGTTCACAACGCATCTGTTCGTTTAGTGTCAGGAGATTACACTTCATGCAATCCAGAATGGCATTCATGATTTTGACAAACGAAAGCTTATACGACTTAAAGCTCCTACGCATTTCAGAAATGGGGAACAGTGAATTCTCTTCCAACTTCTCAGCATGTAGCTTCAGATAATCGAACACCAGCTTAGCTGCCTCGTGAGAAGGCATTTGTTGATACCGCCTGCCATACCCGACAGATGTTCCAAATAGATTAATTGAATTCTGATTCTGAGTAGGAAATTCTCTATTTGATATAGTCATGTCAAAATATGCCAAGTCGAGGTACTTCAACTTAACATATCCAATATGTTCCAGCCAATGGAACGCAAGACGTGATGCCGTTGTATCTAGAAATTTGCCGTTTTCTTCATTCTTAATCCAGATGTTATATGGCACGACTATTGGATTGAGTTTTACTTGCTCAATTGTTTTGAATCTACGAATGAACGCCAAAATTTTATCCTTGCAATCAGTTAAATCTGACCAACTCATCTGACTACGAACCAATAAATCTTTCAAATGTCTGAAATCATCAGGAGAGGTTATACACAAAGCCGGAATCTGACTACGATCAGGAAAAGCAGCTTCATACATACCTTTATCACGACCAGCACGACCTACCTCCTGAAGATAATCTTCAAGGACTGCTGGTGGGTTGTAATGCACTACATAATGGACATTGGGAATATCCATACCCATACCAAAGGCTTTTGTCGCACAAAGTATGTTTATGCGCTCGTCTTCTGGCACATGATCTTCTTCTGCGTTTTTAAACTGACGATAGATATCGCTTCTTTGGGTTGAATCTAGGCCTGCGTGAAAAAAGCTGATATGTTCAGCACAAGAAGCCAATAAAGAACCTTCAGGCGCAGCCTTACATAGTTCATTCAGTGCTTCTACCGTATCTTCACACTCGTTATGAGTGCGACAAAATACAAGCATGCAACTCTTTGAAAAATCGATTTTGTTGTCTTCGATGTAGTCCTTAATGGCATTTACACGTGCCGTAAGGTCATGTCCTTGATCTGTCTTGTTCTTTCCCTTTGTTACGGAAAAAGAAATGCTAATATGCTTTCTTATAGGATTATACTCTTCAGGTTTCTGTCCCAGTCGTACAATGTCAGGGAAATACGACTTGAAGTCTTGTTCGACTTGGGTGGTCACAGTGGCAGAGAACATGGCAACCATTATATCAAATTCATTCTTGCTATTTTTCATGTCAACACACCACTGAACCGCATTCCTATAATCAGGACGGAAATCCTGTCCCCATTGAGAAATACAGTGCGCCTCGTCGAAGACTACATATTCGAGACCCCTATCCATTTGAAGTCTCTGATAAAGAACATCCATGAACGAACGCACACGGAATCTTTCAGGAGTGATATACAGCAAAGCTATCTCACCTGATTGAATTCTGCGGTAAATTTGTTGCGTTTCAGCTTGCATACGGTCACCACTAAGGTAATCTACGTTGCAGACAAATCCTTTCGCATGCAGTTCCTCGACCTGATCTTGTATGAGAGCTCGCAAAGGACTCACTACAAGTGTCAATCTGTTTGAAGTCATGGCACGAGCAAGCGCAGGCCCTTGGAACAAAATGGATTTGCCACCTCCTGTAGGAATAGAAATTATGCAATCTCCCTTCCTTTCAAGCATATGCTCAACGATAGGTTCCTGACCTTCTCTCCAATCTTCATATCCCCAACTGTCAAGTATTACTTTCTTGAGATATGCAGAGTCAAGCTGCTCTTCAATACCACGTGTGTCCTTGAAGAACAATCCTGCCTTTTCTAAAGATTCACGATAAACTTCTTCATTGTTCCATAGAGTGAATACAGAAGCCCTGGCGTGACAAGTTTTTGCCAGACCAGAATAATCCTCAAAGTATGGGTCTATGATATAAAAGTTAGTGTCCTTATGGTTGGCCATCACCAATGCGCAGTAATGCTCAAAGATAGGCCATGCTGCCAGTATGCACTGTCTAGCCGTTGTTCGTTTGAACTTTTCATCTTCATCACTTTCTGCACCATCCTCATAGTCACCTTCGAATGGAAGTTTGTCCCACATGATGAGATAACGGTCAATATCCATATTGTCCCATACGTAACAGAACGCCTTGTCAGAGCGATAATTACCAATTCCTGCCAAGAACTGTTCTTTTGTAATAACTACCAAACCATTACTGCGGGTACCAATATACTCTAGTTTACGGAAGCCACTACCTATGGCAGGTACATAGTATCCATTACTACGGGCATATTCCTCTACACTGCCAAGTTCTTTATCGTCATTGATTATATAAATCAGTGGCTGCAATGGATTCTGCTCATGTATCTTCGTTAGTAAAGTCATCTGGTAGTTCCAATATGCTTTCCTGTTTGTTGAAGCAGGGCTTACCCTTAAAGATGGAGCATCTAACAATATAGAACCTTGACTTTTTACCATATATAGCTTCGAATCGGTAGCATCTTGTCCCTTTAGTTTCCAAGGCACCAACTCGGGCATCACTGGGGCGAAATGAGTTAAGAACGTATTTCTATATTTCTGATATTGAAAATTCTGATAGATGGCAAAATTACCATTAGATTGTCTTTCTGCCCATACATTTGCTGTTAATTCTGATTGAACAATACCAAGTTTTGTCTTATCTGCATCTGTCAATAATGCAATGTTAGTCGAAGCCATTGACATGGGAAGTTTACATTCCTTGTCAATAAGTTCCCTGAAACTCCATTCTTTCGCCTCCTTGCATTTGTGAACACGGTCTTGAAGTTCCGCACCTATGGTAAAGATACGAGCATACTTGTTCTCATACATTTTTTTGTCTGAGAACGAATCAATATCAATGCAATCTATGTTACTCTTCGGCTTGGTAAGATACTCTGCCAAATTATCTTCGGTGAATGTAATCTTGCCTGATCCATCGTTCTCCACACGAAGATACTGAGCCAAGTTACAAAAGAGTGGCGTAGCACATATATCACAGAAACGTGTTAGTACGCAGTTCCACAACTTATTGTCTAACGGATGTTCATCTAGGGCTTCTTTGTTGATTACCTTGTAGCCTTCGGTTACGTCAGAAGGAAATTGCACAGGTATATATTGTGCTATTCTTGACCACAGACTTTTGGGTGCAATCAGAAGTATACGCTCCACGTCAGAGTTACTTACTGAGCCCAGTTTGGCAATCTCTTTTAGCTTTTTCTCCAACTCTGAGTCAAGAGAACGCAATTCCTGAAAGAATTGTTTGGATGTTTTAGCAGTCTTCTTAAAGTATTCAGCATATATATCCTGCTGAAGAGTGGCAAGAATATTGTTAATCTGCGCTGGTAAAAAATCTCTCAAGCTATCACAAAGTGATTTGTCTTTTGAGAGGCGATACAATTGATTCCAAAACAGTTCATTGGTAAGTTCTGTATCTTCTGCTGCATTGTGCTTGGTGTGTAGAGAATAGGCATATCGGCATGGGTTAAGAAGGATTTCAATTTCCAGCGTATCCCATACAAACTGGTTGGTTGTGATTCCTTTCTTCGCCAGAATAGGTAAATCCCATTCCTTAATATTATGTCCAACTACGATATCCTGTCGATTTAAAGCACGACCTAACGAACGGAGCTGATCTTCCGATTCATAACTGCGCGTGTTATCTTCCTTAAGGAAGGCAAACTCTTTGATTGTTTCGCCATCCGTTTCAAGGTCAAATACAACGTAGGGCACCTCAGCCTTTTCCGTATTCCACCATTCCTCCACAAATTGCTTGTAGAGCTTTGTTTCAGCAAACTCTTCTATAACTAGATTCCTAGCGTAATCGTCAGGAAGTATTTTAAGCAGTTGATATTGTTCCGCCTCTTCGGCTGTTTTGATTGCATTTGCAACTAGCTTAGCGTTCAAATTCTTCAGGAAGTTCTCACTTTCGAAATTGGCTACCGCAACATAATTCTTGACAAAGTCAAGAATTTGAGCGGGCTTAAGCGTATTGCACCAAGTTGCAACCGCATCCCAAGATAAGATGCGATTCAGTAAATTTATGTCTACGATATCAAGAAAACAAAGAACCTTATATTCATCCTTAAGATTTTCTGCCTCTGCAAGATATTCGGCAAATTTCTTACCATATACACTACGAAGGAATAGTATGAAGTCATTACTGCTGGTTCCTAAGGCATCTGATGAATACAGAACTGACAATCCCTCCAACTTTATAGCACCAAGAAAGGTTCTTAACTCCGCCCTATGTCCATCCATACTCTTAGCTATAAGAGTCCTGACAACATCATAGTAGCCCGACAAGTTATAACCGGAAGTCCATAGTTGTTGTATCTCTGACAAATCCAAGTTGCTATTTGCCATTCGTGCATTGAGGATTCTTTCTTTAAGTGTTAAAGGGAGGTTCTCCTCATCGAATACCTTACGTAGCAACAATAAGAGACTGTCGTTGATTTGTGGCAGATGTTCTTCCAAATATAACTTCTGAAAACCTTCCAATTTGATGGAATCCAGAAATTTGCGTCCTTTACCTGAATCTGATTCCGCCCACAAGTTCAGAGCATTTCTTAATTCGTCAAAATAGTCTGCTAAATCATATCCTGCATTCCACAGCTTGACTATAACATCGGTATCATACGGATCTTCTCCAAATACAGATGATACCATTTTGTTACGCAGACTTACAGTACCTTCAGTATTACTCAACTCAATGCCACTTGCAACTAGGTTTAATAGACAGTTTCGTGTGTCTTTATCAGAGATCAGTTCGTCAATTATTGCGTCACGTTGGTCTGCATTACTACGTTCTATATAGTCTGTTAGTGTATTGACTATAACTTGATTAACTCCATCTTTCGCAAGGATGCTAACAATCTTGTTTATAACATTTATGTTGTATGAATCGTGCTTTTTGTCAAAGCCTTCAATTCTAGCAAATTTACCGCGGTACTCAAAGGCTTTTAAAAGAGTTTGCGAATCGGGTGAAATTCGCTTGACATCAATTGCACTCCAGCCTCTACGACCAGATTTTGGAGTAAAAATGACCCACTCGTTATCTTTTGGATAAGAATCAGATTTCCATTCACTTCCCGTCAGATAGAAGTCAATAATCATATTAGGTTCAGTTTCGTTACAGCTAACACCATAGTTGTTTGCCAGTATAAAACCAAAATTTTTTTGTGTGTCAAAGAACTTAACGAAGCCAATAATAGGCTCATATGCGTTTGAAACTGTTTTCTTTTTTGCTGTTATCGTACTTGTTGGCTGAGATGTAACTTTTTGAACTATTACACTCAGACAATGGGTTGACAGGTTGATATCCACAACCACACATGAAACCTTACAGCCTTTAGTCAGTTTAAACTCTTTGGTCAGTTTATACTCTGCACTTATGCCGAACCCTACATCTATATGTGCAAGTTTTTTATTAGTATTTACTACAGTACCTTCAACTATCAAGCCTACAGGAAACTTGTCTGCATTCTCCACCAACGGATCCGTCAAAAGTCGTTTTCTGCTTAACTGGATTTTATTGCTTTTGAATTCAAGGATTACAACATCTAACTCATCACCCTCTTTAATCAGTTTTGTTGCATCATTATGAAATCCCCAAGCCAGTTCATCCAATTTGATAAAGCCTATATGTCCATCAAACTGAACGTATACACCATAGTTCAATACCTTAGACGCTGTGGCTTTAAACATCTTACCTTTATTGGCTTCTGCATAATTTTGGTCTAGGAACTTCTCAAAAGTAAAGGCATTACTCTCTTCGTATGGTGAAACAGAAGAGTTGACCGAGCTATTTGAAGGTTCCAGCCGACTAAGGTCAAAATCGTCAATCACATACTCGGGGTCTTTCGGAAAAAAAAGGCCCTTGCGTGATGCATAGATAAGAATGTCATCAATTGAGGCATTCTTTTGGTTTGCGTATTGTTGAAGAGTTATCGTAGCCATAAATATTTATTCTATCGGTACACTATTTTATTTTCTTCTGTCATTTGTGTACTTTCTTCCTTGTATTTCATTTCTATGAGGTCTTGAACTTCAACTTTAAGGATTCGTGAAATCTCCACTAACTGAGCCAAGGAGGGTTGGAGTTTATTGGATCTCCATCGTGATATGGTGATTTCCGACATACCCATTTGTTCTGCTAGCCATTTATTAGTAAGCATCTTGTCTGCCATGACAACACGCAATCTATTCAGACATCCTGTTTTTCTCATATTGATTTAATTGATGTATTATGATTCAAAATTACTATTTTTGCTCAAACAATCATCATATTCTGATAATAAATTAAATAAGCAACTTTTGTTATTCGTAGTATAACAATACGGAAGCAATGCCAGATTGGAGGCACTATTCCTCTCAAAGACAAAGCTATTACGGATACAAACTACACGCTGTCTGCGGAATATGCAGCGCAATCCATGACTTCGACAAGCGTACACGACCTCCATTTCCTCAAGGACGCAAGCTAGGAATACCAAGCCTGCATGATGCCCAGCGACAAAGGTTATCTGTTTACCCCTGATTATTCTCTAAACTGTCTCACAATTCACCGATTGTAAAGATAGTAATGCAAATTATATCTTGGTATGATTAATATACTACACAACTACACGAATACTTCACTTTTTGTACCTTGTAGAAAATATTGAAAAAGCTTGGAAAATATACCATTTTTTCATACATTTGTATAGAGTCAAAGGCTTTCGGAAATTGCGAAACATTTCTAATACTTTGATTATCAGATTTTTAAATACTACAATATTGTATCTTACGTGTATCTGAGTTTTTCAAACAAGTTTTGAACTTATTGAATACCAATGTTTGTCGAGATTTTCTAAATAACTATAACGGAAAGTATGAGTCACAGACATTGTAAACTTAGGCAATCCATTACCTACCACCCGTTTATCCTCATCCGTACCTTTATCTATAGGAATCACTTCACCATCTTTAGAGTAAATCAACCAACCTCCGTTATCATCCAAACCCGCATACTGGAATGTGTAAAAATTACCAATGCATTCTCCTTCTTCAATACGTTGCAATACCCCTGGATTTCCTGGGTACAAGGGAAAATTACTCATCCAATAATACTTAGGACCTTCATAAAACTGATTTGAGAATGAAACAAACTTATTATTTGAAGTAGAGCCCACAAAACTAATTGTATAATTAAAATTTTTGCTCTTTACCGCATTCCAATCTAATTCGATTTCAACACCTGTATTTTTCATTGTACCTACATTAACAAATGATTGCGAAGCACCATTAGGTGGC
The DNA here is from genome assembly GCA_948579315.1 of uncultured Phocaeicola sp. Classification (GTDB taxonomy): domain Bacteria; phylum Bacteroidota; class Bacteroidia; order Bacteroidales; family Bacteroidaceae; genus Phocaeicola. Next base: position 38,091 of record CAPAOL010000003.1, read on the forward strand.
AATGCAACATCATAAACTCCCAATAGATCCTGTTGTTTCCGACTATAATAATTTACACTACCATTCAAACGATAATTAAACAGACTGAAGTCTATTCCTACATTCCAATTTTTACCTTTTTCCCATTTCAAATTAGGATTAGCATTGGAACTGAATCCCCAACCCTTAATATATGTTCCATTATAATAAATCAAATCATACGCCTGCATCAGGGCCAATGACTTATAACTATCAAATTCCTGATTACCTGTCACTCCGAAATCACCTCTCAATTTCAAATCACTAATCCATTGGATATTTTTTATAAAATCCTCCTCACTGATTCTCCAACCAGCAGAAACGGCTGGAAACGATCCCCATTTGTTACTAACACCAAATTTGGAAGAGCCTTCATGACGAAGAGAAAATGTAGCAAAATATTTATCTCTAAAATTATAACTCAGACGACCAAAGAAAGCAATTAATTTGGAATCATTCCTGTAAGACCCCATACCTAGGCGTCCCTCCACTTCACTATTGTAAGTTCCAGCACCCAAGTTGTCAGGTCCTAACAAATCTGAAGCAAAGTTCTTATTCTCAGCATTCAATCCGTCATTTACAAAGTATTGATAAGAATATCCTCCCATAAACTTTACATGATGGTTACCAGTGTCATAACCGTAATTTACCAACCATTCCAAAGATTCTTGTTTATTCTTGTCATATTTACGGCTAGCTTCTCCCTGAAATCCACTTTTGTCTTCTATGGTAGAAATCGAAGGACGAAACCAACTGTAATCGGTTTCTATAATCTGCTGAGCCAATGTAATTTGTGTACTTAAATAATGATTCTTATCTCTACACAACAGCGGAAACAAATTCAACTTAAACGTACCATCCCAACTTAAGATAGTACGCTCACCACCACTTTTCTCCAACTTCAAGATTTCAACCGGATTATTGGTGGAATAAGTAGTTATCTGAGTATATTTACCCGGTTGCTCCGGGTCCATCACTGGAATAGTGGGATTTATCAACAATGCAGAACGAAAAGTATCATAATCTGCATCCTGATACTTCACTGTGCGCGGAGCCACATTCAGAATGACATTGTACAAGTCACTTTTTCCTGTATGATTTAATGACAAACGGGCCCCTACCTGCTGCCTTTCCGAACGCAAGTCTATACCATCTGTATTTTTATAATCCACTGTTGCTTTATAATTAGTCTTAGTATTACCACCCATAACCTGCAAAGTATGACTATGAGATACAGCCACTTTAGTCAGTTCATCAAACCAATCAGTATCAGCGCCATAATCATCTCCCCGTTTCTGTTCTCTAAAATCTGTAGCCGACAATACATTCAACTCTCTGACAGGTGTAGTTATATTCACAAATCCCGAATACGAAGTATGAATTTTTCCATCCATAGTACCTTTTTTGGTAGTAACTACAATCACCCCATTCGATCCACGGGTTCCATAAATGGCCGAAGCTGCCCCATCTTTCAAGACATCAATAGATTCAATATCATTTTCATTCAAATTATCAAGACTACCGCCTGGTATACCGTCAATTACAATCAGCGGACCCAATCCGGCTGAACGCGAGGATACTCCACGTACCTGAATACTGGGTGAAGAATTAGGATCAGAAGGAGTAGAATTCTCTACTGCAAGACCTGAAACCTTTCCCTGAATCTGCATGGCAGGATTACCACTCCCAATCTGCAACATATCCTTACCTGATATGTGGGAAACTGCACTAGTCAGTTCCTTCTTTGAAATGGAACCATAACCTATTACTACCACTTCATCCAACAGCTCCACATCTTCTTTCATCATAATACGAAGTAACTTTGTATCCTTCAATCTTATCTCCTGTGAAGCATAGCCTATATAGCTTACTACTATTACATCTCCTTGCTCAGCGGACAGCGAGAATCTTCCGTTTATATCTGTCACCGTGCCTTGCATATCTCCTTTCAGCATCACAGTAACACCAATCAGCGGTTCGCCCAAAACATCGGTCACTACTCCCGTTACCCCCTGTTGCTGCGCTGCCAATGCAACATCACGAGTAAGGATGATATGATTTCCCTCCATTTTATAACCGATGGAAGAGCCGGTCAGCAATATAGGCAGCACCTCGGACACAGGTTTACCATTCACCTGTATGGTTTTACGCATCTTCACGTTCACATCTTCCTTATATATAAAAAGATAGTCCGTTTGAGACTCTATCTCATTCAATATAGATTCCAACGGGGCATCGCTTCTATTGATAGTTACCCTCGCATTCTGTGAGTGACTATTTTCGGCCATCAGGCTGAACAGGCAGAAGAACAATAAGAATATTGATATTCGCATAATTCTAAATAATTGTTTTAAATCCGGATTTTCAAGATAATAAAGATCCGGCAAAGGAATGTTTTTCATATCTTTGCAAATGGTTATTAATACGATTTATTAAAAATAATTGTGTTAGTCGGGTCGGTGGGTGGTGCAAACACCCATCGGCTCTTTAGTTGTTTTTCATTAGGATTGCTTCATAGGCTGATTTTCCATTTTAGAAGGTTAATACATTTCTTACTTTATATGAATGACGTCATTATCCCGATTTCTTTGATAAGTAAAGGCTACATCGTTTTGCAGAACACGCAGCGCATAGTCCAATCCATCAGAAATCCTGAATTTTCCAGTTAATGCAACCTTTGCTATTTCCTTTTTATCCATCTGTATGCTCAGATCATAATATTTCTCCAAATCTTTTATAATATCAGCAAAAGGTTTATTTCTAAAACAATATAACCCCTCTTTCCAACGATATACATTATAATCATCAATTTTACTCACCACCAATCGGCCGTCTATCAAAGTCGTTTTCTGATTGGGTACCAAGACGACGGAATTTTTGTCATCGTGAGGTAATTTTACCTTTACTTTGCCCTCCATCAAAGACGTTTCGAATATTTTTCGTGCTGAATAAGCTTCCACATTAAATTTTGTTCCCAATACTTCTACATCCAATGTACTTGTATGTACCACAAACGGACTCTTTTCATTATGAACCACCTCAAAGTAAGCCTCTCCATCTAATATCACCTCCCGTTTGCCTGTCATAAAAGAAACAGGATATTGCATTTTAGTTCCGGCATTCAGCCAAACGTTTGAACCATCAGGCAAATCGAGGTTCACACGCTGACCGGCCGGCACGGTAATGGTCTGCATCGCTAAATACATATCTTCATTATCTTTACCTATTGAAAATAATACAGCCGTCACACTCACCGTTATCACTATTACAGAAGCTATTTTCAGGAATTCCCTAATAAAATAGTTCCTCCTGTTCCTCATTCTCTGTATATCAGTCCGTCGGGAATGACCTGCAAGAATCATGGCATTAAACAGTTTGCGTTCCCTACGCAACAGCCCGGCATTCTCCTCAGAAGCATCAGCCCATTCTTTAACCACTTTCATATCTTCTAAAGAAGCATGACCTTCAAAAAAACGGTATAACAAATCCTTATCCATAAATACTTTTGTTTTACGTATTTATAGTAATAGCGGATGGGAAAGAACATTCCCTAGTGAAAAACTGTTTTTTTTAATGCAAATAGAAAAAAAGTAAGGATACCGGCAGATAATCCTTCAATGCAAGACGTAACGTCCTGGTAGCTTTCGATATATGAAATTCCACTCCCTTAGTTGTAATATCCAATAGTTCTGCTATTTCTTTATGGGATTTATTTTCATTACGACTCATCACAAAGATTTTCCGAGTCTGTTCGGGCAAAGCATCCAGTGTCCTATCAACAATCTCCTGTATTTCCTTTGTAAAAACCTCATAGGGCTCGAAATCTTCCAAAGTCATGATTCTGCCCGACAATTCCCATGCATAGATTCGGGCTATTTCGTCAGAAGCATCCTGATAAACTTGTTGATGGCGCAAATAGTCAATACACTTATGCTTTATCGTGGTCAAGACATAAGCCGGAATATTAGTATCAGCAGACAAACGATCTTTGTTCTCCCAATAGTACATCATTGATTCCACAACAAAATCTTCGGCAACAGCTTCATCATGCACATAAGTACAGGCTAAGTGGACAAAACGTTGCTGGTAGTCTATAAAGAATTTATTAAATGCATTCAAATCAATGCTCATTGCCTATCAAACCGTATTAAATAAAAGGAGAATAATGGTACAAATATACACTTTTACTTTTAAAAGCAAATGAAAGCTACCTCAAATTTTATGCCTCCAACAACGATAGTAATCCACCAAACAAAGAAAATATTCCTCCAAAGTTTCCCCGCCTTAAATAAAAGCAGTAACTTTATCCAATAATATACTAACATTAGGAAATAATGAACAACCCAGAACTACAGCGTGCCTGGCAAATAATAGAGAATACTGGCACCCATCTCTTCCTCACCGGAAAAGCAGGAACCGGAAAAACAACCTTCCTACACAATCTGAAGAAAGAATCTCCCAAACGCACAGTCATAGTCGCCCCCACCGGAATAGCTGCCATCAATGCGGGAGGCGTTACCATCCACTCCTTTTTCCAACTGCCATTTGCACCTTTCATCCCCGATACCACGTTCAATACCGAACAAAAACATTTCCGGTTCAGCAAAGAAAAAATTAACATCATCCGAAGCATGGATCTGCTGATCATTGATGAAATAAGTATGGTGAGGGCAGATCTGCTGGATGCCATCGACTCCGTACTCCGCCGGTATCGGGACCGATACAAACCCTTTGGAGGCGTACAATTGCTGATGATTGGTGACCTGCAACAGCTTGCCCCCGTAGTGAAAGAAACGGAATGGAATATGCTGAGTCACTATTATGATACCTCCTATTTCTTCGGAAGCCGCGCCTTGAAAGAAACCACCTACGCCACCATCGAACTGAAACAAGTCTACCGCCAGAACGACCCCTATTTCCTTTCCTTGCTGAACAAAGTCCGGGAGAATAAAGCCGACGAACAGACACTCGCAGAATTGAACCAAAGATATATTCCCAATTTCCATCCTGTCAAAGAAAAAGGATATATCCAACTCACCACTCACAATTACCAAGCACAACAGATTAATGATCACGAGCTTTCACTCATCAAAGAACCGGTTTTCAGTTACAAGGCAGAAGTCACCGGAATTTTTCCTGAATATTCTTATCCTACAGATGAAACATTGATGCTGAAAAAAGGAGCGCAAATCATGTTCGTCAAAAATGACCCTTCCCCGGAAAAACGTTATTACAATGGTATGATTGGCGAAATCACTTCTATAGATGAGGATGGATTTACCGTCCGCACCAAAGAAAAGAATGAAAAAATCATTGTCCAACCCGAGGAATGGACAAACAGCAAATATGTGCTAAATGAAGAAACAAAGGAAATAACCGAGGAACAAGAAGGAGTCTTCAAGCAATACCCTGTAAAACTGGCATGGGGCATCACTATTCATAAAAGCCAAGGACTGACTTTTGAACACGCCATTATTGACGCCCGCTCCGCTTTCGCCCACGGACAGGCATACGTTGCCCTGAGCCGATGCAAAACATTGGAAGGGATGGTTCTCAGTTCCCCACTTTCCGTCAACGCCATTATCAACGATACAATAATCGATGACTATAATCAGTATATAGAAACACATACCCCCAATGAAGAATTACTCCATGCCATGCAACAAACTTATTTTCTCAATCTCGTTAGCGAGCTATTCGATTTCTCACCGATAGCCCGTTCATTCAATGAGCAAGCCCGACTGATTGACGAACATTTCTACAAGCTCTTCCCTCAGTTACTGGCAGAATATAAAAAGCAGATACAAATATTTACTACTGAGATAGTGGATGTATCCTATCGTTTTCACAAACAATATGAACGTCTGGTAACACAATCTACTGATTATAATACGAATAACGACCTACAAATACGCATCATAAAAGGAGCCGCCTATTTTGAACAAAAACTACGCCCTTTCCATAAACTGGCTGAAGCGACCAATCTTCCCACGGACAATAAAGAACTAAGAAAGAAAACGAACAACACCTTGGAAGAGTTCTTAAACACTTTGACACAGAAACTTTCCTTGCTACAATATGTAGAAGATAATGGTTTTCACGCCAGTGACTATCTACGTAAAAAAGCGTATATCCTTTTAAGCGAAACCGATAATAAAAACTCCTCAGGTACAACGGCACACGACAGAAAAGAGCGCACCCCCAGAGAACGCGTATCCAGAGAACGGAAGAGAATTGAAGTTCCCAACGACATACTCCATCCAGAACTTTATCGGAAAATCACCGAATGGCGTGGAACTAAAGCAAAAGAAACCGGTATGCCGGCCTATGTCATTATCCAGCAAAAAGCTCTGTTGGGAATGGTCAATCTATTGCCTAATGATGCAGAATCATTGGAAGCTGTCCCTTATTTCGGACGTAAGGGGGTAGAGAATTATGGTTTGGAACTTCTGGGAATTATCCGGAATTATATGAAAGAACAAAATCTGCAACGCCCTGAAATAAGAACAGTATTTGTTCCCCGGGAAAATAAAAAAAAATAAAGAAGACACCAAAAAGGTCAGTTTCAGATTATTTAAAGAAGGGATGAAGGTAAAGGAAATCGCTGAATTCCGGGAATTGACTACCGGTACCATCAGCAACCACCTTTTACACTATGTCCGGACCGGAGATATCAAACTACAAGAATTAGTCGACCAAGAAAAAATAAATTATATTACAGCTCATCTCCAGAAATTCTCCTCTCTGCCACAAGGAGTGAAGGAAATAAAAGAAAAGTTAGGCGAATATACTTCTTACGATGAAATACGTTTTGTCTTTGAAGCATATAAAAAACATATACCGGCATAAATTTCACTCATATTGAAGTTGCAAAAAGTAAGTGCACTTCATGAAACAAGTAAGTATACTTAAAATGACGAAGTAAGTACACTTACTTGTTTTGCTACATAAAAGTGACTATCCGGATGAGAAAGATGATAAGGAGATTTGTGAATAAATGAAATAATAGTGAATGGTTAACAAGAAAAAGGAGGGGAAAGGAAGAGTCTTTCATAAACCGATTAGGAAAAATGATCCTTGAAACTGATATTTAACATCTTTATCTCATTGAATCATGTTATTTGTTTTTTTGAGCAATATGCGATATTCCATTTATAAGGAACGTACAAAATAACATGCATTCTCTCTTAAAATCGCCACCATGAGTGTTTCATAGCCTGTAATTTATTAAGAATAACAAAAAAAAATAAAAGAAAAGATAGCGTTATATTCTTATAAAATAATACATTTGCAGCAACTGAAATAGAAAGGGAATAAGATCCCTAAACCAAACTATTTACTAATTTAACCTTATTAATCTATGCAATTCTACCAGAAAAGAAGGGAAAATTGTGTAAAGACACACGTAATTTTGAAAAAAGCCTCTTTTTATGCGTGTCTTACACTATTTGCCGGAATGGCTTTCCCAATGCCTTTGTGGGCTTCGCAGTCAACTGCCATCGTGCAACAGCATGTCAAACAAATTACGGGTATCGTAAATGATACAAGCGGAGCTCCTGTAATCGGTGCCAATGTAGTAGAAGTGGGAAGCACCAACGGTACTATTACAGATGTGGATGGCAAATTCACATTAAATGTATCCGTAGGGGCTAAACTGAAAGTTTCGTATATCGGTTACAACGACCAACAAATTACCGTAGGCAACAGCAACAGTTACACCATTATCTTGAAAGAAGATACAGAATCTTTAGATGAAGTGGTAGTAGTAGGATACGGTACTCAAAAAAAAGTAAATCTGACAGGTTCTGTGGCAACCATCTCATCCGATAAGCTAGTCAACCGCACCAGTGCCAATGTCACCAACATGCTGGCAGGACAAATGCCAGGCGTCACCATTATCCAAAATACCGGCCAGCCGGGAGCTGATGCCGGAGTACTGCGTGTGCGTGGTCTAGGAACTATGGGAGATGCCAGTGCCATGGTTGTGGTGGATGGTGTAGAATCTACCATGAGCAGCGTGGACCCCAACGATATTGAAAACATCTCTATATTAAAAGATGCAGCCGCCTCAGCCATTTATGGTGTACGTGCTGCCAATGGCGTTATCCTTATCACAACCAAAAAGGGAACCAAAGGACGTACCATTGTATCATACGATGGATATGTAGGCTGGCAAAGTGCCTCACGTATGCCCAAATTTTTGGATTCTTACAATTATGCAGTGCTGATGAATGAAGCTTACACCAATGACGGTTTGAAAGGTCCGTATGACGAAACAGCCCTACAAAAGTTCAAAGACGGAAGTGATCCCGACTTTTATCCCAATTCCGACTGGCTGGGTACGCTATTAAGTGAAAACGGCCTGTTCAACAACCATCACTTGAGTATCAAAGGCGGTGGAGACAAAGTAACTTACTCGCTGGCATTCAACTATCATGATAAAGACGGATTGATAGTCAATACCAACTACAACAAGTTCAATGTACGTGCCAACATTGACGCTCAGATAAACAGTCGTCTGAAACTGACTACAAATATGGCGGTATACCGCAGTAATATGACTGCTCCGGCGGCAGGTATCAGCAACCTGATGCACTATGCTTTCCGTGAGACTCCGGTTACTCCCATCCAATTGAGCAACGGCAACTATGCTTTATTCAAAAACGAGCACAACTCCGTAGCCTATGCACGTGAAGGAGGAACCTACAAAGAGATAAACAGCAATTTCCAAGGTAACGTAGGAATGGAACTGGACATCATAGACGGACTGAAACTGAGAGGAGTCGCCGCCTCGACTTTCAACCTGACCGACAATCCCACCCACGTAAATACCATGACATTCTATCAGGCAGGTTCAGACACACCGGTAAAGAAAACCACTAACTCCATCACAGAATATGACATCAAAAGTATGGAACTGAACTTGCAAGCTTATCTGGACTATAATAAAACCTTCGGCAAACACACAATAGGAGCCTTATTAGGTTACTCACAAATTTATAAACAGACACGCTATCTGCAAGCTTACCGTAAGAACCTGCCCAACTCCAACTCACTGGACCAGATCAACGCCGGTGAAGTGACAGGACAGACAACATACGGTACAGAAATAGAATACGCCCTCCGCTCAGCTTTCGGACGCGTGAATTATTCATACGATGACCGCTATCTGCTAGAAGCCAACCTGCGTTATGACGGCACTTCACGCTTCCCCAAGAACAACCGCTTCGGCGCATTCCCCTCTTTCTCCATCGGATGGAGAATATCGGAAGAAGAGTTCTTCAAAGCCGATTGGGTGGATAATTTGAAACTACGTGCATCATGGGGATTGCTAGGTAATCAGGAAACCGTAAACTCGGACAACAGTTCTAACTATTATCCGTATCAGAACACCTATCTGTTCGGTTATGACTATAGTTTCGGCAACACTTTGACTCCGGGTATTTCCATTTCCAACCCGATGGCTAACCAAGATATTACGTGGGAGAAAACCGATCAATGGAACGTAGGTGTGGACGCCGCTTTTTTGGGCAATAAACTGACATTGGGCGCAGACTGGTTCCGCAAGGAAACACGGGACATATTACTGCAACTTCCAGTTCCCAACATGATGGGAGTCAGCGCTCCGATGCAAAATGCCGGCGTAGTGCGTAATACCGGTATCGAACTGCAACTGGGACATAACAACCGTATCAATGATTGGAGCTATTCTATCGGAGCCAATTTCAGCTATGTAACTACCAAAATCATGGATTTGAAAGGCGGTGACACACCGGGGCAATCCGTAGGCGACCCACTGTGGGCATATTACGGCTACGTATGCGACGGCATCTTCCAAAACGAAGAAGAGATCAAGAATCATCCTACACAGAGCATGGGTACTCCGGTTCCGGGTGACTTAAAATACCGTGACCTGAACGGAGACAAAGTAGTAGACAGCAAAGACCGGCAAGTATTGGGTTCTTACTTCCCGAAAATCAACTTCGGTCTGAATCTTTCAGTTCAATATAAAGACTTCGACCTAAGTGCACTGCTGCAAGGTGCAGCTGATGTAAAGAGTGCTCCTGTAGCCGAAATCAGATATGCCTTCTACAATGGCGGTAAAGTAACGGAACAGCATCTGGACCGTTGGACTCCGGAAAACCCGAATGCCACTTATCCCCGATTATCCATGAGTGACTCCAAAAACCGCGTGACTTCCAGTTTCTGGATGCAGGATGCCTCTTATGCCAAGCTGAGAAACCTGCAAGTAGGTTACAGCCTGCCCAAACAGCTGATATCCAAATACGGAATCAGCCGTCTGAGAGTGTATTGCAGTATCGACAATCTCTTTATGATTTCCGGCTTCGACGGTGTAGACCCCGAAGCCATCAGCGGCAACTATTATCCATTGACCCGAAATTATTCCTTCGGTCTGAATGTAACATTCTAAACACTGACAACTATGAGACTAAAATATAACTTTATAGGATTAATATTGGCATGCGGCCTTGGTCTGAGCTCTTGCAATGACAGTTTTCTGGACAGAAATCCTAAAGACCAATTATCCGATGCATCTTTCTGGAAAAACGCAGAAGATGCCCAGAAATTTGCAACCGGAATTTATCTGTATCTGATAGAACCGGAAAACCATACTATCATGACAGACTGCTACACAGATAATGCTATTCCTGTACATGTCACAGCCGAACAGGGACAGTTGTCTGCTGGTACGGCAACTTCCAGCAACCCACATTTCCTACAATTATGGAAAAATGCCTATCAATGCATCCGCAGATGCCTGGTATTTTACGAGCATATAGGCGATGTGCCGATGGATGAAAAAGAAAAAGCGCAACTGACAGCTGAAGTACAGTTTCTCGAAGCTTTCTCATACGCTAACATATTAAAATATATGGGTGGCGCCTCCCTACTGGATCATCCGTTGGAACTGAACGAGAAACTTCCTTCACGCAGTTCTGAAGAGGAGACTTATAATCATATAGTAGGATTATTGGATAAAGCAGCAGCCAGCTTGCCCGATATCCGCAGCAACAGTGACCACGGAAAACCGAGTGCCGGAGCCTGCTACGCACTGAAAGCCAGAGTTGCTTTCTACGCACACAAATATGATGTGGCGGAAGCCGCCGCACGCAAAGTAATGGGCATGAATGTGTATGGACTGTATGATAACTATGGTGACTTGTTCCAACCTGTAGCAGAGTTATGTAATGAAATCATCTTTGATCGCGAATATCTGGAAAACCCGAAAAACTCCAATGAAGGCAGTTATATAGGACAGTTCTTCGCTCCCGTCATGATGGGAGGATGGGAAGCTTTATCACCTACTCAAGACTTGATAGACTCCTATCCATGCAAAGATGGCAAATCAATCAAAGAGTCTCCTTTCTATAATCCGGAAGACCCGTTTGCCAACCGTGACCCCCGTCTAGGCTTCTCTGTACTGTGGAACGGGTCACAAATAGCAGGAAAGACTTTCAACCTGAACAATATGGGAGATGGCAGCCATACCCGTACAGGATATAGCATGAAAAAGTATATCAATCCGGACAATGACGGTATCAATAATTATGACTGGACCAACTTTATCTATATCCGCTATGCAGAAGTGCTGCTGACCTTCGCCGAGGCTCGTAACGAAAATCTGTCTGCTCCGGATACGGAAGTATATGATGCGGTCAATCAAATCCGTCAGCGTCCCAGCGTAAATCTTCCTCCTCTGCCTTCCGGCTTATCCAAAGATCAAATGCGCGAAGCTATCCGTTTGGAACGTCGTTTGGAATTTGCTTTCGAGGGAATGCACCTGTTTGATACCCGTAGCTATAAAACAACTGAAAAGGATGTTACTAAACCAGTATACGGGGTAAATGCAAAAGGAGAAAGCATTTTTATTGAAACCCGCAAGTTCAATGCCAACCGTGACTATCTGTGGGCTATCCCCTTGGAAGAGGTAGACCTGGCTCAGGGGGCACTGAAACAGAATCCGGGTTGGGATTAACCCGGTCATTTATTTGGAGGGACAGACTCATAAAGCTGTCCCTCCAACTCTTTCTACACATCTCTTTTCATTGAAGGCAAAAGTAATTACCTTTCCTCTCGAAAAAAGATAAAGCACTTTCAAGGAATATATGGTTTTCCCACCACCAATTTATCTCTGGAAAAATCGACTTCAAACAAGTGAGGAATACGAATATAACGCCCGTTTACATCCTTATGACTATGTACAGACATCAACCATTTACCGTCCAAGGTCTGAAACAACATCCCATGACCGAAATTGGGAGGAGTAATCGGGTCTTTCTCCTGTATCCATGGTCCATCCAAGGTTCCGCTTTCAGAATAAGCCACTCCCTGAGTGTACACATTATAAATCCAACTAGTCCAAATCATACCGAGTCTACCTGTTCCTGTACGGAACAGATACGGACCGTCAGTGACTTTATTCGGTTTGTCCTTGCCATCCGCATCTTTTTCACGGCTCCACGGCGATTCGCTGGCACGGAACAGCAATTTCCCTTCGCCTATGGTTCCACTTAAGTCAGGCTTCAGTTCTATTTTCTCTATCGTACCGTCCAAGGCTTGCAACCATTCATAACAATATACCATATAAGGCTTTCCGTCCTTATCCACCCAGAAAGTCCCATCCAAGGTTGGTTTATCAGCAGGCAGGTAAGTGGAATCCTTCATCGGAACGTAAGGTCCGTCCGGGTTATCGCTCACCAAAACATGACTGGCACGGCGCTCTATTACATTCCCTTGTACCGTATCAATCTTCACCGCCTGATTGGTGAAAGTGGCAAAATAATAATACTTGCCCTTATACGGATGTAACTCGGCAGCCCAAATCATTGGTTTCGGTCCCATCCACGAACCGGAATCAGTCTTTGCCACATGGAACGGTCCTTCCCAAAGTTTCAAATCCTTGCTTTTCCAAAGCATACCGCCGGTTCCGGTCATATAATACATAGCCGTTTTCCTGTCTGCCAAAATGCAAGGGTCACTCAGTACAATAGAATCCAAAGGCACTTCCTTCCGTCTTTCCTGCTGACGTCCTTGGCAAGCAGACACCAGCCACGAAAGAGAAAAACCTAACAACAAAAACAATCCAATCTTTTTCATGCATATTCTATTTTAAGTTTCACAAATTCGACATTACAAATATACGAACCTAGAAAGGTAATGAAAACAGAAAGGCACATTTCCTCACGAAATATGCCTTCAATTCTAACTTAACCTAACCTAAAATTCTATTATCACATCACAGTATGTTAACCTTCTTCCTAAAAACCTATCTTTAATACCTATTATCTCTTTTTACCGATAGCAAAGATAAAAAATCTGATTGACAACCATAGGGGTAAAATCGAGCAAGATGGATGCAATAATCAGTCAAGAACAGACTATTGCACTATTTTCCATCCTTCAGACTATTTTCAACAGGGATTACTGAAAGAAATCCAGTGTCCAGTTGTCCATCCACTCCACGTATGGAATTCCTTCCTTGAATTGAACAGGTAACCAAATGTAACGGGCATCACTGGGATGCTCTGGACGCCAGATATCCGCCATAAATATAAAAGCATCTTTCTTCCCCTCCACTTTCAGAATATAAGTGCTCTGTCCGCCAAACGTAAGTTCCGACTTAGGTCCCACACAAGGGTTGGGATGCTGAGACCACGGTCCGAAGATGGAAGAAGACGAGAACATACGAGCCTCATTGGGAGCCCAACCGGTACAACCGGAAGTGATCATCCAGTAGGTTCCGTCTTTTTTGAAGATAGCAGGTGCCTCATTGTGTCCTGCCGGAGCCACACGCACATAATTCCCTGTGTGTGAAAGATAGTCATCGCTCAATTCCGCTATTTGGAGTGTGAGGTTTTCTTCGGAAGAGTAAATATGGTAGGCTTTACCATCCTCATCTACATAAAGAGTCATATCGCGAGACATCTGTCCGCCATCCAAATCACGCTTTACTATCAAGCCTTTGTTCACAGCATCCGTCCATTCGGGAGTCCACCATTTTTCATAATTCTTGGCATTCAGAGTATCCAGCACTGCAACAGCCTGTCCGTCCATATCAACAGGCAGCTTACCAGCATTGACACGTCCCGAACGGATGAAACGGTAAGGACCGGCAGGAGTATCACTGACTGCTACCCCGGCACGGGCGGCTGCATAACCTTTTCCTTTCAATTCCAGATGGAACCACATCACAAACTTCCCTGTTTTCGCATTATATATCACTTTAGGACGTTCCAATATACATCCACGCGCTATGTCGCTGCTGTCGTTATCAACAACAGAAAGCGCTACGCCTTCGTTCTTCCAGTCAGTAAGATTCCGAGAAGAATAGCACATTACTCCCACCATGGCACTGCTGGTAGTATCACATTTATTCTCACCGAACCAATAGTATGTTCCATCATGGTACATTACTCCGCCCCCATGGGCATTGATATGCTCTCCGTTGTTATCAGGCCATATCTCACCTGAACGAATGGGTTGCAACGGTTCATTGCTGCATCCACAAAAGGTATATATTCCAAGACATAATCCTATTATTATTTTTTTTATACCCATATCTATGTATTTTATTTTTTCTGATAAACACGTACATAATCAATCTCATAACGTATCGGATAGGTATTTATCTCTACCTCGCCACCATTAATTCCACCCACCGCTAAGTTCAACAATATATATTGGGGTTGCATAAATGGATTCTTATAACTACCAATACTACCATTATAGGTATCTTTCAGTAAGATTTCATTTAGCAACTCATCGTCCAAATAAAGACGAATAGCCTCTTCGTCCCAATCCATCCGCCATATATGAAATTCGGAAGCCCAATCCGAATTTTTCTCCAAAAAATGGATAAATGGAATAGCCTTACTATTCCATTTTGCATTCCATTGACGATCTGTTCCCCATGCAGCATTGGCTAAAATATGAGGAATTCCATGCTTACGATAAAACTCCATGATATCTATTTCTCCACAGGAAGGCCATTCCATACTGCTTCCCAAAGTCCAAATTGCCGGCCATGCTCCTTTTCCTACAGGAATACGTGCGCGCACTTCAAAACGTCCATACAAAAATTCTTTCTTTCCTAATGTTGTTATAGAAGAAGAGGTGCACTCAATATATTCACGAGAAGTGCGCCAATCATAACTACCTGCTTTATATAACGGATTTTTCCGTTTTTCCGAACGTGCTTCTATCACAAGCAACCCACCCTGACACCAAGCGTTGTCAGATTGATACCATTGTAACTCCTCATTACGAGCATACCCCTGTTCATAATTCCATATTGATTCATCCAAACAACCGTCTTTATTGAATTCATCACTCCAAACCAATTGATAGTCTTGTGCATTACAATGCCCCCCTATAAGAAGTACAACACACAATTTCAGTAATTGAAATAATTTTATCATACATCTACTATCTTAAACAATATCTTTATAATCATCACAAGTAAATATTCCAATGGTGATAGCGGCTGTTATACAGCCAGCTATCCATTGTCCTTATTTTTCAAATTCCTCTTCTGTTTTTATTTATTAATCCAAAGGCGCAGTTTCCGGATCATCTATTGCAACTTCTGCATCATACATCATAAATTCACCAATATTCCAATAGGAGGAACTTCCAGTAGCAGATGTTACACTAAAACGAAAATAAGTAAAAGTCTTACCTGGCATAAAGAAAGTAGAAATATATTCACTTCCAGCTGAACTAGGGAGTCCGTCCAATGTACCTACAGTTTCCCAATCAATACCATTATTACTAATTTGTAAATC
This sequence comes from uncultured Phocaeicola sp., assembly GCA_948579315.1. Lineage (GTDB taxonomy): Bacteria > Bacteroidota > Bacteroidia > Bacteroidales > Bacteroidaceae > Phocaeicola. The sequence goes on from CAPAOL010000003.1 coordinate 53,915, forward strand.
TACCACACTAGGACGTCCACTTGTGGTCCAAGAATTATCCGTTCTGTTTATGTAACCCACGAGAAAATTTTCATGAGGTTCTTTCAAATTAACCTGAATCCACTGTGGATAAGGAATAGCTTCATGCCAATTCGTATGAAAAAAAGTATTTTTATCCCCATCCACTGCATTTTTTATAGGTCCTTCTGACGGTTCTTGAGCGTTTGTACTTAACTGTTCTGCCACTAATTTGATTTGACTTCGTGACACTAAAGTATAAGACGCAGGTGCAACTCCTGAAAGTGCTCTTACAACTTTAATCTCGCCACCTTCATCATTTGCGTTAAATGTTTGGAAATTAAACTCATATTCACCAAAACGAGCACGAGTTTCATCTATCAACAATTCCGTAGTTCCTTTTGAAACAATCTTATAGACAGTTTCTTTTGTCAAAGGATCATAATACCATATTTTAAGATAGGAAAAGTCACCAGCCGGAACTTCCCATCTAAGTTGAATTTGACCGGGAAGAGGCTCTGAAGTTACCGTCTCTATAGCAACCGGAACACCTGTATATCCTATTACATCAATAGCATCTAATTTATCATCGCAGCCTGCAGTAAACATAAAAACTGACAAAGCTGCTATCGTATATTTTATATTGAATTTCATAGTTCCATTCTTTATTATTCAACAATATTTACTATTACCAACCTGGATTCTGAATTAGATTTGGATTTTTTCTTATTTCTGAATCAGGGATAGGAAACAAATACATCTTATCATCCCAATAACGATTACTAATTACACGTTTATAAGTATATGTATCATTATTTTTGGTAATTTGCATTTGTACAATACTTCTTTGAGTATCTCCAGCCTTCCAACGCCGAACATCCCAAAAACGATGTTGTTCAAAAGCAAGCTCCACCATACGTTCACGACGATATTTCTCTACAAACTGGTTATTAGTCAATCCTTCAGGTACTTCAGGCATTTGCACATCTGAACGGTTACGAACCACATTAACAGCTTCACGGGCAGACATTGTGAATTCCGTACTAACAGCATCAGCTGATCCCAAATAATTAAATACCGCTTCAGCATAATTTAAATAGAATTCTCCCAAACGATATGTAATCCAATTATGGCGTTTTCCTCCACTACTGGTAGAAGCACTAATATCAATAGTCTTATCCAAGTACTTTTTCAAATAATACCCGGTGGGAGTTGCTCCAGCAATAGGTAGTGCATTGCGTCCTCCTATATAAATTTCCAATGGATTTGGATTAGTATCTGGCCATTTCTCACCATTTACAGCGATAGTCATTTCCATACGAGGATCACGATTATCATACGGTTTATTTGGATCATATCCACTTTCTGGCTCATCCCATGCTTTTCCTGTTACTTTCATTTCGTAAGCATCAACCAAAGTTTGAGTAGGACAATTACCTGACCCACCATTTTCCATTCCTACTGGGAAATTAGTATATTCAGGCGAACTAGTATCTCCGATACGACGTACAAAAATCATTTCTGACGCTTTCCAATTATCTGTTCCCCATAACTCTGAATATTTACCCATTTTTATGCCATTCTCTGCACAAAAATCAATAACTTTCTTACTAGCTAAAGCTGCTTGTTTCCACAAATTTACATCATTAGCTATATTAAATAAAGGGCTTGCTTGATAAAGTAATGTTCGAGCCTTCAAAGCCAATACTGCCTGTTTAGTAATACGACCAGTTTCAGGGCTTTCTCCATTAGCGGCATCATTTTCTAATTTAGAATAATCCACAGGAAGTTCATCTGCTATCTCATCACATTCCTTAATTATAAAATCAAAAACCTCAGCAGCCGGTGTACGCTTCACCTGATTGGCCTCTTCTTCAGTCAGCACCTTCGTAACCAAAGGTATATCGCCATAAGCACGTACCAAATTAAAATAGAAATAAGCACGCAAAAAACGAACTTCATACTTATAACGGTTAAAGCGATTCATCTCAGCTACATAATTTTTATCTTCTTTCAATTCAGAAAAATCGGCATTTTGTGATTCCTCCAAAAAGAAATTAGCATCCCTAATTCCACTATAATAATTCCATAGACTATGAGAATTAGTCGAGCTCCATGCACCGTTTATCCAATCATGTATTGAAGACCAACTCCACGCAAATTGCGCCTCATCACAAGCAGAGCAATAAGAAACCTCACTAGGCAAATCATAATCCAAGTAACTATATATATTCGTAACTACAGCTCCGGTACGTCCAAAATCTGTAAATACATAATCTTTATCATACACAGTATATTCATGATAGTCCAAATCCGCACAAGAAGCCATAACCGACATATAGGCTAACCCTAACAATATTTTTTTCAATTTCATAGTCATACTTTTTTAGTTATAAAAAATTAAAAGCCAACAGACAAACCAATATTAATAGAACGTGTGGTCGGAATACCATTTCCTATTGATTCCGGATCTATTTCTTTAATATGGTCCCAACAGAACAAATCAACCCCTCTTACATATAGCTTAGCACTGTTCAAATGCCATTTATTGACAACTGAATGAGGTAATTTATAATATACTTCACAATTACGTAATTTTAAGAATGATCCATCAACCAACCATACGGAACTTGACTGTGTATTATTCTGAACAGTTTCAGTAGTCAAACGAGGATATCGTGCATTAGGAGTTTCTGGTGTCCAACGATTTTCATAATAGTAATTTGAAATAGCATTGCCATTAGACAATGGACGATACAAACCATTCAATGTAGTCCATGAAGTATAATTCCCAACCCCTTGAAAATCAAAATTAACCCCTATTCCTTTCCATTCTGCGCCTATATTGAATGAATAATAAATTTCAGGGACACTAGAATTATAACCTAAAGGAATCTGATCAAATTCATTAATTACATTATCGTTATTCTGGTCTTTATACTTAATGTCACCTGGTTTCACGACACCGAACTGTTGGGACGGACTATCATCAATATCACTTTGATCTACAAAAAATCCCACTGCTTGATAACCAAAAATCTGTCCCACGGCTTTTCCAGTAGCACGAAGATACTCATAAGCTTTCGGTTCTTCCAACTGCTCTACAATTTTATTCTTAGTTAAAGTAAATGTTCCCCCAAAATTGAAACGAACCTTACCTAAGCTTTTTATATAATTTGCTCCAAATTCCAAACCTTTACTATCAACCACACCAGCATTAGCATAAGAAGCTGTTGCACCCAATATTGACGAATTCTTACCACCTGTATATACCCAAATATCTTGACGCTTTTCATAAAAAGCGTCAGCTGTCAACGTTAGACCACCAAATAAAGTAGCATCCAGACCGACATTATATTTATACGCTTTTTCTGTTGTACCATTTATTGAGGGCAATTGACCTTCCTGCCAACTTCCACCATTACTAAAATTATCTTGGATAGGATATCCACCACCACTTCCGTTCATGGTTTCATACCAATATCCGTTATAAGGAATATTATCCGTATTAATAACGCCGAATGAAGCACGTAACTTCAAGAAATTCAGCCATGAATAATTATTCAATAAACTTTCATTAGATGCAACCCAAGCAAGTCCTACTGTAGGAGAAATATGCCATTGATTTCCTGTTTCCAATAAATTAGACGCTGAGTTTACTAATGCAAAATCGAAGAAATAACGATTTTTATACCCATAATGCGTATACCATGACCAATTGCAATGATAAAGATTAGAGTTTATATTGGCATTATTGTCATATTTATAAGTATACATCAATGTTGTATATACTTTATGTTCTCCAAACTGACGCTTCCAGTCCACATTTGCCATAAAATTGAAAGAACGATACTGCCAATCAAGTTTACTTCCTCCTTTCATCTCACTGTCCGAGCCACCTGTATATTCGGAAAAAGCACTCGGTTCACCATTTTTCCATTCTGTCACAACAGTACTTCCATACGCATAATCTTTGCAATGATCCTCCCAATAAGAAGCAACATTATCATATCCCATACGAAAAGAGGCTCCTAAACCTTTCGTAATAGAAGACAAATCCTGTCTTAAGCTCATATCTGCCCACAACCCCAATGTATGTCCCTTGGAATAACCGCGACCCTGAGCCAATGCAACTGGATTATTATATCCATCCCATGTTGCATTACCACCCCACAAACCATTTTCTGTACGAATAGGAAATGCCGCAGATGGAGTCATATATAATTTTCCAATCAAATTATCAGAACCATATCCCGGACGACTAAATTCATTTAACATCCCCATAATATTTACCTGCATTTTAGTCTTAGGAGTCAAATCAATATCCAAATTACTACGAAAATTTGCTTTAGAATACTTCTCTTGAGTTGAATAACCATCATTCTCATTGGCATTTTTATAAAAGCCACGACCGTTTTGCAAATTCAACATTGTATAATAACGCAATTTAGAAGCGCCTCCACGAAAAGTTAAAGTTGCAATATCTGATGATCCTCTTTCACGGAACACCTCATCCCACCAATTGACATTGGGATAATAATAAGGATATTTGCCACTTTTGAAAGCATTCAATTCATTCTGACTATATTTAGCAGCTTTTCCATCATTAGCCAATGCCTCATTCATGGCTCTAGCATAAGTATACGAATCCGACATTTCGGGTAAACGATTTTGATAAGTAAAACCATGATCATAAGCAAAACTTATTTCACGCTTCTTATATAATCCACGCTTCGTTACGATATTCACTACTCCATTCGCTCCTTTATAACCATAAAGAGCCACTGCAGCTGCATCACGCAAAACCGTTACGGACTCCACCTCTTCCGGTGTAAGATAACGTAAAACTTGATAAGCGTTATCACGCTCCAAACCATCAACTACCAGCAATATACCATTATTACCATTTAAACTTTTTTGCCCACGAATGAACATAGAAGGTATTTGCTCCCACATGGTTCCCGTTTTTTGCATAGTAGTCAATCCGAGCACATTGCCGTACAATGAATTACCTACGGTATATGAAGATCTAGTTGCAATATCATCACTATAAACAGTAGAAGCTGCTCCCGTCGACTCAGTATAGGTCTGTTCCAATCCAAAACCGTAATTCACTTTATTCGAAAAGAAATCCATTATAACAGTCATCTTTTTATCCATTTCCGCCTTTACTACTTTTTTTGCATCATACGGCGTCTGAATCCAAAGCTGAGCATCCTTTGATACTGAAATTGTAAAATTTCCCATAACGTCTGTCGATACCATAGTAAGTGGTTGCCCCAATACAGACACGGCAGCTCCCGATACCGGGTTTCCTACCTTATCAACCACCTTACCAGTCACATTAACTTCTTCCTGTGCCATGGCATTCATACTTGTAAAAGCAAGTATTGTCAAAGCTAATATTTTATTTTTCATTGTCTCTAGTTTTTATTAGATAAAAAATCAAGTATTACCAACCTGGATTTTGAGTCAATCCATATCCTTTGTTTACTTCATTTACAGGAAATGCAGACAAATACCATTTTGAATTGAAATTTGTCCACCATGCACGAGCTGAATTAGATATTTTGAACTGAGTATATTTAAATTTTGTCGGAAAAGGTCCCCGTTTATCTTCCGGTTTATCAGACCATGAACCACTTCCACCATCAGCACGTTCAATAAGCAAACCATGTAAAGGACGCTCAAAAAGATCAGCACGCTTATTACGTATCATATCAAAGAAACGAACATCTTCCAACCCAAGTTCACAAGCACGTTCTCGTAATATTTCTTCCATCAAAGCATTCGAATCAGATAGTAAATTCTTGTCTTGATTCGACTCTATCAACCCTTTTAATCCGACACGCGCACGTACCTTATCCACCATCTCTATAGCTAGTTTCGGTTGATTATTTTTCAGAAGTGCTTCCGCATAAATCAAATACATTTCCGACATACGTAAATAAGGCCATTCCAAATAATTATTGGCTAGACTTCCTTTACCTTCTTTATAGAATTTATATAAACCGAAGCCTGTTGCATACTGTCCTGTTTCAGTACTTGTACTATTAGCGTTTTCACGTCCTCCTACCCATAATTCCACAGAACGGCCACTCCATTTAGCACCATTTACCAAAATTGTTTCATACAAACGTGGATCACGAGTAGGTTTATTATAATCATTATTCTCAAAAAACATATTATTATTCTGTACTGCCTTATCAAAGTCAAAGGATTCGCCTGTTGCCATAGGGAACATTTCCATATACTCCAATGTAGGCGTATAACCGCCATTGGGCACCCAATCGCCCCAATAATACCACCAATCCCAATTATACTTACCAATAATACGGGTAGAAATCAACAATTCCGAATTTTCACGTAAGAAATAAGCTTTATTAAAAGCCGCTCTATAGGCATCATTCGTATCACCAACAGCCTGAACTAGTTCATAATGCCCATTAACTTGCAGGGCTTGGAAAAATTCTTCACAAGCAGTCAGACATGCTTTCCATAATTCAGGTTTATATCCTCCGTACCACACTTGATGATTGATAACCGCTTCTTGTGGTTCTGCCGTACAATATGGTTCATTGTCATTAAATAAAGGACTTGCAGCAAAAAGCAAAATTTTACATTTCAAGCCCATAGCTGCCGCTTTAGTCATACGTCCTTGCCAGTTAGCCTCTCCATCCTCAGTCAAATCCCAAGGAAGTACAGTGGCCGCTTCATCTAAAAGACCTATCATAAAGTTCACTGTTTCTTCTACGGTAGCTCGAGGAACATCATATTCATTTTCAGCCGCAAAAGACGCTTTTACTATAGGCAATCCACCAAAATGACGAAACATATCAAAATAGCGAGAAGCTATTATTACCTTCGCTTCCGCTTTCAATCGTTCTTTTTCATTCCCGTCCATATCGGGTACACGATCTACATTTTCAATAAAGATCCATGAACTACGTATTGCCTGCCAAGTTTCTTCTTTAGTAAAACCAAAACGTGTTTCAGCTGTACCATCTTCTGTACTAGCAGTATAAGTACCAGAATAATAATGTCTATTCAAACCATCCCATGAATTATGAGAATGAAAACAATCAGATAAACATTCAAACATACCAGTATTCATCTTACCATCCACATCATTCCAGTTTGTGGCCAAACCATAATACAACTTTGAATAAGTATTCCACAAAAAACGACGAGCATACTCCGCTTTACCGAAAATTGTATCTTGAGTTACAGCCACACTTGGTGCTTTTTCCAAGAAAGCATCACCGAATTTTATATCATCGACACATGAAGTGGCAAGCGTTGCTCCCACAAATGCTATAATAAACCATTTTTCAAAATGTTTCATAAGATTTCAAGATATTAGAATCCAACTTTTAAACCTAAATTAATCACGCGAGTCAATGGATAATTTGGACGATCACTTTGACGTGACTCAGGATCCCCCCACATAAAATCCGTCAATGTGAATAAGTTATACGCACTTACATATAAACGGCACTGATTCATTTTTATTTTCTTCATGAAAGGCATATTAAAATTATACCCCAATTCAACACTTTTCAAACGTAAATAACTTGCATCACACAAATACAAGTCGGAAGCTCTATAATTGTTCGCTTGAGCTAACTTCGATATACGAGGGAATTTAGCCGTATAAGTATCGGCCGACGAACGCCATGTATTTTCATATTGATAAAGAAGCAATCCTTTATTTTGTGTATCTCCCAGCGGTTGACGGAATTCGGAAAGCATACGGTCTACATTCCACGCTCCTGTAAACTGCGCTGTAAAATCCCATCCCTTCCAACTAAATCCAAGATTCAAACCAGCTGTATATTCAGGAGTATCCACATATCCCAAATCACGGCTAGCATCATCTCCATCAATAACACCGTCACTGTTTAAGTCAGCAAATACCGCATCACCTGGCTGTAAAGATAAACCATGATCTGCTATAGGTCTACCAAATTCTTCCTGATATCTAGCCTCTGCAGTTTCATCATAATATCCCCAAAATTTATAAATCAAACGAGAACCAATTGTACGGCCAGTTTCATACAACCAATCTTCATTCTTTTCAATCTCATTCTTATAAACAATTTTGTTGCGCGCAAAAGAGAGATTGAAGTTTGCCCAATAACGGAAATCATCACCGATTTTATCATTCCATTTTAGCTGAAACTCATATCCTTTATTTTCAGTTTTACCAACATTCATAATAGGTAAAACCATACCCAAAATTCCCGGCATATAATCTGGAGAAGAAAGAATATCTCGACGGTTTTCTTTAAAATAATCTAAAGAAATATTTAGTTTTTCATTCAGAATAGAAAAATCAATACCATAATTCTGCTTAACAGATTTTTCCCAAGTTACATCAGCATTCGATTTACTAGCCTCATAAGCACCCGGCTTCTTATTTCCAGCATTCGTACCGAAAAAATAGCCATCGTCATTCAAAATATAAGCGTCTGGAAGATACAAAAATCTATTATTTCCGTTATTATCATTACCTACCATACCTACAGAGGCACGTACTTTAAAGTAATTGATCACTTTCTTTAACGGCTTAAAAAAAGACTCTTCACTGACAATCCAACCAATAGAGCCAGCTGGAAACAAGCCATAACGTTTACCTGGAGCAAAATTCTCAGAACCATTATAACCAACATTAAACTCTGCCATATATCGAGTTTTATAATCATAGGTAGCACGCCCCACAAAGCCAACATAAGCCGAAGGAATATCATCATAAGTACCTCCTGGATAATATCGTTTTGATTGATTATAAAGCACCAAACCTGTCACATTATGATCTCCAAATTTGCGACTGTAATTCAAAGCAGCTTCCATATACCAATCACGTGATTTACCTTCACCATTTGAATTACGACTATAAGACAACTGAGAATCAGAGCCACTCTTACGATAACCAATAGATCCATCATCATGAAGAACTGGTGTATATACAGCCATAGAAGAACTGGCTATTTTTTGTGTCCAATAACTAGTATTATAAGAACCCTTCAATTTAAAAGAAAGTCCTTTGGTTATAAAATCTAACTTTTGATCTAATACAAGATCCACATTCAACACATTTGTTGTTGTAGAACGGAAGCCTTTCCCATAATAAGAATTCAATCCGTCAGATCCAGTAAATGGTAGATAATCAGCATTTGAAACCACACGTTTTCCATCTACAATACCTGCACCAGCAAAAGGCACAGCCCAATATAATTTACGGAACAGCTGATTCTGGTCTTCTCCAGACTCAGGAGTACGTTTAGTTTCAATACGCCCACCAATATTAACAGAAATTAATGTAGTCTTAGTCGCATCAAAATCCAAATTAGCACGATAATTGTAACGTTTGTAGTTAAAGTTAAAATTATCAGACGCTGCAAGTTGTTTGAACATACCATCTTGTGTAAACATACCTGCTGATACAAAGTAACGCATTCTATCAGTACCTCCCGATATATTTACATTATGTTGTGACTGAAACGCTGCCTTATTCATACAGTAATCAATCCAATTAATATCCGGATATAAAATAGGATCTGTATGATCTCTGAATTTTATCAATTGCTCTTCTGTAAATGTAGGTACTCCACCATCATTTACCTGTAAATCATTATAATAAGACGCATACTGATAAGAATTGGCAAATTCCAATTGTTTCGTTCTTAAGTTAACACCTGCCGAAGTTGAAAAAGAAATTTTAGCCTTACCTTCAGCACCACGTTTAGTAGTAATCAATATAACACCATTAGCACCACGAACACCAAATACGGCTGTAGCCGAAGCATCTTTCAATACCGTAATACTTTCTACCTCATTGGGGTCAATCTGCGAAAATTCGCGTTCTACCCCATCCACTTGAATCAAAGGTTTGGCATTATTCCAAGTAGCAATACCACGCACATACAAATCCGCCTCATCAGCACCGGGTTCACCAGAATATTGCACCGAAGAAATACCTGTAATCTGACCAGACAATACATTCGACATAGACGCAGCAGGAGTTTTTAGCAAATCCTCACCTTTCATTGAAGAAATGGCTCCTGTTATAGAAACTTTCTTTTGTGCACCATACGCTACGACTTGTACCTCACCTAACATTTGTGAATCATCTTCGAGCACAACTCTTAAATTCTTACCAGATTGAGGTGTCAAGACTTGATCTTTGTAACCGATAAAGGAAATTTTTATTTTTCCATTTTTAGGTACTGAAATAGAAAAAGTACCTTCAAAGTCAGTAATTGTTCCCATTGTAGTACCTTCTACAACAACATTCGCACCAATCACAGGCTCACCCGAAGCATCAACAACAATACCTTTTATAGTTTGCTGTTGATGTATTAACTGAACAGCCATAACCTTATCGGCAGCTGACACAACCAAGGGGTGAGAAGCTATGAAACCAGTGCAAAACAATAAGACAGTAGTAAATGCCTTACGATTTCTCATAAATGAGTTAGATTTCATTGTTTTTTCCTTTTTTAAAATTAGATAATAAGGTTTATAAACTCTCTATATTTTGTGGCAATCTTTTTACCCCAAAAAAACTAATCAACTTATTGTTTCATCTAAAGTTTTTTACTAGATTTACAAATGTTTTAGATAAGATACCTTTTAAAACAATACAAAAATAAAAGATGTTATGAAAAAACAAAGATTAAAAATTAAGCAAGAATGGTAGAAAAATCATTCATAACGAGTTTTTAGTCCATAATTGTCAAATATTCTATGGTTCATAAATTTAATATAATCAATTGTATTAGAATTACATATATTATATATATGTTATTAGATGTTGTAATTCCAGCTACTGCCCAGCCATATATGATTAAAAGATTGGGAGTAGAAGACGGAATATCTAGTAATTATGTAGTTGGAATCACCCAAGATCAACAAGGTTGTATGTGGATCGCAACCGAAGACGGATTAAATAAATTTGATGGTAATCATTTCACCGTATATACAAAACACACCTCTGGCCTGACCAGTAATGAACTAAATACCGTATTGGCCGATCCCAATGAAAATATTATCTGGATTGCAACTCAACGCAACGGATTATGTGCATTTAACTGTGATCAAGAAACATTTACCTCCTATATAGCGGAAAAGTCACAATTACAAACAAATGACATTACTGACTTGTCTTATGCCTCAGATGGAGGAATATGGATAACCCACTATCATGTCGGCATAGAACATTATAACCCCCGAACCAAAAAATTCACAGCCTATAGAAATGATGAAATACAAGGGTTACCGATTCCCAACTGGACTTCTTGTGAAGACAGAACAGGACATTTATATATTGGACATGCCTTCAATGGATTAAGCATCTTATCATTAAAAGACAAGACTGTCAAAAATTATATACCTGATCCCAAAGATCCCAACAGTCTGCCCGGACAAGAAGTTCGAGCCATTTGCATAGACAAGAATGACAATGTATGGATCGGAACAAACGCAGGACTTGCTCTCTTTAATCCTACCACTGAAAAATTTACAGTATTCAAACATAATCCCAATGATGACAATTCACTATTATCCAATTCTATATACGATATCAAACAGATGAAAGACGGGAAGATATGGATATGTACCAACATGGGAGGAGTAAGTATATTAGATTTACAACATAACGCCTTTATTTCTGCAGAGGAAATAGATTTTCAAAATATAAAGGCCACCAATGACAATTATGGGCTATCTTCACCTAATGCACGATGTGCCTATCAAGATTGTTATGGTAATATATGGATAGGAAACTATCGGGGAGGTATCGATTTCATTAGTCATACCCAACCCATGTTCAATATTCTACCTTATACAATAGAAACAGCAAAAGGACTAAGCTACAAACAAGTGTGGGGAATGTGGGCTACAGACAATCAAGTATGGCTAGGAAGTGAAGATGAATTGGGATTATTTATAAATGGAAAGAAAATAAAGACATATGATCTTTACTCGCATGAACTTGTGTACAACACGCATATCAATACCATTTATGAAGACAGACAGAAACGTCTATGGCTTGGAACTTACAAAAACGGAATACTGCTCTATAAACCAGATAAACAAGAAATTGTTCACATATCCTCTAGTCTATTCAACAATCTAGATGTCAGATGCTTTTATGAAGATCAGAACGGAAAAATGTGGATTGGGACTGAAACCGGAATCTATTCCTGTACAAATGAAGTACTCGTAAAGGAAGAAGAAATACAAAAACAATTACCAGACATCATGGTACATTCTCTTTTGCGTGACAAAGAGGGTAAATTATGGGTAGGAACTTTCGGCAAAGGCATCTCTATCTTTGATGTAAACAATAAGCTACTATGGAATTTCGTTATTGAAAACGGCTTCTGCTCCAATGCTGTGAATCACATGATAAAAGATTCAGAAGAGCAAATATGGGTTGCGACCCGCGAAGGACTAGCCGTATTCAAAAATACCAGCCAACCAAACAGATACAAAATCTTTAAAGAAAAGGAAGGTTTAGAAAACAGTTATATACGTGCTATTTGCGAAGATTTGGAAAAAAGAATTTGGATAAGTAGTAATGACGGCATCTCCTGTTTAGATCCAAAACAAAACCTATTTTATAATTATAATCATCACGACGGAGTTCCGATGGGTGATTTCATGAACGGCTCCACTTGTATGACTCACAATGGAATTATCTATTTCGGCTCTCAAAATGGAGCATGTTTCTTTAACCCCAAAGAACTATCTTCTATCCGCCAAGTTTCCCCTGTTAAAATCACCCAATTCTGCAAATACAATAAAAAAACAGAAAGTAAAGATGCTGAAATTTCAATTCCATTCAAAAAGGGAGTAGTCCATTTACCTTATAATCAGAATAGTTTTCGCATTACATTTAATGTATTAGACTACACACAAAGTCCACAGGTAGAATTCACTTATATGCTAGAAGGCCTTGAAAACAGATGGTATGACACACAAGGAGAAAATCAAGTAATTTTTCGTAATATTCCTCCAGGTAAATATAACTTCAAAGTGAGAACACGCATCCGTAATCAAGAATGGGACAAAGAAATCGCCTCATTGAATATCTTTATTGCTCCTCCCCTTTGGCTTACCTGGTATGCCAAATTGGGTTATGTCATATTGTTTATCTTCGCATTATATGCATTGCTCCGTTTTTATAAACGTAAACTGGACTTAGAGAGTTCACTGGAAGTGGAGCGCAAGCAAAGTCTGAACAAACAAGAACTGAATGAAGAACGCCTGCGCTTCTACACCAACATCACCCATGAACTGCGTACTCCGCTCACGCTGATTCTAGGTCCATTGGAAGACCTGTTGAGTGATGCCACCTTATCTCCCAAACACGCCAACAAAATCAGCATCATTCATGATAGCGCCACCCGTCTGCTGAATCTGATAAACCGCATACTGGAATTCCGCAAGACCGAGACCCAGAACCGTAAATTATCTGTAGTCAAGGGAGATCTGGGACAATTGGTACAGGAAGTGGGATTACGTTACAAAGAGCTGAATCCCAATAACAAAGTAAATTATCATATTCATATCGAAACAGAAGATACGGAAATCTTCTATGACGCGGACATGATCACCATCATACTGGACAACCTGATGAGCAATGCTGCCAAATATACTTCCGAGGGAGATATCACCTTATCACTCCGTTCAGTAGAAGAGAACCAGATAAAATACACGGAAATCAGTGTCAGTGATACCGGCCATGGCATTGACGCCGAAGCGTTACCACACATTTTCGATCGCTATTATCAGGCAAAAAGCAAATATCAGGCATCGGGTTCGGGAATCGGGCTCGCTCTGGTCAAAGGCTTGAGCGAATTGCACGAAGGAATCCTGAAAGTAGAAAGCGCAGTGGATACGGGAACCACATTCACGCTGCGCCTGCTCACCGAGAATACGTACCCCAACGCTATCCATGCCCAACATGATATGGAAAAAAGGCCGATGGATACAGAGAAAGCCACCGTTGCCGACGCACCAACCGACACTCATCCCATTGTACTGGTGGTAGAGGACAATGCCGACATACGGGAATACATCCGGAGCTCTTTTACAGATATCTATGAAGTAATCACTGCCAAGGATGGTAAAGAAGGCTGGGAACTGGCACAGGCACGAATCCCCAACATCATTGTCAGTGATATCATGATGCCGGTCATGGACGGTATCGAACTTTGCAAGCGAATAAAAGAGGATATGCGCACCAGCCATATCCCTGTAATCTTACTGACGGCCAAAGATTCTTTACAAGACAAGGAAGAAGGATATGCATCCGGAGCAGATTCCTATCTTACCAAACCGTTCAGTGCCAAGCTACTGCACAGTCGCATCAACAATCTGTTGGAAACCCGTAAGAAAATAGCCTCTTTGCTGGCACTGGCCGATACGCAGCCCAAACAGGAAAGTGCCGTGAGTTCGTTAAACAAACTGGATAATGAATTCTTGCAGAAAATCACGCAAATAATCGAAGAGAATCTGGAAATGGAAAAGATGGATATCGCTTTCATTGCCGACAAGATGTGCATGAGTCACTCTACCCTTTACCGCAAGATAAAAGGACTGACAGATATGTCCGCCAACGAATTTATCCGTAAGGTAAAAATGCGCAAGGGAGTGGAACTGCTGATGTCCGGACAATATACTATTTCAGAAATAGCCTATATGATAGGATTCAGCAGTGTGGCCTATTTCCGCCAATGTTTCAAGGACGAATACGGAATGTCGCCTTCGGATTATGTGAAACAGAAACAGTAGACTCCCTGGCGGATTCTGATCTTGCTTGGTATCATCCTGAGCAGTTCTTCTTTAGAGTTTTATATTTCTGCTGCCACTGCTACCACCCTTCCTGCTGAAATGCCGATGAAAAGTGGTAGCAGTGGAGCAACAATATAAAGCTCGTTTGTTGTAGAACTCTTGGATCAAGTTATAACTGTCACAATCGAATTCAAGTCCAGCCTGAACATTCTGTTTCTATTTTTCTTCCAAAGAAAGCAGTATCCCGATCACTTCCGCATAATTCTTTCTACCGGAAGGAATGTTGTTACCCTTTAAAAACAGGTTATAAATTTTATTCTGCACTTCACCCAACAGGGTACTATAACGCTCATGCCAATACATACGTTTATATTCATAATCCTTCACCACTTCGGGACGGATCGTCTTAATCCATTCACGAAATTCCTCTTCCGTCAACACAGAAGATGCATTGACCAGCACATAGGGCAACAGACCGAAATAGGCACTATAACGCACCGCCGGCCGCTTTGAAGAGCGACAAACCCTGTAAGCCCAATAATTCGCTTCCGCCTCATTACTTACCCCCAACAGGTGAGACAGTTCATGGGCATACGTAAATGGCAATTGTACAGGAAGCAATTCTTCATTCAATTGCGACTCCGCAAAAAAAGGTCCCATATATCCCAATACCCCCACACCCGAATAAAGCGGATTAAACCACACCTGCTTGGGATGCTGATAATCCTGGGGAAGAGCCAAGCCATACATAGACGGAACCTGCCGGTAAATCTCCTTTATCTCCTGCCGCATCCTTTCAAGGTCCGTTTTCACCTCAGCCGTATAGGACTGATTCAGACTATCTGTATAGGAAACAAGGAAACGATGGAATGCCTGTTCATCGTAACCGGCAGGCTCCACCTCCATCCGCCGGTAAATATCGTAACGGAAATAATTCAAGCCCCATCCCAGATAAAACCAGATATAGACCCATGCCAGCAACTCCACTTCCCTGCCCACAATGAATCTCCAGCTTTTCTTCTTCCGGCGTTTAAGAAAAGGATAAATAATCATCCATAAAATGATTACAACCACCAGCACCTCCTCTAAGGAAAAAGGGAAAACAGAAGCTATAGCGGACAACGCCGCCGACAGCCACGGATAGATATGACAGGCATACCCTTCGGCCATGACGGGAAAAAAACGGCAAAGTACAATGCACAGAAGAAGCAATGCAAGTACTATATATCTCAGAATAGGGAGAAGTTTTGTTTTCATGGATGCAAAGCTACTATCTTTTTGCCATTTTCAGATACAGATGACACAAAGCTTTTATTTTTTAAACACGAACAACGCAGATGATACGGATAAGTATAAAAACAACTTCGTATCATCTGCGACGTTCGGATTTAAAAGCAATCAGAATAAATCCCAAGTGCGTATATCATCACTCCAGTGATGGTCTTTCGGGAAAGGCTGTCCACCCCATGCCTTGGCTTGTGTGCAAGGTTGTGCGGCATCTGTCCAGAACGGATGTGCGGCAGGAAGCCCCAGCGGAAGGAACGCCAGTGATGTCATGTAAAGACTGCCGTTATTGGTGTACCAATCCGCCACATTGGGCTGACGGCCTGCAAAACCGATGGTCAGGAATCCCGCCTCATTGAAGTTCTCGGTGTTGTCATACATCCGGTGCATCACAGAAGTCAGTGCGGCACGCGCCTGTCCGTTGCTCACCCCTTCGGGCAACTGCTGATACCAAGCCATCAGCGCCAAGGGTTGCATAGTGGCCAAACGATAAGGAATGGAACGGCCGAATACCGGGAAAGTACCCTCAGGAGAAATCAAGCGTTCCAGTACAAGGCTGAATTTCCTGGCACGTTTCAAGGCGCGGTCATAATATTTTTTATAATGAATACGAGTGTATTTCCCTGCATCCTTCATGCCCTGCAACGTTTCCAGATACATGGGATGGAAGACATAACTGCTATAATAGTCGAAAGCGAAAGAAGGGCCGTCCGCATACCAGCCATCTCCCGTGTACCATTCCTCCACCTTGCGGATAGCCGAATTGATACGGTATTCGTCACATTCCGCTCCTGCCTTTGCCAGGAAACTCTCGATGGTAGAAGAAAACAGCAACCAGTTGGTGTAAGGCGGGTCCACACGGCGCAACTGGGTAAATTCTTCAAAATAACGTTTCTTGGTTGTGTCATCCAAAGGCATCCAAAGCTGGTCGTAAGCACGTAGAAAACTTTCGGCCACGTATGCCGCATCCACCAAGGCCTGTCCGTGTCCTCTCCACAACAGATAGTCGGGATTGGCAGGGTCCACCGCATTGGCATAGCTTTTCAATGCCCATTCACGGAGTTGCTTGCGCATCTGTCCCTCTTCCGTATCATCATCGGGAAGTGTCAGCCAGGGAGCGACACCTGCCATAAGGCGTCCGAAGGTTTCCATATAAGTCACCCCTTTGTTACGTCCATCCCAATTAGGGCTCACCTCTACCAGCATATTCTTTTTCAGATTACCTTCCGCCATATTGCTCAGTACGGGAACTGCCATCTTATAAAGCAAATTGCACCAGTAGGCGCGATCCTGATTTTCAGGAGCTTCCAGATAACGGACATATTCACAAGCAGCCAACAGAAAAGCACCTACCCCGAAATTAGCTTCAGAATCAGCATCGACTACTTGTCCCGGAATGGCCTTCTCACCAATCGGCTGTACGTAACCAATCTTGCCATTCTTCTGCAAAGCAGTCTTTGTCAAATAGTTCCATGCTTTATCTATCACCGGTTTGTACACAGCCTCATCCAGATAGCCATTATTGATTCCCCAAAGGAAACCGTAAGTAAAGAAAGCCGTTCCGCTGGTTTCCGGTCCGGGAGCATGAGTGGGATCCATCATGCTACGGGTCCAATAGCCTTCCGGTTGCTGGATGGCTGCGACTGCTTCGGCCAGTTTCACATACTTGTTTACGAAAAAAGAACGATGCTCGTAATCAGCGGGAAGATCTTTCAGCACCTTCGCCAGTCCGGCAAGCACCCATCCGTCACCACGTGCCCAAAAGTCCTTCTTTCCGCTGGAAGTCTTGTGTTTAGGATAAACATATTTGGCATCCCGATAATACAGACCGGTTTCCCGATCGAGCATGATACTGTCCGAATATACAATATATTCATACAATTTATCCAAATAGAGATGATTACCCGTCACCTTATACAGTTTGGTCATGACAGGCATTACCATATACAGACCGTCGCTCCACCACCAGTAATCATGATTGGGTGTACTCATCTCATACTCCATCACTTCACGGGCACGGGCTATCTTATAGTTGTCCGGAAGAATAGTATAAAGGTCGATATATGTCTGAAAACAAACCTGATAATCTCCGAACAATACATATTCATCACTCTCACCGTAAGAGTATTTCCATTTAGACTTATCCTTTTCCTTGGCTCCCTTCCATTCATTGTGTATAGCCCAGGCTTCAGAATATGCACGGTAGTTTTCATTACCGGTCAGAAAGTATGCCTCCATGTTTCCGGTGTGGTAAGCGGCATTGTCCCAAAACGAACAGACTTCGGGCTTGTTATGCGTTTGCCAATAAGTGTTTACCTTGTCTATAATCCCCCGTACTTCCTTGGCTTCGGAAGAAGGTTTGGCGGCAACCTGCATGGAAAGCAGCAAGGTACCTGCACAAACAAGGGTTTGTTTCAATAATTTGTTCATCATATTAATAATTTATCAATTTGCCAATTTACTAATGTGTTAATGTGCTTGCGCTATATGCCGCATGGTCATTGGCAAATCAGCACATTATTTACAATTCCAACACATAAACCATTTGCGGTTCTGTTTCCACCTGCTTCTCGCCATCTCCCTGTCGGGTATCCTGTACATAAATATGAAGTTGCTTCTTCATTTTCCATAACTCCGTGTCATGACTGGGTTCCCACGCATTTACGGCAAAATCCGTCAGGTCTTTCACGTGCCATTCACCAAACTGTATGTCTTTGGTATAGTACATGGAAACTTTGCTTCCACGCTCCTGGTCACGGAACAGATAGTACACTTCTCCATTGTCCACCACCATCCGGGGACGGGACATGGGAATCATCTTGGTTCCTCCCCCTTTGAGTGAGAAAGGGGTCTTGCGTTCGGAAACCTGTCGGTTGTGCCAGTTCACGCCATCATGCCAAACGATGCGGTATTGGGGAACATCACTATCGGGATTGCGCCAGTAGGTAGCGATGTACGGATGACCTCCGGCATCCGTACTCATACTGGTCTGGTTTATCAGTTCGGCATTCTGAGGAATACGGCAGGCATATTCGGCATTGCCCAGGCGGATAGGAAGCTCATACTTCTGTCCGTTGGTCTTATACCAGGTTCTACCTCCGTCAAAAGAACGGGCGTAGCATAAGTCATGGTTGGTTTCCACATGCCAGGTTTCACGCCACACCCAAGAAAGATGGATGGTTCCTGATTGGTCCACATACAACTGCCAATAGGCATTCCGCTCGTTTTCTCCATCTACAAGGACATCCTGCACACGCTCCCACTTACGGGATTTCACATCATATCGGTTCATTACCATATTTCCTCTTCCGGAAGCGCCCGAGCGATATACAAAAAGCAAACCGCCATCAGCCAACAAATGAAATTCAGGATAGGTCACATCTTCTTCTTCGTTGCCTATCATCGGCTCTTTATCTCCCAAAACAAGTGTATCGGGGGCAATGCTGCGGCAATAGTTCAGTTTATGTCCGTGGTGGTCAAAAGAAAGATGAAGATAGCCGTCGCCGTCCACCATCATACTGATAATGTTATGTGCATCTTTTACATGTCCTTTGTATTGGGTACGGTGCAAAATCCATTCCCCAGTGCCCAGACGGCGTTTGCCTAACATCAGCCATCCTTCAGCGTCATAATAAGAAATGTATTGTGTGTTTCCATGCGTCACAATGGAGTTATTACGGAATACAGTAGTATTTACCGAAGTACTGCTAAAGCCTTTCCCCACTTCAACCAGACGTTGGGCACGAACAGAAAAAGCCACACAGCATAATGCGATTAGTAGAAATAAGTTCCTCATAGCAATTCTATTGATAACATTGCAAAAGTAACTGATTTCTGTAATAACACGGGATAATAATTCGGCAGGAAGGAGTCAGAAAACGGTCAAAACCGATTATTATATCTATTTTAAAGAAAAATTCAGAGAAATAATAAAGAAGAAAGATTCTATGATTACATTTACCATAGAGGCAGACTATGTGAAGGATCATTCCCCAAAGGATCTTTGCCATTCATGTTTCCATGCAGTATATATAGAAATCCCACCCGGATGAAATGGGCATTTCACCCTGGTGAGAGCGTAGTTCCACCTTTGTGAAATAGCAGTTCCACCCAGGTGGGACAATATACCTATACAGGTGCAAACAGCACATTTAATAGTTACTTTGGACTTTTGACACATTCATCCTCCTACTGTGAATGAAACTGCCAACCGGTTAACTATAATATTTCCTGAAGCTGGCTCAACTTCATACTGTTGGAACCTTTAATCAGAATATAATATCCTTTCGGCTTATATCTTTCCAACGACTCTTTCAATGCAACCACATCTTTAAAATGTTCAAAGGACGGAATCACTTTGCCAAACTCCTCTCCTGCCAAAAGTACCCGGTCAAATTTACATTCATCCAGATAATCCGCAATCTTCTGATGTTCCTCATGACTGGTTTCTCCCAGTTCTTTCATATCACCCAGAATAACCATTTTATGAGCGACATTCATCAACCGGAAATTCTCCAAAGCCGCCATCATACTGGTAGGATTCGCATTGTATGCATCAACTATCAGTTTATTATCCGTGGTTTCTGTCAATTGCGAACGGTTATTATGAGGAACATATGCCTCCAGTGCCTCACAAATCTGCCGGGACGGTACACTGAAGAACCGGCCCACCGTAATGGCGGCCAATGCATTCTTCATGTTATAACTGCCGATAAGGTGGGTATTCACCTCGAACTTCTGTCCCTCGTGTTCCCACTCAAACGAAAGAAACGGAGCACAAGCGCCCAGCTTGCCGCTGATATAAAGTCCCTCTCCTCCTTCCATACCATAACAAATACGGGTAAGGCCCTGAGAGATAGCTGTGAGATACTCATTGTCCTTGTCTATGAAAATAATATGCTTGCCATTGTAACGCAGATGCTCATACAACTCACCTTTAGTCTTGATGACCCCTTCAAAAGACCCGAAGCCTTCCAAATGCGCCTTACCCACATTAGTGATCATACCGTAATCCGGTTCTACAATACGGGTCAGTGCCTTGATTTCACCCGGATGGTTCGCTCCCATCTCGATGACAGCCAGTTCATGCTCGGGAGTCAGCCTCAGCAAAGTCAGAGGAACACCGATATGGTTATTCAAGTTACCCTGTGTATAAAGCACTTCATATCTTTTTTGCAGCACTGAGGCTATCAATTCCTTGGTAGTAGTCTTCCCATTGGTTCCCGTGATGCCGATGATTCGGGTACCCATTTTATGCCGGTGATAATTAGCCAGTTCCTGCAATGCTTTCAAGCAATCGTCTACTAACAAGATACGCGGATGCCCATCGGCGGCATATTCTTTTTCATCTACTACGGCATACTGGCAACCTTTTTCCAGCGCCTGAAGCGCGTATGCATTTCCATTGAATGTTTCCCCTTTCAGAGCTATGAACATAGAGCCCTCAGGGCAGTTACGGCTGTCGGTAGTTACCTTGCCGCATTCCGTAAAACACTTATATAAAGCTGAAATATCCATCTTTCGCTTTGCTTTTAAATTAAGTTGCAACAAAGATAACTGAAAAATAGTTCATGAAATAACAAAAACTCAAGAATTGTGCGTACTTTTGTACGACCTAAATGACAAGCCGTAAACAATGGAAACCAAAACCGTCAAATATATTAATGTTAATGGGAAACTGATGGATCTCTCCCATCCGCAAGTAATGGGAATCCTGAATGTGACACCCGATTCTTTCTATGCCGGCAGCCGGCAGCAAACGGAAAAAGATATTATCAACCGTACCTCCCAAATAATAGAAGAAGGAGCTTCCATCATTGATATAGGTGCCTATTCCTCACGTCCCAATGCCGAGCACATCAGCCCCGAAGAAGAGATGCGCCGTCTGCGTACCGGACTGGAAATCATCAATCGCTATCATCCCGGTTGTGTGGTGTCCGTGGACACTTTCCGTGCGGATGTAGCCCGGATGTGTGTAGAGGAGTACGGAGTGGCAATCATCAATGACATTGCCGCCGGAGAAATGGACCCGCAGATGTTCGACATGATTGCCAGGCTGGGAGTACCTTATATTATTATGCATATGCAAGGCACGCCGCAAAATATGCAAATGAATCCGCATTATGACAATCTGTTGAAAGAAGTCTTTCTCTATTTCTCGGAAAAAGTACAGAAATTACGCGACTTAGGAGTAAAAGATATTATTCTGGATCCTGGTTTCGGTTTCGGAAAAACAGTGGAACATAATTACCAGTTGATGAATCATTTGGAAGAATTCAGCCTGTTCGAACTACCGTTACTGGTCGGCATATCACGTAAATCAATGATTTACAAGCTACTAGGCGGAACCCCTGATGATGCCTTGAACGGAACAACAGTGCTGGATACCATTTCCCTACTAAAAGGAGCGGATATTCTCAGAGTGCACGATGTAAAAGCTGCTGTAGAAACCGTGAAGATAGTACAGAAGATGAAAGACTCCGCTGCCTTTTAATTCTTAATTTTCAATTTTTAATTCTAGAAAGATGTTTATTGATTTTAGTATAAAAGACCTCATCGATATCCTGCTGGTAGCCTATCTGCTTTATCAGACTTACCGTCTGATGAAAGATTCGGGTTCTATCAATATCTTCATCGGTATCCTGGTATTTATAGGTATCTGGCTGATTGTATCTCAGGTTTTGGAAATGAAACTGCTAGGGTCTATCTTCGATAAATTGGTCAGTGTAGGTGTCCTAGCCCTGATTATTCTTTTTCAGGATGATATACGCCGGTTCCTTGTCACACTGGGCTCGCATAAACAGTTGGGACGTTTTTTCCGCTTCCTGACGGGAAACAAGCAGGAAAAGACGGAAAAAGCGGATATTATGCCGATTGTACTTGCCTGTATGAGCATGAGCAAAGGGAAGGTGGGGGCACTGATTGTCATCGAAAAAAGTGTACCTCTGAATGACATCATCCGTACAGGAGAAATTATCAACGCCAATGTGAACCAACGACTGATAGAAAATATTTTCTTCAAAAACAGTCCATTACATGACGGAGCCATGATTATCCGCCATAAACGGATAGAAGCAGCCGGTTGTATTCTCCCGGTATCTCACGATTTGAATATCCCTAAAGAATTGGGATTAAGGCATCGGGCTGCCATGGGCGTATCGCAGGAAACAGATGCATTGGCCATTATCGTTTCAGAAGAAACAGGTGGCATATCCGTGGCTTATAAAGGACAATTCCATCTCAGACTGACTGCCGAAGAGCTGGAACGTATTCTGACAAAAGAAGACTAATAACCTATCCGGATTTTTACTCCACTGATTATCAATCTTAAACATAGAAATTCAACCTAGGCAACCAGTAATAAAGATCAATTCAGCATCAAACTCATATAAGGATGCTCCGCTTCCAGTAACAACCGGGTAAAACCATCCAACGTATAAGTGTGATATTTTTTTTCCGGTACTCTCTCACGAAAGCAGAAACCATCCCGTACCGTATAATAGCCGTTATTCTCCTGAATCGCTTCATCTCCCTCAATATGTATATAAAGTTCGGATGCCGGATACTTATGGGCGAAAACCTTCAACAACTCCTCTGCACGAATAACTCTTGCCATCCCCAAAAACAAAGTATCAGCAGACGACGGAATGAAATAATCCATACGCTGTACCTTATATATATGGGCCGCTTCATACAATAAAGTATCCTGCACCGCATCCGTATCTGCCAGCAATTCCTTTATATATAATGTATCATCCCCCATTACCGTAAATGCCATCCCCACTATTTTATCCGCTTCCCAGGCAACCAGCAATTTGCCATTACCCAGTTTTAAATCGGCCATAATAACCAGAAAATCTTCTTTAGGATGCTGAATGCAACTCCTGCGTCCATGCATACGGGAATCAAAATAATGATAATGTTCCACACCGGGAAATTCGCATACTTCTATCCGGCAACCGGGCGCAGGGCATAATCTGTCTACCCTTACCTGCTCAACCGCATACCCAAAAACTGGAGCATATCCCGACCTGGCATAATAACCGAACAACCATTCCTCTGCAGGAATCAACGAAGCCAGCAAAACTCCATCTTCATACATACACCGATGTGTTTCCTTCAGTAGGCGTTTCATGGCTCCATGCTTCCTGTAATCCGGATGCGTACAAGCACCCGATATATACGAAGTAGAAATCACCTCATCACAAAAAGTCATAGGATAAGGTATCATCTGCAATGCGGAAATAATCTTTCCGTCTTCACGAATCACCCTGTTCACTTCATCCTTATATCTCATCTTGAAATATAAGTCGGTAAACTCATCGCTATCATTGAAGCAGAGTTTCCATAATGTTTTCACTTCATCCTTTGTGGTCATTGAGCTCTGCTATACATTTCTCGAGTAAAATAACGGGCTGATAAGAAAGTTTTGCTTTGCGCAAACCTTCCAGACCAAGGTCTTCCTCGCGGTTTACATATATATATTGTTCGTCGATATGATTTGCATATTCATAGTTAATCATGGCATACGACCCTTCTATTCCCGTATCCGCCTTTTCAACACAAGTATCCCATGTTTCATGATTGATGGGAGCACCGTATGTAAAAGCGGCAATCTTCCCGTTGACATGAAGCACGCCGCCCGTCAAACCCAACGCCTCCATATGGTTCAAGGCATATGTCATGGACTTACGTTCTGCCCCCAATGCCAATTGTTCCTCGCAGTTATTGGCACGACACCATTCCTCTTCCAGCTTCAAACATTCGGGAACCAGATCTGGAGTCAACGGTTTGTATTCATAATCAGGATACTGCTTCTTGAACTTGTTGATATGATTACGTTTGGCTTGAAACTTCTTTCCTTTCAAGGTTGCCAGGTCAGTACGCAAGTAGATATAATCAAAGTAATCCCGGTCTTCTGTAAAAGTGAAACGTCCGGGCATCGCCGCCTCTATGTCCGCTTTCATCCCCACGCATACCCCCAGCATACGCAATTTTGCCCCCATCTCTTCAGCATCCTTTATCAATGCTTCAAGAACTGGTTTCACATCTCCAGTTCCGACGGGCATCATGTAGGCCAATTCTTCTCCCGCATAGAAACGCAGCAACAGGTAATTATCCATCACGGCATATTTAGTCTGGTACAGGAAAATCCAACTACACAGATTGGCAAACGACAAGTCGCAATTACGACGCAAACTGCCTAAGGTAAAGGACTGTATCAAGTCTTTATCCGCTAAAGTTATATCTTTAAATTCTATCATAAAATATGGGTTGCTTGTTTTCTCACCACAAATCACAGAATCTTCATTTCATTCAAAGTGACAATAGTTATCAGACTGCTGTAAGAATGCTCTGTTACTACTAAATGCGGATAGACTTTTTATAAGCAATGCTCACCCCAATGACCATACCTATTGAAAATCAAATCAATCCTCTATAATCTGTGATGATTTTCTATATATAACAAAGATAACAGCTTTTTTGTTAAATCACACCTAATAATCTAAGAATTGTCGGTGTGAAAATCGCTGTCATAATTCCGTTCAAAGTCAATCCCAGACTAGCGTATGCTCCATATTTCCCACTGATTTCCATTGCTGTAGAAGTACCTACCGCATGAGTAGCCGTACCCATAGAAAGACCTTGCGCAATAGGACTCCCCACATGACCTACCCGAAGTACCTTGAAGCCGAACACCGCCCCGAACAGACCGACTACCACCACAACAGCGGCCGTCAAAGACGGAATTCCTCCCGTGGCTTTCGAAACCTCCATAGCGATAGGAGTAGTCACAGATTTAGGAGCCAATGAACAAATAATCTCCGGAGTGGCTCCCAGCAATTTGGCAATGACCACCACGGCCACCAATCCCACCAAACAACCTGCCAACTGTGAAATGACAATAGGAAGCAACTGTTTCTTTATCATCTCCAACTGCAAATAAAGTGGCACGCCCAACGCTACCACCGCTGGTTTCAACCAAAATTCAATCAGGTGACCTCCTTCATTATATGTTTCATAACTGATACCGGTAAATTTCAAAAACAGAATCAACACGGCAATGGTAAGCAGGATCGGGTTTAACACCACCCATCCAGTCTTTTTCTGCAAGACACGTGACAAAAAAAACACCCCGAAGGTGAATGCCAGCAAAAAGAACTTATTTTCTAAATATTCCATTTGATTTTCTAACTAATTGGTGAACCCATCCTGTTACGACCAGTACCAAAACCGTACTGACCACTGTCGCAATTACTATCGGCCAAAACTGTGCTTCAATGACATCAAAATAAAGCATCAGTGCCACACCGGGCGGAACGAAGAAAAAGCCCAGATTAGCAACCAAGAAATCGGACAGCCCCTGCACCCATTGCAGTTTTATCCAACCCAATTTGAGAAAAAGGGTGAGTAACAGCATTCCTATAATACTGGACGGCAGCTTGATACCCGTCAAAAAAACAATCAATTCACCCAAAGCCAAACAGCCAAATAAAATGGCGCACTGACGAATCATACCTTATAAATTTATTAAATACTTATTGAAAACTGCGCAAAGTTAAGGAAACATCCCGTTTGGTGTTCAATAACATACACTTTTAGCATACTTTAAACCAAAAATAATATTGATTTTGCAATGTAGATATTGCAAAATTAGCTAATTTTGCATCGTGAAAAACAACACTCGTCTTTAGAACGTACATAATTAATATATTATCATGGATTTAATTTCTCAAATCGTTGAGCGCGCGAAAGCAAACAAACAGCGCATTGTTCTTCCGGAAGGAACTGAAGAACGTACTTTAAAAGCTGCCAACCAAATATTGACAGACGGTGTTGCCGACCTTATTTTATTGGGAAACCCCGATGAAATCATGAGCCTGGCTAAACAATGGGGGTTAGGGAACATCGGTAAAGCCACTATTATCGATCCCACAGACCACCCGAAAAAAGAAGAGTATGCACAATTGCTGTGCGAACTCCGCAAGAAAAAAGGTATGACCATCGAAGAGGCCCGCAAACTGGTTGTCGATCCGCTGTATCTAGGATGTCTCATTATCAAGGCTGGTGATGCCGACGGACAGTTGGCCGGCGCACGCAACACAACAGGTAACGTACTTCGTCCCGCTTTACAGATTATCAAGACTACTCCGGGTATCACTTGCGTATCCGGTGCCATGCTGTTGCTGACTCATGCTCCCGAATACGGAAATAACGGTGTAATCGTAATGGGTGACGTTGCTGTAACCCCGGTACCGGATGCCAACCAACTGGCTCAAATTGCAGTTTGTACCGCTCAGACCGCCAAGGCTGTTGCCGGAATTGATCCTCGCGTAGCTATGTTAAGTTTTTCAACCAAGGGTTCTGCCAAACATGAAGTGGTAGATAAAGTGGTGGAAGCTTTGGCAATCGCTAAGGAAATGGCTCCCGATTTGAAGATTGACGGTGAACTGCAAGCTGATGCAGCTTTGGTTCCGCACATCGGTGCAAGCAAAGCCCCGGGATCAGAAATTGCAGGTAAGGCAAACGTACTGGTTGTTCCTTGTCTGGAAGTAGGTAATATTTCTTATAAATTAGTAGAACGTCTGGGACACGCTACCGCTATCGGCCCGATCCTGCAAGGTATCGCTCGTCCGGTGAATGACCTGTCACGCGGTTGCTCTATCGACGATGTTTATAAGATGATTGCCATTACTGCCAATCAAGCAATTGCCGCTAAAGAAAACAAATAATCATTCTCCAAAAAACAACAACATCATGAAAATATTAGTGCTCAATTGCGGTAGTTCTTCTATTAAATATAAATTATTTGATATGACTACCAAAGAAGTCCTGGCACAGGGCGGTATAGAAAAAATCGGCTTGGTAGGCTCTTTCCTGAAACTGACTTTGCCCAACGGTGAAAAGAAAATATTAGAAAAAGACATCCCAGAACATACCGCAGGTATCGAGTTCATTCTGAATACATTGGTGAGCCCAGAATATGGCGCAATCAAGTCATTGGATGAAATCAACGCAGTAGGTCACCGTATGGTACATGGCGGAGAACGTTTCAGCGAATCCGTATTGCTGAATAAAGAAGTACTGGATGCTTTTATCGCTTGCAACGATTTAGCCCCGCTTCATAACCCGGCTAACCTGAAAGGTGTGAATGCTGTTTCTGCCATTCTGCCCAACGTTCCCCAAGTAGGTGTATTTGATACGGCATTCCATCAAACAATGCCCGACTATGCATATATGTATGCCATTCCATACGAACTATATGAAAAATACGGTGTGCGCCGTTATGGCTTCCATGGAACTTCTCATCGCTATGTTTCACAACGTGTATGCGAATTCCTTGGCGTTGATCCGAAAGGAAAGAAAATTATCACTTGCCACATCGGTAACGGTGGTTCCATTTCAGCTATCAAAGATGGTAAATGTATAGACACCAGTATGGGGCTGACCCCATTGGAAGGTCTTGTAATGGGAACTCGTAGTGGTGACATCGATGCAGGCGCCGTTACTTTCATCATGGAAAAAGAAGGATTAAATGCAACCGGCGTATCCAACTTACTAAACAAGAAAAGTGGTGTATTAGGCGTTTCAGGTGTATCCAGCGATATGCGCGAACTGGAAGCCGCTGTTGCCGCCGGAAATCCGAAAGCTATTTTGGCTGAAAAGATGTATTTCTACCGCATCAAGAAATATATTGGTGCATATGCTGCCGCTCTAGGTGGTGTAGACATCATCCTGTTCACTGGCGGTGTAGGTGAAAATCAAGCCAATTGCCGTTCTGAAGTTTGTGAAGGTTTGGAATTCATGGGTGTGAAGATTGACCTTGAAAAGAACAAGGTTCGTGGAGAAGAAGCTATTATTTCTGCCGATGACTCCAAAGTGACAGTAGCTGTTATCCCAACTGATGAAGAGCTGATGATTGCCAGCGATACTCTGGCTATTCTGAATAAGTAATTTTATTGTTTGGTTAAATATATAAATTATAAAAGGCTGCTACGCGTGATGCATAGTAGCCTTTTTTAGGAATATTGACTTTCTCCCTCAACATACTGCTCAAGGAACATATTTTCACCATCAAATACAGCATACGAAAAATCTTGTATCCAGTCACCAAGAATCAACATACGTGAAGTACGGCTCAGCATCAAGTCTAGCATAATGTGGCGATGACCATAAATAAAATAATTGATATCCGGATGGTCTTTAAGGTAATTTTTAGTAAACAAGACCAACGGTTCCTTATCCTCTCCCATATACTCGGGTTCCTTACCGCCTTCACGCTTCAGACGGCTATGCTTGGCCCATTCCAAGCCAAGTTCTATGCTCCAACGGGGATGTATGGTAGAAAACAGCGTTTGTAAAGTGGTACTATGAAACATGGAACGCAACAATTTGAACTTGGCATCTTTATCTCCCAATCCGTCCCCATGCGCCAAGAAAAACTCCTTCCCATAAATCTCACAGGTCAACGGCTGACGATGAATAGTTACCCCGCACTCTTTTTCCAAATAATCACCACACCAGATGTCATGATTACCGATAAAGAAATGCACCTCCACTCCCAAATCGGTCAACTCGGAAATCTTCCCCAAGAAACGAGTATAGCCTTTCGGCACTACCAGTTTGAACTCGTACCAAAAGTCGAATATATCTCCTAACAGGTACACTGCTGCAGCATTATGTTTTATACTATCCAGAAAATTCACCAAACGGCGCTCCTGTGTCCGCCCGTGTGCTATGGCACGAGAACCTAAATGTGCATCGGAAAGGAAATATACGTTCTTCATAATCTTACTAAATTAAATACCTCATAAATTAAAAATCCGAGAATAGAGAATTAAAAAAACAACACCTTGTCCAATAACTTAGACATATTGGCAATTCTTATTTTCCAATTTTAATTCTCAACTTTCAATTTATTAGAGGAAACCCAATTCCAATTTAGCTTCTTCACTCATCATATCTTTATCCCATTCGGGTTCAAAAACCAAGTTCACGACCGATGAAGTAACTCCTTCCACAGAGTCGACTTTCTGACGGACATCCTCCATAATAAAATCAGCAGCAGGACAATTGGGGGCAGTCAATGTCATATCTAACACTACTTCTCCATCATCTTGCAAATCAATCTTATATATCAAGCCTAAATCGTATATATTCACCGGAATCTCGGGATCATATACGGTTTTCAACATGGCTATAATCTTCTCTTCTGTTTTTAAACGGGTATCTGCATCCATATCTCTCGTTGTTTTAATTGCAAATTTAATGATTTTCTATATTTTTCCTTCATCAGCATAGCTATAAAATTTGCCATCCGTTAAAATAACATGATCTATCAGTCTTATGTTCATTACTTTTGCCGCCTTGTCAAGATGTTCCGTCAACCGATCATCCTCTGTACTAGGTCGCATACTGCCGGAAGGATGGTTGTGACAAAGTGCCATGGCAACGGCCCGTTTCAATAATGCTTCCCTCAATACACAACGGACATCTACCGCTGTAGAGACCAGGCCTCCGGAACTTATCTTTATACGGTCAATTACTTTGGAAGCTTGATTCAACAACAAGACCCAGCATTCCTCTGTAGGCAAATCACACATCAACGGATAAAAATATTGATAAACATCACGGGAGCTGAGAATGACCTTACGTTCTTTTCCTTCTTCCTCCTTTCGGCGCTTTCCCAATTCGGAAGCCGCCAAAATGGTGATAGCTTTGGCAGGACCTATTCCTTTATAGTGACACAGTTCATCTACGGTAGTTTTGCCCAATTCATTCAAACTATTATGATAATCACTCAACACTTTACGCATTAACTCCACAGCAGAATCCTCCGTATTTCCCGAACCTATCAGAATAGCAAGCAACTCAGCATCCGAAAGTGTCCCCACTCCATGCAACATCATCTTTTCACGAGGACGATCTTCTTCCGCCCATTGGTTTATGGTTAGTTTTTCTGCCATCTTTCTTTATTTTTCCCCGCCATAAAGACGTATAAAAAGTCCATCACTTTTAATACCTCTTCATGGTAAAATTCTATTTATAAAAATTCTTCTCAAATGCGGCAAATTCGTTTTTCCCCAACACACAGCGTTTCCACCAGGCCCGCAGGAAACCAGTTCCATAGCCAATCAACTGAATAAAAGAAGCAAGGATGGATAATAATCCTATTTTGAAACTTTTATTTCGCAATGTGGAGTCTACACAAATGATAAGAGCAAAAAGCAGCAGCAAAGACAAACTCCAGCTACAAACCAACGAACATAACAACAGGAATACAATTCCTATAGTAAAAAGTGCCGGTAACAAATGTACAACTTTCAATGATTCAGGATACTTTTTATACAGATTGATACGGGCAATACCCGAATTATGCACTTGCTTGAAAAACTTCTTCAAATCGGTACGACGCTTGTGCCACACCCATGCTTCAGGGAACAACCGACAAGCATATCCCCCTTGAAAGATACGGATACTGAAATCAATATCTTCTCCAAAACGCATCTTAGAAAATCCTCCCAACGCTTTATATACCTCAGCCCGTACCCCCATATTAAAACTACGGGGATAGAATTTATCCATTTTTTTCTTCCCTCCACGGATACCTCCGGTAGTAAAAAACGAAGTCATGGCATAATTTATTGCTTTCTGTATATTGGTAAACGAATCATGAGCACGGTCAGGACCACCAAAAGCATCTGCCTTCTGCCGTTGAAGCTCTGACTCGACAGCCGCCAAATACCCTTCAGGCAAAATGCAATCAGAATCCAATATGATAAGATATTCTCCATGCCCCCGTTCCGCTCCATAATTGCGGGTCTGCCCGGGACCGGAATTGGATTTGAAATAATAACATATATCCAACCGGTCAGCGTAATTATCTACCACTTCCTTGCACGGAACAGATGAACCATCCTCCACTATCAGGACTTCAAAATTCTTATTTGTCTGCCTTGTAAGACTGTT
Source organism: uncultured Phocaeicola sp. (assembly GCA_948579315.1). GTDB lineage: Bacteria > Bacteroidota > Bacteroidia > Bacteroidales > Bacteroidaceae > Phocaeicola. Next base: position 85,967 of record CAPAOL010000003.1, read on the forward strand.
CAATAACTCATCCACCTCTTCAGGACGATTATAAACCGGTATAATAAAAGAATATCTCATTGCTTTATTTTGATTTTATCCATCACAGAGAAGTACAAAGAAACATAAAAAAGGCGGAGCTTGCAACAAGTTCCGCCTTTTTATATGCATATATAAATAGATTATGCTTTCACACGGCCTACATATGAACCGTCACGAGTATCAATTTCAATTGTTTCACCTTCATTAATGAATAAAGGAACACGCACGGTAGCACCCGATTCCACTGTAGCAGGTTTCAACGTATTGGTAGCCGTATCCCCTTTCAGACCCGGTTCGGTATAAGTAATTTTCATCTGCACTTTTACCGGAACATCAGCAAACAATACTGTTTCTGTAGAAGCATCAGAAACCACATCCACCACCATTCCTTCCAACAGGAAGTCTACTCCGTTAATCAAGTCATGAGCAATAGGAATTTGGTCGAATGTTTCCTGATTCATAAAAATATAGTCTGCACCTTCCATATACAAATATTGGTGTGGACGACGTTCCACACGTACATCTTCCAATTTTTCACCGATGTTGAAACGACGTTCCAAAACGTAACCATTAACCACATCTTTCAATTTAGTACGCATGAATGTGTTACCTTTTCCCGGTTTTACATGCAGGAAGTCAATACAGAAATACAATTTGCCGTCCATACGGATAGCTGTTCCGATTTTAATGTCTTGAGCATTAATCATACTTTTCTTCGCTTATATTTGATTATTATTTCAGATTATATTCACTTATAGCTGTGATTTCGAGTGCAAAAGTAATGTAAATCAAGAAAAAACGCAAAAAGAAATCACTAAAAATGAGTTATCTCTTTGTTTATTTCAAAAAAGTCACTAATTTTGCAGCCCGTTACTCATGGTGAATAATAACATAAAATAAGTATATACAATGAAAAGAACGTTCCAACCCTCTAACAGAAAGAGAAAAAACAAACATGGATTCCGTGAAAGAATGGCAACTGCTAACGGTCGTCGCGTATTAGCCAGCCGTCGTGCAAAAGGTCGTAAGAAATTAACTGTATCTGATGAATACAACGGAAAATAATTCATCTGACCGGAAAAAATAAAAGGAGTGAAGTCGTAGAGACTTTGCTCCTTTTATTTTTCCAACTAAGCCGAACAGCCATGAAAAAGTAACTTAACTTAAATGATCAAATAAGTCAACTGAAACGACCAGGTAAGTTGACTTGCTTGTTCCATACAGTCGGCTTACTGAAAACAGTCTATTTATTTCTCCTTTCTCTCGCCCACTCCATCACATTAGCCGGAGCGCGTTCCGCCAGATATTCCTTCTTCATAAAATCCATATAGGGTGCTACGTGGTCAAAGAATTGATAATATCCCTTACACAAGTAATTCAATCCCGGTTCACCGTCTTTACTTAACATAAAACGATTCTTCGGACATTCCCCATGACAGGCAAACTCATAAGAACAGTTCAGGCACTGCTGTGGCAGACTATTGTGCTTCATCACACCAAAAGTTTCCTGTTCTTTACCATACATCATCTCCACCAAAGTCTTCTGATAAATATTTCCCAATTTATACTCAGGAAAGACAAAATGATCGCAAGCATACACATCACCGTTGAATTCCATCACGGCTGTATGTCCACAATATTTAGCTAATGAACAAACGCCTGGCTGCTGTCCCACCCAATTGGCCAGCGTAGAATCAAACAACTGAATATAGTAATTGCCCACGTCATTCAGTACCCATTCGTCGAAAATAGTACAAAGGAAATTCCCCCACTGCTCGGGAGTAATGGAGAAAGGAGCCAGTTCACCGTCTTTTTGCTTTAATGAAGAAAGCCGAAGACCGTCCGCACGGCTAGACAGTCGCTCGACAATAGGAGTAAACTGTATATAATGACAATCAAGTTCGTCACGAAAGAAACGATAGAAGTCCAACGGATAATCTGCATTATAGTCATTGACCACTGCCATGGCATTCCATTCCACTCCATGCTTTTTCAACAGGTTAATCCCTTTCATTACCTTATAGAAAGAAGGTTGTCCCATCTTGTTCTTCCGGTATTCATCGTGAAATTCCTGAGGACCGTCTATAGAAATGCCTACCAAAAAATTATTCTCACGGAAGAATTCACACCATTCATCTGTCAGCAATGTGCCATTTGTCTGAATGCAATTATCAATGGTTCTACCACCTGCATATTTTTTCTGAAGTTCCAAGGCTTTCTTATAAAAAACTAAAGGACGCATCAAAGTTTCTCCCCCATGCCAGGTAAACAAAACTTGCGGCATGGTTTGCGACTGAATATATTCTTTAATAAATTTCTCCAGTAATTCATCGCTCATCACATGACGCGGCTGTTCCTCATATAACTTGGATTTTTCCAAATAGTAACAATAATCACAGGCCAGATTACAAACCGCACCTACAGGTTTGGTCATTATATATAGCGGCTTTGCAAAAGGAGTTATGGTTGCTTCTTTCATTTGTTTTTCATTTAATTCCTAGTATAAAGAATACAAAGATAAAGCTATTTTTCAATATTCGTTCTTACAGTAACAGGTTTATGCTACCCTCTACCCCCAAAAGGACATTCTTCTTGCCACCCAATCTGTTTCAAATATAAGAGTTCCACCTTGCTTCAAACTCTTGAAACAAAATGAAACTCTGACCCTCTATTTAAAATATCACTTGAAAACGTGTCTGAAACGCACTTAATGACTGATTTTCAAATCCCACTCTATCCGTTATCTTAGTATAAGAGTACCGGAATCTCCATATCATATACTTATTGATATAATAATTGACAGTAAAAGAGACATCGTTCAAACGCCCGCCATAAATATGGGACCGGGTATCCGACATATCAGTATAGTTATATCCGAATACGCATTCCAACGAACCAGAGTCCGGAGTGGCAATACCACAATCCGTATGTGAATATCTATAATTACCACCTATCAGCAAACCTCTCAGTATTCCATACATACCACTCGCTTTATAATTCTTAAAATCCTTTTCCCGGTTCACTTGAAGATAATAATATTGTGCTTCCAATGCCACAGGACCATATCCTGCTATCATCTCCGGTGTAAATTTTATCAAGTTCTTTGCATCCGGAATCAAGGCATTCACAGCTCTGACTTTTGCAATACGCGTCGGGAAATTAGCCCCCAAGTCAAAGCTAGTATGGTTAAGTGTAGGTTCGCTATTGTATCTAGGTGTTTCGTAAGCACCGGAAATACCCAACTGAAACAATCTCCCTGTATCATGTAAAGGACGATAGACCAGGCGGCTCATAGCACCATAACCCATTTTACCCAATTCATTGGATTTCTTCTTAAGAGCCTCGCTCTCCACATGAACACTAGCTGTACCGAAAAAATCATTTTTGTCATACACAAACATAGCCCCCATCAGCCGGCTGTTGAAAAAAGCCTCATTACTTGCCGGCTCCTCCATGGTTACTTTCATAGACGAACTAGTAGAACTTTGAAGCCCGAACTGATGTACAAAATTCCCTACACGTAATAACGCATGTGAGGAAAATTGTCTTTCTACAAATATGTCTTTTAAACTGACCTTTCCATACGCATAGCCTATATCCACTTTCGCTTTATATTTTCCATAGGTTGCTTTTACACCTATCCGGGCATCAGGAATCGCTACACCATCTACAAAGTTTTTATTATCTGAATGAAACAAGCCTCCATCCATCAAGATTCGTCCTGTAGGACGTATTTTCAAAACTGATTGTTCCTGTGCATTTACCTGTACGGAGAGCAATATCAGGAGAAAAACTCCTAATGATATAAGATTTTTCATAATATACAGTTTTAATGGTAACCATCCAAGTATCCTGTCAGTCTGTCTCTGATTTTTATCATACTGAGGGCAGTGAAGAATCTGTAAGACCACACAATGAAAGCAATCAGTCAGACTCCTCCTCCCATCAGCATCCGATCAATAGTCATGCTTTTAGGCTCAGCAAATACTCTTGTCCGGTTCATCTAAGAAAAACATTACATTAAATAGTTACGGTTTATGGTTAAGTTATAGGGAATTATTTTTTGGAAACAGACTGAATGAGTCCTGCTTTTTGCAGCTTGGAGAACTCATCTTTCGCCTTATTAAGCTGTTTCACAAAAGCATCGTTGGCATGGAGACGGGCAACAACAGCACTCGCCACAATTCGGGCAGCATCTACATCACTTTGGAAATGATACCCACAAATAACACGACTCTGTCCCATTTCAAATCCTCTTTTCAGAATCTCATTCTGCCTGTCAGGATTGATTTCTGCCAAAACAAGGGCAGTAGCCCATCCTATGGCTGTATGTCCCGAAGGATAGGAACCGTTCGTTGAAAGTTCTTCCTGCTGTTCGGGATTACAAGTCATTTCATTGAAAAAACTAAAAGGACGTACACGCATATAATACTCTTTAGCATGACGGGTAGCCAAATCTCCGGCATCCTCTCTCATATTAATAATGAGCCTATACAGTTCCGGCGTTTTATCCCTCGTTATTTCAATACCAAAAGCCTCCGAAAAGGCAAAGGGAACGCCATCACCATTTACACGGGCATCACTGACAGCTTGTTCACCCCTAGGAGTATCCCTTTGCAATTTCCCCCAGTCGTAACGGGCTTTGTCATACAAGAACAAAATACTTCCTGCTTCAGGAGGAGGAGGCAGTAACTCCAGACTATTGGCAACCTCCGATTCTTCCAAATAATAAAGTTCGGGATTGGTTCTTCTATCCTTTATTTTTTTCTCTTGTGCAAAGATGTTTAATGAAATGGCACAAAACACTAGAAGTAAGGCAAACTTTGTTTTCATGATAAAAGTTTAGTTTAAACGGTTAATTAATAAAATTCAATTGGTTTTTCGAAAAACATTTTAATCATCTACGGAACGTACGACAAACAATCAGAGTGTCCGCATCTGACGGAAACAAAAGTAGTGTTTGAAATTATCCCGAAAATACCTTTTTAATCCCGTTTCCTCCTTTTATATGACCAAAACATCCTAGAAGAGAAAAGGAGAAAAAAAGGAGAGCCGGAAGTGTTTCAGCACTTCCGGCAAAAAAGCCATTCCTCATAACAAAACAGATACACGAAGCCGGCTCTACGAAATACAATAAATTGAGATAACTCTAAAGATGAACTTATTTTCTTCTTGAATTGATACGGTCATAAAGCAGATTGATGACTTTACAATCAAACTCCCCATCAGGATAAAGTTGTTCTATTTCTTTCCTTACATTATACTTATGTCTTGTTACCGTTGCCTGATCCACATCCAGCACTCTTGAAATAATAGCAGCATCAATATCTTCTATCATCAGAAGTATCGTTATAAAATACCTTTCTTTTCCCCTTCGTTTCATAAAGGATAATTTACCCAATTCAGGATATTTGTCAGCAAAATCCAAACACACCTGTTTCAGTTCTTGACGCATATCATCCTCTCCCTCTGTTTTTCTGTATCCCAAGGCATCAAACAGGGTCTTGACTTTTTTGTCAACCTTATGAACGTCCATTTCCAGTTCCTCCCAATTCATCCCGACATCATCCGGATTTATCCCTTTTTTATCCATCAGCGCTTTCCGAGTTCCTTTTTTCCGTCTTTTCAAAAGGAAAAGAGCAAGAAAAGCCGATAGCAGCACCGCTATTGACAGGATGATATACAGCGCATAGGACATCTCTTCTTTTTCTATCGAGATAGGAAGCAAGCCTGATTTACCATCAAAAAGGAATAATCCTGACTTACATCCCAAAACCGCTTTCCGTCCATTGACGGCAATACAAGACTTGCTAAAAGCCAAATCGCAGAATAATGGTTCTGGGACACCGGCATCATCCAATCCCTTAAAACTCATACCATAATAATAGAGTATGAAAAAGCCCTCATTAGGATTCTTTTCAAGAGCTCCCGATATTGATTTCACATGTTTCATTGGCAACAAGGTCGCATTTTCTTCATTAACGATTCCCAACGAGGTATTCAAATATTTATTTCTACCATTCATTATCACACCATAAACACTCTCATACCCTGATAAATCACGTATCTGCCAGAAAGATTCCTGCGGCCTGTTTAAAGGTCTTCCATACAATCCTTTGTTCAAGGTCGTTACATAAATACTATCCTCATTCTCACAAATTCCGGTAATATAAGCGTCGATAGTATCTTTCACCCCTTTATCTGACACAACCGGAATAGGAGTTACAATATGGTCCTGCTGTTCATCTATAATACCTAAATATTCCCTAGTACCCACATAAAGACAATGTTCCGCGGTGGAATAATAAAGAGAAGTGATATTATTCTGCCCTTTCGTGTTACTGAACTGCAAAAGACACTCCGCTCTATTGCCTTTAATCTTATAAAGTTTCTTACGCGTAGCAAGAAAGAAAGTATTAGGACTGGTTTCCAAAAATTTTATAATATCATTACCCACAATATCCAAGCCTTCAATCTTTCCTAAAGACTTTGATTTGAATTCCGGATGATTATAGACAAACTTATACAGATGTAAACGAAGATCATCGGTAATAAAGAAAATGGAGTCTCCCGTCCTTTTATCACTAACCGCCAATACATTATTGTCTAAATCTGCCGAGTTCTGTCGCAAGGCAAAAGAAAGCATAGCCTCTCTGCATGCCAGATGCAGAAAATCTTTCCCCATAAAGCCTATCTGCCTGGCGATAGTACTGATACCATTCGGCAAATCATATTCTAAAGTGCAACCGTCTTTGACATAAAGTATAGAATTAGCACTGATAAACCATTCATCCTTGTCGGGTCCTTGAGCATACAAGTAGCACCGTCCTTTGCGTACAAGCGTCTTTTTTCCATCGGGAGATATCTTAAAAACCGAATTTTCCAACAAAGCATATACTGTATCATTATAAACACTGACATTGGTAACCAGAGAATCTATAACAGGTCGTTTAAAGTCCTTTTCAAGATTACGGACAACAAACAACCCCTGTTCACTAGCCACATATAGTTTTTTTTCCTTTATCACAACCTTATTCACCCCACAGTTTTTACTACATTTCCCTAGTTGAATGGGAGTGAGTTCATGAGATGTGGAACCATCTTTCAAATTCAATCTAAACAGTCCATTACTAGTCCCCACATACAAACACTGTTTGTCATCATCCAGAGCCATACTATATACCGAATAATTCATCCTCTTATTTTTTATGTAGTAAGTCTGGGTCTGCCGAGAGGATTTAGCCAATAGTTTCAAACCGGCATCTCTTGTTCCCACAAACAGAGAATCTTCACTATATTCCAATATATCATATATACGCCGGTTGCTATTAATGGAATAGGTCTGGCAATTATTGTTCACTTTTTCTATGATACAACCGTCTTCCTGACCAATATAAAGTTTATCCGCATCTGCTGTCGAACGGCTGATACATGATATAGGAGCGTCAAATGTATTGATATTGCAAGTGAGCTTTATAGGTTTCGGAACAAGCGCATCCTTGCAGCCTGTCAAACAGAACAAGGCTAATATAAAAAGAAAGTACAAGCTTTTTTTCATATTTTACTCATTTAAGTGATATCGATTAAACAAAGGCTTTCTACAATTAATCAAAAAATTGAATATCTGTTATGCTTATGCAAATATAATACGTTTTCTCAAAATCCGGAAAGCTCTTAACAGATTATTAGCTAATTCCTTAATATGCCCTCCATATACAAAAGAAGTTACGTCAAAACCCAGATGATTCTCTCACCCGACTTTTGACATAACTTCTCCTAAAATAAAAAAATATATTAACCTGATTTATTTCAACAATACTCCTATCTCACCGACAGCAGTTACTGCTTTGTTATTTATTTCGGTAACAGGCTCCAGTTTAAAATAACGGGCTGGATAAGTCTTTCCGAAACGTACAAAATAAGGAACAGGATTATGCATGATATTACTGAATTCACCTGTAGCGTCACACTTCATCCAATCCTTACCATCCCGGCTGACATAAAAGTTGTATTTATAGATAGTGCCAGTCAGATCCTCCTCCTGTGCAGGAGCATAACTGAAACCGGCTATTTCCACTTCTTTACCCATATCAACCACCAAGGGAGTTAAAGTTTCGGTTTTCCAAACAGTTTCCTGTTTTCCATCGATGGCTGCGGCTGCATCCATGCCCACTGTTTTCCAACCATCCACCGGGACATCACTCAAGGTTACTTTCATCGTTTTATCAACCAATGGTTCAGCATAATACAAGCCTATGTTACTGATATTGACGGTTCCACGAGCACCCGTAATTGTCACTCTAACCTTTTCGGCATGACTATCCGAGAAAGGCAACAACCGTTTATATCCCACCGTAGTTCCCTCACCCACATGATGCCATGCGCCATTGGCGAACACTTCTACTGTAAAACCTTCCACACGCTGGCCTTTTGTAATATCCTCCTGAATTAAGAAAGTATTAACAAGTGTATTCTTCCTCACCTTATATTCTTTCGTATCTCCTACTTTGGCTGTCCATATCCTATTTCCCTTCTCAACTTTATTATCGGCAAAGGTCTTTTTTATATATTCCGTCAACTCCTTGATACGTTTCACATCATTCTCGTGCATCAAACCACGTTTATCGGGTGGAATATTCAGCAACAAAACAGAGTTACAACCCACAGAACGATAATAAATATTCACCAAGTTGGCAAGTGAACGAACTTGATTATCCTGTTCGGCATGATAGAACCATCCCGGACGGATAGAAACATCAACTTCAGAAGGATACCAGAACAAATCCGATGCTTTAGATACCAATTCACGGCTTCCCAAATCCTTGGACATAGCATTTATGCCCAATCTCTTATAGACTTCATCAGAACCCGGATAAGAATTAGGCATCAAAGCCGTTGCACTCCATTCCGTGGTACGTCCCAATCCACCTTCATTACCTACCCAACGCACATCATCGCCCATGATAGCGGTAACTGCCTTAGGTTGAAGACGACGGATAGTCTTCAAAATAGCGTCCCAATCATATTCCTGCTTCTTTCCGTTAGGTCCTTCGCCGTTAGCTCCATCAAACCATACCTCATGCACTTCTCCGTAATTGGTAAGCAGTTCAGTCAGCTGTTCGATGAAAAACTTATTATAAGCTTCTCCTTGTCCGTAACATTCCGCATTACGATCCCAAGGAGAAAGATAGACTCCGAATTTCAATCCATACTTGTCACAAGCTTTGCGGAGTTCCTGTACCACATCCCCTTTTCCGTTTTTCCATGGAGAAGAAGCAACAGAATGCTTGGTTGTCCGGGTAGGCCACAAACAGAAACCATCATGATGCTTGGCAGTAATGATAGCCATTTTGAAGCCACCTTCCTTCAGAGCTCTTACCCATTGTTCACAATCCAATTCGGTAGGATTGAAAATGGCCGGATCTTCTTTACCATCTCCCCATTCACGGCCTGTAAAGGTATTAATACCAAAATGAAGGAAACAAGTGAATTCCATTTGTTGCCATGCCAACTGTTGCGGTGTAGGCACCAAACGGGAAGCCATATCTATCTTCTGTTCCGTAGTCGCTCCTGCCGGAAAAGCTACGTGTTTCTCATAATACTCCTGTGCCTGAGTTCCCAGAAAAGCACAAAGTAAGGCTGCGGTTAGAATCGTTTTTCTCATTTTCCTTTATTACTAGGTTATTTTAATGGACGAATCATAAACTCAAACGTATGCTTCTCCACCGGAACACGATATGGCGGCAATACCCCCGGACCACAAGTCGCAGTACCTACCCCCGACTGTTCCGCATCTAAGTGAACATTTATAATCCCTGTTCTCTCAAGTTTATTAATATGAGTAGCTTTATCTACATTAGAATCCGTAAATGGAATAACACTGAACTGAAACACTTTATCCGAACGGAAAGACAAACCTTCTCCTGCCTCATCCGCCAATTCCATCCAACGCACATCCGTACGGTTTCCTGTAGCCTGGGGCTTCACATAATAATGGAACATACGTTCTGCATCTGTATGGTAAATTCCAATACATCCAGACTGATTACGGTCTATATAAGTTTCATGTTCACCACGTCCCAAATAAGAAACCTTGTTATAGGCATACGGCATTTCAAATGCCAGGCCCACTCTAGCCAATGAAGTAACAGCAGAAGTATCCGGCAGGAAAGTTGTCTTTACTTTTAATGCACCATTGCTCTGCAAAGTATATACAAAGGTAGCCATTCCCAACTTTACGCCTTTAGCATTCCATAATTCTACTTCCGCTTTACCACCTGTTTCAGATGCTTTGACAAAAGTAGCTTTTTGAATCATATTATCCAAACCTTCTTTCCTCCAAACTTTGGCTCCTCCTGTTTTTTCCCTGCTGTCATTGTCCGTTACAGGACGATAAAGGCTGAGAACTACAGGAGATGAAAGCATCTCTTTACCTTTATATATATAAGAGCGTAAAGCGCCGGTTGCAGGATCAATATCTATCTTCACCTTATCAGCCAATTTGATTTCCGGCGCACGATACCCTTTGTTGGCAGACAGTACAAACTGGTCATAGGCCACTTCGTCATGAGTTCCAATAAAGGGAGTTTCCTTATCAGGCGTCCAAGACAGATTCAAATAAGCCTCACGAATCGTAGAAGGCAACTTTACAGCACCCAAAGAGAATGTTACAACCTCATGAGGGGCACAGTCTGCTTTTCGAGTTCCTTCTGCTATCACTTTCCCATCATCCCCCATGACCTGCCAGTGCAACGTATAGGCATTCAAATTGGTAAAGTCATACCAGTTCTTGACTTCCACTGTCAGCTTCTTAGGATCGGTCAGTGCCGATTTGATATATTGATACTCTTTCTTCACTTCAATGAGATGCGGATGCGGTTCGCGGGCTGCATTGACCAACCCGTTACAACAGAAATTGCCAAAGCTGGGCACATCCTTCGGACCATAATCCCCACCATAACTCCAATACCATTTACCATCCTTATCTATCTCGCGGAAAGATTGATCCACCCAATCCCAGATACAACCTCCCTGAACAATCGGTTCGGTTTCGAATACATGCATATATTCCTTTAATCCTCCGCCACTATTACCCATAGTATGCAGATACTCTGTCATGATGAAAGGACGATAGACTTTAGGTTCTGTCTGGCGGGCATAGGCCATGAGTTCTTCCACGCTGCGATACATACGGCAATAGATATCGGTATTATAATTCTGTTCGGCCCGTTCATATTGTACAGGACGACTTTTCTCCACTGACTTCATCCAGTCATATGTACGTTCGAAGTTAATACCGTTTCCGGCTTCATTCCCCAATGACCAGATGACGATAGCCGGATGATTCTTGGAACGCTCATACATACGTTGGGTACGATCCATGTGGGCAGGCAACCAAGTGGAATCTTTGGCCAATGAAGCAGGTCCATACCCCATGCCATGTGATTCAATATTAGCTTCATCTATCATATAAAGTCCATAACGATCACAAAGCTGATACCAATAAGGATGGGTAGGATAGTGCGAATTGCGGACCGTATTGATATTATGCTGTTTCATCAATTTGATATCTTTTTCCATCAGTTCCTTGCTTACAGTCCGTCCTAATTGGGAATGTTCATGACGGTTCGTTCCCTTTACCAAGACCGGCACACCATTGATGCAAAAACGTCCGTCCTTAATTTCCGAAGTGCGGAAACCTACTTCACATCCGGTAAGTTCCGTTACTTTACCTGTTACATCTTTCAATTCCAGGATCAGCGTATAAAGATTCGGATGCTCAGCACTCCAGACTTCCACATCCGGCAAACTTTGTTCATCCAACTTCAAGAAATGGCTCAATCCCTTCGATTTGATAGGATATTCACCTTGCAGAACCGCCTTACCGGTTTTATCTTCCAGTCGGTAAGCAAAGGTAGTCATGGAAGTAGAAGGTCCTTCAATGGTAGCTTCCAAACCGAAAATACCTTCTTTATATTGTTGTTTGTCTAGAGAAGAGGTTACTTTGTAATCGGCTATATACTGTTTAGGAGTGCTGTAAAGATACACATCACGTTCAATACCACTCAACCGCCACATATCCTGGCACTCCAAATACGAACCGGCACTCCAACGGTAAACCTCCAATGCCACCGTATTCTCACCTTTCTTCAATTTATCAGTGATATCCCATTCGGCCGGTGTCTTTGAACCTTGATTATAGCCCAACAGATGTCCGTTCACCCAAATATAGTAAAAAGAAATCACTCCTTCACAACAGATAACCACACGGCGGTCTTCCCAATCGGCAGGAATTGTAAAGGTACGTCTGTAGGAACCGACTTCATTCTCTTTATATGGAACTAAAGGCGGATTCTTTTTAAAATGGAACAGTTTGTCATCGAACTCATAGGTTTCGTTTACATAAATAGCTGTTCCATATCCTTGACGTTCCCAATTGCCGGGAACCTGAATATCCGCCCATCCTCCTGTATAAAACTCCGGTTTATAAAAATCCTTCGGACGGTTATCGGGATTCTTTACCCAATGGAATTTCCAACTACCGTTCAGACTCATGTAATAAGGAGAAGATTCATAATCTCCGTTACGGATATCAGATACGGTTTGATAAGGCCACACATAAGTATGAGGGGCCAGTTTGTTCAGTCCGACAGCATATTGGCTCTGCCATTCGGGTTGTTGTTGCGCCATTATTGGAAATATAACCAGAGCAGCCAAAAAATATAATAATGTATTTCTCATATATCTATTTATTCTATCATTACCTCATCAAAATAAATCCTTGCCTCTTGTCCGGGGCGTACATGGGTTGCAGGACACTCTCCGGCTCCTTTAGCAATAATCCGCACATAACGGCCAATTTCCTTATTCAAATCAAGTACCACATCCTCTTTGAAAGTCCCTTCACGGAAAATCTCTCCATCCGTGAACTGTTTACCGGATACTTTACGATAATCCCGATTATCATTTGAAACCCACACTTCAATATCTGCCGGTTTATGGGCTGCCATGCCATAATTCGTTATGCATCCCACTGATACAGAACGAAGCGACTCCTTCTTTTGCAAATCTATAGTAAAAGCGACAGAATCACTGCTTTCCCATGAATGCCATTCGAAATCCGACTGGCGCAAGCTGCCACGTATACCATTTACTAAAATCTTCCCGGCCTGTGTATTTCCTAAAACAGGTTTGGCGGTAGCCTTATTCCAGACCAAAGGCAATGTCAATGTTTTTCCCATCTGCCGACCTGCTCTATAAGTCGTACACTTTATAGTTTGTGTACCGGTCACCATCAACGGGCTCTTATATAGCAGAGACCGGTCTGTCGGCTCCTTACCATCCATTGTGTAACGGATTTCCACATCAGGACGTTCACATTCCAGTTTCACCTGTAGCTTTCCATTTACAGGGGTTACCGTATGTTGTATATTATACATGGAACAGGCAAACACAATCCCTTTAGCAGACAGATGCTCGTTGAATTTATCCATTGCCACCAAAAAACTTCTCCAATTTTTATGCCAAGGCTGTGTCCAAGCCACTTCGGCTAAAGCAGCCAGACGAGGGAACAGCTGATATTCCACATCTTCCGGTTTATTGCAAAACTCAGTCCACATAGAAGCCTGTACTCCCATCAGCAAGGAACGTACCTCCGGACTCCATTCTTTCTGTATCGGTTCATACCTATATACATCCTTCAATGTATTATTCCCAAAATAGGTCAAAGGTTCAAACCATTGCGGTCCCTGATAACGAATCAAATACATGATACGTGCAGGAGTCATGACAAACCTATGCCCTTGCTCCGCTGCCTTGACGGCAGCCTGACCGTAGCCTCTCCAACCATAAATAATTGCTCCGTCGGGAATCCGGGTATTGGTCAGTTCATCCCAGCCCATGGCTTCTTTCCCTTTGCTTTGTACATATTTACTCATTCTCGCCATAAAATAACCTTGCAACGCTTCTTCGTCCTCCAAGCCTTCCTGTCGCATACGCTCCTGACAAAGCGGACACTCCTTCCAATGCGTTTTCCGAGCCTCATCCCCACCCAAATGAATATACCTGGAGGGAAACAGCTCCACCACCTCGTCAATCACCCCTTGCAAGAAAGTGAATACACTATCGTTTCCTGCACAGAAGATCACATCCGCATGATTTCCTCCCAATCCTGGAAGGACACCGATAAATTTATCGACCACAGGACAAGCCAACAACGGATAAGAAGCCAACGCAGCATTACTATGAGCCGGCATTTCAATTTCAGGAATCACTTCAACCTGATGTCGGGCGGCATACGCCACTATCTCACGGATATCCTCCTGTGTGTAAAATCCTTTTTCTACAGTCGATTCACCCTGCCGGGGATTACGACGCTCCGGAAAAGATTTTCCAGGACGATCTACACGCCGTGAACCGATTTCCGTAAGTAAAGGATATCTCTTTATTTCAATACGCCAACCATTATCATCCACCAAATGCAGATGCAGGGTATTGATTTTCAACATTCCCATACAATCGATAATACGAAGCAGATTCTCTTTCGGAATAAAAAAGCGGGCCACATCCACCATCAATCCACGATATCCGAAACGAGGTTCATCCTTGATTGTCATAGCCGGCACGCTCCAATCCGCAGTTTCCGCCACCGCTGTGCCCTCAATGGAAGCAGGCAATAACTGACGAATAGTCTGCAAGGCATAAAAAAAACCTTTTGTATCTGAAGCTTTAACTATTATCTGCCTGGGAGTTATTTCCAGATGATACGCCTCACTCTTTAATGCGTCATCGGTGAGGAAACTGATTTTCCCCTTCTTTTCTCCAACCTTCACACAAGGAGTAAATCCGGCCGCCTGGGTAAAAAGAGCAGAGAAACAGCGTGCAACCTCTGCCTGCTCCTCATTTTCTACCGTAAAGTCTGTTTTTCCGGAGAAAGTAAAATAACCTGTACCCGGAGTAATACTCTCCGGGCAGGGAACAATAGATATAGATTGGATTAGGTTGTCAGCAGGTAAGGCCATAGTCGCAAATAACGACCATAGCAAAATCAAACAGGTGTATTTCATGATATATGCTATTTTTCTTATTCTTTGTCTCTATCGGGTGAAAAGCGTACCGGATCCTTATACTGCTCCTGCAATCTTGCCAATTCAGTCTTCAGCTCCGTCACAACCGGTTCATATTCTTTCTGACCATAAAGATTATGCATTTCCGTAGGGTCTGCCTGTAAATCATACAATTCCCACACATCAATATCGTTATAAAAATGAATTAATTTATAACGCTCTGTACGTACACCATAATGACGTTTCACCATATGTTCTGCCGGATATTCATAAAAATGATAATACAATGATTTGCGCCAATCAGCAGGTTTTTCTCCTTTCAACAGTGGAAGCAACGAAACACCTTGGATATCTTCGGGAACAGGAGCACCTGCCAATTCCAGAAAGGTAGGTGCATAATCTATGTTTTGCACCAGTTCTGTAATATCACCTTTCCTGTCAAAACCTTTGGGCAACCGCATTATAAGCGGAGTATGCATGGATTCTTCGTACATAAAGCGTTTGTCAAACCAACCATGTTCTCCCATATAGAAGCCTTGGTCTGAAGTATAAACCACCAAGGTATTGTCCAGCATATTCTTTTCTTTCAGATAATCCAGTACACGACCTACATTATCATCCAACGATTTCACTGTTTTCATATAGTCACGCATATAGCGCTGGAACTTCCAATCGGCCAATTCTTTACCCTGAGGATTCTTTTTATAGAAGTCATCGATAATGGGACCATAAAACTTATCCCATGCCGCACGCTGCCCCTCATCCATACGTCCGATATAATTTTCATAAAGAGCCTTCAAACGGGTTTGTTTATCGGGGCGAAGCATCTTAAGGTCATAAATCATATCCATATCCTTCACGATGCTCATTTCCTGAGCCGCTGCCGCAGGACGTCCTTCATAATCATCAAAGAAATTATCGGGCAACGGAAAAGTTTTATCTTCATACAAAGACAAGTTACAAGTATCTGCCAGCCAGTTGCGATGAATAGCCTTGTGATGAATCAAAATACAAAAAGGTTTGTCTTTATCCCGTTTGTTCTCCATCCAGTCTATGGCATCATCAGTAATGATATTGGTTATATACCCATGTTTTTGAATGGTGTCATTGTCTTGCGTAATAAAATCCGGATTATAGTAATCACCTTGTCCGGGTACAATCTCCCAATAATTGAAACCTGTGGGCAGACTCTCTAAGTGCCATTTTCCGATAAGGGCGGTCTGGTATCCGGCCTGTTGCAGCAGCTTCGGAAAAGTCTGTTGCGAACCATCAAATATACAAGTGGTATTATCATAGAATTTATTAGCACAACTATGCTTGCCGGTAATCATGCAGGCACGGCTGGGACCACTTAATGAATTGGCCACAAAACTGTTAGTAAAACGCACTCCGTCATTAGCAATGCGGTCAAGGTTAGGCGTTTCCATATAACGCTTGTCATAGCAGCTCATCATCTGGGCAGTATGGTCATCGGTCATTATATACACGATGTTGTAAGGTTTCTGCTCCTCAGTTTTCTTTTGTGAAGCGCATGATGACAAAGATGCCACAGCAGTGATGCCGGTCAAAGAAAAAAGTAATCCTGATTGTAGGTTGTTCATATTCATAAATTTAAATAAGCAAAGAATTAACATCCGCAAAGATACAAGTTATGTTATTGTTTCTTGTCTGGAAATGACTATTTTATATCCGAGAATGTCCAGAAACAGGTTACAGACAAGAAAAAAACGGATGCAAAGCGCAGGTGCGCCCTGCATCCGGAAAAATCCAATAAAGACCTATTGAATAAAGCGTTCTATCATGTTTTCTTAATTAGTATAACCATAATTATTATCACTATAATCAAGAGCAGAATTGGTATCTATCTCATCTTTCGGAACCGGGAGCAATAAATTTTTCTTCAGGAAGTTTTCATCATTCAAATTTCCATCATTAAAAATACGTTCTCCCCAGTTCCCGTTCCCTTTAGGATTATTGGCCACTGATTCTTGAATAATTCCATGCCCATTGTTGACCTCGAAAGCTTTTTTCAAAAGCTCTGTGCCACGTAAACGCATTTTCTGATACATTTCCGGTTCACCGGCACCTTCGAAAATACGTTCAAAATAAATTTTCTCACGCACTTGTTCCTTAGACAAGCCACTCTTCCAGTCAGCCGGCTGAGACGCGTTTCCTGATTGACGCGCTCTCTTCAGCACCTCATTGGCCAATGTTATCGCCTTGTCAGTCTGCCCCAATTCATTATATACATCCGCTGCCATCAGCAACATATCTGCATAACGATACAAAATTAAATTCTTATGACTGTTATTACCACTCTGCTCAGGATCCCACGGTTTCTTGAAATAGGGCCATGACTTTGTATTGGTAGATGGCTTTTTTGTCGCATTTTCCAACAAAGACAACAAGCCTTTCAAATACCCTTTTTCAGCGGGAGTCGCAGTAGCCGTATCGGCAATCATAGCATAAAGTTCTTCAGCTTTCGGACTAGCCGGATCAGCTAATTTCTCGTAAGGAATCCGTCCTACATACAACTTGGGTTTCTTCCATCCGGCAGGTTTTTCTTCTCCTTCAATGGTATATGTAAAATAAGGATAGGCATATACAGTATCGCGCGCCGAAGCTATAGGCTCCTCTTTAGGTTTCTCACCTTTTCCTACTCCGGCATAAGACTTCCAATAAGTCAGGAATGTGCTTTCAATACGTGGATCACCGGGATAAGTAGCCAAAAAATAATCATACAAAGCTTTTGAAGCACGTATGCGGTCCCAAGCCTGCCCATTACAAGAGCCATTAGGAGCGACCAGCCAGCTACCCCGGTTACGGGTGGTAGAACCTGCAAGTGCAAAATTCAATTGAAAAATAGATTCCGGAGAGCCTTGTACGTAATCAACAAACAAATCACTGAATTTATCCGCCAGCCGGTATTTAGGCATTACCTCATCAAAACACGCTTTCGCCTTCTCCCAAGCCGTATTATCACCCTGACAGCCCAAAGTATGATAGAGCTTTCCTAAATACGCTTTCGCCGCCCACTTCGTTGCAAAACCGTCATCATCTTTTTCCGGTAAATTCTCATAAGCGAACTCCCAGTCAGTACGTACCAATTCAAAGACCTCATTTTTAGGAGAACGAGGAACAGCTACTCCGTCATGAGCAGAGGGAGTGGTCTTTAAAGGTACATCTCCATAGGTAACTGCCAAATTATAATAAGCCAATGCACGCAAAAAACGAGCAGCCGCTTCCATTGGCAATTTATCAGCCGATTCTAACGGACTATCGGCAATATTGGCAATGAATGCATTTGTTTCACCAATCACTTTATACATCCCTCTCCACGCCATTGTGTTTATGGTTTCATCAATTCCTCCGTCCATAGAGACCAATAAATCTGTAGAACTGCCATTCGTTTGTGACCATCCAAAACCACAATATCCAAATGTTACTTCCTGCCATGCCTGGCCATAAGCATTATCAGCCGACATATATCCGTAACATCCCATCAAAGCCTGTCTGGCATTTTCCACAGTACTAAACTGAGTTTTTGTATTTATCGTATATTGCGGGTCTTCATCCAGCCACGATTCACAGGATGCCAATGACAAAGCACCTGCTAATAAAAATATATATTTTAGTTTTTTCATTTTACAAAAAAAATTATCGGTTAAACTATTTAAAAGGTCACATTTAATCCAAAGACATAAGAACGTTGGCTTGGAAATGCATTCATATCAATGCCCGGGCGTAATCCATCAAAAGCAAACGAATTGATTTCCGGATCGTATCCACTGTAATTAGTGATGACAAATGCATTTTTAACCGAAGCAAATACACCTATATTCTGAAAGCCGATTTTCTTCATCCAAGATTTTGGCAATGTATAATTCAAAGTGATATCCGAACAACGCAAGTAACTTCCATCCTCAATATAACGGTCATAAACCACGTTCTTTACATTCGCCGTAGCCGACGGATAAAGATTTGAATGATTCTCTTCCGTCCAGATATTCCGGAATGCTTCTTGTGTCAAATTACCAGCTTGCCGAGAGGGCGTATAATAACGGATATTCGTATTCAATATCTGATTACCATGCACACCATTAAAAGAAGCCGAAACAGACAGGTCTTTCCAGGCAATACGAGTTTGGAAACCATAAGTAAAGTCCGGATTCGGATTGCCTAAAATGGTTTTATCCTTTTCATCCACAACACCATCCTCATTCATATCCACCGCTTTTATATTACCGGCTCCCAAGTCATTGGCCACAGAACTGGAATAATATTTGGTTGATCCGTCAGCAGCCGTATAAGCAACTTTTCCATCTACAATATCTTCCGGCTGAATAATACCTTGAGTCTTATATCCGAAGAACAATCCCGGTGCCTCACCTGCAATGAAAAGATTAGCAATACCAAAATGATCTCCTATAGAAGTTCCCTGATATCCACGCACATTCTTCAAGGTTCCAAAATCTGTCGGTGCAAAACCCAGGTCACCAATTTTTGATTTATTGAAACCAATGTTTCCGCCCAAACTCCAACTCCAACCATTCAAGTTACGGAGAATATCTCCATTCAAACTAATTTCAACACCTTTGTTTTTCAACGAACCTTGATTCAACATCACACTTGCAAAACCACTGGAAGCAGGCAATGAACGCGAAATAAGCAAATCATTGGTTTTTTTCTGATATACATCTACTGATCCTGACAGACGGCTGTTGAAAAAAGCAAAATCAAGACCCACATTCCAAGAAGATGTACGTTCCCACTTCAACCCGTCATTCTGCAAATTGCTTACCGCCATTGCCAAAATCTGATCCCCTGTCGCTTTTGCATAATCTATTATTTGTGAATAATCAGAGAAAGTAGCATAGGGATTAATGCCCTGATTGCCTGTAACACCAAAACCTAAACGTATTTTCATTTGATTCAACCAGTTAATGTGCTTCATAAACTCTTCCTGCTCCATACGCCAGGCCAAAGAGAAGGAAGGGAAGTAAGACCATCGGTTACCCCTTTTGAATTTACTTGATCCGTCCGCACGTACAGATGCAGTAAGCAAATATTTATCATAAGCAGAAAGATTGATACGACCTAGATAAGACAGTAACTGATAATCCTTTTGGGTAGGTTGTTCATGAGTCTTCACAGAAGCAAGGTGTAACCCTTTTGTACGTAAGTCAAAATTAGAGAAACGAGTACCCTTCACATTCTTATTCAAGAATGTATGTCCGTCATAAGTTACACCAGCAGTCGCTCCCAGATGAATACCTTTCGCCAAGTCAATATTTAAATTCAATAAGTTCTCTATATTATAATTGGTCTTGTTCAAATTAGCCATGGCTAGCACACCTTGATCATTAGCACCGATAGTGAGCTGCATGCCATACCAACGAGCACGTTCGTTTATATTCACATTTCCTCCGGCACGAAGATTATACGAAAGGTATTTGCAAATATTCCATTTCAAATCCAGACTACCGCCAAAGCTTTTATCATCCGTTATATCATCATAGTCATCCCGCCAGCTATAAACAGTAGTTTTTGCGTCCATGTCCGTTTGTAATGTCGGGTCGTCTGCCGGAATTTCATAAGGAGCTGTATCCAATACTGTACGTGCCAATGAACCGGCAATACCACCTGTCGTATTACCCCCGGTCATCATATCATTTTGTTTGATAGATCCATTCAAAGCAAGCGCCATAGTAACGGACTTTGAAAGGTTAGCCGTAAGGTTTGCACGCAAATCACCTTGTTTAATACCTGTATTGCTCACAATACCTTTTATATCCTTAAAACCACCCGAAACATAATAAGTCATTGCATCCGATCCTCCGCTGACCGATGCAGAATAGACTTGAGAGAAAGCAGATGAATAGGCTTCTTTCTGCCAGTTCTTATAACTCAAGACACGATAGTATTCAGGGTTGGTAGGATCTTTTTTATATTTATCCAAGTTTTCACCATACACATAATGCATCTCGCCATTTGCTTGCGGATAGTACTTTTCCTCGCCGGCATTAGCCTTCATATTGGCATAAGCAGCATACTGTTCCAGATTCAACATATTATGCAGGTTACGGGCATCCGCAATGGTAAAGTTTGCAGTCACGTTTACTTTAGCCTTACCTGCTTTCCCTTTTTTAGTCGTAATGATAATAACACCATTCGCACCGCGGGAACCATAAATTGCCGTAGCCGAGGCATCTTTTAATACAGTGATATCTTCAATATCCGCAGGATTCAAAGCACTTAAAGGATCCTGCGCAATCTGGAAATCACCGCCACCCATAGCCGACTCTGCAAATTCCCCGGTGGAAGATTGCGGGACATTATCAATAACATACAGAGGCTGGTTATCTCCACGCAATGAGTTAGCGCCACGAATTGTCACAGAACTGGCAGCTCCCGGAGCAGCCATAGATGAAGTTACATTCAGCCCCGCCACCTTACCTTGCAACAGATTATTAAAAGAAGCTGTTTTAGAAGCATCGTTAGCATCCGGACGCAAGCTGGCGGTAGCACCGGTCAAATCACTCTTTCTTGCCGTACCATAAGCCACTACCACCACTTCATCCAATGTCTGGGTATCATCTTTCAACTGAACATTCAATACTTTTTTTCCACCGACCGGCACTTGCTGGGTCACATAGCCAATAAAAGAAAACACTAATGTAGATTTGGAGTCAGGAACATCAATAGAATAATTGCCATCAAAATCTGTAATGGTTCCCGTGGCTGTACCTTTCACTTGTACATTCACACCGGGCATCCCCTCGTTCGTACTGTCAGTAACTTTACCTGTTACTTTTATCTGCTGGGCAAACATATCTGGAATTGCTGCCACACAGAAGACACACACTAGAAAAACGTTAAAGAGGTTCTTCTTCATAGAATTAAATTTAAATTAGTAATTTATGATAGTTAACATTATTTTAATCTGTGGCAAATGTAGAGGAAAACAGAAGTATAAGGGGTACAATAATCACTATTTTTAAGTCCAAAATTAGCTAAAAAGGTCCATTTCACCGAGAAATAGTCAATTTTAGAGGAGTAATAAACAAAGTCGGAAACCCGGCCATTGTTTTTTTAAGGACAATGACAACCAACCCAAATATAAAAACAAGTATCTTTGTATCTCCAAATATGTTTTTATCCATTAATCAATATATTATGAAACTAAAATTTTCTATTTTAACGATCCTGCTGTTCTTCTTATCAGCATCTTTTCCCTTGGCCGCCCAAAAGGCTCCCCAACCGTTTGATATTGACACCCCTTCGCTCCGCGTCTTCCTTCCGGCTCCCGAACTGGCGACAGGCCGTGCCATAGTAGCCTGTCCGGGTGGCGGATATGGCGGACTGGCTGTCAACCACGAAGGCTATGACTGGGCACCTTACTTCAACAAACAAGGCATCGCACTGATTGTACTGAAATATCGGATGCCTCATGGTGACCGCACTCTCCCCATCTCGGACGCCGAAGCTGCCATGAAAATGGCACGCGACAGTGCCGATGTATGGAATCTGAATCCATATGATATAGGTATAATGGGCTCCTCTGCCGGAGGGCATCTAGCTTCAACCATCGCCACACATACCCGCCCCGAACTCCGCCCTAACTTTCAAATCCTGTTCTATCCTGTCATCACCATGGATAAATCCTATACTCACATAGGATCTCACGATAATCTTTTAGGTAAGGACGCTTCCGCCGAACTGGAAACCGAATTTTCCAATGAGAAACAAGTAACCAAAGAAACTCCCCGCGCCTTTATCGCCTACAGTGACGATGACAAGACAGTTCCTCCTGCCAATGGGGTAAATTATTACCTGGGGCTGCACAAGAATCATGTACCAGCCGTACTCCATATTTATGCCAGTGGCGGACATGGCTGGGGTATCCGCGAAAACTTCATTTACAAGAATGAGATGTTAAACGATTTATCCGCCTGGTTGCGCAGTTTCAAAGCTCCCCGTAAAGATGCTGTCCGGGTAGCCTGTGTAGGCAACAGCATTACTTACGGAGCAGGAATCAAAAACCGGAGCCACGACAGCTATCCCTCCGTTCTAGGCCGTTTGCTAGGAGATAAATACTGGGTGAAAAACTTTGGAGTCAGCGCACGTACCATGCTGAATAAAGGTGATCGCCCTTATATGAAAGAACAAGCTTACCAACAAGCATTGGCGTTCAACCCCAATATCGTTGTTATCAAACTGGGAACCAATGACAGCAAGTCATTCAACTGGGTACATAAAGCAGATTTCATAAAAGATACACAAACCATGATTGACGCCTTTAAAGCCCTTCCCTCACAACCTGAAATCTATCTATGCTATCCTTCAAAGGCATATCTTACCGGAGAAAGCATTAATGATGATATCATCTCAAAAGAGATTATACCTATGATTAAGAAGGTTGCCAAGAAAAACAAGCTGCCTGTCATTGACCTTCACAGCGCAATGGATGGAATGCCGGAATTATTCCCCGACCATATCCATCCCAATGAAGAAGGAGCGAAAGTGATGGCAAAAGCTGTTTACGATGCTATAGCAAAATAAAAGGAAACGAAGGAGCAGACAGGAATTAATCAGCCAAAAAGAGACTTTTTATCGGTTGTCCGCATTATTCATACGTCATTTTGTTGTGTTATTCAAGACAATCAACTATTTTTGTTCCCAAACCTTGAGTAAGCAATGAAAACATCTGCCCACAACATACGAATCCTGTCCTTGCTCCTTCTATTCACTCTACTGCATTCTATATCAGAAGCCAAACAGTACTTTTTCCAACAAATCCCCTCTCAAAACGGACTTTCCTCCATGGTACGCTGTATGGAAGTCAGTCAGGAAAAAGGATATGTCTGGATAGGGACACGCTCAGGAATCGGACGATTCGACGGTTACGAACAGCGAAGATATCTGCGCGGTAATGTCACACATATTTTGGAAGATGAAGAACATACCATTTGGGCCATCACAGAAAAGGGAGTATTCCGCTACAATGAAAAAGAAGACAAGTTTACCCTTGTGCGGGATAAAGACAACAATCCGGTAATAGCCAGTTCTCTTTGCCTATGGGAGGACGGAGTAATCTTCGGGGGAAGAGGCAGTCTATACAAATACAACTATGAAGACCATATTATCAACCTGTTCCATACGTTGAAGCCGAACGGCAAGTATCATATTTCCAATCTTTACCAATGGGATTCCCGCACTCTCCTGGCCACCAACCGATGGGCAAAAGCTCTGTTTATTGATATCGCTACGGGCAACACCCGTCCTGTTCCCTTCAACAGTGAACAGATTATCTCACTGTTGATTGATAAAAAAGGGAATGTATGGGTAGCTCATTACAATCAGGGAGTAAGCTGTTATGACCGCAATGGAAAACAATTACAGACCTATCATACACAAAACTCTCCCCTCAAAACCAATGTAGTGCTATCATTAGAAGAGCATAACGGACAAATATGGATGGGTACAGACGGAGGAGGAATCCATATTCTCAATCCGCAGACCGGCAAGATATCGACATTGAGGTACATTCCGGGAGATCGTTACTCCTTGCCTGCCAACTCTATTCTTTGTCTATATAACGACAAAAGCGACAATATGTGGGCAGGAAGTGTACGTAACGGATTAATCAATATTAAAGAGGTAGGAATGAAAACCTATCAAGACGTACTGCCGGGACAGAATTACGGACTGAGTGAGAAAACAATCCTATCCATTTATCAGGACCATGACAATCAAATATGGATCGGAACAGACGGAGGGGGCATCAACCTCTTCGACCCGGCCACCGGAAAGTTTCATCACATACTTTCTACCTGGGAAGAAAAGGTGGCTTCCATCACCGGCATGGACAAAGACCATCTGCTGGTTTCGCTATTCAGCCAAGGCCTGTTTATCTTTCATAAAGAAACCCACCGATATCAGCCGCTTGTCATTATCAACGACAGCATTAATGATATTTTATGCCATCGGGGAAAAACAGTCAATGTATATCAAAATACTCCTGAAACCATTTTGATGTTATCCGAAATACCTTATAAATACCATATTGGTAAAAAGCAATTCATTCCCATCACCAAGGGAAAAGGCATCACTGATATTGTCGGTACATTGTTACCCATAAACAGCACAGGAGAGGATTGCTATCTGCACGATTTGGAACATATCTATCATATCAACTCCAGCCTCAACGAACTGGAACTTATATTTACCTGTCAAACAGACACCGTGTTCAATTCTGTTTCACAAGACGAGAACGGATTGCTATGGATAGGCAGTAACCATGGTTTAAGTTATTATAATCCGGGTACAAAGCAATATACCCTTGTCCCCAATACCCTGATTAATGAAATAAGCTCGCTCATTTGTGACCGGCAAGGACGTGTATGGATAGGAACGGAAGAAAAATTATTCGCATATCTGATTAAAGAAAAGAAGTTCATCTTATTCGGTGAACCGGACGGAGTGGTACAAAACGAATATCTGGAGAAACCCCGGTTGCTCTCTTCATCCGGAGATGTCTATATGGGAGGTGTAAACGGCTTGCTACATATCAACCGGCACTTACCTGACGAACCCGCACTTCTCCCCACTCTTCAACTGGCCGACATCCTAGTGGGCGGAGAACGTGTCTACGACCGGATATCAAACGACCACCAACTTAGTGTCAATGAAAAAAGCAAACCGATCATCATCAAAATCATCACCCGTGATAAGGATATTTTCCGCAAACCCATGTATAGATACACCATTACAGGACTGAACGGACAAAACATCTATTCTTATTTACCGGAAATAAACTTAAGCAGTCTGCCTACAGGCAGTTATCACATAAAAGCCGCCTGTAGTACCCGCAACGGTGACTGGACAGCAGACTATGATATTCTTACCCTGACAGTACTGCCTCCCTGGTATAAATCCGGCTGGTTCATCCTAAGTTGCACCCTTTTTATCTTCATCAGTGTCATCCTCACTTTCATCCTGATATTGCGCAACAAAGAAACCAAGCTAAAGTGGGCAATGAAAGAACATGAACAGCAGGTATACGAAGAAAAAGTGCGCTTTCTCATCAACATCAGCCATGAGCTCCGGACTCCACTGACCTTGATACATGCACCCTTGAAACAACTAATGGACAAACTTACCGCCGACAACGAAAATTATCCGTTGATCCAAAGCATCTGTAAACAATCTGAACGGATGAAGAACATTCTGAATACTGTTCTGAATGTTCGCAAAATGGAAGTAGGACAAAGCACACTCCATATCCAGAGCATACAATTGGATGAATGGGCGGAGCAACTGATTTCCGATTTTAAACCGGAAGCCTCCGTCAGAGGCATCACGCTCGTCTATCAACCTGAGCCGGAGATTCAAACCTTGTGCTTCGACAAAGAAAAATGTACCACTATCCTGACCAACCTATTAATTAACGCATTGAAATATACTCCCGATGAGAGTACAATCAGCATTTCAACCCGTTTGTCGGAAGACAGGACAAGAGTACGCATATCCATTTCCGACCAAGGTCCGGGACTGAAAGATGTGGATACCAACAATCTCTTTGTCCGCTTTTACCAAGGCAACAACAGTCGTCCCGGCACAGGAATCGGATTGTCCTATTCTAAAATACTGGTCGAACAACACGGAGGCAACATTGGAGCCTACGACAACAAGAATTTCGGAAGTCCGGGAGCCACTTTCTGGTTCGAACTTCCATTAAATACCGAACCGGGAAATATCACGCTGCACCCACAAGAATATCTGAATACACTTTTGGCACCCACGCAAGAAACAGAAAGCATTCCCGAACAACAGGAAGAAAATAAAACAGCCCCAAGCCATACCTTATTAATAGTAGATGACAACAAAGACCTGACCGATTATCTGGCAACAGCCCTGAAAGACCGGTTTAAGACAATATGGGTAGCCGCCGATGGAGAGGAAGCATTGCGTCTTTGCCGGGAAAAACGTCCTCATATAGTTGTAAGCGATATCCAAATGCCCCATATGAACGGCTATGAGCTATGTAAACAAATAAAAGAAGATTTGGAAATAAGCCATATCCCGGTTATCCTGCTCACTGCACGTAATGACGAAGAAAGCCAACTATATGGTTATAAAAACGGAGCAGACGCCTACATCACAAAACCTTTTGAAGTAAGTATGCTGTATGCAATTGTCTGTAGCCAACTGCATAACCGGGAACGGATGCGTACCCGCTATACAGACATCGGTCCTCTGCCGCCACCCGAAGAAGGAACCTTCAGTTCGGCCGATGAAGAATTTTTAAATCGCCTGAATCAGATAATCACAGAACATCTGGATAACGAACAGTTGGGTATTCCATTCATTTGCAACAAAATAGGAATCAGCAGAGCTTCTTTATACAATAAGCTGAAAGCATTGACAGATATGGGAGCCAACGACTATATAACCAAAATACGTATGGAGAGAGCTATCTGGCTTATTCTCCATACAGAACTCAGTGTCAATGACATAGCAGATAAGACAGGATTCTCGACCGCCAGATATTTCAGCACTGTATTCAAACAGCATACAGGTTGTTCCCCTACCCAATACAGAGAGAAACCGCCTGTCAACACTCAATAACCCTATAAAACCCTGTTTTCATTCCATGTTATGTTAATTTCCGACCATTTATAATAATAAATGATATATAACATGGAATAAAAGCAGAGATATAGTGCATTATCCAAATGAAAGAGTTTACTTTGTCCAACAAACAATTAGAGATTTATTCTAGTTTTATTCTCATCATGTATCTTCTCAGTTATCCACATTGAGTATATTCATTCCTGATTTAGAGCTTCTTGAAATTTCGTTGTTAGATTATTAATTTTTTATATTGACAGTTATGAATATGTATGTTGGAAACCTTAGCTACAACGTTAAGGAAGTAGATTTGAGAGAAGTTATGGAAGAGTATGGAACAGTAGGCTCAGTCAAGTTAATCATTGACCGTGATACAAGAAGATCAAAAGGTTTCGCCTTTGTCGAAATGCCGGAAACTTCAGAAGCTTCAAACGCTATCAAACAGTTGAACGGC
Source organism: uncultured Phocaeicola sp. (assembly GCA_948579315.1). Lineage (GTDB taxonomy): Bacteria > Bacteroidota > Bacteroidia > Bacteroidales > Bacteroidaceae > Phocaeicola. The sequence goes on from CAPAOL010000003.1 coordinate 114,140, forward strand.
GTAGAATATGCCGGTCGTCCAATGGTAGTAAAAGAAGCCTTACCCAGAAATTAATAGAGTAAACTTGATAGACAAAGAAAAAGGATTTTCCTGCATGGAAAATCCTTTTTCTTTGTCTATCAAGTTTTAATGAATACTGCTTACATACACCAGCTACCACTCTATAAATTTACCACGAGCTCTGCGTTCCGCCAACATCTGTGTAAGAAAACGCTGGCGGTCCTTGGCTATGTAACGCCGGGCAAAAATATTAGGAACAGCTACCCCCAAGGCTATACAGAAAATGATAAGCGCCGAGTTAATACCATTGGAAAAAGCAAGTGTCACTTCTCCTACCACTCCACGCATATTGATAAGCGCCAGCAACGAACGATACATCAAGACACCGGGAACCATCGGAATGACAGAAGGAATAGTCAGCACATGATTAGGAACATGAAACCAATGAACGGCTTTGACAGCTATCAAACTCACAACAAAGCTTCCCATAAACGAACCGATCACCGGACCATATCCTAATTCAAAGTTTACAAAGTTACGGGTACATACTGCAATTATTCCACCTACAGCCACCACCCACAACAAACGTCTCTGCACATTAAATATAGTGGCGAATCCCATAGCCGCAATAGCAGCCGCAACAGCATATACCCAATAAGCATCGTGCGGCACCATGCTCAGTTCACTGAACTTCTGGTCGATAGTCACATCACTCATCACCAGCAGCCTCAAGGCAAAAGCGATACCAAACGCCATGCCTCCTACCATCATTACCGTGTTGGCTGCACGTGTAATACCTACCAACAAGTGATTGTCAATCATATCGTCCACAAAATTTATCAGCGGCACACCGGGAACTATATATAAGGTACAGGCCAGCAACGGATGATACGGAGTGGAAGATAAACCTGAAAAAGAAAACGCATAAGCCAGACAAGTACATAAAAATGCAGAGATCGCAATACTCATATATACATTGATACCGAACTCAATGCAACGGGCACGGGTACGGAACCCCACAAAAGTACAAATAGCCGTAATCAGAAAAGCAATCCAGTCACCACCAAACAGCTTGCAGAACCCTCCACAGGCAAACCCGGTACAGATTGCCACGACATAGGGGGTATAATTACGCTCCTGACGAGCAATCTTCTCCAGTTCTTCCTCGTATTTATCCAATGAATAATCCTGCTCAATGGCACGCCACGAAAGTTTACTGATTTTTGAAATGGCTTCCATATTGATGCCATGTTTCTCGCATTTCTGAAATTTGGAAAAAGAGTGCTTCTCGTCACTCACATTGACCATCAGCATCGTCCACCGGATATCAATATGCAGTTTCTCTTCCGGAATGCCCAGATAAGCGGCCACGCGCTTCATGTTTCTTTCAATCCGGTTAGTGTCTGCCGCACTCTCCATCAGCAGCTTGCCGGTACGTAATAAAAGGTCTAGTTTACGGCGCAATAGCAGCACCTCTTGTTCATTTGTTGTCTCGTTCATCTTCTTTTTACCTCAATTTTGTTTACTCTGACAGGAAACAGGTTGTTTTTTCGGGGTGCAAAGGTACAAAAAGTATATGATATTCATAACTAAATGTAGGAACAGAAATGAAATTGTCGTATCTTTGACCCGAAATAATTAAGTTAGATATGGTAACATTCAAAGAATTCTTTTCATTCAAGAATAACCGCTTCTTCTGGCTCAATCTGATAGCGATGGTAGTGGTCATTGTGGCAGCAGCCTGGGGAACCCTTCAATGGCTGGACAGCTATACACGCCACGGCGAAGCAGTGGTAGTGCCCGATGTAAAAGGAATGAATCTGCGGATCGCAGAAAATGAACTCGACAAGCAGTCACTAAAATCAATCGTCATAGACTCCAGCTATGTAAAAGGAATAGCCCCCGGTGCTATTCTGGAACAGAATCCCGCCGGTGGCTCCAAGGTGAAGTCGGGCAGAACCGTCTATCTGACCGTCAATGCAGACAGCGCCCCCAAGGTAGCCATTCCCGATGTCATGGATAATAGTTCTCTCCGCCAGGCCGAAGCCAAATTACGTGCATTAGGTTTTAAAATAACCGAACCCGAATATATCAGCGGCGAAAAAGACTGGGTATACAGCATAAAATACCGAGGACGCGACTTGAAAGCCGGAGAAAAGGTTCCTCACGAAGCCGTACTGACACTCACGGTAGGCAACGGCAATGAAACCATGCCCGAAGATTCTGCATTGGTAAATGAATCCGGAACTGCGAACGATGACAAACCGGTGGTAGACGAATCCTGGTTTTAAACTTAACACACAGTGATGATGAAAGAAGAATATGTGGATGAACTGGACGACACACTGGATGATGTGGAACCGGTAGTGGACAACCCTGCCGAACTGTATGAACATTTCCGTGTAGTAGTAGACAAAGGACAGTCACAGGTGCGCGTGGACAAATATTTGTTCGAACGGCTTGTCAACTCTTCGCGCAACCGTATTCAGAAGGCTGCCGACGCCGGTCTTATCATGGCGAACGGCAAACCGGTGAAAAGCAGTTATAAAGTAAAGCCTTGCGACGTGCTGACGGTGATGATGGACCGTCCACGTTATGATAATGATATCATTCCCGAAGATATTCCATTGGATATAGTCTATGAGGACAACGATTTGATGGTAGTCAACAAACCGGCCGGACTGGTAGTGCATCCGGGATGCGGAAACTACCACGGCACGCTGGTCAACGCCATAGCATGGCATCTGAAAGACAATCCCAAATACGACCCTAATGATCCGCAAGTGGGATTAGTCCACCGTATAGACAAAGATACCTCAGGCCTGCTCGTGGTAGCCAAGACCCCCGATGCCAAGACTCATTTGGGACTTCAGTTCTACAACAAGACCACCAAACGTAAATACAATGCTCTGGTATGGGGTGTCGTAGAAAATAACGAAGGAACCATAGAAGGGAATATAGGACGAAACCCCAAAGACCGCATGCAAATGGCCGTACTGAGTGACCCCGCCCAAGGAAAGCACGCCGTCACCCACTATCGGGTACTGGAACGTCTGGGCTATGTCACGCTGGTAGAGTGTGTACTTGAAACGGGACGCACCCACCAGATACGTGTCCACATGAAGCACATCGGACACACGCTGTTCAACGATGAGCGTTATGGCGGAAACGAAATTTTAAAAGGAACTCATTTTAGTAAATACAAACAATTCGTAAACAACTGTTTCGAGACCTGCCCCCGCCAGGCATTACACGCCATGACGCTGGGCTTTGTCCATCCCCGTACAGGCGAAGAGATGTTCTTCACCTCTCCGCTGCCCGAGGATATGACAAACCTGATAGACAAGTGGAGAAACTATATCAGTAACAGAGAAGAACTATGAAACGTACTATTGCCATAGTAGCCGGAGGAGATTCCAGCGAACTTGTCGTTTCCTTGCGCAGTGCACAGGGACTTTACTCTTTCATTGACAAAGAGCGTTATAACCTATATATAGTAGAGATGGAAGGGCATCGGTGGGAAGTAGTCCTTCCGGACGGCTCCAAAACCCCGATAGACCGTAATGACTTCAGTTTCATGGAGAACGGCGAAAAGAAACAATTCGACTTCGCCTACATCACCATCCACGGAACTCCGGGGGAAAACGGTATCCTGCAAGGTTACTTCGACCTGTTAGGAATCCCCTACTCCAGTTGTAACGTACTGGTATCGGCCATGACTTTCAATAAATTCACCTGCAACCAATACCTGAAAGGCTTCGGTATCCGCGTAGCCGAATCACTGATCCTGCGTAAAAGATTTGAAATTACAGACGAAGAAGTAATCAACAAAATCGGTCTGCCTTGTTTCATCAAGCCCAACGCCGGCGGTTCCAGCTTCGGTGTCACCAAAGTAAAGACTAAGGAAGATATACAACCCGCCATCGAAAAAGCTTTCGAGGAAAGTGACGAAGTAATGATTGAAGCCTTTATGAAAGGAACGGAAATCACCTGCGGTTGTTACAAGACCTCGGACAAGGAAGTGGTATTCCCCATCACCGAGGTGGTAAGTGCCAACGAATTCTTTGACTATGGAGCCAAATACAACGGCGAGTCACAGGAAATCACACCTGCCCGCCTGCCCGAAGATACAGCCGAGCGTGTACGTCTGCTCACTTCGGCCATTTATGACATTCTGGGGTGCTCCGGCCTTATCCGCATTGACTATATCATTACCGAAGGCGAAAAAGTAAACTTGCTCGAAATCAATACCACTCCGGGCATGACAGCTACCAGCTTCATTCCCCAACAGGTGCGTGCAGCAGGATTGGATATAAAAGATGTGATGACTGACATTATAGAAAATAAATTTTAGTGATATCACTGACTAACCTTTATAAATTATGAACATACCAGCTGAATTTAACGAGATTCGTCCGTACACTCCCGAAGAGTTGCCGCAAATCTATGAAGAATTAATCGCTGATCCCGCTTTCCGGACAGTGGTAGAGTCTGTTATGCCGGGCGTACCTTTCGAAGGTCTTGCCATGAAGATGCGTCAATGCAAAACAAACCTGGAATTCCAAAAAGCGTTCTTTTACGGACTATTATGGGATTTAGTGAAAAAAACAGCCAACGGACTGACATTCGACTGTTCCGCCTTGTCCGACTTAACCCGGAACTACACTTTCATCTCCAATCATCGTGATATTATTCTGGACTCGGCTTTTCTATCTATCCTACTGATAGACAACGGAATGACAACCGTAGAAATCGCCATCGGCGACAACCTGCTCATCTACCCATGGATTCATAAGCTGGTACGTGTCAATAAATCATTCATCGTGAAACGCGGCCTCAACATGCGGCAGAAACTGGAAGCATCTGCCTTGATGTCGCGCTACATGCATTTCGCCATGAAAGAAAAACATGAGAATTTATGGATAGCGCAACGTCAGGGACGTGCCAAAGATTCCAATGACCGTACCCAGGACAGTGTATTGAAAATGATGGCCATGGCAGGTGAAGGCGATGTTACCGAAAGACTGAAAGAACTGAACATCGTTCCGCTAGCCATTTCTTACGAATACGACCCGTGTGACTTCCTGAAAGCAAAAGAGTTGCAGCAAAAACGCGATGACGAACATTTCCAGAAAAGTCCCGAAGACGACCTGATCAATATGCAGACCGGCCTTTACGGATACAAGGGACGCATCCATTTCCAGACTTCCGCCTGTCTGAATCATGAACTGGACGAACTGAAAGAACTCAATTTGCCGAAATGTGATTTGTTTACCGCCATATCGGAAACCATAGACCGGCATATACACAGCAGTTACCGCCTGTTTGCAGGTAATTATGTGGCGTGTGACCTCTTGATGGGAGACAACCGTTTCACGGCCGAGTACACAGAAGAAGAAAAAGAGCACTTTGAAAAATATCTGGAACAGCAGATTGCCAAAGTCGATCTTCCCAACAAAGACACCGCCTTCCTGCGTCATGCTTTGCTGACTATGTATGCCAATCCGCTCATCAATTACCTGAAAGCGGCAAAAGGATAAGAACGTTTACCGTAAAGGGTGGATGTTACAGTCCACCCTGAAAAAGAAAATAATAAACATGAGGAAAGTCGTTATTTTATCTTTTCTAACCTCTTTGCTTCTCGGCGCGTGCGGTGAAGACGACTATGTATATCCTAATGTTCTGACAGATATGATCGACTTGAAAACCGACCATACAGGAACCGGACGGTATCTGATAACGGATGAAGGGACAGAGTGGCGCATCCAGTCACGTACCGGTCTTGACGGACTGGCACCAGACACCACGTACCGCACGGTTACCATGTACGCTCCATTGACAGACTCGGAAGAAGCAGAAAAAGAAGCCATGCTTTACAATACCCAACTGGTTATTTCTCCTGTTCCCTTGTCCGAATCTAAATTCAAGGAGATAAAGACCGACCCGGTAGCCATTCAAAGCATTTGGCGGGGTGGGAATTACCTGAACCTGATTTTACAAGTCAAAGTCAAAGACCAGAAACACGGTTATCACTTTATTGAGAACAAACTGGAGAACAAAGACGGAGAACAAACATTATACTTGACACTCTATCATGACAGGAATAATGACATCGAAGGTTTCAACCGTAAAGTCTATCTGTCTGTTCCCTTGTGGGCATACGCCGGCAAACTGCATAAAGGCGATAAGATTGTATTCAACATCCGTACTTACAAAGAAGGTATGACCAGTCGTATCTTTTATTTTTAGCAAACAAAAACATCAAAACATTCCATTTTATGATAAAGACCATCTATTTTGTATTCTTCATCTGCGCATTCTCACTAGGATTATGGGCATGTACCGGCAAAGACAGTGACAAATTCAAGAATCTTTCCTCCGACCAGTTTGAGGAAATGATACAGGACAAGACCATCCAACTGGTTGATGTACGCACGGTAGCCGAATATTCCGAAGGCCATATACCGGGCAGCATCAATATCAATGTATTGGACAATGAGTTTGGCACAAACATCGAGGAGCTTCTTCAAAAAGACCGCCCCGTAGCCGTTTACTGCAAAAGTGGAAGACGCAGCCGCAATGCGGCCAACATTCTGGTAAAAAAAGGATTCAAGGTGTATAATCTGGATAAGGGTATCCTGGACTGGAAGGAATTAGGGAAGGAAATAAGTTTTTAACCGTTTTTTTCCTTCAAATCCTTCATTATGGCTTAGCAAGTTGATTTACTGCCACTTATTATGAAGGATTTTTTTTCAATCCTTCATAAATTCTTCATCTCTGTGTAAGCGTCTCCGCGATTCTATCTTGTCGCCCATTTTTCATTCTTATATTTTTG
>CAPAOL010000004.1:0-16070 GCA_948579315.1 uncultured Phocaeicola sp.
AATTATTTAGAGAATTAATCTGTTTGATGAAGCAAAAAAGAGGATGAAATCGGGGCGTCCACGCTCCTTGCCGGGGTCTTTATTTACCTTTGATTATAAAAATTCTTTGAAAACGGAATTGGGTATATCTGTGGAATAAATTGACAAAATATGTATCCGGCAATGTAATTGTTATCCTATAGAAATAAATTCTACACAGGAATTTGCCATTTTTGCTGAATCAAGAAACTTAAATAGAAATCAGAATGAAAATGGAATTGACGGATGAGAAACGTAAGGGATATGTGGTTTGTGCTTTAATGATACTGGTCTCTTGTTTGTATTTGGTTTATTTGGGGTACAGTCTCTACCGTATGGGGCATGCTTAGGACAAAATGAAACCATATCTGTATCACACAGGTATGGTTTCTGTAAGAGAAATTCTATGATTAATAGGTTGAGTGACTTTTATGCGAATTCTTCTGCCAGATAGACTTCGTTTATTTCGCAGAAAAACTCATCGGCGATATCTGACAGGGTTTCCAATGCTTCTTCGGCAGTTTCGCCGTAAGTGCAGCATTGGTGGTAGTCTGTTAAAAAGGCGTAATATTCCCCGTAGGGTGTACATTCTATCTGATATTCATTGCTTTTAAGTTCCATATATACCTCCTTTTTTATCGTACTGCAAATATCTTGTTTATCTGTTACAAGAAGGTGTACAGGAAGTTACTGTTTTATTAAAAAGTTTGCTGCCATACTACTTTTTAGACCATTTTGTGATGTCAGCATTTCTATGATGGCAAAGGGGTTTTATTCGTCTTTGTTTTTTCGCTGTACGATACGTGATCCGGCAGGTACATTTTCTGTTACCCAAATATTACCTCCTACGGTAGCACCCTTGCCAATAGTAACACGCCCTAAAATGGTTGCATTGGAATATACAATGACATCGTCTTCTAAAATAGGATGGCGTGGAATGCCTTTAATGGGATTTCCATTATTGTCTAGCGGAAAGCTTTTAGCTCCTAATGTTACCCCTTGATAGAGTTTCACATTATTTCCGATGATGCTGGTCGCTCCGATTACTACACCTGTACCGTGGTCGATAGTGAAATGGTGTCCTATTTGTGCCCCCGGATGAATATCGATACCGGTTTCCGAATGTGCCATTTCTGTAATGAAGCGGGGGATTAAAGGTACACCCAGTATTAACAGCTCATGTGCGATGCGGTAATTGCTGATAGCGCGGATAGCCGGATAGCAACTGATGATTTCACCAAAGCATGTGGCGGCGGGATCACCATAATATGCGGCTTCTACATCGGTAGCCAGAATGCGGCGGAGTTCGGGCAGTTTACTGATGAAACGAGCTGCCAGCAAAGAGGCTGTTTCTCTGCACGGTTCATTGTCATCGGTTGCATTTTTACTGTTTTCCTGTCCGAAGCAAAGTCCTGCCAGAATTTGTTCGGTCAGCAGACCGAACAGGGTTTCTACATTTACACCGATATGGTAGTTGATGGTATGGCTGTTAACGGTGGAATTACCAAAGTAGCCGGGGAAGATAATGGCGCGTGCCAATTCTACTATCTTGTATAGGGATTTGGCAGATGGTAAAGGATCTCCATCTTTGTGTTGGTGGAATAATCCTTTATAGGACTGGCTTTCAGATAATTCATCTACTGCCTGCGTTAATATGTTCGTGTAATTGAATGTAGTCATGAACTGAATGCTTTAGAAGGACAAAAGTAAGTAAATTCTATATTATTGCCAATAAATAGAATGAATATTGATGTTAATCCTTTATTTTTGCAGAAAAAAGGGAATATTTATGGTAAATAAGAAAAATCCATTTGCTTTTAAGGCAAAACAGGAAACTAAAAAGAAGTCCGGTGGTAAACGGATCGGCAAATCGAAGCCGGATAAAGCGAATAATCAGTTGAATAGAAGAGTGAAGTAAATGAAACTATTGTCTTGTTGTAGGGGAAGAACCAGTCTGCCCCTACAACAGGATGTTAATCTTTATTTCTCGACCAAAGCGAAATCAAGTTGCTTTTTCTCCAGATTGGCGCGGGCCACTTTAATGGTAACCGGATCTCCCAAACTGAATTTTTTGTGATGCCGGCGTCCCGTCAGACAATAGTTCTTTTCATCGAAATCATAATAGTCATCACCAAGGTCACGCATGGGAATCATACCTTCGCACTTGTTTTCGTTCAGTTCCACATAAAGTCCCCATTCGGTAACTCCGGAAATGACTCCATCGAACTCCATGCCCAAACGTTCACCCATAAACTCTACTTGTTTGTATTTTACAGAGGCACGTTCCGCATTGGCGGCGATTTGTTCCATTTCAGAGCTATGGTCACACAATTCTTCGTATTTCGCTTCCTGTACCGTACGTCCTCCTGCCAGATAGCGGGTGAGCAGACGATGAACCATCATATCCGGAAAACGGCGGATAGGTGAGGTAAAGTGAGTATAATAGTCAAATGCCAGACCATAGTGGCCAATATTATGTGTGGAATAACGGGCCTTTTGCATGGCACGCAAGGATACGGTTTCCACCAGATTTTGTTCTTTCTTGTTCTTTATGTCGTCCAGTAAACGATTGATGGATTTGGATATCTCAGTTTTGCTACCCGATGTACGTATCTTATATCCGAAGCGATTGATAAACCAATTCAAGTTCTCCAGTTTATCGGGGTCCGGAAGGTCGTGGATACGATAAGGGAATACTTTGGCTTTCTTGTTTTTAGGTACTTTACCGATTTTTTCGGCAACCGTGCGGTTGGCCAACAACATAAATTCCTCTATCAACTTATTGGCCTCTTTGGATTCTTTGAAGTAGACACTGAGCGGTTTGCCGGTTTCGTCTATCTCAAATTTCACTTCTACGCGGTCAAAGTCAATAGCACCGGCAACCAATCTTTGTTTACGCAGGATTTGTGCCAGTTTGTTCAGTTCCAGAATTTCTTCTTTGTAGTCGCCTTCACCCGTTTCAATCACTTTTTGCGCCTCCTCATAGGTGAAACGGCGGTCGCTCTTTATAATGGTGTGCACGATGCGCGAGTCTTTCACCTCTCCCTTTTCATTCATATTGAAAATGACGGAGAATGCCAGTTTCTCTTCGTCGGGGCGGAGGGAACAGATGAAGTTGCACAGCCGTTCGGGCAACATGGGGATGGTACGGTCTACCAGATAAACGGAAGTAGCGCGTTTTTCAGCTTCTTTGTCGATAACGCCTCCTTCTTTTACATAATGAGTAACATCGGCAATGTGTACGCCTACTTCCCATAGTCCCGGTTTGATGAGACGGATGGAGAGCGCGTCATCAAAGTCCTTTGCATCTTTAGGGTCAATGGTGAAAGTTGTTACATTGCGGAAATCTTCACGTTCTGCATAGTCCGCCTCGGAAATCTCTGCCGGAATCTTTTCGGCAGCGGTTTCTACATTCTTGGGATATACGTAAGGTAAGCCGAATTCGGCCAGAATGGCATGCATTTCAGTTGTGTTTTCTCCTGCTTTTCCCAAAATATCAATGACTTGTCCTATCGGGTTTTTTGCCTCTTCGGGCCATTCTACAATTTTCACGACTGCTTTGTCCCCATTCTTTCCACCTTTCAGCTTATCTTTCGGGATAAAAATATCATTTGCCAGAGTGCGGTTCTCGGTCAGCAGAAAGGCGTAGAATTTCTCTACTTTCAGTGTGCCGACAAAAGTATCGTTGGCACGTTCCAGAATCTCTATCACTTCACCTTCCGGGTTCCGGTTCTTACGTTTGGCAAAGAGGGCTATTTTTACTTTGTCATTATTCATGGCATGTGCCGAATTACGTTCGGCTATGAAAATGGTTTCTCCACCATCATCGGGGATGAAGGAGTTCTTGCCGTTGCTTTTACGCTGAAAGACGCCAGTCATAATCAGGCCGTGGTCGTTCAGCTTGTAGTGTCCTTTTTCTACTTCTTGCAGAAAATCATCCTCAATCATTTCAGTAATGATGTCGGCACAAAGCATTTTAAGAGGATGTGTAGTAAGGTTCAGACTGCTTGATAATTGTTTCAGACTGAATGTTTCGTTCGGTTTTGTGTGGAATAAGCTTATCAGTCGTTCAGACATTTCGCTTTTTTTCATGCGTTTCCCTGCTTTTTTTTCTTTCTTTTTAGCCATAAGGGGATATATTTATGTATTATGTGCTACAAAGTAAACAAAATAATTGGAATAGCGGTTCAATAGATACATTAAATTTGGTTGAATCTAAATGAAACGTGCTATCTTTGTCCGTTCTAAAACAATTGTTATGACTGAACTTGATAAGAAAATCAGGGAAAAAGAAATTTATAGAGTTACATTAGTGGGGAGTTTCGTTAATTTCTTGCTGGTTATTTTTAAATTCCTTGCCGGAATTGCAGGGCATAGTGCTGCTATGTTGGCAGATGCAGTTCATTCTCTATCTGACTTCATTACGGACGTAGTAGTGATTCTTTTTGTACGTATATCCAATAAACCAGTGGACAAGAGCCATGATTATGGTCATGGGAAATATGAAACATTGGCTACTGCTTTCATTGGTATGGCATTATTGGGGGTAGGATTTGGAATATTGTGGAATGGAGCAACAGATATATTGGTTTTCCTACGAGGTGGGGAACTTCGTCAACCGGGAATGTTGGCATTGGCTGCTGCCATTATTTCTATTCTGTTGAAGGAAATACTTTATCAATATACAGTCAGAGTGGGGAAAAGATGCCACTCACAGGCTGTTGTGGCGAATGCGTGGCATCATAGGAGTGATGCATTATCATCCATTGGTACGGCTGCCGGTATTGGCGGAGCGATTTTACTTGGTCCTCATTGGGCGGTACTCGATCCTATTGCCGCTGTGACAGTCAGTTTCTTTATTATGCGGGTTTCCATCAGGCTGCTGGTTCCTTGCCTGGATGAATTGCTGGAAAAGTCTTTGCCGGATAGTGTGGAACGTGAGATAGAAGGGATTGTGTTATCTTTTGGTGGAGTCAGCGAACCGCATCATTTACGCACGCGGCGCATCGGAAACAATTATGCTATAGAGATTCATATACGCATGGATGGGAACATTTCTCTGCATAAAGCGCACGAGACGGCAACTGGTATTGAACATAGATTGAAAGAAAAGTTTGGAGAGGATACTCATGTGGGTATTCATGTGGAACCGGTGAAATAACATACGAAGAATGAATAACGAAGAATTTGCACAAAAGAACACTTGCTGCTTAAAGAAAGTATTGGTAACCGGAGCAAGCGGATTTATTGGCAGTTTCCTGGTGGAAGGAGGATTGGAGAGAGAGATGCAGGTATGGGCTGGTGTACGTAAAAGCAGTAGTCGTACCTATTTGAAAGATCCTCGCATTCAATTTGCCGAATTGGATTTTGCTCATCCCGGAAGATTGACGGAGCAATTGGCTGTTCATAAACAATTGCATGGGGGATGGGATTATATCATTCATTGTGCCGGTGTAACTAAATGCCGCCATAAGGACGAATTTGACAAAGGCAATTATGTCTATACCCGTAATTTTGTAGAAGCTTTGAGAACCTTGGACATGGTTCCCCGGCAATTTGTCTATATCAGTTCACTTAGTATTTTCGGTCCTATTCATGAAGATAATTATGCACCCATCAGTGAGCGTGATACGGCAATGCCCAATACGGCATATGGGGTCAGTAAGCTAAAGTCGGAACATTACCTGCAATCATTGAATGATTTTCCGACAGTGATTTTCCGTCCTACTGGAGTTTATGGTCCTCGTGAACGCGATTATTTTCTGATGGCGAAGTCTATCAAGCAGCATATAGACTTTGCTCCTGGTTTTAAAAGACAGGATCTTACTTTTATTTATGTGAGGGATTTGGTACAAGCTGTTTATTTGGCAATAGAACATGGAGTGCGGCAGCGCGCCTATTTTGTTAGTGACGGAAATGTCTATTCCAGCCGTACTTTTTCTGATTTGATACAAAAAGAACTTGGTAATCCGTGGGTTATACACATTAAATGCCCATTATTTATTTTAAAAGTTGTATCTTTGCTCGCTGAATTTTCAGCGCGTTGCCTGGGAAAGGTAAGTACGCTGAATGCTGACAAATATAAAATAATGAAACAACGTAATTGGCAATGCGATATTTCACCCTTGGTGGAAGAACTGGGATATCGTCCTGAGTACCCTTTAGACAAGGGAGTAAAGGAAATCATTGCATGGTATAAGAAAGAAGGATGGCTTTAAATTTATTCAAACGGGTAGACAGTGTGAAAGGATTGTTTGCCGTTGAGAGCATTAGTCTGATATATAATGCCCTCACGACCATAATGGTTTTAATATTATTTCCTCGTATGGACCACCCTGTAATTATGCTTTTGGAGCGTGCAGGCATTGTGGCCATTACGTTTGCATTAATATATTTGTATCGCAAGTATCCGTGTAAACTTACGGCATTTATACGAATGGCTGTGCAGATGGCATTTTTAGCGTATTGGTATCCCGATACCTTTGAATTTAATCGTCTTTTTCCCAATCTGGATAACTTCTTCGCTTCGGCGGAGCAGTTTTTGTTCCGTTGCCAGCCTTCGGTAGAATTTAGTGAACATTTTCCTTCCATGTGGTTCAGTGAACCATTTAATATGGGGTATTTCGCTTATTATCCAATGATTGGGATTGTGACTATTTATTATTTCTTGTTTCGTTTTGAGTGGTTTGAAAAGGTTTCTTTTGTGCTGGTCACTTCGTTTTTTATCTATTATCTTATTTATATATTGGTTCCGGTTGCCGGTCCGCAATTCTATTTCCCTGCTATCGGAATGGACAATGTGATGGCGCAGCATTTCCCTGCTATCGGTGATTATTTCAATAATAATGATATTCTGCTGCCCGGTCCCGGTTTTGATCATGGTTTCTTCTTTAATTTGGTAGAGGCCTCACAGGAAGTGGGGGAACGCCCTACTGCTGCTTTTCCTAGTTCGCATGTCGGTATATCTACCATTGTGATGATTATGGCCTATCGCGTTAATAAGAAACTATGTTATTTCTTGGCACCGTTCTACGTACTTCTATGCTGTGCTACGGTCTATATTCAGGCGCATTATTTGGTGGATGTTATTGCCGGCTGGATTTCGGCGGTATGTATTTATATTGTGGCTACTTATATGTATAAGCGTTGGTTTGCTTCTGTAGTCTTCCAACTTGTGCTGAAATAGTTTTAAAAAGTATATAAAAGCGTACAGGGTGTCCATTTTCGGACACCCTGTTTTGTTTATACCTTGTTGATTTTCAGTGATAAATGTTGCTGGCATGAATATTGCTTTAAAAATAATGGCTAAACGTTGCAACGTTTGGCATAGAAATAACGTCTAATGAATAAAACAAAAATAGTATGAGAAAATTAGTATCAACTTTAATGGCGGTGACCCTTATGTTAGTGTCTGCCACAGCATGTGCAGAGAGAATAACTCCTAGTAAGAACTATGTTACCAAAAAAGTGAATGTGGGTAGTTTTAATGCTATCTCTACCAGTTCTTCGGTGGATGTAATCTATACTCAAAGTTCCGGTGGGCAGGATGTGGAAATATATGCTCCGGACAATTTGGTGAACTATATTGATGTCCGTGTAGAGGGTGGAGTACTTAAGGTTGGTTTTAAATCACCAAGAAACAATTTTTCAATAAACGGAAAACATAAAAAGGAAGTAAGAGTTTCTGCTCCGGCTGTGAACAGCTTGAAAGCTTCCAGTTCCGGTGATATTATTATAAAGAATGGACTGAAAACGAGTGGGAAAGTTACTGTTAAGGCTAGCAGTAGCGGTGATGTAACAGGAAGCACTATTTCTTGTGATGATTTTGCGGCTACCGCTAATAGTTCGGGTGATGTGATTCTGGAAAAGGTATCTTGTACGAATTTCTCTGCTGATGCCAGTAGTTCGGGTGATGTATCTATCAAGAATCTGAACGCTGCTGATGTATCTGCTGATGCCAGCTCTTCCGGAGATGTGATTTTGGCAGGTATTTGTGAGAACGCTTCTTACAGAGCCAGTAGTAGTGGGGATGTAAAGGCAAAAGGTATGAAGGCGGTCAATGTAACTGCCAGTGCCAGTTCCTCTGGTGATGTGGAATGTTATGTGACCGGTTCGCTGACTGCGAAAGCATCCAGTAGTGGTGAGGTGGCTTATAAAGGTAATCCTAAAGATATTGATTTCTCTCCCAAAAGAGGTTTGCGTAAAATGGAATAGATAATGTGTTAATGCTACAATATATTAATGTGCCAATTGGCTGTGCTGTATTCCGCATGGCAATTGGCACATTAGCATATTAGCACATTGTAGCATTAAGAATTCATTCCGTAATTCCCCCTGATATAATCCAAGATACTGAAAAGTTCTTTCACGGTTTCGGCACGGAGCATGGCGATACGTGTCTCTTTAAAGTTGGGGATGCCTTTAAATAAGGGAGAAGCAGCCAGATGGCGGCGTACATGAAGAATACCGCGGCGTTCGTCAAGCAGATTCACACTGTCCAACACTTCCTGACGGAGTACATTCAGCCGCCACTCAAAAGAAAGGGCAGGGAGTTCCTTACCGGTTTCTATATAATGTTTTACTTCCTTGAATATCCACGGGCGTCCAAAGCTGGCTCGGCCAATCATAATAGCGTCTACTCCATACTGGTCAAAACACTCTTTGGCACGTTGTGGCGTAGTTATATCCCCGTTTCCAATGATAGGTATATGCATACGAGGATTCTTTTTTACTTCACCTATTAAACTCCAGTCCGCTTCACCAGTGTACATTTGTGCACGGGTGCGTCCATGAATGGTCAGTGCTTCAATGCCGCAATCTTGTAATTGTTCTGCCAAATCTACTATAATTTTATGCTCATTGTCCCAGCCTAGACGTGTTTTTACAGTAACGGGAATTTTTACAGTGTCCACAACAGCACGGGTAATTTCCAACATCAGCGGGATATTTTGCAGCATACCTGCACCGGCTCCTTTACCGGCAACGCGTTTTACAGGACAGCCAAAATTAATATCCAGGATGTCAGGATGCGCCTCTTCCACTATTTTCGCCGCTTCTACCATTGTTTCCGTGTCTCTGCCGTAAATCTGTATGGCTACGGGGCGTTCCTCATCGTTGATATTCAGCTTCTGCATCGTTTTACCTACCGAGCGTATCAATGCATCTGCCGATACAAATTCGGTATATACCATATCAGCACCGAACTTCTTGCACATCAGGCGAAAAGCGGGGTCTGTTACATCTTCCATCGGAGCCAGGAAAATAGGGTATCTGCCCAGGTCTATATTTCTAATCTTCATTGTTGTATGTTTATCTTTGGGTTACAGAAAAGTCAGATTCATTTGAGTATTAATTTATAATCTGTGTGAATCTGTGTAATCTGTGGTGAAATCAGGCTGCAAAAATACGGAAAAAAGCCTACCTTTGCACATATATTAATCAAAAGAATAATGAAAGCTTCTATAAAAGACTTTGAAATAATGGCTCCTGTAGGTTCACGTGAGTCGCTGGCGGCAGCCATACAGGCAGGTGCGGATTCTATTTACTTCGGAATTGAGAGTCTGAATATGCGTGCACGTTCTGCCAGTACATTTACTGTCAATGATTTACGCGAGATAGCACAGATCTGTGATAAACATGGAATCAAGAGCTATCTTACGATCAATACCATTATTTATGATGAAGATATTGCTTTGATGCGTACCATTGTCGATGCGGCTAAGGAGGCAGGCATCAGTGCCGTGATTGCTGCGGATGTGGCGGTAATGGCTTATTGTTGCGAGGTGGGGCAGGAAGTACACCTTTCCACCCAATTAAATATCAGTAATGCCGGAGCGTTGAAATTTTATGCTCGCTTTGCCGATGTAGTGGTATTGGCACGTGAATTGAATTTGAAGCAGGTGCGGGTGATTTATGATACTATCCAGAAGGAACAAATTAAAGGTCCGAATGGAGAATTGGTCCGTATTGAGATGTTCTGCCACGGGGCACTCTGTATGGCAGTGTCGGGCAAGTGTTATCTCAGTTTGCATGAGATGAATGCTTCTGCTAACCGGGGGGCTTGTATGCAGATATGTCGCCGTGCATACGATGTGAAGGATAAAGAGAGTGATATTGAACTGGAGGTGGACAATAAATACATCATGTCTCCTAAAGATTTGAAAACTATTCATTTTATGGATGAGATGATAGAGGCTGGCGTGCGTGTCTTCAAGATCGAAGGGCGTGCCCGAGGACCTGAGTATGTACGTACCGTGGTGGAATGTTACAAAGAAGCTATTTGTTCTTATCTGGAGGGCACTTTTACCGAGGAGAAGAAGCAGGCTTGGGATGAACGGCTGAAGACCGTATTCAATCGGGGATTCTGGAATGGGTATTATTTAGGACAGCGTTTGGGTGAATGGAGTAAGAACTATGGTTCGGAGGCTACTGAGCGTAAGGTGTATGTGGGTAAGGGAATCAAGTACTTTTCTAATATTGGCGTTGCAGAGTTTCTGGTGGAAGCTGCTGAGATGAAAGTAGGGGATAAGCTTCTGATCACAGGACCTACTACAGGAGCGGTATTTCTGACGTTGGATGAGGCGCGTGTGGATTTGAAACCGGTGGATGTGGTAAGAAAAGGTCAACATGTATCCTTTAAAGTACCCGATAAGGTACGTCCTAGTGACAAGCTTTATAAGTTGGTTTCTCCTGAGGATTTGAAGAAGAAATAAAACAGAAAGAATGTGTTTCTAAAGAGATATTGAAATTTAAATCTCTTATGATTAAAATCCGAAGAGAAGCTCCCTTTTCTTATTTTATGTAGCAATGAATAAAGTAAGAAAGGGTAGGGTATCATGATGATACAGATTATTATAAAGCTGTTTCATTAATCTATTTTGAGTTATCCTTTGGAACTATAAATTTATTAATGAATACTCTCTTTTGATTTGTTTGAGAACAATAAAAAACCCGTAACAGTTCATTTTGCTACGGGTTTTTACTTTGTTAGAGTTTGCTGTTATTTGGTATAAATTGAGAGTTTAGGATGATCCTTGTAAAGGTTTTTGTTCGCCAGCTCTTCCGAATCCGTAATTCGGTACAAATAATATTTACTGTTTGGACAGAATGCACTTTTATCGGGGAAATTGAAGAAACGATGTCCTTGAGTCTTTTTCTTCAGGGTGTGAGTTTGTCCGTTTTCATCAGTGTAAATATAGTCAATGGGACCTTCGGGATATGCTTTGCGGACTACGGTCTGTTGGTTACGGATAATGTCTATCAAACTGAATCCTTCCCCCCATAATTCTTTGCGGCGTTCTAGCCAAATAGTTTCCAATAGATCCTGTTGTGAAAGATTTGTATGAATGGTTTTTGCCCCTCTGGCTGTTTTTAAATCATTTAATTTGTTAATTGCATCTGGATCATTCAGATGTGCTTTTGCTTCTGCATTTATCAAATAAATTTCGGCAACGCGCATCAATACGATATCACCAAGTTGGTTTTCGATATCGCGGAATCTGAATTTAGAGTTACGCATCCATACATAGGCTGCTGATGCGACGTCAGCTCCCGGATCTGTGGCCCAGAACAGCATTTCTTTACGATAATCACCATCTTCGAACAAATCACGGAAGTAAGGGTCTACATTGAAGCTATAATAGTATGATCCTTTAGTTGTAGTATCTAAATAATGGAATTGATAACTGGCATTACTTTGATCGTTGGTTTGGGCATGCCCCCAAATCCATTCTTTATTGTCTACAGAATTGAATCCGGCTTTATATTCACTTTCGGTCATTAAATAATTGTTTTTAGTTAACAATTTGTCCGAGTAAGTTTTAGCTTTCTCCCATTGACGAGCATAAAGACAGGCACGTGAGAGAATACCTAGGACAACTTCATTGTCAATTTTGTGTTTGGCGTCACGTACATAAGTTTCGGGAATAAGTTCTAATGCTTCTTCTAAATCGTTGATGGATTGCGCATATACTTCACTGACACTTGATGCGGGTTTTCCTTCTGCTGCAATTGTTTCATCGGTGGACTGTGTATAGACAGGTGCACATACAGCGTCCGGGTCTTTATCAATAGCAAAGGAATAACAAGAGGCCAGGTGCAGGTATAAGAAACCGCGTAAAGCCAATGCTTGTCCTTTAATTCGGTTTCTGTCGGCTTGCGTGCCTTCGGCAGCATCAATATTGTCTAATACGCCATTGCAGTCGTTGATTACACGGTATGCTAAAAGCCAGCTCAAGGTGTTTGTGCCTCCTTTTCCATAAATTGCAGAAAACTCATTATGTGTCCTAAAGCCATATTTGCTATTTAACACTACATCAGAACCCATTGCGTCATTTGCACGTAGCATTGCTCCATAGCCGGGGTTGGCGTAAGAATTGAAAGTTTCCATCAGGTAGTTCCAGCCACCATTAAGTACTTTTTCGGCATCTCCTGTTTTACCGAAAACAGAACCGGCATCTACATAAGTCGTAGGAATTGTATCCAAATCGCAGGAAGTGAGCATTGTACTTCCCAGTGCGAATGAAAATATATATTTTAAAATAGTTTTCATATTCTTCTTTCTGTATTAAAGTTTCACATTGATACCGAATGAAATAGTTTTCATTGCCGGATAACGATAGTAAGTAGAGCCTCCGAAAGTTTGCTCTGGGTCTAGACCTTGTTGTTTGGCTAATGTCAGCATATTTTCTGCTTGAAAAAATATGCTTGCATCTTTCAGCGTCAATGTATTCAGCAATGACTTCGGCAGATTGTAAGAGAATGTAATATTCTTCAAACGTAAGTATGAACGGTCAACTAAGAACCGGTTTGAAGAGTTTGT
Source organism: uncultured Phocaeicola sp. (assembly GCA_948579315.1). Classification (GTDB taxonomy): domain Bacteria; phylum Bacteroidota; class Bacteroidia; order Bacteroidales; family Bacteroidaceae; genus Phocaeicola. Next base: position 12,839 of record CAPAOL010000004.1, read on the forward strand.
CCATGAACTTTTGGGAGAAGTAGTCAGACGCGGTACATCGGTATAGGGATTTTCAGGAGTCCAACGATCTAACATATCTACGCTCCAACCGGTGCCTGTAGGTCCTTGGCTCATCAATGAAACTTTATCCCCATTATAGATTTTACCACCAATGGAATAAGAGAATAAAAATGATAATGTAAAATCCTTGAATGAGAGATCTGATTGAAGACCGCCGGTCCAATCTGGTAGTGAATTGCCGCATTTTACTTTGTCGTCCGGGGTGGTTGATGAATAGTCTTCTGTGGTTATCTTTTCTCCGTTGGTATTGTAACGATACCACGTAGGATTACCATTTTCAGGATTGACACCAGCCCATTCTACTAAATAGAAGTCATATAACGATCCTCCTTTCACCCATTTCTTGTTGCCACTCCACATTTCTTCGGCAGGCAATGAGGTTATTTTGTTTTTATAGGTAGTAGCATTAAAAGAAAGTTTCCATTTCCAATCTTTAGTCATGATAGGATATCCTGAGATTTGGAATTCCCATCCATAATTCTTGATAGCACCAATATTTTCGTCCATACTTGAGAAGCCTGAAGATGGCACTAAGTCTTTAGAGAATAATAAATCTTTGGAACGACGTTCAAAATATTCTATTGTACCATTTAGACGATTGTTCCAGAAACCAAAATCCAAGCCGATATTAGTATTTAGATTGGTTTCCCATGATAAATTAGGAGTTGCCAGACGATAAGCGTGCAAACCGGATTCACCGAGGTTATTGCGTATGGAATAGAGCGCCTGATACGCATAATAACCTACCTGGTCATTACCTTGTGCTCCGTAGCTGGCACGCAATGACAAATTGGATAGCCAGTCTGATGTGTCCTTCATAAACTCTTCCTGCATGATTTTCCAAGATGCGCCGACTGACCAGAAAGTACCCCAACGATGATCCGGATGGAAACGGGAAGAACCGTCAGAACGGACAGAAGCCGATAAGAAGTATTTTTGATTGTACGAGTATTCAGCACTTCCAAAGAAACTTAACAGCTTGTATTGGTCACTGTTTCCGCCAAAATCACCTAAAGAGGAAGCTGCGTCGGGCTCATAAAATCCATCCATGATGACTTTGCTGCGGCTTCCGCCGAAATTGGAAGTGTTATATTCATAATACTCCTGACCGGCCATCACACGGATATCATGTACATCATTGAACGTGTGTTGATAATTAATGACATTATTAAAAGTCATGCCTGTAGTGCGGTAGTTGTATTTGCTTACGCTGCCACCACTGATAGAACCTGTACCGTAAGTAGGATTGGTGTAGTTATGATTTGTTTTGTTGTTATAGTCAATGTTCAAAGACATCTTGTAAGCAAGCCCTTTGATCGGAGTTATTTGGATAAAACCACGTAAAGAGGCAGCATCACGTTTTATCTCACTTTTATCGTGTGGCATGGAAGCCAGCAGATTATATTTTGCATACGAGTTCGGGCGATACTCACCATAATCGAACATACGTTCATTGTTTTCGTCCAACAGGTATGCTCCGGTTGCCAAATCGCGTTGATATACCGGATAGAAAGATGGTACCGAACGGGCAAACATGACCACATTGGAAATGGTAGAGTCATCTTGCTTGGGATAGTCTTGAACAGAATGAGTTCCTGATACGTTCAATCCGATCTGTAACCATTTGCGGATATCTGAAGTCACGTTGGCGCGAAGAGTATAGCGTTTGAAACCAGAGCAGATATAAGCACCTTGGTCATCCATGTAACCTGCTGAAACAAAGTACTTGGAGGTTTTGCTACCACCACTTACGCGTACATTTAAATCTGTATAGTGCGCATCTTGTGAAAGGGCGTCGTCCCAGCTGTCGTCCCATAATGGTTTGGCGCCTGCTACCAGTTTTCCGTCATGGCCGATTGGTTCAGGATAAGCACTGCCATAAGGATTGATGCCTAGATTGCCTGTAACATTGCTTGATGCCCATACAGCAGCTTCTTCGGCAGAGTAACCGTTGTCCATACGATAGTTACGCATGGCTTCCCAATATAATTCATAATATTGGTTTGTATTCAACTGGTCGTAGTCTGCCCGTGCACGGCTTGAAAAACCATATTTGGCAGATAATTCAACGGTGGGTGCGCTATCTTTATTTCCTTGTTTGGTGGTGATCATAATTACGCCGTTTGCTGCACGTGAGCCATACAATGCAGCGGAAGCTGCATCTTTCAATACAGTGATTGACGCAATATCTGAAGATGCTATGGAGGAAAGAGCACCATCGTAAGGAACACCATCAACCACATAGAGGGGATTGGTTGAAGCGTTTACAGAACCAACTCCACGAATCAGGATCGTTGCGTCTGATCCGGGTTGACCGCTGGAGGAAAAAGACTGTAAGCCAGCTACAGTTCCTTGCAGTGCTTTTGATACACTACTGACCTGTGCTTTTTCAATAGTACCGGCGGCAATATAGCTTGCAGACCCTGTAAATGTGGATTTTTTGGCAGTACCGTAAGGAACGGTTATCACTACCTCATCTACCATTTGGGCTGCTTCCTTTAATTCTACGTTAATCACTTTGCGTCTGTTTACCGGTATGGTTACTGTTTCATAACCTACAAAAGAGAAGATCAGGCTTTCGTTACCATTAACCTGAATCTGATAGCTGCCATCAATGGAAGTGATGGTACCGCGAGTTTGTCCTTTTACAGCTACTGTGACACCAGGCATCTCTTCGCCTCCTGCGGTGACTTTACCAGTTACTGTAATTTCCTGTGCATATGTAATCATGCAGAATAGCAAGCTACATAATAATGAAGAAAATCTGTTCATATAAACTTGGCTTTTATTAGGGGTTTGTACATTGCCATTTTTCAGGCATTATATATTGAACTCTCTTTCTAAAATTGTGATGCTACCTTTTTTATCATTATCATATTTCCTAATAGTGGTTTTATGGCCATCCAAACCTCATTAGGGTCTCTTTTTGCTTGTGTATTTTATAATTGTGATATTCAATAACAATCGCAAATATATGTATTTTGATTTAAATAGGATAATATATTTTAATATTTTTTTTCATGGTGAACCTGTTGAAAGTCAAAACTATACGGAATTTTATTAACGTAGTTAAAATAGGAATTGTCTTATTTAAATATTGGGCGGATAGATCAAATCTATTTGTTTATCGCATTCCTGTGTATTGATTTGTTTAATTTGATTTCAACAGTAA
>CAPAOL010000004.1:16080-110156 GCA_948579315.1 uncultured Phocaeicola sp.
ACAGTAAATCTACTTGAATATCAAAATGAATAAAAATATTTTTTAGACATATTTTATTGCTTGTTGTATGTTTATTCGTTTGTGGGCTATTCGTTTTTCAGTCGGAAAAGTATCGTTTGCAGAGAGGAGATATAGTAAATTAAGGTAAGATAGGAAGGATTTCGCCTAAAATGTCTATCTTTGCAATCCAATAACAAATAAGTGTACGTACATATTATGAATATAGAAGAAAAACTCACCACGTCCATTATCAGCGCTATCAAAACGTTGTACGGACAGGATGTACCCGGAAAAATGGTACAACTGCAAAAGACTAAGAAAGAGTTTGAAGGACATCTTACTTTGGTTGTTTTCCCTTTTCTGAAAATGTCTAAGAAGGGGCCTGAACAGACCGCACAGGAAATAGGCGGATACCTGAAAGAGCATGCTCCCGAATTGGTTTCAGCCTACAATGCAGTGAAGGGCTTTCTTAATTTGACAATTGCTTCGGATTGTTGGATTGAACTTTTGAATTCTATTCAGGCTGCTCCCGAATACGGTATTGAAAAGGCTACGGAAAACTCTCCGTTGGTGATGATTGAGTATTCTTCTCCCAATACAAACAAGCCGCTTCATCTGGGTCACGTCCGTAACAACCTGTTGGGAAATGCCTTGGCAAATGTCATGGCGGCAAATGGCAATAAGGTGGTCAAGACCAATATTGTGAATGACCGTGGTATCCATATCTGTAAGTCCATGCTGGCCTGGTTGAAATATGGTAACGGTGAAACACCTGAATCATCGGGTAAGAAGGGGGACCATTTGATTGGTGACTATTATGTAGCTTTTGACAAGCATTACAAGGCTGAGGTAAAGGAACTGACAGCTCAGTACCAGGCTGAAGGCTTGAATGAAGAAGAAGCTAAGGCTAAGGCAGAGGCAAACTCTCCTCTGATGCTGGAAGCTCGCGAGATGCTCCGTAAGTGGGAGGCGAATGACCCTGAGATCCGTGCCTTGTGGAAGAAGATGAATGACTGGGTATATGCCGGATTCGATGAAACGTATAAGATGATGGGAGTTAGTTTCGATAAAATTTATTATGAATCGAATACCTATCTGGAAGGTAAGGAGAAAGTGATGGAAGGACTGGAAAAAGGTTTCTTCTACCGGAAAGAGGATAACTCTGTATGGGCTGATTTGACTGCCGAAGGACTGGACCATAAGTTGCTTCTTCGCGGTGACGGTACTTCTGTTTATATGACCCAGGATATCGGTACTGCCAAATTACGTTTTCAGGATTACCCCATCAACAAGATGATTTATGTAGTGGGTAATGAACAAAACTATCATTTCCAGGTACTTTCTATCTTGCTCGACAAATTGGGTTTTGAATGGGGCAAAGGATTGGTTCATTTCTCATACGGTATGGTAGAGCTGCCCGAGGGCAAAATGAAAAGTCGTGAAGGTACAGTAGTGGATGCGGATGATTTGATGGAAGCAATGATTGAAACTGCTAAGGAAACTTCTGCTGAATTAGGTAAATTGGACGGTCTGACCCAAGAAGAAGCCGACAATATTGCCCGTATTGTTGGTTTGGGTGCTTTGAAATATTTTATCCTGAAGGTGGACGCACGTAAGAATATGACTTTCAACCCGAAAGAATCGATAGATTTCAATGGCAATACAGGACCTTTCATTCAGTATACGTATGCCCGTATCCAGTCTGTATTACGCAAAGCGGCTGAAGCAGGTATCGTTATTCCCGAAATCATTCCAGCAGGTTTGGAACTGAGCGCAAAAGAAGAAGGTTTGATTCAGATGCTGGCTGATTTTAAATCGGTTGTCAAGCAGGCAGGCTCAGACTATAATCCTTCCATTATAGCAAACTATGCATACGATTTGGTGAAAGAATACAACCAGTTCTATCATGATTTCAGTATTCTGCGTGAAGAAAACGAAGCGTTGAAAGTCTTCCGTCTGGCATTGAGTGCCAATGTGGGCAAGATTGTGAAGACAGCAATGGGCTTGCTGGGTATTGAAGTGCCTGAACGTATGTAAATGGCAAAGAAACAGAAATATTATGTAGTATGGAAAGGTGTCAATCCGGGAGTTTATGACTCCTGGACTGACTGCCAGCTACAGATAAAAGGTTATGATGGCGCACAATACAAGTCATTCGAGACCAAAGAGGAGGCGGAACACGCCTTGGCTTCTTCCGCTTTTCATTATATAGGCAAGAATGCTGTTAAAAAAGAAGATACTCCTAAACAACTTCCCGAGAACTTTGATATGAACTGCCTGGCTGTGGATGCCGCTTGCAGTGGAAATCCCGGACCGATGGAATATCGGGGCGTTTATTTGCTTACGGGACAGGAGGTTTTTCATTTCGGTCCTGTTTATGGAACGAATAATATTGGAGAGTTTCTTGCCATTGTCCATGCCTTGGCATTGATGAAGCAGAAGAATATCAGTATGCCTGTTTACTCGGACAGCCGTAATGCGTTGAGCTGGGTGAAACAGAAGAAATGTAAAACTAAACTAGAGCGGACTCCTCAGACGGAGAAACTTTTTCAAATGATAGAACGAGCCGAAATTTGGCTGAAAGAAAATAAATATACCACACCTTTATTGAAGTGGGAAACCGACCGATGGGGAGAGGTCCCGGCTGATTTCGGACGGAAATAATAAAGAACTGAAGATATGAAAAAGAGGATTGCTTATATCAGCTTGTACTTTTTTACGGTCTTACTGATATTTATTCTACAGAAACCATTATTCATGCTCTATAATGGTTCCATTGAAAAAGGATTCGGGTTTGCCGATTATATGCAGGTAATGATTCATGGCGCCAGTCTTGATGCCGCTACGGCGGGATATCTTACTGCATTTCCATTCTTGTTGGTACTGATAAGTATTTGGTTTAGGAAATTCCCTTTGAAAAAAATACTTTACGGGTATTATATTTTGGCTGCCGCGCTTATTTCTATCATTTTTGTGGTAGATATGGCATTATACACATTCTGGGGATTTAAACTGGACGCATCTGTTTTTCTTTATATCGATTCACCGAAGGAAGCTTTGGCGAGTGTTTCCGTCGGATTTATCTTGCTGAGGGTTCTTGCCATCTTGTTACTCATAGCCCTGAATAGTTGGGTCTTGCTGAAAATCACGCCTTCCGTTTTGACCGCCACCCGGAAACGGATAGCGGGAACTGCGGGAATGCTGTTATTAGGAGGTGTGCTTTTCATCATTATACGTGGTGGTGTAACGGAATCCACTTCTAATATAGGGCAAGTATATTTCAGCAACGAACCTTTCTTGAATCATTCGGCGGTCAATCCCGATTTCAGTTTGTTGTCTTCTATGGGCAAATCCCAGGATTTTGCATCAGAGTTCAATTTCTTTGATGAAGAGAAGCGGGCTGCATTGTTTGACGGACTTTATCCTACAACAGATGGGGATAGTATTATTCAAGTCCTGAATACCAAGCGTCCCAATATTCTTATTATTTTGATGGAAGGTTTTGGAGGTGCTTTTGTAGAACCTTTAGGCGGTCTTCCTGATGTGACACCCCATTTTAACCGTCTGTCAAAGGAAGGGATCTTTTTTACAAACTGTTATGCCAATAGTTTCCGTACCGACCGTGGAACAGTCTGTACTTTCAGCGGTTACCTTGGATTGCCTACGGCATCGGTAATGAAAATTCCTGCCAAGAGCCGTACGCTGCCTGCTATAGCTGAAGGATTGTCCAAGGCGGGTTATAAAACAGATTTCCTGTATGGAGGTGATATCAACTTTACCAATATGAAGAGTTATCTGCTGAGTACCGGTTATCAGCGTCTTACAGCCAATACAGATTTCTCATTGGCCGAACAGACCAGTAATGCCTGGGGAGTGAATGATGATATTACTTTTGAATATTTATATAATCAGTTAAGAAACCGGAAGGAAGAAGGGCCTTGGCATACTGCGTTTCTGACACTTAGCAGTCATGAACCTTTCGAAGTTCCTTATCACCGGCTGGAAGATAAAATTCCCAATGCCTTTGCTTATACAGATGAATGTCTGGGTAAGTTTGTTGACCGGTTGAAGCAGACTCCCGCATGGAAAGATCTTTTAGTTATCTGCCTTCCCGATCATGGTTTCTATTACCCGCGTGAGGGGTCTAATGCGATGCCTCGTTTTTATCATATTCCCTTGTTATGGTTAGGTGGAGCGGTAAAACAGCCTATGCAGGTGGACAAGATTATGAATCAGACCGATTTGGCAGCCACTTTGTTGGGGCAGCTTGGGTTGGAACATACTGCATTTACGTTTAGCCGTAATGTATTGGGAAGTGATTATAAGTATCCTTTTGCCTTTTATAGTTTCAATAATGGGTTCTCATTCAGAGACAGTACAGGGGTGACGGTGTTTGATAATAATTCCGGCAGTATTCTTTTTGATGAGCCTGAAGCTGACGAATCCCGTCTGGATAAGGGTAAGGCGATATTGCAAACCGTTTATGATGATTTAGGGAACAGATAGTAAAACTTGGACGCGGACTATATGAATCAGTATGGAATTCATATAGTCCGCGTCTCAATCGGTGCAGAATCTGCCGGATATAACTATTTCCGTTTCTCGTTGAACTTGTACATGATTACCGTATTGCGTAAGTCGCAACTTCTGTAATCTGTATGGAAGACCTCTTCCAGCTGATACTTTGCATTGTAATTCTTTAAAAACTCCTCTTGTGCATTTGCAGAAAGTATGACATACCCTTCTTGCGGATTTTCCAGTGTGAAATTCCGCATTTGGTTATTCATATAATAATTTGTACAATAAAACCGTATCATTCTGTCTGTATATGAATAAACGACTCCTTCAGGCACCTGTTTTCTGATATCCTCTGCCAGATGCTTATCGGATTTTACAGCTAGTATTGTTGGCTGATATACCCCGTCTAAAGCGACAAACAGGCAAAGAACACAACCGGTGATTCCATAGAGGAGTGACCCCGTACTACTTTTTTTGATAACCAGCCTTAATGTACAGATGGCAGCCACTACCGGCAATACTATAATCAGCCATTTGGAAATAGAAAAGGACGTGCTTTCCAAAGCTTGCATAAACGCTATGTTTTCGGCAGCATGACGTCCGTTGCCCCATATGCTGTCCGGTATCATCTGACAGCGTACAGCAAAAAACACCGCGGTGAGTAACAAACAGAGCGAGGCAAAGATATAAGCCGATATTTTGAACACTTTCGCCCCTTTTTGCATTAACGCCTCCAGATACTGGGCAATCAGTACAGCCATAAATGGATAGATAGGCAACAAATAGACGCTGCGTTTGCTTTTAGGAATACAATAGAAGACAAAAATAGCGATAATCACTATCCAGATAAACAGCTGTATGGGGGATTGTGAGCGAATGTTATCCCAAACCTTCCTGATGCGTCCGGTGAAAGAGTTTCCTGCGGGCAGCAGGTGCATTTCATTCCATTTCAGTCCGAATAGTGAGATAAGCAAGACCAATGTCCAAGGTGTCCACCCCCATATAATGGTCAGGAAGTTATACCATAAAGGGTTGTGATGCGACGGGTATGACATTTTGCCGACAAAGCGTCCGGTGTTTTCCTCCAGCATCAGGTCCATAAACGGCTGTCCTCCCTGTAGCCAGGCCGCATAAAACCAGATTCCCAATGGAATAAGGGAAAGCAGCCCGATTCCGAATAAGGAAAGGAAAGTCTTGCCGAATGAGCGTCCCCGTATCAGCTGGTAAATACCGATACACATACAGGGGAATATAGAACCCACAGGTCCTTTGGTCAGCGTGCCGCATGCCATCAGCACGACAGCCGTCCAAGGTATTCCCTTGCAGCCTTTTTCGTCCCAGCGAAATAGTAAGCAAAGTGAGATGACGATGAAGGAAACCTGTAGCATATCCAGCCTGCAAGCCACCGCCGCCCGGTGCACTTCGAATGAAGTGAGCAGTAAAAGGGAGGTAATGACTGCTGTCTTTGTATCCTTATAGCGGGCTACGAATCCGAAAAACACGAACTGCATAGCTAGAAAAGCGATAGCGGACGGCAGACGGGACGAGAATTCGCTCACCCCTCCGAAAATGGCGGAAATAGCTGCAATAGACCAATACAGGAAAGGAGGTTTATAGGCGATGTCTGTTCCGTAGTTCAAAGGCAATATCCAGTTGCCGCTTTCCAACATCGAGTATGCCACAATTGCTTCGCGCGGTTCCCCTTTAGAGTAAAAAATAGTTTCTCCCAAAAAGGGGATTATTACAAGTGTGCTTAGTAAGGCTATGAACCAAAATGCTTTTTTCTTGTCTGACATATATTTTTCGGTCTTTTATATTTACTGTCGCAAAAGTACGAATAATTCTTTAGTAATACCTAACTTTGCATTTTAAATCAATGAAAATGAATAAACTGAAACAGATACCCGAGTTCCTGCGATTTGTAATGGTAGGCCTTTTTGCTACAGGGCTGCACTATGGCATTTATTTTGTCTTGCAAAAATTCATTCAGGTCAATGTAGCCTATACCTTGGGATATGTGCTGAGTTTTGTTGCCAACTTTTATCTTACGGCTTATTTTACTTTCGGGCAGCCTCCTTCCTGGAAGAAAGCTTTTGGCTTCGGGGGGGCACATCTGACAAATTATCTGATACATATCGGATTGTTGAATCTCTTTCTGCGGTTGGGTTTTTCCCGTCCGTTGGCTCCCATCCCAGTGTTTCTCATTGCCATTCCGGTAAATTTTTTATTAGTGAGGTTTGTTTTCAAACAAAAGTAATATCTTTGAGGAGTCTTTATGATAGTGAAGAATGATATGAAGAAAGTGACTCTTTTGATTCCGGTATATAATGAGGAAGCGATGCTGCCCACTCTGTATCAACGTTTGATAGAGCTTGTCAACCGCAATGCCGTTTATGAGTGGGAAATCCTGTTTGTCAATGATGGCAGCAGCGACACTACGCTGGAATGCCTCCGCCGGCTGAGGCAGCAGGACAAGCGGGTGAATTATGTCAACCTTTCGCGTAACTTTGGTAAAGAGGTAGCCATGCTGGCGGGTTTTGATTACGCCACCGGCGATTGCTGCGTTGTGATGGATGCTGATTTGCAGGACCCTCCGGAACTGGTAGACCAGATGCTGGAATATTGGGAAGAAGGATATGATGACATTTATGCCAAACGGCGTACCCGTGGCGAGGAAAGCTGGTTGCGTCGTCAGTTCTCTCTGGCTTTTTATGGTATACTTCAGCGGATGAGCCGTATTGATATTTTGCCCAATGTGGGCGATTTCAGGCTTCTGGACCGTCGTTGTGTGCTCACGTTGCGTCGTCTGCGCGAATGCGAGCGTTATACAAAAGGATTGTTTTGCTGGATAGGCTATCAGAAGAAAAGCATTGAGTTTGATCGCGGAGACAGGCTGATGGGCCATTCCTCCTGGAACTTTCTCAAGCTGTTGAATCTGGCTGTCGAAGGGATAACCTCTTTCTCTATCGCCCCTTTGCGCATCGCCACGGTATGCGGAGTGCTCTGTTCAATCTCCAGTTTTATTTATGCCATTTATTTTCTGATAAAGACCGTGCTTTATGGTGATGAAACGGCCGGCTTCCCCACTTTGATCATTGTCATGCTCTTTTTAGGTGGCATCCAGCTTTTCTCTTTGGGAATTATAGGAGAGTACGTGGGGCGCATTTTCAAGGAAACCAAAGGCCGTCCTACCTACATAGCCTCTGATTATAACGAGGAGAAGTTGGGGTATGACCGTTAAGGAAGGCAAGGCGGTGAAACCCGTCCCACCTTATTGTCCGGTAGCTTTATTGACAGTCTTGTGCTCTTTTACCAGATACTCTGCACTCTGCAATGTGGAGAAACAGTATTTTTTCATCACGTAGAATGTACTGTCCTCCCCTGTTACAAGTTGCAAGGCGTTTCCTTGCTTCTTATGGGCGTTGTTCTGTTAACAAATTTATGCCGAAGTCGTTTTGGGTATAACTCATGTTCAGCAGTCCGAGTAAAGTCGGTGCCACATCAGTCTGGCCGCCCGGCTCTTGTCTGATTTCGGGCTTGATGCCTTTTCCGTAAATCATTAGTGGAACATGGTTGTAGGATTGTGGTATTTCACAGTCCGGACTTCCTACCAATTTCCCATGGTCACCCAGCAAAACAAAGATTGTATTTTCAAACCAAGGTTGTTTGCGTGCTTCTTGCATGAATTGCCGGATGGCCCAGTCCGCGTATTCCACAATCTGATCTTCAAGCTTTGTGCTGTGTGGTTTGAAATAGTCAGGTATCACATACGAGGGATGGTTGCTGATAGAAAGCAATACGGTAAAGAAAGGTTGTCTTTCTTCTGCTCTTTTGTTCAGAATGGGCAAGGCATATTGATATAGGAAATCGTCTTGTACACCAAAGCTGTTAACGACTTTATCCTTTGGGTAGTTTTCTTGTGCATATATTTCATCAAATCCGTTAGTGCGGAGAAAAGCGTTCATATTATCGTATTGTGATTCGTGCGTCATGAAGAACAGGTTCCGATAGCCATTATCCTTTAATACGGTGGGCAACCCCGAATAGACAGGTACCACTGCTCCTTTCATGGCATTCCGTTTCATGATGGCAGGGAAAGAGTAGAGGGTGGCATACATTCCGTGGTTGGTATGTATGCCCGCTGAATAAAAATGGTCAAAACTGAGAGATTCCAGATAAAGGCTGTCTAGGAAAGGAGTCAGTTTTTTGGTAGATCCGAAATGCTCCATCAAGTTGGCCGACATCGATTCCATGAAAATAAGAACAACATTCTTTTGTGTAGGGACGGCTGTGCATTTCACTTCACGTGCAATGGGGGAGATGCCTTCTATTCCTTTTCTTTGCAATATACTTTGCATATTGGTTATTGCCTCCTGTTCCGGCATCAGGTGAAGATAGCGGTTTTCCTTACGGTTATCATCCAGTGTGCTGGTAAGTAGATTAAAGACAGGATTAACCCCTAGCTGATTCAGGAATGGATCGGTGCAATAGTATGCTTGACTTACCCTGATGGGGTTATATCCCATGCGTCCCCGTATTCCGAATAGACAAAGTCCTATACAAACAGCACCGGCGGCGAATATACATAGGCGGTTTATCGGGCTGATGGAAGTAGATTTCGAATTGATGAGATGATAGAAATAAGAAGATAACCGTAGTACACTTCCTGACAGCAGAAGAATAGATATCAGTCCTAGAAAAATAGGGAAATAGAATGATGTCTCACCCAATACCATTCCGGCAGTAGTGGCTCCATATCCGAACCAATTGTAAATGGAAGAATTGATTGTCTTAAAAAAATAAGAGAAATAAGGGATGTTGGCTGCCGAAATAATGAACGACAGTGAATAAAATAGAATGAAAAAGATAGAGATAAATCTGAATACCCACTTGGAGTGATAGTTGCAGAGAGCGGTTATCCATAAAATGACTAATGGTAACAGCAATATGTAGCAAGCTATAACATTGTCAAACCATAGCCCTTTTATAAATGCAGTGGCTTGCATGAGAAAGTTGTTTTGTATATCGGGAGGAAACTGATAATCTATTGAGGTGAACAGGACAAGCCGGAACAGGAAGAAAAAAAGTAAAGCAACTATATGTATGATTAATAAGTAAAGTAAAGAAAGAGTAAACTGTTGGATAAGCTTAGCCTGATTCTTACATGCTGTTACAGATTGCTGCATGAGTGAACGGAGATATTTCATTTGTTTTAGTAAAGTTTGCATTTGTTTGAATCAATCCGGATGATTGACAACAAAGGTAAACAGAATTTTAGAAATATCAAAAGAGGGTATGCCAAAAGTAAAATTGACTGCCAATTTGTTCACTTTAGGGGCAGACATGTGAGTCCGCCCGAAAATATGGGCAAGCAGTTTCCGTTTCTTATCCTATTTCTCGGGAAGGAGTAAGGCGGTCTCTTTTCATAGTCAGAACAAAAGGACAGAATAGCCGTGCTATCCGGTTGAGGCGCTCCAGACGTCCGTCTTTCCGCGTTCCGTTTAATTTCTGCCGGAGGAGTTCCCATAATTGCAGTTTTACCCGGTCTGTTGTGCTTAGTTTGGCAATGCGGTTGTAAAGCATTCCCCTTCGTATGCACCGTTTGTATCTGCTCAGGTGGGTAAGGTGTTGTTCCATAATGCGTACTATCTCAATATCTTCGCTCTTACCCCCTCCGTTGTTTTCAGCTTTGACGGTAACTTTCTGGTTATGTTGTCTGAAGTAGTTCAGTACTTCATATCTTTCTATAATGTCTCCTTGCATTGCCATATAAAACCAGAACAGCCAGTCGCCGCTGTAGCGCATTTGCAGGCATTGTTCCATATTTTGGGCATTTACCATGCTTTTTCTGAAAATGGCCGAGCTTGCATTGGCTATATAGCTGCGCCAGTAAAGGTTATGTTCGGCATAAGTCTTCCCATTGAATACGGCGTATGGAGGTATGGCAGATTTCCATTTGTTCATGTCGTAACTCAGCACATTACCGTCTTTATCAATATACTTGGAACCGGCAAAGCATACGGCGGCTTGTTGGTATTTCTCCATTAAAGGAACTACTTTCTCTAAAAAAGTAAGCTCACACAAGTCATCGGCTTCGGCTATCCATATATATTTTCCTTTGGCTAATTGCATGCCTTTAAACCATTGTTTAAATGGATTTCCGGTGTTGTGTTCGTTTAATAGAATATGGCTCACTTTGGCATGGTCTTGATAGTCCGATAATACCTCTTCGCTACCGTCTGTTGAGGCATCATCAAGTAAAATCAGTTCGATATTCTGATAGGTCTGTTGCAGAATACTCTGAATTCGTAGATTGAGGTATCGTTTATAATTATAATTAGGTACCACTACACTGACCAAGGGAAGTGCATTCATGCTTTATTGTTAAGTTAGTTCTTGTTTTATTTCTACAAATGTAATGTTATACAGGTAAATAAACAAGTTGCTTCTTTGTTTTTTTTTTCAAAAAACAGGAATTTTGTTGAACTTTTAAAAAGAAACGATAATTAACATTTTAGTATGCAGTCTTTCTTGTACCTTTGCATTATACACTACATAGCATTTGCTGTATTAAACTAAAAATTAAATTAGACATTAGACTATTGTTTAAATTCAATTAGTATGAGAAAGAAAATTCTTTTTATTATTCCGTACATTCCTTATCCGCTGGATTCGGGCGGTAATCAAGCTTTCTTTAATATGGTGGAATATCTGCGTCATAAGATGGCCGTATCTGTATTGCTTTATCCTGAAACAGGGAGACGTATGCAAGATGTAGAGTCATTGAAGAAAATTTGGGATAATGTGGATTTCTTTATTTATACTCCTAAAACTAAAACTGTCAGATTACCCAAAATTAAACATCCTTTTTATTATAAATGGCTGCAAAAGATACATGCGTCTGTAACCCGTAAAATGAACCGGCAACAGATATGGACGGATGAAACGGGCGAAGTTGTGGATTTAGTACGGGGAAAGAGTACTTTGTTCAGCTCTTGTTTCCAGCCGCTAGACCAGGGGTATGTGGAGTATGTTTCTCAGGTGGCTCATTCAGGTTTTGATATTATTCAAGTAGAGTTTTATGAACTGTTGTCATTGGGATTCTTGTTGCCTGAAAATGTACAGACTATTTTTGTGCATCATGAACTCCGCTACATCCGTAATGAAAAGGAGATTACTTTGTTCAGGGAACAGACTGCCGGTGACAGGATGTTGTTTCATATAGCAAAGGATTTTGAGCGCAGTGCATTATTGAAATATAAAGATGTTATTGTTCTGACTGAAGTAGACCGTAAAATTATGGAGGACTTCATAGGACGGAAAGACCATATCTACACTTCTCCGGCTGTGGTGCAAGTGGGTGACAGGCTGGAACAGCCTTTTGTTCCGGTCCAAAGCGGACGCCTGACTTTTGTGGGAAGTGAGGATCATTTTCCCAATCTGGATGCCGTGGCATGGTTCTGTCACGAAGTGATTCCGCATCTGCGTAAACGTCATTTTTCGTTTACATTGCAAGTAATTGGTAAATGGCGTGGAGAGTGTATCAATCGTTTGCAGTCCGAATACCCGGAATTGAAGCTGGCAGGCTATGTGGAAGATCTGGGCTCTTTTTTAAAAGGCAGTGTTGCTGTTGTTCCAATACGTATCGGTAGTGGTATGCGTATGAAAATATTAGATGCTGTATTGTCAAAAGTTCCTTTTGTAACGACGGCAAAGGGTGTGGAAGGCATTGATTTTAAGGATGGTGAAGATTGCTTGATTGTTGATGACCCTGCCGGATTTGCAGAAGCTGTCATAGCCTTGTCAAGTAATCCGCAGTTGCAGAGACAGTTGGTTACCCATGCGGAAGACAGTTTGCGGCAAGTATATAACCCCGGACAGATGCAGGAAAGAAGGCTTGCCGTGTATGAACAAATATTAGGGGATAAAGTGGGGTAATCTTGGGTGATTATTTCTTTTTTGTTACCTTTGCGGCATTATATATAATTGATAATTATGCTGAAACAGTTCTTTAGTTTGTTGAAGCGGTATATTCTTCCATACCGCAAATATTTGACATGGGCATTGATACTGAACTTTCTGTCGCAATGGCTTAATGTGTTTTCGTTCATGGCGATTGTGCCAATTTTGAACATTCTGTTCAAAATTGATACCAAGTCTTATGAGTACATTCCTATGGATATTCATAATTTGGATAAGGATGTACTCATAAATAATGCCTATTACTTTGTGAGCAATTTTGTGGCGACAAATGGTGCGTTCTATACACTTGCCATGATGGGAGGAATACTTATCTTTATGACTATGTTGAAAACTGCCGGTTATTTTGCTTCTGCGGCTGTCATGGTACCTTTGCGTACAGGTATTGTCCGGGATATCCGTATTCAGGTTTATAATAAAGTGTTAAGTCTTCCTTTGAGTTTTTTCTCAGAAGAACGTAAAGGAGATATCATAGCCCGTATGAGTGCGGATGTTACGGTGGTGGAGAACTCGTTGACCAGTTCCATCGATATGCTTATCCGTAATCCTATCGCTCTTTTGGTTTGTTTTGTCACTCTGTTTTCGGTAAGTTGGCAAATGACGCTTTTTGTTATCTTTATTTTACCTCTGACAGGTTGGATAATGGGGGTTGTCAGCCGGAAGCTGAAAAGACAGTCCTCTACAGCACAGGCGCAATGGGGAGATATTATGTCCCAATTGGATGAAACATTAGGAGGTTTAAGGGTTATCAAAGCGTTTATAGCCGAAAGCAAAATGTCTGCCCGGTTCTCTAAAACAAACAATGACTTCCGCGATGCAATGAACGAGATGATTATCCGGCAAAGTTCAGCCCACCCCATGAGTGAGTTTTTAGGCACTTGTGTGATTGTGACCGTGCTGTTGTTTGGCGGTGCTTTAATCTTAAATACAAACTATGCTCCGATGGATGCGGCTACTTTCATATTTTATCTGATTATCCTTTATAGTATCATCAATCCTTTGAAAGAATTTTCAAGAGCATTTTATAATATTCCGCAGGGATTGGCCAGTATGGAGCGAATTGATATGATATTGAAAGCGGAAAATCATATCGTAGAGCCGGAGCAGCCTTTGCCATTGGACGCTTTCACAGATAAGTTAGAGTTTAAAAATGTAAGTTTCAGCTATGTAGAAGGGCGTCCGGTCTTGAACCATATCAATCTGACTGTTCCTAAAGGAAAAACGATTGCACTGGTGGGTCAGTCCGGTTCCGGAAAGTCTACTTTAGTGGACTTGGTACCGCGTTATCACGATGTATCGGAGGGTGCATTGCTGATTGACGGCAAGAATGTGAAAGATGTATCCATCCACAGTTTACGTTCTCTGATTGGTAATGTAAATCAGGAAGCTATTCTGTTTAATGACACCTTCTATAACAATATTACTTTTGGTGTAGAGAATGCCACTATGGAGCAAGTAATAGAAGCTGCCAAGATAGCGAATGCACATGATTTCATTATGGAAACGGAAAAAGGATATGACACGATGATTGGTGATCGTGGAGGGCGTTTGTCCGGTGGTCAGCGTCAGCGTGTCAGTATAGCCCGTGCAATTTTGAAAAATCCTCCTATCCTTATATTAGATGAGGCTACTTCGGCTCTTGACACAGAGTCCGAGCGTTTGGTTCAGGAAGCGTTGGAGCGTTTGATGAAATCGCGTACTACTATCGCTATCGCACATAGATTGAGTACCATTAAGAATGCCGATGAAATTTGTGTACTTTATGAAGGCGACATTGTAGAAAGAGGAACTCACGATGAACTGATAGCCTTGAATGGATATTACAAGAAGTTGAACGATATGCAGTCTTTGTAAAGTGGAGCAAATAAAGAAATTGGCAATTGTTATTCCCGCCTACAAGGGGCGTTTCCTTAAGGAAACGCTCGACTCAATTGCAGTTCAGGCCCATAAAGATGAGTTCGTGTTATATATAGGTGATGATGCAAGTCCTGAAAGATTGGATAAGATTGTGGAATCTTATCAGAATAAGGTAAATCTGGTGTATCATCGCTTTAGCGAAAATATGGGGGGCAAAGATTTGGTGGCCCATTGGGAGAGGTGTATCCAGCTGTCTGCAGAGCCGTTTATCTGGCTTTTCTCGGATGATGATTTGATGCCGGCTGATGGTGTGGAACGTGTCATGGAGGCTTTGTCGCGCCCACACCATCAGCGAGGATATTTCTTTCGTTTTCCATTAGCTGTCATTGATGGTGAAAACAAGCGGATACGTGCCAATCGTCCTTTGGAAGAAGGAAGTGTGTCTTGTTACCGGCTGCTGCTAGATAAGTTACAGGGAAAGATAGATTCGGCTGCCGTAGAGTACGTGTTCAGTCGGGAGATATGGCAGTCGGCAGGTGGTTTTGTTCATTTTCCTATGGCTTGGTGTTCGGATGATGCTACGTGGGCTGCTTTTGCCCGTCATGCGGGGGGTGTTATTTCTTTGCCGGGGCAGCCTGTATGTTGGAGGAATGTTGAAGGTGCAAACATCAGTAACTCTGCCGGTCATGACAAAGATAAATTGCACGCTACTATTCTTTTCTTGAGATGGATGAGGAATATGTTTTCCGATTATGTGGATGATCCGGAGCTGATTAGTGCATTGCAATGCTATATCCATACCATCCTTCGTATTTCATTGCATAAACATTATAATATATGTGGTTTGTGGGGGGTATCTATGGCTTTGGGAAGATTTAATAAAAGGGCGGCCTTTACTACGTTTTTCAGGAATTTTAGGTTGTTCTCTTAATTTCATTTATGCAGCCGCTTGCGATTTCTCAAGAGTGCCTGTATTTTCATAAAAAGTTTGGGTGCATATATGCTCTCACTTCATATTTCTGTCCTGTATGTATAGTCAGATGTATATCTTCCTGTCATATATTGTTTCACTTTTTTAAAGAAGGACATTGGGGAGTTTTTTCATCCGTAAGGAATTGTGTGGTTTTAAAATCAGATTCATCCTTAAAATATCTTATCCGCATCCCTAAACATTTCTTGCTGTATGGTTAAGGGTTTTCTTCCTGTTTGTTCTATCTCCGCAAGCCTTTGGAGTTAACTCCATAGTCTTGGGAGATAACTCCAAAGCTTATGGAGATAACTCCAAAGGCTATGGAGATAGAATAGATGCATATAAAAAGGTTTAATCTGGAGATAGAAAAAGCTTATGCAATAGGGCTGACTGCTATACACATCCATTCATTCCCTTATTTATTGGAAGAATTTATAGATAGCCTGTATTATTGATTGTCTTATTTTGAAGGAAAGATAATGAATTCTTTTAAACGTTTTGATCTTTTTCACCGTTGCCATGCCTTCGTTATCCGTCATTCTGTGAAAGTACACACTCTTTATTGCACTTTTGCAAGGAAAAAGTCTGAAAATGCCATACTTTATATCAAGTCGGAGCAGCTTACAGGAAAGAATATATAACTGACAGTAAGTAGGTTATGAGAAATTCTGTTTTAAAATGTAGTGAGGGCATGAGGGTATAAGTGAGAGCAATTTTTTTTATCATCACTACATAAATATCTTATAATTAACTTGTTATATATGTAGTGAGGGCATGAGGGTATAAATGTTCCGAACTTTCTAGTGAGCTGATATATTAAGAATACTTTCGGATGTTATCCAAAGAATAAAATGATACTTTAAGAACAAAGGTTCTCCCCTTGATTTTTCAGGTGAATCCTAAAGGAAGCCAGGATTTTTTGAAGGGGGGGGATAATGTTAAGACGGTATGAAATTTTATTTTGGATAGCGCTGATTATCTTGTAATTGCATATAAGAGAGCATGGAATTATTAGAATTTTGATTTGGTATGATAAAAATAAAAGTATTATTCATTGATCACTTCCATCCATTTCTTTATGATAATTTCGATGGAAAATTGCTTGCTACTTTCAATAGCGTTGGCAGACATTGATTTACGTAGCTTTTCATCTGTCATCAATAGCTTCATCTGTTTAATATATAGTGATATATCATCATTGGGGATAGCAAACCCATTGACTTTATCTGTTATTATGTCTGTCAATGAAGCAAAACTATGAAAAGCTAAAGGAACGCAACCATATTGTTGTGCCTCGGTTAATGTCAGCCCCCATCCTTCAAAAGATGAGGTCATCATAAAAATAGAAGCTTCATTATAATAAGGTTCCGGATTTTTTGTCCCTTCAAAAAAGACACGTTGTAAGCCATAATGTATGACTAGACTTTTGTACCAGCTTTCCATTTTCCCATGTCCTACTATTTTTAGCTTCCATTCCGATAGAGTATGGTCTGTTTCAATTTCCTTCCAAATCTTTAAAGCCAGAGAAATTCTTTTAGGTTCTTCTTCCAGTCTGGATACAATAAGTACTTCTTTCTTTTTGTGATTATAGTTGGCTAAATCATAGAAAGAGTGGAATGAAAGAGCATTATGGATTATTCTTATTTTACTATCATCTTTTAAATGAGAGTATTCTAGAAACGGCTTTTTGAAATGAGAAGATAATAAGATAACCTTATCGGCAAAATGATATGACTCTCTATATAAAATAGGTAGTTTTATTATTTTTCTTATCTTTTGATATGGAAAGGATAAAAATTTGCTGATGTTTTTCCTAATGTTCTTTCCTTCTTTTAGTTCTTTTTTAGGATTATCTAAGGTGATGAAATTAATTTCCGTGGCAGGACTTACGTGGAGTGCAAATATTAGCTTGCATTTTTTGTTTTGAGACTGGTTTAAAGCAAGTCTTAAACTCTTAGTTAACTTATGCTCTCCTTGATTAATAATGACGTCAATTTTATTTTGTTCTATAAATTGGATTAAATTATTGAGATTGTGATAAGAATTGATTTTAATTGTATTAACGAATTGCTGTTTAATAAAGGATTTGTCAATGTTGTATTTATAGGCAGAGTAACAGTTCACATTATAAAAAGTAGTTAATGCATTTGCAATATTAGCAGTAACTCTTTCAACACCTCCGTATTGTGGCGCAACTTCATTGGTAGTATAAAATAGTATATTCATTTGGGAACTTGTTTTAAATATAATTTTTGAATCTTGTAGACAACTCCCATCTGGTTTGAATTGAATTTCCGTGCAAATATTTTATTAGAGTTAATAAGCGTCTGATAATCATGGTCTTGCCATATATAGGGGCTGCCATGCTCCCAGTCAATTTCCCGCATACTACCGGTATTGGCATTGTTCGTACAATGCATTCTTTCTCGAAAAGGAGAGTTCCATAAAATAGTTTGAATGAATATTTCATCTGCGCAAAGTGTATATTTCATACGATTTAATACAATCTCTTTGTATTGTAATAGATACTTGACTGCGTTTTCGGTAATACTTATCCAATTTCCTCCTTTTTTGAATTCAAAAGTTTGTTTTCTGCGATAATGGCTTATTTTCTGTACTGCTAATATGAGGTTTCGGATTAATGCTGTAATTCCATGTAACAGATGTTCCTTATCTTTTAACCTTTTTGTAAAAAAATAGTATCGGAATACTTTGCGCTCCAAATCACGCTGATGAGCGGCATCCTGCCAAAAGCCTACAAATTCTTTACCGGCATTCTGCTGGAAAAAAGCATGAATGTAATCTTGGCTTTTTATGGGCAAATCCGTTCCGGATAATAAATGATAATAAGCATAGGGACCGTGTGATAAGGCCGTTTCAAAGAGAAGATATTCTACTTGTACTTGGCTGATATCACCCCAATATACTTTGATGGGATTTTCTATTAAATAAAAGCCGGCTTTCTGCATTTTGACTTTTTTTATTTGCTGAAACAGTTCTGTAGCCCGTTTGTCAATATGCAAATAAATGTCATTACGTTCATCGTCCAACATGGAAAGTAGTACCTCCAGTACCGGATATTCATTGTGGGCGATAATCAGAAATGCATGTTTCATTATATATCAGGTTTTAATCTTTTAAAGAAATTAGGAATCGTTACATCCGGAATAATGAATCCGTCTTTGCGAAGTGCTTCAAAATAAGCACTGCCGATAACACGTTCATATTCAGCCTCTAGTTTTCCTTCTTTATGTAACTGATAGAAGTAGCGCCAGTGGCGACCTCCGTGTCTGCCCTTGTGTTGCTCCAGTTGCTTGCCGCCATTTATCATCTTTTCCATAAACTGCTGCTTGCCGCGTATATTGTAATGATATACATGGATATGGCTGTCGGCAGAGTTTTGTGGGAACATGGTTACTTTATGGTTTCCCATTGAAATTTGCAGGTAACCGGCAGTCCGGTGAATGACTTTTTTGTTCTGACGCTCAAACAGCGAATAGAGTGACAAGTCATATTTTTCAGGTTCGGTTACTGCTTTTACAGTCTTATCCCATTGCCAAAAGGGTTTTTCTTCTTCAGGATAGACACTTCTCATTTCACAATTCAGCACATTGGCATTGGTGGCATATAATTCATCTTTCAAATTGCCGGTAGGGGCATACCATAATTCGTCGGCATCGGCATTGATAATCCAGTCGGCCTTATAAATGGTTTTGGCTTTCCAAATCATACGGTCTACCCAGTCCTTTTGTTCATAGTTGGTAGCCTTTTCTTCTATCACTTCTTTAATCCACCCTTTTTGTTTGTATTTACGGATAATGTCCGGAGTTGAGTCTGTGGAGTTATTATCAGTAATGATAAACCCGTCCACTCCCATCGCTTTATGGAACTGTAAATTCTCTTCCAGCATCCCTTCTTCGTTTTTTACCAGCAATGTCATGAATAATTTGACTTCTTTCGTTTGTTTAAAAGCCAAAGGAAATTCGGATATAACGTGCCCTATTTTGGATAGTAATAAATTGCTCATAAATAACCAATGATTATTGATTTCTACCTGTCATATTAGAGATAATTAATACTATTGTCAAAAGAATTTGTTTTATTCTGAACTCATTATAATAGATAACGTAATCCTTAGTTTTCTCATAATATTCTGATATTTAATTATATAACAAATTTACTCTTTTTCTGTAAATATAGTATATAAATGCTAGTTTATTATGAAACATTAACTGGTAAGAGCGTTGCCGTTTTTTAACTCATAATTCCAAGTTTTTCATGTATTCCGTCGCAATAGGCTTTCCATAATCGGGGTATATCTTTCCATTGATAGGCTTTTGCAAACGGACTGGTGAACAACGCGATGAAAATATATCCCATTACTCCGTTGAAGCCGCGAAGATATTTCACTGCTATGTTGCGTCCGTAGTGATGGTTTAAATAAGTTGAATTACGGATCTGGTAAAAGCGTTTCCACTTTTTCTTCTTGCTTCGCTCATTCCATGTGTCGTTGGAGAAGAATTTCTCTTTATCCATCAGGGCATCAGGTATATAGAGTATTTTGTACCCTGCCCGTATGGTGCGGAGACAGTAATCTGTATCATCACAGAAAATGAAAAGGTCTTTATTGGGAAGACCTATCTTCTCAACGACTTCACGGCGGATGAACGGACCTTCGAAAGCTGTTCCCGTAATTTCTGTCGGTGAGGTGATGTGCCGTCCTGCCAGTTTCTTGCTGTACATGGATACAAAAGGATTGCTCAGGTTGTATGCCTGGAAGTCATGGGTGAATATTTCTCCTTCGAGCAACCTGCGAGGGGCCAGTATGCCGATATCTTTCTTGCCGGTATACGGCAAGAGTTGTTCCAGACAGTCGGCCCGCGGAAATACATCGTCATCCATGCACCAAATCCAGTCGGCACCCGCCTGATAAGCGTATTGTATGCCTGTATAGAATCCTCCCGCACCGCCCACATTGGTCTGATTGATTACTGTCAGCCCTTCCTGTGCGGCAAGCCATTCCGTTGTACCGTCCGTGCTTCCGTTATTTACTATTACAATGGAAGATATCGGCTTGTTTTGTTGCAGACAACGAATATTTCTTTTCAGAAGTTCCATTCGGTTGTAGGTTACAACTACGGCTATAATGTTCATGATGCATTTAGTTTTTAGTAAAGGTTATCTATTTTTCCCGGCTGTACGCTTCTATAGGCTCTCATGAGCTCAAAGCATTTTTCCACATCAAAGTTCCGTGCCTTGGCGTATTCTTCTGCCATCCATCGGTGCATTTGTGGAGTTGCCGGCAGGCGTTCAAAGTTTTTGCAGCCGGTCTTCATATCTATGGGGCCGATGTACATCCGGTTCAAATCGACAATTTCTATTGTTATGCCATTGGGAGTTTTCTGAAACAGGATGTTGGCACGTCCGTAGTCTTTGTGGGCGTATCCGTGTTCGTGAAGACGGGCGGTCACTTTGCCTATGGCGCGGAATACTTCCTCGGCGTAGTCAAATTGCTGTGTGAACAGGTTGTCGTAAATGTAGGGGCAGGTGGAGAGGAGGCTGATATAATAACTTTTATCGAACAGCAGCCCTGAACGTATATTCATATATCCCACCGGTTGCGGAGTGCCTACACCTATTTTCAGCAGCATTTCTGCATGGTCGTAAGAGCGTTTTGCCTTGGATGGACGAAATATGCCATATACAAACCGGTTGATAAGGTGGGGGCTGTGAAAGGATTTGATAACATATTCTTTGCCATTGTATTCCATTTTCCGCAATTCATTGCGCCCTTGGTGAATAACAGTACCTTCATTCCTTTGGAAACGTTCGGGAATGGATACTATAAATTCTTCCAGATTTTTGAAATCAGGGTGAATCACTAAGGTGCGGGGATGAAACAAACGCTCTGTCTTGCTCATATCATTATAATAGTGTTAAATTTTGTCTAGTCCTTTGGTATATTTCAACCAGTAATATTTTAAAGGATTCTTGTATTTCAGTTGTTTCCACGGACGGCTGCTATGGGGCCTGTGCCATACGGGCAACGTGGTGAACAGGTAGTTTTGGAAACCTCGTTTCAGTGACTCGTGCGAGATGGTCACATCATACCAGTTCTTGCTTGGGTCTAATGTCTGAAAGTCAAATGCTTTCAGCAGTCCGGGGGTGAGTAGTGAACAGCAGAAGCTGCAATGCTTTTTTTCCGGGTACACTTGATTCTCGTGTCCCTTGGCGTGTAGGTAGGGGTAATTGATTACGCCTTTTTCATCGGTTGTCACAGCTGCTGCAATTCCGCATTGTTTCTGTTGCAATGCTCCATTGTATAGTGATTGCAATGTGTTTTTTTTGACAATAACATCCGATTCCACAATCAGTAATCCTGCATCTGCTTCGATGGCTTCTTTTTGTGCTGTTTGTAACACCAGTAGATAGTTGGGAGAGGGGTGGTCGGTCAGGTCTGATAAGTTGACCAGACGAAAATTCCATTGACGGGCGGCCTCTTCCAGCCGATGGGTATTTTCTTCCGTGCTGAAATCGTTATAGACAGTATAAGTGAAAGGAACCAAAATATCCGATTCCATGATTGCTTTTACGGTTTCAAGCGTGGAGTCAATCGAATCTTTTACGGGTGTTATGATATGAAGGCACTTCATTGGTTTGTTATCTATGTTGTTTGTCAATTTAGGAATATCATGCAAATTTAGCGGAAAACCTTGGGGAGTCCAAGGATTTCCTTTTATTTAAATGTCTTTTTGCATAAGGCGAGGGCGGCGGCTACGGTATCGTCCATGTCGGCGTATGCGTATTGTGCCAGACGGCCTCCGAATAAAACGTCTTTCCGCCCAGAGGCCAGTTTTTTATATTGGCTCATCATTTCGGTGTTCCGCTTGTCGTTTATCGGATAGTAAGGTTCTTTGCCCGGCGCGAAATCATCGGGATATTCATACGTGATTACAGTGGTGGGCTGTGTGCCGAATTCAAAGTGCTTGTGCTCAATGATTCGGGTATAGGGTACCTCACGTTCTGTATAATTGACTACTGCGTTGCCTTGGAAATCTTCTGTTTCCAGCTGTTTATGTTCAAAGCGCAGGCTTCTGTATTCCAGATGTCCGCATTGGTAATCGAAGAACTGGTCTATGCATCCGGTGAACAGGATATTGTCTGCCAATGCGTCCAGTTCATTGCGGTTGCTGAAATAATTGGTGTTGAGACGAACCTCGGTTCCTTCCAGTAACGCATCGATAAGGGCGTTGTATCCGCCTTTGGGGATTCCTTGGTAGCTGTCATTGAAATAGTTGTTGTCATAAATGAAACGGAAAGGAATACGTTTGATGATGAATGCCGGTAATTCTTTGGCGGAACGTCCCCATTGTTTCTCTGTATAACCTTTGATAAGGCGATGGTAAATGTCTTTTCCACATAGCTTTAATGCTTGCTCCTCCAGGTTGGCGGGGGTGGCGATATGGTCAAATTCTTTACGTTGCTCTTCTATCTTGGCCTTGGCTTCTGCCGGAGTCTTTACTCCCCACAGCTGATAAAAAGTGTTCATGTTGAAGGGAAGATTGTATAATTTCCCGTCAAAGTAAGCCAAAGGGGAGTTGGTGTATCGGTTGAATTCGACAAAGCTGTTTACATAGTCCCACACTTCTTTATTGTCGGTATGGAAGATATGTGCACCATATTTATGTACATGGATGCCCTCCATATCTTCACAGTAGATATTGCCTCCGCGATGATTGCGCTTGTCAATTACCAGGCAATGTTTACCTACTCGTTTTGCCTCGTGGGCAAAAACGGCGCCGAACAAACCGGCACCTACTATCAAATAATCATATTTTTCCATAATCACTTAGTTTCTTCCTGTTGTCTGCGCAGCCACTCTTCTTTGGTTCTTTTCCAGCGGTTATGGCTCCAGAGCCAATATTGGGGATGCGCTTTTATTGTTTGTTCCAATTCTCGGGTAAACAAATCGGTCAATTCAAAATCGGGTACTTGCCGGGGGGTGTCGCACAATGGTTTGAGCCGGCAGTGGTAGTATCCTCTTTTGACCCGTGTTACGTCAGCATAATAAATCAAGGCGTCCACTTGCTTGCCTATTTTCTCCGTACCGATGAAAACCGGTGTTTCTTGGTTTAGAAATTCAGTCCAGTGATGTATGCTGTTCCACTTGGGTGCTTGGTCCGAAATAAATCCGATAATTGCCTTTTGCTTTGTCCGTTTCAATTCAATGATGCGGCGCAAAGTCGTTTTCATGGGGATGCATTCGCCTCCGAACTGGTTGCGTAATCTTAGAAATAGTTTGTCGAAAGCCTGATTGTACAGTGGATGATAGATTTGTCCGCAGGATATGTCTTTGGAAATCCAATAAGGCAAGGATGCAATCCATTCCCAGTTGCAATAATGCCCTAAATAGATAAAACAGAAGTCTTTGTTCTTTTTGTTCATGCTTTCCACTATCTCGTCCAGTCCTTCAAAAGTCATTCTTCTCATCAGTTGTTTTTTTGAAATGGAGAATAACTTGAGCGTTTCTACTATATAGTCGCAAAAGAAAGAGTAAAATTGTTTCTCGATTTGGACAATCTCTTTTAAATCTTTCTCGGGGAATGAGTTCGATAAATTATTGCGTATGATTTTACGTCTGTAGCGGATGCAATAATAGAGCGGATAAAAAAGAAGATCGGATATGAAATATAAGAATCGCAAGGGTAGAAGCGAAAGCAAATACCACAAAAAGAAAACGGAATAATATATGAGATTTATTTGTTTCATTTAACTGATGACTTTGTTTATGTGTTCTATTACCATTTCGGGAGTTATGCCTTGCAGACAGGCATAATCTTTTCTATAACAGTGCTTTTCTCCGGATAAGGAACAAGGACGGCAGGGCAGGTCTATCTGTATTGTGTTTGCCGCAGACTGATTCCATCCTGCAAAGCCTGCACAGGGATGCGTTGCCCCCCAAATGGATACAACCGGGATGTTCACTAATGATGCAAGGTGCATATTGGCGGCATCCATTACCAGCATGACGTCCATATTGCTCATGAGGGCCAATTCCATATTTATGGTTAGTTTGCCGGCTGTTGAGATGACGTTGGGGAAATGTTGGGCCCATTCTTCCAATACTTTGATTTCTTTTTTCCCGCCTCCGAATAAGAAGATTTTTGTATGGTCGCGTGCAGATAGATGTTTGAGGATCTGCTCTTGCTTTGACAACGGATAGATTTTGCCTACATGTGTTGCAAAGGGAGCGATTCCAATCCATGTTTCTTGGTTCTTCTCACCGGTTAACGGAGCCAGGCTGGAAATATTGCCTTTATTCTTTCCGAAAAGGGAGAGGAAACTTAACCGGATGGGGTAACCTATCTGACTGAGCGTATGGGCACAGCGCTGAAAAAAGGAGTCTTGCTCTGTATATATTTTATGTTTCCGCCGTATCAGTTTTTGCAGTTCCCGCCTGTTCTGCTTGATGTGGGCTGCTTTTATGCCTGCCAGACGAAAACGCCAGCAAAGAAAACGGCTGCGGAATGTGGGCTGGAAAGCGGCTACGGCATCAAATTTTTCTTCTTTTAAATCATTGTACAGCCATCCCAGACCCATTAATCCGGCATGTTCTCCTCTGAAATCTGCCCCACGGAAAATAACATTGTCCGGCACATTCTCGAATAAGGGGGAGAATGTGTCTATGCTCAGCACCATGATTTGATGCTGGGCATATTGCGTAGCCAATGAGTGAATGACCGGGATTGCCATTGCCACATTATTGATGGATGAAAAGCAGATTACAAGAATCTTGGACATAACAGCTGTTTTATTGAATGTACAAATCTATGCAAAGTTTTCTAATCAGCCAATTATTATTCGGTAAAAGTGTCTACCTTTGTTCCCAAGCAAGTTTTTGAAAGATGAAAATAATTGTAGATAATAAAATACCTTATATACATGAAGCTGTCGAACAGATAGCCGATGAAGTGGTGTATTTGCCCGGTAGTGGTTTTACCGCCGGGGATGTACGGGATGCTGACGCATTGGTGATCCGTACCCGTACCCGTTGTAACCGTGAACTGCTGGAAGGAAGCAAGGTGAAATTCATTGCTACTGCGACCATCGGTTTTGATCATATTGATGTGGACTATTGTGATGAGGCGGGAATTGTATGGAAAAATTGTCCCGGTTGTAATGCCGGCAGTGTGGAGCAGTACCTGCATTCGGTATTATTATTGTTGAAACGCCGGAAGGGGGTGAGATTGGAAGAAAGCTGTCTGGGGATTGTTGGGGTAGGACATGTGGGAAGCCGTATCCAACGTATGGCGGAGGCATTGGGGATGCGGGTCTTGCTGAATGATCCTCCACGTGCGGACCGGGGGGAAACGGGATTTGTGGATTTGTCTGTACTGGCAAGGGAATGTGATATAATAACCTTTCATACTCCGCTGAACAGGAATGGGAAATATAAAACGTTCCATCTGGCGGATGCGGATTTCTTTGCCGGTTTGCAACGGAAACCTTTTATTGTGAATACTTCTCGTGGAGAAGTAATAGAGACATTGGCTTTGCTTGATGCGCTGAAGACAGGCCGGATACGTGATGCGGTTATTGATACGTGGGAAAATGAACCGGATATTCACCCGGATTTGTTGCAGAAAGTTTTTTTGGGAACCCCTCATATAGCAGGGTATTCAGCTGACGGAAAGTCGAATGCTACACGGATGGCATTGGAGGAGCTTTGTAACTTCTTCCATATACAGGCTGATTTTAAAATAGTACCGCCCGCTTTGCCGTATATGGATTATTCTTCTGATCCGGAAGAGGCTTTTCTACAGGTGTATGATCCGACTCGTGACAGTGATGCATTGAAACGGCATCCCGAAGAATTTGAACATTTGCGGGGGAATTATCCATTGAGGCGTGAAATTTCTTTTTTACCGTAGGGGTACATTTCAATGTACCCCTACGGTGGCCAGAACTTTTAGTCTGCTTTTGCTGTTTGCATCTCTTCTGCTACAATCTGTTCGCAATCTTCAATGCTGTATCCCGATGCGGGTTCGCTCCAATACCATAAGGCGGGAGCTTGTTGTAATGTATCCATAATCAATTATTTTTTAGATAGGTTATTCAATGTTATAGTTGTTTCCGAATGTTGGTTGCCGCCCAGAATACCTGTTCCTCCCTCCACATTGCTGTAAACCCGTAGAGGTTCGGCTAGTCCAATGTTACCCAAGCCTCCTTCTAACGTGCTTCCGGCAATTTTTTGTAAGGACAACAGGTATAAAAAGTAGGATTCGGAAAGGGAATAGATGGAAATGATTCTTTGTTCTGTTTCGTCTAACTCTGCCGTTGTCTCTTTTATTTGTAAAGTATAGGTTTGTCCGTTAATGCTTTGGTCGGTAAAGAGGGCTCCTCCTCTTTTTTCCAATCCGTTGAATGCCATACTTTCGTCCAATATGGCATCCTGTTCCTTGAATACAGGATCTATATAATCTATTTCTGTTTCGTAGTAACCGTAATAGCCCGTTTTTATTTGTGTGATTTTGGCCAGATAATAATTGTTCTTTTCCGGAAATTCATCAAACGTGACTTCATAGTATATTTCAAAATAGTCGGAAATTGTTCCTTGATAAACTCCGTTACCTTTTTTAATTGTATGACTGGCGTTTTTTATAGGTACTTTCTTTGGTATGATATCTTCTGCCGTTACCGTACCATATTCGGGGGTGGATGCAACAATTTTTATCCGGTCTCCTTCTGCCGGGATTGTATTTGAAAGGAATAAGGTATCCGGCTGGTCTGGGTTCCGGGGATTATTCAGTGTTTTCCATTGCATGGTTTCTATGTATTGATTGTTGATATAGAGCTCCACATGGGCGTGAGGGAGATTGACATAAGGCTTCTTGTCTGGATAGAACCAGGTCCGGGTGATGGAGGCCATTACCACTGTGTCGGGGGATACTACACTGTTTATTACTATTTTGGGCGTAGTGCGATATTCGTCCAAATCTATTTTTCGATAACAGGAGGTAAGGAACACTCCTAGAAGTAATGTATATAGCAGATGTTTCATAATCATTTAAAATTTATAAGTGTAAGAAACTGATGGTATAATGGGAACTATGCCCAGGGTATAGAAGCAGTCGTTATTATACCACCATCCTTTGCGTATGCTGACGGGTGCCATGTAGGAATAGACATTGTAGATGCTGATATTCCATATTCCCATCCGGTTCTTTTTCTTTGGCCGGTAAATATTGATGCCCAAGTCGAGTCTGTGATAGGCGGGAAGTTGGAAATTATTACGTTCCGTATAATAGTCTAATCCGCCTGGATCTATATAAGGAGGAACCAGGCTGCCTCCCGGAAACGGATGTTGGGGAGAAACGGCCTGGTAGTTTTCGAAAGAAACCGTGAGCCGGTTACCGGTTGCGTAGGTCCAGCTTCCGGTCAACTCCAGTTTGGGCTTGATTTTCCAATTGGCTATTATATTGAATTTATGCCGGTTGTCGAATTTGGCAGGAAAACGCTTGCCTTTATTTATCTCAGTGAACTGTCTGTCATTCCAGCTTAGAGTATAGCCTGCCCATCCGGTTATTTTCCCTTTTTCTTTGCGGGCAATAAGTTCTACGCCGTAAGAACGTCCTTTTCCTTGAGTCAGTTTGTCTTCCCAGCTGGTGGAAGGAGGGAGAAACTGGTAGTTGTCTTTATAGTCCATCAGATGTTTCATCCATTTATAATATCCTTCTATGGAGAAAGAGTAGATTTTGTTGCCGGTGGTGTAATAAGCTCCTACAGCCAGTTGGTCGCTCTGCATCGGTTTCAGCTTGCGGCTGACCGGTATCCATGTGTCTGTGGGCAGGTTGATGTAGCTTTCATTGACTTGATGTACATATTGGCTCATCCGGGTATAAGAGGCTTTGAGGCTGAGTTGCGGATTGATCAGGAAACGACTGGAAAAACGGGGTTCCAGGGAAGTGTACGTTTTCCCGTCAATGGTGTATAGTCCGAGGTGAACCCCGGCGTTTAAACGTATTCTTTTGTTCATTTTCCAGTCTTCTTCCATATATATGCCTAATTCATGTGCAGGTAGGGCAGTGTCGTTGTTTTGTCTGGTCTGGGTGGTCATGCCATTGGAAAAATGCGATTTTTCGTCTACGGGATGAAAACGGTGGTAAATATAATGAGTGCCGAAATGCAACTGGTGGGAAGCATTGGGGCGGAAATCGAAATTGGCTCGTATGCTGAGGTCGTCAATGCGGTTCCGGGTTGAACTTTCCTGTGATACGTAGTTGGCTTCTGTTCCTTGGTAGTAGTCTCCTTTCAAGGTGGAAGAGTAGTGGGTAAAGGCGGCATTCACATTACCGAAGAGTTGGTTGTTGAATACGTATGACCAGCCGGTAAATGCCATGATGTTTCCCCATCGCAGTCTGCCGGTGTTTCTGCTTTCATATCCATTGTCACCTTCTCTTTTTTCTCCTCCCTTCAAAAAATCGTTTCCCCAGTAAAGACCGGCATATCCGCGGCTGCGGTCATTGAACTGGTGGTTGAGTTTAAAGTTCATGTCGGTAAAAGCGTATCGTGCCACTATTTGGGTTTCTCCTTTATTTCTGGTAGCGTTCCAGATGGCGATGGTTGGGGCCGAAAGCGCGTCAATCCATGAACGGCGTAATGCAAAGTTGAATGAGGTCCGGTCTTTGACCAACGGACCTTCCAGATTCAGGCTGCCTGAGGTCAGTCCCAGCATGGCGCTTCCGTGATATTCTTTCATGTTGCCATCCTTTGTATGGATATCGACTACGCTGGACAGTCTTCCTCCGTAACGGGCGGGGAAGGCGGACTTAAAGAATTCTACATCCTTTACGGCTTCGGCGTTGAAGGAGGAAAACAGACCGCCCACATGGTTGATCTGGTATAACGGATTCCCTTCTATCATATAAAGATTGTCGTCTCCATTACCGCCCCGCACATACATTCCTGCTAATCCGGCTGTGCCTGCCGATACACCCGGCAAGGTCTGTAGGGTTTTTATAATATCAGCTTCTCCGAATAATACCGGGGTTTGTTGGATCAGGTCTTTGTTGAGACGGGTATGTCCCATATCGGATGTTTGGACTAATGGAGAAGAGGTATATTCTCCGGTCACTACCACTTCGGCTAATTGCTGGTGGCTGTTCAGCAGAACCGGAAGCAGCGTGTCTTGTTCCAATTGTGTGAATGAACGGTGGAAACTGTCATAACCTACATAGGAGATGTTCAGGTATACATCGTTTCCGGCTTCCAGAGTCAGACTGAAAAAGCCGTCGGCGTTGCTGGTTGTTCCTTGATGGCTTTTGGCATCATAGATGGAGGCGCCTATAAGGGACTCTGAGGAGGATTTGTCTCGTATGAAGCCGCTGATTACAATGTTTTTCTGTTTTTTCTTGAGGATGATGTATTTGCCTGATTGTATATATTCTACGGGCAGTTTTTGAAACAGAATGCGCAAACAGTGGGATAACGGCTGGGCGGTTATTGTTATATCTATCGGTAACAGATGTTTTGTTAAGGAGGACTCATACGAAAAGGTTACACCTGTCTGCCGGGTGATTTCTGCCAAAACTTTACGGATGGGGGTTTGTTTCATATCTAATGTTACGAGGGGCTCATCATGTTCTGTTCCTTTTGCCTCAATACAAATGTGCATGAGGCAAAGGAGCAGAAGAAAAGAAAATTTAGAATGGAATTGCATCATTGGGTTATGTCTAGTTTCGTATCTAGTGTTTGGTTTATGATTTCAATTATGTCTTCTATCGGAGTATTGTCAAAGGTCGTGGTCAGATAGTACTCTTTTTGTGGAATTCCGCCGATATGGACCTTATAGACTTCTTCTAATTCTTTTACTACCTTTTTCAAGGGGGCTTCATTATAAACAAACACGTGGGTCTTCCATGCAAAAGTGTTGGGGTCACTTTGTTTGTTTATTTGCATTTGTCCTTTTTGGTTAATGAAGGCATACATGCCTTTTGTCAGGATAGCCTCTTTTTGTTCTTTGTTATAAAAACGGACTTTTCCAGACTCTACGGTTGCCGAAGTCTGATTTGCATTTGCCGTTACTTGGAATTGTGTACCTAGTACTTGTATGTTTGCCAGTTCGGTCTGTACCCTGAAAGGACATTGTTCTTGATGTGTGACTGAAAAATATGCTTTTCCATTTAAAGTGACGTTCCTGTTTTTTTTGCCGTATGCCAAGCGGTCATACTGTAAGGCCGAATTCTCTGCCAGCGTAATATGGCTGTTATCCGGAAGCGTGACTTCTTTGACAGCGTGTGCGGATGAGGCAATGACAATCCAGTCTTGCCTGTCGTATATCCACCACCAACTGAATCCGGCTATCAGGAAAGTGACAGCAGCGATAGTTATCAGTCTATATAATAAGATAGAGTTATTTCTTTGTTTGCCGATACCTAGTTTTTGCCAGGCTTGTGTTGTGTCCAGCCTGTTTTCCCGATAGAACCGGGCTACAAAACGAATATCTTTCTCTTCTTTCTCCATGCGATCTTCTTTCTTTTTATTGTTAAGACAGGGAAAAGACAAAATCCCCCTATTCGCTTGCCGATTTTTTTATCCGAAGAAAAAAGTATATATTTTAATGGCTGTTTCTCGTAATGTTTTCAGTGCCTTACTGATTTGATGTTCGACAGTTTTTATAGAAATACCCAGTTCGGTGGCAATTTCCTGATAAGTAAGGCCGTCACGTTTGGAAAGCAGAAAGATCTTTTTCCGTTCGGTAGGAAGGTGGTCGATGGCTGTCCATAAACGCGCGTCACGTTCTGACCGGATGATGCGTTCTTCTTCTGTTAAATCTTCCAAGTCTGTCAGTTCGGTTGTTTCACAGTGTGTTTGTCGGTTGGTTATCAGTGTGAGTGAGCGGTTACGTACAGTTTGGTACATATAAGCTTTCAGGTTTTGAATAGATGTGCCTCCGACAAGCTTCTCCCATACATCAGAGAAGGCTTGTTGGACGATGTCTTCTGCGTCATCCAGATTTTCAGTATAGCGCAGGGCATACATATTCAGCGGACGGTAAAGACAGCGAAATTGGTATTCAAATTCCTTGGGTGATAATTGCATCCTGTGTTTTATTCTTTTTTGGAAGGCAAACTTACGGCTTTTCTTTTATTTGCCAAGCAACAAGAGATGAAAAAGTCTTTAATTTCATTTAGTAATGATAACAATTCGGGTGCGGGAGGTTATTGTATCGGCTTTTCGGAGGTAGTCATAAAATAGGGCAAACCTCACGGTCTGCCCTATCCGAAACTTTAATATGGAATACCTATTGAAACAAAAATCACAGTCTTTACCTTAAAATATTGCCTTTAAAAGTTTCCTTTATCAGCATTATCCCACCAAAGATGTGTACCGCCTTTGTCGCCGGAAATACCGAATTTGCTGGAATTTTCTTCGTCCAGAAGCTTGATTCCGCCTTCTACTCCCTTAGCGTTGGCATCATAAGCCTGGCTGCTATAAATTACGCGGCGCACACCTTCTTCTGTGTTTACGGCTCCATTACTTTCATTGACGAATGCAGGGAAGAAGCGTGGATAGCCGGTGCGGCGTTGTTCTGCCCAGCCTTCGGTGGATAGAGGGAATAGGGCGAGCCATTTTTGGGTGATGATTCTTTCCAGCTTTTCTTCGTTGCTTGCGTTCTCATCCCATTTTACACTTAATTTATTTACAGCCGGAGTGCTTAATTCGGCTTTGATGGGATCTGTATAGTCTATTTGGGTGCTTGTTCCGTTGATGTAGGCATCTACTGCTCCTTCCGGATATTCTTTGATTCCGGCATAAGCCCCCCGATAAGCTAATTCATTAGTCATGGAAACACGGATTCCATTTTCATATAGGTTCTTTACACTTTCACTGCCAATATCCCATCTTAATTTTGCTTCAGCCAGTAGGAAATAGGCTTCCGCTGCTTTCATGATGGGCAGTGGCATGGAATAAGAGGAACCGTTGTTTCCTTGAATCCAACCGGAGAAGTTACCCCAACTGTTTGGTTTGGCAGGCAGGCCACTGGCAAAACGGATACCCAGGTATTGACTATTGGCAGCTACTGTGGTAGTACCGGCTTCGTTTTTGATATCTCCGGTATTCAGGGTCATATATAACGGTTGGCGCGGATCTTTGGTTCCACTCATAATAGTTACCAGATTGGCATTGAATCCACAATCACCCCAATTGAACATCAGCCACATTTCATTCTCAAGACTTTTATCGATCAGAATATCCTTGTTGACTGTTGCCAAAGTGTTTTGGGCAGCCTCGGTAGCGATTGCCTTAAGGTTCATTCCGGCGTTGCCGGCTTCGGTTTCCCGTTTGGACAGGCGTAACGCCATGCGTAGTTTCATCGTATTGGCTATTTTTACCCATAGGTCTTTGTCGCCGTTGCACCAACAGTCAAAGGATTTCAATTTGGCTATTTCATCTGCTCCCATGGCACTGATGTCAGTAATGGCTGTACTCAGATCTTCAAGCATGGCTTTATACAGGTCTTTCTGGCTGTCGAACTCGAAATACACTTCGTTTTCTCCCGATAGGATGGAGCTGTAAGGTATCGGTCCGTAGGCATCTGTGGTCATCAATGTTCCGTAAGCCTGTACGATACGCATCACGCCTGACAGGCCTCTTTCACCACTGGCGTCACATTGTGCGATGATGCGGCGGGTGTTATTGAAAATATGGAGATAATAGTTTTCGTACATACCACCGCTATGTCCCCGGTTCTCTCCCATATCACCGTTGGTGAAGTTACCGTTGGGAGTCATAAAATAACCTCCATAAAGGTCAATAGTCAGGTTGGTCCAAAACTGGAACATATTTTGCTGAGGAGGATAACAGTAGGTCATCGGTTCGGTACATTGTGCGGCAAAAGGAAGGTCTGCCGGATCTACCTGTATGTTACTGGTATTCAATTTCTCGAAGTCGTCTGTACAGGAAGAAAAGATGTTTCCTGTAGTCATGGGGATTGCCATTAAGAAGGCGTATGTTAATATCTTATTCCGTTTCATAGTTTCAAGCATTAGAAGTTAAGTTTTAAATTAAGACCAAAGCTGCGTGAGGTAGGCAGTGCAAACATATCTACACCTTGTATTCCATTACCTGTACCTGCCGATACATCCGGATCCATCGGGGCGTCTTTATGGAAGAAAAACAGGTTGCGGCCGATGATGGCTGCTGTCAGGTTCTTGCCTGCACCCAGCAAGTTACGGAAGGTATAACCGAAAGTCACTTCACGAAGACGTATATTGGTAGCATCATAAACATAGTTTTCCACAGCGTATGGACTGTTGAAGTTGTTGTTACCGGTGGTACGATAGTACTTGTCGGCATCAAATTTTACTCCGTCCACTGTAATACCGCCGGCATCACGGGCTTCACCTGAACGTTTCGATACGCCCCATCCGTCCAAGGCGGCTTCGGTCATACTAATCACTTTTCCACCGAATTTAGCATCAATTAGGAACGATAGTGAGAAGTCTTTGTAGCGGAATGTGTTTGTCCATCCCATATTTACTTTGGCATTCATATTGCCTGCGTATTCCAGTTCGTCCATAGAATCACCACTTACGATAGGCTCTCCTTTTTCGTTTTGCAAGGGTTTGCCGTTTTCATCACGCATCAGATGACGTACATACAGATCTCCGTAGTGGCCGCCTTCTTTCAATATAACTTTTGCACCTCCGAAATCGGTCAATGTCAGTCCGTTGGGAAGGTCATCTACCAATTCTTTGATTTTATTATCATTATAAGAGAAGTTCAGGTTGGTACTCCAGCTGAAGTTGTCAGTGAACTGCTCGTACCATCCGATATTGAATTCAAAGCCTTTGTTTTCTACATTACCGGCGTTTACATAACGGTTTCTCAAGCCTGATTCGTAAGGAGCCGCAACGGAGAAGAACTGATTTTTAGTGTTGGTTTTATAATAAGTCAGGTTGATATTCAGTCGGTTCTGTAAGAATGTACCGTCAAAACCAATTTCTAAAGAATGGGTTTTTTCCGGCTTCAATGTTCTGAATGGAGCTTTGTCGGGGGGAGTGATGGCACCTTGAGAACCTAGAGAATAGAGCAGATTACTCATGAATACAGGTACGTCATTACCTACGATAGAATAGCTTGCACGGAATTTGAACAAATCAATGTTCTTACCCATATCTACAAATTTGTTCAGCAGGACACTACCTCCAAAAGAGGGATAAAAGAATGAACAGCTTTCTGTGAAAGCCAATGCCGAAGACCAGTCATTACGTGCTGATATATCAAGGAATATGCCTTCACGGTAACCGAGTTGTGCGGTGGCGAATACTGAGTTCAGCCGTTTTTGGGTCATCCAGTTGTCATCTTTGCCTACGGTGGACATATTGCCATAATAGTTGTTCGGAGTAAAGATGTTCGGATAAAAAATGTTTCCGGAACCGGGCTGTGAGAACTGGGAACCCTCGCCCCATAGGTCTACATGAGAGGTTTTGGTTTTTGTAAAACTGGAACCTGCGGTAGCGGATAGAGAAAAATCATTGAATGTATGGTTGTAGCTTACTAAAACATCGCCATAAAGTTGGTCGCTGAAATAGCGGTTGTCTTTCATGCGTCCCATCGGATAAAGGTTTCCTACGCTGGATGCGTAAGCATTGTGTACCCAGTGTTCTTCTCCTCTTTCGTAACGCATACGTCCTTGGATATTCAGATCCGGAGTAATGTTCCATTTGATGCTTCCGCCGAATTCATAGCGGTTACGGTCGGTGATAGGGGTCTGTCTGTTCAACATCCAATATGGATTACCGAATTGCTGTTGTTGTGTATTTGTCCAGTTTTGGACATAGCAGCCTCTTGCGGGATCATATACCTCGAAGTTCTCTTTATAGCCATTCCAGTCTTCTCCTCTAGGGAAGAGATAAACACCGGTCAGCGGATTCCATAAGTAACCGGCAGCTGCCTGATTGGTGATGTGCTGGTTGGTAAACTTGGCCGTGAAATCAATATGAATGTCTTTCAGAATATTGAAACCTACTTTTGAATTCAAATTGTGGCTTCGGTAGTCATTCTGGGGAGTGATGCCTTGTGAATAGACATTGGCATAGGAAAAATAAGATTGGATATTTTCATTGCCTCCGCTTAAGGAGATGGAGTTATTCGTTGTAAATCCGGTACGGAAGAATTTTTTTGCATAGTTTGGAGCTTTGCTGCTTAGTTTCTCACCCCAGCTGAAAGTACCGTTGTCGCTCATTCCATAAGTAGTCTGGAATTCGGGTAGCACCATTGGGCTCTCCATCGTGGTGTTGCTGGATACATTAACGGAAACTTTACCCGACTGTGCTGATTTGGTGGTAATCATAATGGCGCCATTGGCTGCTACCGCACCATAAAGCGCTGCTGCCGATGCACCTTTCAGCAAAGTGATTTGGGCGATGTCGTCCGGATTGATTGTAGACATGGCGTCACCACCGTCTCGCTGGCCTCCGTAGTTGCTGTCTACTTGTGAGTTGGTGATATTCATCATGACAGGAACTCCGTCTACTACTACTAACGGTTGGTTGTTACCGCTGATGGACTTATTGCCACGGAACAGAATCTTGGA
The DNA here is from genome assembly GCA_948579315.1 of uncultured Phocaeicola sp. Lineage (GTDB taxonomy): Bacteria > Bacteroidota > Bacteroidia > Bacteroidales > Bacteroidaceae > Phocaeicola. Next base: position 52,008 of record CAPAOL010000004.1, read on the forward strand.
AGAACCGCCGGCTCCGGTTGAGTTCGGTGTGATCATCATACCGGCACTTTTACCTTGCAGGGAGTTAATCATATTGACGCTCTTGATGTCATTAACGTCTTTACCTCCTACTGTTTGCGCAGAATAGGTCAGTGTTTCGGATTGGCGTTTAATACCCATTGCCGTTACTACGACTTCACCCAGTGTTTCTGTATCCGATGCCATTTTTACGTTGATTACTGTACGTCCGTTTACAGGTTCCTCTATGGTTTTCATACTTAAATAGGAGAATACCAGAATGTCTTTGTCACCGGCTTGCAGGGTATACTTTCCGTCGAGGTCGGTCACTGTTCCGATAGTTGTACCTTTAATTAATACGTTTGCGCCGATCAGAGGTTCGTTAGCGTCTTTATCTATTACAGTACCGCTGACTGTATGCGTTTGTGCATACAATGCTGTTACAAACACTCCCAATAGGAATGTCAGGAAAAAAGTAAAAATTCGTCTCATAAGGTTAGATTTTGAGGTTCGTTCTTAATTAGATTTTTGTTTTCAGATTAAATAATAGGTTTGTTGATAATTGGGCATGTTTACCCAATGGGTTTGATTTGATAGTTTTTCGCATAGGCATTCAGTTTAAGGTTAACTTATCAAGGTTTATTTATTAAGGTTTCTGTTAATCTCTCTTTAAGTCGGTCAACATTATTAATACAAATATCATAACCGGGTTACTAAACAAAAACTTATATTTTTTGTATTTTATCTCATTCTTGTTTTCTTATTTTGAAATAAATACTTATGTTTGTGTAACCTTAAATTAAAAATGACCTATGAACCTTAATGATAACCGCTTAATTATTAAAACCTTGAAGTCGGGAGATCAAAAAGTATTTTCCCTGGTTTATGCTTCTTATTACAAGCCGCTATGTTTGTTTTGTTCCTCGTATGTTTCTCTTGAAGAGGCTGAAGAGATAGTGCAGGATTTGATGATGTATGTGTGGGAAAAACGTGAGTTGCTGGTAGAGGACTTGTCGCTGAAATCTTTCTTATTTACCAGTGTCAGGAACAGGGCATTGAATTCAATCACCCGTTCCCATATTACCCGTCAGGTATATGAAGAATATCAGAGCCAACAGTTGAAATCTCTGCCGGCATTGGATTCTTGTTATGGCACGGAGTTGTTTAATACCTATATGGAAGCCCTTCATTCTCTTCCTAAAGAACTGCAAAGAGTATATGTTATGAGTCGGTATAAACAACTGACCCATAAAGAAATTGCTGACAAGCTGGAGGTGTCGGTGCAGACTGTCAATTATCGGATAGGCAAAGCTCTTCAGTTTTTTCGTATTAGATTGAAAGATTTTTGCCTAGAATAGTCGCTTCAATCACCCGAGGGAAATATTCGTATTCCAACTGGTGCACCCGTATTGCCAATGTATCTGGCGTGTCAGTGGGCAATACCGGACAGGTGGCTTGGAAAATGGTATTTCCTTCATCATATCGTTCATTTATATAATGGATGGTGATGCCGCTTTCCTTTTCATGGGAAGCTATGACAGCTTGGTGCACGCGGGAACCGTACATACCTTTACCACCGAACTTGGGAAGGAGGGCCGGATGAATATTTACTATTTTATTCGGATAATCATGCAAAATGGCATCAGGTACTTTCAAGAGGAAGCCTGCCAGTACAATAAAGTCAATATGATATTGGTGCAGTATTTCCAGTGCTTTCCCGTCGGCAAAGTCTTGGGCTGTGAGGATAAGTGACGGAACACTCAGTCTTTCAGCTCGCTTGAGTACACCGGCCTGTGCTTTGTTGACGATAACCAATGCTACTTCAGCTGTTCTTTTCTCTAAAAAATACCGAATAATTCTTTCAGCATTCGTGCCTTCTCCTGAAGCTAAAATTGCGATTTTCTTCATGATGTTCTCTATTTTGGTGCACATAAAACAAAAAAATGTGCAAAATTCTGCATTTATTTGCCTGAATATTTGCTCAGCCCAAGAAATATTTATTCCTTTGCAACCGCAAAGAAAATAAAATAATTCAATTTATTAACTAAAAAATTAAAGTTATGTCTGAAATTGCATCAAGAGTAAAAGCTATTATCGTTGATAAATTAGGTGTAGAAGAATCAGAAGTTACAACAGAAGCAAGCTTCACTAACGATCTGGGCGCAGATTCACTGGATACTGTAGAACTGATTATGGAATTCGAAAAAGAATTCGGTATTTCTATTCCTGATGATCAAGCTGAGAAAATTGGTACAGTAGGTGACGCCGTTTCTTATATCGAAGCTAACGCTAAGTAATTATCCTTATTTTATAATATGGAATTAAAAAGAGTAGTAGTAACAGGTCTTGGTGCTCTTACTCCTGTAGGTAACAATGTTGCAGAAACATGGGACAACCTGGTGAAGGGGGTAAGCGGGGCAGGACCTATTACTCATTTCGATGCGTCTAAATTCAAGACTCATTTTGCATGCGAAGTGAAAAATTTCAATGGAACTGATTACATTGACCGTAAAGAACTTCGCAAAATGGATCTGTATACACAGTATGCCATTGCAGCTGCTAAAGAAGCGGTGGAGGATTCTGGAATGGACCTCGAAAAAGAAGATTTGAATAGAATAGGTGTAATTTACGGTGTAGGTATCGGAGGTATTCATACTTTTGAAGAGGAAGTAGCTAATTATACACTGAATAAAGATACTGTCGGACCGAAATTCAACCCATTCTTCATCCCCAAAATGATAGCTGATATTGCATCGGGACAGATCTCTATCATGTATGGTTTCCACGGTCCTAACTTCACAACAACTTCTGCCTGTGCATCTTCATCAAATGCTATTGCCGATGCATTTAACTATATCCGTTTGGGTAAAGCAAATGTAATTGTGGCAGGTGGTGCGGAAGCTGCTATTTTTGAAGCTGGTTTGGGCGGTTTTAACGCTATGCATGCTTTGTCTACCCGTAATGATGATCCGGAACGTGCATCCCGCCCGTTTAGTGCAAGCCGTGATGGCTTTGTGATGGGTGAAGGCGCAGGCTGTCTGATTTTGGAAGAATTGGAACATGCAAAAGCACGTGGTGCCAAGATTTATGCGGAACTTGCCGGTGTAGGCGCTTCTGCCGACGCTTATCACTTGACAGCTTCTCATCCGGAAGGATTAGGCGCTAAACTGGTGATGTTGAACGCATTGGAAGATGCGGAATTGAAACCGGAAGATATTGATTATATCAATGTACATGGAACTTCAACTCCTGTAGGTGATGTTTCAGAAGTGAAAGCTATTAAGGATGTATTTGGAGATCACGCTTATAAACTGAATATCAGCTCTACTAAGTCTATGACAGGACACTTGTTGGGTGCTGCCGGTGCGGTAGAAGCTATTGCCAGTGTATTGGCTGTGAAGAATGACATTGTTCCGCCCACTATCAACCATGAGGAAGGTGATAATGATGAAAACATTGATTATAACTTGAACTTCACGTTCAACGAAGCTCAGAAACGTACAGTAAACGCTGCATTGAGCAATACCTTCGGTTTTGGTGGACATAATGCATGTGTAATCGTAAAAAAATATGCTGAATAATCGTGTTTAGCAATATAAAGGATAGGATAAGACTTCTTTTTCGTAAGGATAGGGAGTCTTATCTTCGTTTTTATAAGATGCTTGGATTCTATCCCAAAGACATTAGCATCTACGAACAGGCTTTGCTTCACAAATCTTTATCAGTGAAGTCTGAAAAGGGGCGTTTGCTTAATAATGAGCGTTTGGAATTCTTGGGGGATGCTATTTTGGATGCTGTGGTGGCAGATATTGTTTACAAAAGGTTTGAAGGAAAGCGTGAGGGTTTTCTCACGAATACCCGCTCTAAAATAGTGCAGCGTGAAACATTGAATCGTTTGGCTATAGAGATTGGTTTGGATAAGCTGATCAAGTATACGGCCCGCCAGTCTTCTCATAACAGCTATATGTGCGGCAATGCATTCGAAGCATTGGTAGGTGCTATTTATCTAGACAGGGGATATCGTGCCTGTAAATATTTCATGGAGCATCGTATTATTGGGCCTTATATAAATTTGGAGAAGATTTCCCGTAAGGAGGTAAACTTTAAATCCAAGTTGATAGAATGGAGCCAGAAAAATCGTTTTGAGGTTACCTTTGAGCTGATAACCCAATCACATGATCAGGGATATAATCCGACTTTCGAGAGTGAAGTTCTGGTGGAAGGTATTTCGGGAGGAAAAGGAACCGGTTATTCTAAAAAAGAGTCTCAGCAAATGGCTGCGCGTGTGGCTTTGGGAAAAATAAAGAATGATTCCGGCTTTATTGAATGTATTTTTGCGGCTAAGACTGCCCGTGAGTTGCCTCAGGAGGAGGTAACGGTTTCTGATAGTAAGCCTTCAGACAGTGGGGCCGTTACTCCGGATCTTTCTTTGGAGGAGATTAAGAAAACGGATGTGGTCGAGCAGATAATCAGTGAAGCGGAAGAAAAGGCTTTTAAGGAAAACGCTTAGCGGATTTTATCGATATTGTTTATAATTTATTAATTGGCTATTCCGGTGGTTTTGGGTATGTCCGGCAGGAATACATAATACATTGGAATATGCCCGATTACATCAAGAAAATGTAGTCGGGCATATTTCATATACTGACGGGAATTAGATTTCATCAGGCCATGGGCAGGGTTTTCCTGTGGCTTTGAATGTGGGACGTTGTCCTCCTGTTGCTCGCAAATAGTTCCCTAATTCCTTGGAGAGCCGTTTTACGATGCCGGGATGTTGCTTTGCTACATCATTTTTTTCACTGATATCATTTGGTATGTTGAAAAGTTCTTTTTTACCGGTTTCATAATAATAGACCAGTTTCCATTCGTCTTTGCGGATAGAGCAGTCCAGATTGATGCCTGGTCCGTCATTACCCCAGATATTAGGGAAATTCCATACCAGTGCGCGTCCTTTGGACGGGTCTCCTGTACCTTTCAGCAGGGGCATAAAGCTGATACCGTCTATAGGGTTGACTGTCTTATAGTTTGTGATACCCGCCATTTCAAGTATGGTAGGATAAAAATCTTCAATTATAAGATATTTGTCACAACGAGTATTCGGGGTGACTACTCCGGGCCAGCTTACAATCATTGGTTCGCGTATTCCTCCTTCATATAAGGAGCCTTTGCCACTATTGAGAGGAGCGTTTTGAGTGTGAATTTGTCCGTCGCGCCATCCGGGTTCGGCAGCTAGCCCTCCGTTGTCACTCATAAAAATAATAACAGTATTATCTGCTTCATCATTTTTTTCCAACCAGTTCATCAAATCCCCCAGACTTTTATCCATTCCTTCAATTAAGGATGCATATGCGGCTTCTTTGTCACTAAGTCCTTTTTTAATATACTTGGGGAAGAAGCGCATATCTTTGTCAACAGGAATGTGGATGGCATAATGTGCCATATATAGATAAAAAGGTTGATTGTACTTTTTTGCTTTGTCCAATGCTTTGATGGCTTCTTGTGTCAGGGCTTCTGTTGCAAATATACCTGTTCCCCAATAATCTTCCAAGCCGGGGATGGCCATTAGTGAATAGGGCTTTCCATCGCGGGTGTGCCCGTAGTTCTGTTCGCTCAGATAAGTAGCCAGACCACCGGCGGCATGTCCGGCTATGTTTACTTCAAACCCCCAATGGGTAGGGTTCTCTCCCGGTGTGTCAATAGAACCGAAATGAGCTTTTCCGCAGTGGATGGTATGATAACCGTTCTGTCTGAGTAACTCAACGAAAGAAGTGCCGACAAAGGTATTGGGCGTTCCTGTTACTTGGCTGACTCCGTTGTAGTTCCAGTCTGGCAATTCTATTGTATTGCTTGGTCTGTCGGTAGCTTTGTTTTTTTCAAGTGTCCAGTTTGTTACACGATGTCGGGTGTTGTTAGCACCCGTTATCAGACTGCAACGGGTAGCGGAACTGATATTGCAGGCGTATGCTTGTGTGAACATCATCCCTTTCTTAGCCAGACGTTCCATATTGGGAGTTTCGTAGGCTTCATTATAATGTGTTTTCTGTGTCCAGAAAGGTAAGGATGTATCTTGCCAACCCATGTCGTCCACCATAAATAAGATGATATTGGGACGTTGTTGGGTTGTTTCTGAAGACATTTTTTCTTTTGCTTGCGTCGAGATTCCTGTTAAGGAAGCGAGAGCGAAAGATACAAGTAGTTTTTTATTCATATCGGCTAGTTTTATAAGTTATTTTTCGATTACAATTTTTTTGGGGGTATCTATGGAAATACTTCTCAGTTCTTGCTTGCCGGAATTTTCTATCCATACTTTTAGTGTACCTGTACATAGTACGTTCAGCACCAAGCGGTTCTCTGTTAAAGAGATAGTTTGGACGGTGGCCGGGGACAGATATTTTTCCTGTATGCCAATGACTGCCCATCCTTTCCGTATGGGGCAGAGATGAAACAGTTTGTCTGTAAATCCGATAAGTTCGAATGTACTGCTGTCTGATAGTTCTTCTGCCTTTTGTGATTCCCAATTATAAAGCAGCACGCGTTCTTCGGGGGTGGCAGACATTTTCTCAAAACTGTTCCGAAGAGAATAATCTTCTTTTTTTATAGTGGCCTGAACTTGCTGATGTCGGGGGGAAACATTCAGGTTGTAACAGATTAATGTCATTGCTCCGTTGCCTGAGGGAGCTGCTACTCGATATGCTTTTCCACTCCATAATGGATTGGTCAGTATAGATTCCGGCATAGGTACGGCAGGAGCTTCGGGGCGGAACAGTTTGCCTTGTTTGTCAATTAAAGGAAAGATGTTTTCCTTGATAAAGTCCCCGGGGGCGTCCGACAGGTAGACCGGACCTCCGGAAATGGCCTTGGAACGTGCCATCAAAGTGCCGCAAACGGTATCGCAGGAATGAAACATATCATGGTCGGGCCATACGGTTTGTCCTAGTAGCAGGGTATTGGTATAAGACTGGAATAGATGTGATTTTGCCATATCCTCATCATATTTCTTATAGTCTATGCTGACACGGGTGCTGTTGCTGTATGACGTATGGTCGGTATTGATGACGTTCTGTGCCATACAGTTCATTAATCCCATATTTTGCCGGTGGATCTCGGCTTCCAGGCTTCGGTTACAGTCGGTTGCCTGGCGGATACTTTCATGCCCTCCCATGTAGAGTGGCAGCGTAAAAGCTTGGTTATCTACTTTCAGAAAATCGAATCCTTGTTCTTTTAAGGTGCTGACGTAGTAGCGATAGAAGGAACGGATGCGGGTGCTGTCCGTTCCTGGCAGAAGGCTGCCGGCGTGTGGGTATAGGGCTTGTCGGACGACTTGTGGAAATCCGTTTTCGGGGGATAATCCCATCCAGTATCCCGAAAGGCTGTACCACAGTCCGATCCATTTGATTTTATTTTCTTTTTTGTATGACATGATTTTTTTCCATCCCGACGGGAAACGTTGTTTATCTGGTATGAAACCGGTCAGTTGCCTGTTCTTGTGGGCGAGATGACCGTCGTCAATCAGTACATACCGGATAGGAATGCCGGATGCCTCTATCGTTTTCATATCGTTTATTATCTTGGATTCGTTTATATCATCATGATAATGTTCCCATGTACACCAACCGAGATAGCGGAAAGCTTCGAAATATTCCTTGGCTGTGCGGCTTTTTAAGTCGGCGGCTTCTGTATTTTTCATCAGCGCTTGATAGGCTTGCCGAATGGTTGAATAAATATCTTTTCCTTGTCGGATGAGTAGAAGAGGGACTTCCGGTTTCAGATAGTCTTTTCCTAAGGTGGATACATATAGGGTGACAGAGCCGTTATCGTTTACTTGCAGCCAGCTTAAACTGTTACGGCCGGCAACAGCTTTGGCAAACAAGTATTCTCCGTTTGTCAGTTCCAGCAGTAATGCATCTCCCAACGTAGATGGGGTTGCATTGGAAGGTATTCCCGGATAGCGGGTGTCGGTTAATTCTTTTAAATCGTTGAACACCCAAGGTAGGAGCCGGTTGGTATTGTTGGGCCATTCAAAATCTCCCGGACGGGAGTCTCGGCTGAAGAAAATACCTCGGACGTACCCGGGTAACCGTACCGGACAGGCAATAGTTTGGGTTTGTCCGGGTATGGATTTCTTATAGGGTATGGGAGAAGAAATGGAAGTTAAATCAATCGTATCTGTCATTGACAAAGCGTTTGTGTTCTTGAAAGACTTTCCTTTTTCATATGTGTAATCTGTTTGCCCGAAGGATTTCGGACAAACAAATACATTGCAAATCAGGATACAAATGAATATTGCTTTATATTCTCTCATGATTTTTTATTTGAGAGTTACGTTATAGGCACTGAAATGTCTGATTTCGGGTACGGCAACGGATTGGGTTACGGTGAGGCGCAAGGCGGTGGTTTCTACCGGTTCGAAGTGTGCAATGCGTTTGTGTCCCACAGACTCGCCGGAGCACACTGTCTGCCATTTTCCGTTGACTTTCGCTTCTATCTTGTATTGGCGTATTCTTTCGCCTTTGGCAATGTCTTCTTGGATGATGCAGTAGTTGACCGGTTGTTTTTCATTCAGATTCAGCGTAAGCCGTTGCCTCCGGCCTTGGGTTTCCGCCAATGGTGTACCAAAGCGCCGGTTTATTTCTTCTCCCCATTCTTTTAAACGCTGTTCGTCACCTGCCGGCAATAGCCCATCGGGATCGGGGGTCAGCCCGATGATTAACGTAGCGTTGCGGCCCACTGATTTTTCGTACATATCCATCAACGTTGTCAATGGATAGATATTATTCTCGTCATCGGGTTCCCAAAACCATTCGTGGCGGCCGTTGGCACCACGCAGGGGGCTGTCTGCCATAGCTGGTACCCAGTATTTGCCTTCGGGATCACCTTGTTTTAATAAGGCTATTTGGTCTTTTTGGCTTTCAATACGTTTATGATGTGAACAGGGGGCCGGAAAAGTGGACCAGCAGGGGTATCCCACTGTGCCGGTTTCTGAACCTCCCCAGCGGAAATCAGCACGGTCTATGTTGTGGTAGAACAGGCAGTTGGGTTGGTATTTATTGACGATGGGTTCCACATCAGGACCGTCACCTCGTGGGTCATCGGCTCCGCCATCAAACCAAATCATATATAAATCTCCATAGCGGGTACAAAGTTCTTCCACCATTTTCTCGCAGAAGCGTTTATACCACGCCTGTCGGTTGGCGGCAAATTCTCCGTCACCGGCTACCTTGAAATTATGGATACCCAGAAGTGAATTCCACCGGATGCCTACATAGATGCCCGGCTGGATACCATACTTACGGCAGGAGTTGACAAAGTCGCGGACAATGTCTCCTTTGCCATCACGCCATTTTACAGCTTTCAGGCAGTATGGGTTTACGTCACTTTGCCACAATCCGAAGCCGGTTTCATGCGTGGCTGTGAGTACGGCGAATTTGCAGCCTGCGGCTTTAGCTGCCTGAATCCATTGGTCAGTATCCAGTTGGGTAGGATTAAATATATTATAATCTTCAATGGGGCTGATACGGTTATTGCCTTGTCCGTAGCGGATGCCGTCGAATACGTGGAGGTCATAATGAAATACGGCTCCCATTTCCGCTTCATGCCATTTCAATTGATGCGGTTTGGGTACAATGATTTCCGGTTGTGCAACACTCAGTACACAGTTCATAAGGAAGAGAAGGGATGTATATAGTATCTTCATAGGTTATAAATAATTAAAAAATGGATCTTCTGTTTTTTGCAGCCATGTTTTTAATTGGCTTTTCAATCGGTTTACCAGTTTGGGATGCTGCATAGCTATATTATTCATTTGGTAAGGGTCTGATCTCCTGTCGAATAGAATAATCTTATCTACCTTACCATCGGTTGCATGGATAGTAAACGTATGTGTAGCGGTGCGTAATCCCCGGTAGCCTGTTGCCGGATTGGATGACTGTATGTAATAATAGGGTTGGACAATGCGGTTGTTTTCTTTTCCGTAGAGGAGAACGGAAGCAAGGTCGAATGTTTGTACTTCTTCCGGTATTTGTTGCTGAAAGCCCATGATGGAAAGCAGGGTCGGATACAAGTCGGCAAAAGCTATCATGGTTGTTCGGTCGGTTTTCGGCTTTATTTTTTCCGGCCATGAGATAAGGACTGGAATTCGCATGGATTCCTCATAAAAGATATCTTTTCCGGCTTGTTCATGAGCCCCCATGCAGATGCCGTGGTCAGAAGTGAATACTACAATAGTATTTTTAAATAAACCCAAACGTTTCAATTCGTTGATTATCCGACCTATATTTTCATCGACTCCGGTCATGCAGGCATAGTAATTGCGGATATTGTTGCGGAAATAGTCGCCCATTTCAGTGCCTTTGGCGGGAATGTCGGGACGGTTGGCACATAATGCCTCTACATTCAGGTTTTTATACATCTCCTTGTATCGGTCGGGCACCAACTCGTAACCGGTGTGTGGAGGGTTCATGGATACGACTAAGGCAAATGGCTGCGTTTTATCTATATGCCCGTTGAGGTACTCAATCGCTTTGTCGGCTTCATACTCCGGTCCCCATTGATTGACATAATAAAAACTGTCCCGGGGAGCGTCAGTGTCCCAGTACATGGGTTTTAAATGGTAGTCGTAAGTGCCATAAGCGGTCCAATAGTCAAAACCGTGCCGGCGTTCTTTTGGACACCATTCGTTCCAAGCAACTGCACCATGGTTGTTGTAAGTATCTATGTATGGTTCATGAGGAGCATCCAGATGCCATTTGCCGATATATCCTGTTTGGTATCCATTGGCTTTAAGTATATCACTCCAGCAGCGTGCATCTTGTGGAAGTTCTACTCCATAAGGAGCGTTGGCAGAATTGCAATTGCCTGTTACTTTGTTCTTATGCGGATACATGCCTGTCATCAACATGCCTCGTGCCGGTGAAGATACGGGATAGCTGCTGACAGCATTGGTGAAATTCACACCTTCACGGGCCAGTTGGTCCAGGCAAGGTGTTTTGACAGGTTCTTTTCCGAGACAACCTAAAGCATCTCCTCTCCATTGATCTGCCATGATGAAGACCAGGTTAGGTTTTTCTTGAGCTTGTAAATAGATAGAAGTCAAGAACGGAAAGATGAAAAATGTTTTTTTAGAGAAAAATTTCATATTAATTCGGTATGATATTGGTAAAGGGTGTGTTCAAAGGTACAATAAGAATACATTGTAACGAATTAAACTACACCCTTTTTGAGTTATTTTATCTAAACCTATTGCAGAGCATATTGATTGGCACCGACAGGCCAGCCTGGATTTTGATAAACAACGGAAGTGGAAATATCGCCTCCTTTCTCAGGGGTTGAAAGACGGAATACGTCATAAGAGATAGGGGTCAGGTAATTCGCTTCTTCAAAGTTGTAGCCATTGTTGGTAATGATCAGTTCGTTGGCAAAATGCGGACGTAAATATTTAGAATTACTAACCACTAAGCCGGCAGCCAATTGTTTCACATAGTAAGGCTCTTTTTGATACTCTTGCCAATTGAATCCTTCTGTTTGATAGTTTTTCATTTTATCTAGTGAACGCCAGCGTAAAAGATCATCTTTACGCATGCCTTCTGCTATAAATTCGCAACGTCGTTCACGGCGGATATTATATAAAGTTTTGTCTATCATCTGACTTCCGGACCAAACAGCCAGATCGTTTTCTTTACTTAGATCTGTTGCATCGATAGTTTTTTGGAAGTTTTCTGATACGCCGGCACGCTTTCTCAAAGCTCTCCAGTATTTTTTGCTATAATCATCTAGATTTTTGTTTTTCATATAGTCAGCTTCCATATAGTTGAGATATGCTTCGCTGGCGCGGAATATCATATAAGCCAAAGGTGAATTATCCGCTGGAGCTACATTGCTGTCTCTCCATCCTTTACGAACTAAATATCCTGTAGCTGTTCTGCTTAAGTTTTGATAAGCTTGTAGTAGATTTGCATAGACCATTCTTCCGTCTTGGTCCATATTACCACCTCTCCAAACCATATCACCCGGTTTGAAAGTTGATTCTACAAGGCGTAAATCACGATTCTCCATTACATCGGGGATACTTTTGTCGCCTTTGTATTCTGTATTTTCTGGTGCATAAATAGGCAGGCCATTGGTAGTTAGGAAAGTTTCAACCATGGATCGTGTATAACCTCCACCTTGTCCCACACAGCCTTCACCGTTTTCATTGTATATGCTATGATAATTGCCTTCTACTAAGCTATTCACTTTGGCATCCGCACTATACATACGCCATAATAATACCTCTTTGTTGGAAGAAAGATCATATTGATTGAACATATTCATATAATCTTCTATTTTATCAGAGATTTGTATTGCTTCTGCCACTTCTTTGGCAGATGCCATCGCTTCAGTCAGGAAGAAATCTATTTCAGTATTAAGGTTGCCATTGAAAGTACCGCCCGGCCAGCCCGGACCACCTGGTACTCGTGCGGTTCCTTGATGGTAGGTTTCCCAACTTGCTTCATACAGGGCTACACGTGATTTAAATAGATAGGCACACTCTCTGTTCAGACGGTGATTGGTCAGATTATTACTGCGCGGTAATAATCGGGCAATGGCTTCGTTCAGGTCTTCTAGAATAAATCGGGCCACTTCATTACGTGGCTTACGTTTGTTTGCTTTCACATTGGCGGCATAATCATCTGCGCTAAGTTCTGATTTGATAATGGGAAAATCTCCGAATTTCCTCAAATATTCGAAATAGATGTAAGCTCTGAAGAAGTAAATCTCACCGATATATTGCTGAGTTTCGCGGGTATCTTCCAGTTCCCCTTTTTGGATATTTTCCAAAGCGTAATATAACAATCGGTTACAGTCGCGCAAATGTCCTTGCCGATTATAACTTCCTGTGGCGGCAACTTTGATACGTTGCGGTAGAAAGAAATCTACAGGATCTGTTCCTGCTTGGTTATCACTGGTTTGATCGTTGGTAAAAAGATTGGTGTCTTTGAAATCGGGCAATAGTTCGTATTTCTTGTTACAATAAGCCTGCAATTGGCTTGGTTCTGTGAAAAAACCTTCATTCACATTGTCTGTCAATGGTTCTCTATCTAGAAAATCGTTACATGAGCTTATAGCGAATGAAGTTGCTATTATAGGGAGTATGATGTATTTTAATTTCATGATTATGATTTATTTAAAGTTTATAATGTAATATTAATTCCACATGATAGAGTATAGCTTAACGGATAACTCATACCGTTTTGGTAAATTAGTTCTGGATCAAAATTTTTACTCATCTTGGTACCAGTCCATAAATTATCTCCGGAGAAGAATAGTCGTACTTTCTCCAGGTTAGCTTTTTGTATCCATGCTTTAGGCAACGTGTAACCTATTTGTATGTTTTTCAAGCGGATGTAAGCTGCATTCTGCAAGTAACGACTTTGTACCTGCTGGTTTTGTTTACTTCCAATAATGGGGCGCGGATAATAAGCATTGAGATTTGCTCCCATTTCATCTCCTTCAGGACGGAAGTAATCCATGTGTTCTTCGTATCCGGTGGAATCCCATTGCCCCCCGTTGATACCCCAGAAAATCATACCTTTAGAATAAGCGGTTCTGTCGTCGCCTCCTACCCAAACGTCACGTTTGGCTACGCCCTGGAACATTAGATTGATATCAAATCCTTTATAGTCAGCTCCTAATGAGAAGCCAAAACGAAAGCGGGGTGTGTAATTTCCAATAATGGTTAAATCTTTCGGATCAGTGGCAGACGTACCTTTTTCTATGGCAGGATTGTCATCCAGGTTAGCGTACATGATATCACCGGCTTTCCAAATATTGTTTCCTACATTGGGTAATTTGCTTTGGTCATGTTGGGCTATCCATGATTGCATTTCTTCATCGGTTTTTGCTATGCCTACTGTTTTGAATCCCCATATTTCGCCTAATTTTTTCCCTTTCCAATAATTTTCAATGGTGTTTCCGTCTTCATCTTTGGTGTAAAATGTTTTATCAGGATTGGGATATTCTGTTACTTCTGTTTGAGCATCAGATAGATTGAAAGAAGCATGATACCCTACTTTACCAATTCTGTCCTGCCAAGTTAGTTGTAATTCCCAGCCTTTGGTTCGTAAAGAGGTATTATTCATTTTGGGAGCTGATGCTCCTACTAATGGAGTTATTTCTTCGGCAGGTCCTACCATGTCTTTGGTATCACGAATGTAGTATTCAACGTATCCGTTCAGACGATTGTTAAATGCACCAAAGTCAAGTCCTGCATTATAGCTGGTGACACGTTCCCATGTGAGCAAGGAACTGACGAGACCGGGGGAAGATGCTATATTGGACTTGTTGGCTAAGTCAAGCAGCCAGCGTCCGCCGGCATCTACGCTACCTACAGTTATATTTTGAATAGAATAAGTAGGATAATAATTATCTGTATTCTGATTGCCTAGGCTACCGTAAGAAAAACGTAGTTTTAACAGGTTGACATATGCTTCTGCCGGACTCCAGAATGCTTCGCGGGCGATGTTCCAACCTATAGAAACAGAGGGAAATGTGCCCCATCGTTGGTTACCGCGGAAGCGTGAAGTCCCATCGCGACGAATGTTTCCTTCTAATAGGTATCGTCCTTCGTAGTCATAATTTAAACGGGCAAAATATCCCATTGTAGCCCATTCTTTTGAGGAGCCTTTCAAATCACTTGTACCAGTGGCCGTATTGATACTGGGGACATTTTCGTTGATGACATCATAGCGTTTGCCGATTAATTCGTTGATGTAATAATATTCGGTATTCATACCTGCTGTAACTTTGAAATTGTGCTTGTTCCAGGAATATTCATAATCTGCATATAGTGAAGTTGTCATCATGGAAGTTTGCTGTGTTTGACTTTGCACAAATGTCTTTCCTGCTGCTAAATCGGGGTCTCCTCCTAACCATGCTTCTTCCACGGGTTGGTTGTCACGGGTATAGAGATAGACTTTATTTACATTATATTGGTGGCGGTAGCTTTCTGTCCGTAGAGTCGCCTGTCCGTGAATACCTAATCCTTTTAATGGAGTCAGATGGAAACCTCCGGAAGTGAAGTAGGTGTCTTTACTGCTGTTTGAACGCCCTCCAGAAGTTAATTGCATTAATTTAGGATTACGTGTATAGTGTCCGTTGTTGTCATAGAGAGGCATCATGGGATATAATTTGGTCGTTTCTGCAAAGAAACGATCGCCATAGAGTTTCACAAAAGTTGGCATTTCTATATCTGAACGTATAAAACGAGCGTTAAAATCTAAACTTAGCCATTTGGTGACTTGTCCTGTTACCTTTCCACTGATGTTATAACGTTTTTTGTTTTCGTCAGAGTAATTCATCTGTCCGTTTTGAGAAAGGAAAGCTCCCGATAGATAGTATTTAACTTTCTCACCTCCTCCGGAGATACTTAGATTATGTTCTTGTCCGAAAGATGTTTTGTCAATGAAGTTTCTTGGCCAGTTTTGATTATCATTGGAAGCGACGTTGAAAGGGAAAAAATTGTTTCCTTGTGAACCATTGGGGTCTGAGGTGTATGGGTATTCACTCGCCATGTATTTCTGAATGCGGTCTATCGTATCATCAGTGAAAATAAAAGTGGTGCCG
Source organism: uncultured Phocaeicola sp. (assembly GCA_948579315.1). GTDB lineage: Bacteria > Bacteroidota > Bacteroidia > Bacteroidales > Bacteroidaceae > Phocaeicola. Next base: position 67,605 of record CAPAOL010000004.1, read on the forward strand.
CTTCCTGAATTTTTTTGTGCTGCATTGAAATACTTGGCAAAGCGGTAGGAGTCGAGCATGTCAGGAATGTTGGTGGGGCGTGACCATCTGAAATTGTTTGAATACTGAATGGTGGCTTTTCCTGCTTCTCCTGATTTGGTTGTAACCAAGATTACGCCAAATGGAGCGCGTGAACCGTAAATGGCAGATGCGGCAGCATCTTTTAACACGGAAATGTTAGCGATATCCTGCGGATTTAACGAGTTTATGTCTCCTTCGGCTCCATCAATTAAAACTAAAGGTGAGGCACTGGATCCGGTATTCAAATTTCCTGTTCCACGAATATTCATGGTGGGATTATAGTCTAATCGTCCACCTTTGTCATTCATGTCAATGTTCAATCCTGGCATCACTCCTTGAAGAGCTTGTGAAACTGAAGTGACAGGACGTGATTCCAGTGTTTTTTTATCCACGGTAGCAACTGCTCCTGTTAAGTTCACTTTCTTTTGCGTACCAAAGCCTACTACCACAACTTCGTCCAGCGTTTGCGTATCTTCCGCTAAAGAGATTTGATAAAAAGTTTGGTTGCCATTGATTGTAAATTCTTGGGGGGTATACCCGATAAAGGAAACAATTAGCACACTGCTTTTTGAGGCTTGGATTGTGAATTTTCCATCCAGATCAGTAACCGTTCCGTTGGTAGTACCTTTGACAACTACACTAGCACCGATAATGGGCTCATTGAGCTTTTTATCCGTGACTACACCGGTGATGCTGAATTGCTGGGCGTACAGGAATGTACAGTTGCAAAGCAATATCAAAAATAGAATTGAGATTTTTTTCATGCTTCTCTGTTTTTTAATTAGACATTAGGTTAATACATTGCAAATGTATGTTAATCAGTGATGTGGCTTAATACACGTTCATTTCATTCAGCATGCATGTTTAATGCATCTCTATATTTTTTGGTGAATCTTTGTTGTTATCTCTTTTTTATTTTATTCCTTTGCTACAGGTAATGAATTAAATATGAACCTTAAAATCTTATCACTGGTTATAATTGGAGTATGTATATTGCTGCCGGATGTGTGCTATGCTTTTTTAAGCAAAGATGTGCATCTGCTCAATATGCAAAACGGATTGGCCGACAATACCGTATCTGCTGTTTATAAGGATAAAGAAGGCTTCATTTGGTTTGGAACCCGAAACGGGTTGAGCCGTTATGACGGTAGGCGGATTACAAATTTTGAAAGGAGTAGGAGTTATCCTAGTATTTCAAACTTAAAGGAGGTTTTTGACGGGGTGCTGGCATTTGTGGATAATGGTGTCTTTTCTGCATTTGATTTGAAAAAAGAACGGTTTTTGTCTGTGGTTTCTTCTTCGGGACAGGGTATTCCATCTCGAGGGATGTTGCAGAGGAATGATTCGTTGGTTTGGGTGATTTCCGGGAGTGAGCTGCATTTAATGAAGCGGTGCGCATCAAAAGAGGGTGAGCTTCGGCTCCGGGTTCAAGAAAAATATACAGGCTGGAATAACCAGGATAATCTTTTGGTTGCCATCACTTATTCTTCGGATAAAAAAAGTATCTGTCTGATTGATGAAAAAGGTAGAATTATCTTGCTGGATGCGACAAACCTGAATTCCTTTCGGGTGATTGACCTGGGGCGTACCGGTAGTCTGTCTGTAAATTCTGTTTTGTATGATGATGGTCGGATATGGATTTCTACAATTGCTCATGGGGTTATTTATTACAATGAACGAACCGGGAAAATCAAGCAGTTGACTTATCATGTGGCTCCGGTATCCGACAGACTTTCTCATACAGATGTTTTCGGTGTTATCAGATTAAATGAGAATAAATATCTGGCCGTAACGTGGAATGGATATACGGTGATGACAATAGATAAAAATAATCAGGACGAGATATTGACAGAAGTTTATAGTAACACTTCTTCTTTGATGTACCGCAATCTTGAAACGAGGATGATTGCGGCTTATTACGATTCACATGGTATTCTGTGGATTGGTACGGATGGTGGAGGAGTTATCTGGTCGGATTTGCGTATGCAGTTTTATAATTGTTTTTATCAGGACAGGCATAATGAGATTTGTTCTATTGTAGCGGATGACGATCATTATCTTTGGTTGGCAACATACCATAAAGGAATTATGCGGAGCCGGACAGCGTTTGGTACTTCGGAAAAAACAGACTTCTTTCAAGTAGGAGATCAAGATGTGAAAAAACAACAGACAGTGTTGTGCAGTCTGAAAGATGAGAAAGGGAATTTATGGTTTGGGAATTCAGATGGTTCATTGACCTGTTATTATAAAAAAGAACGCTCATTCAAGATATTGCGATTGATCACGGAAGATGGTGACCTTAACAAATCATCTGTCTGGGCCTTATTTCTTGATAGCAAAGGCCGTTTTTGGATTGGTACACATAAAGGACTTTGGTTATTCGACCGTGAAACGAACAGGGGTAAGAAGATACATTTCAAAGTATCCGGATTACAGAACTTGTCTCCTCTTTATATTCGTGCTATGGCTGAAACCGACGATCATACGCTTTGGCTGGGCACTGCGAATTATGGTATATGTAAAGTGATAAATGAAAAAGAACTGCAGACCGGCTATGAAAAGAAGTATGGTATGGCTGAGAATTCCGTTCGTTCATTATTAGCTTCGTCTGATGGTAATCTGTATGTCGGATACATGGCCGGTCTGGCAGTTTTCTCTCCCGGACAGGATGCGATAACTCATGTATATACTACCCGGGATGGATTGTGCAGTAACTTTATTGGTTGCATGACTGAGGATGCGGACGGGCAAATCTGGTTGGGCTCTAATTCAGGTATTTCCCGTTATAGCCGTCATCAGCATTTGTTTTATAATTATTACATTGCAGGCAGTAACCGTTCTGTCCTGCATTGGGAGGATGTCCTGTTTTGGGGAAATAATAAAAATCTTACTTATTTTAACCCCGATGACATTAAAGCGTTTACCACTTCCGAATCTGTCGTGATTACCGGATTGGAGGTAAATAATAAACCTGTAGAGATAGGAAGAGAGGTCAATGGGCAGACCATTCTTTCACAAAGTATTTTCTATACGCCTTTTGTCCGGTTGAATCATGCGAATCGTGACTTTGCGCTGACGTTCAATAACCTTTCTTATTCTGAAAGCCAGCAGAAGTATAGTTACAGGCTTCGTCCTTATCAGCCTGGTTGGCTTGTGGCCAACGGAGGGGAAAAAGTTTCGTATGCTAACCTTCCTGCCGGGGAATATGTTTTTGAGGTGAAAAATATTTATCCGGATGAAAGAGACAGTAAAATAACCTCGTTGAGAGTAGAGATTTTGCCTCATTGGAGTGAAACTTTCTTTTTCCGCTTCTGTATGATGGTGCTGGGAGGGATAATAGTTTATATGGTTATGCAGCGTATTAAATTACGGCAAAAGAGGTTGGAGCACGAGTTGCGCTTGGAACATGAGATATTTGCTGCTACTGTAGAGCGTGACAAGGAGAAGCAGATTCGGATGGAACGCGAGAATTTCTTTACGAATGCAGCTCACGAGTTGCGTACACCTTTAACTTTAATCTTATCTCCCCTGCAGGAATTGTTAGGAACCGTCCGCCCTTCAGACACCGTCTATACTAAACTGGCTGCCATGTATCGCAATGGAACCTCTTTGCAGACATTGGTCGATCATTTGCTTTATGTGCAGAAGATTGAAGCAGGTATGATTAAACTCCGGATTTCGAAAGTCGATATAGTGGTATTGGCAAAGCAGATAACCGATCCTTTTCATGAACTGGCAGAAACAGAAGGGATTAACTTTACGGTTGAATCGCTGAATGAGCCACTTTTGCTATGGATAGACGTGGAAAAAATAAGTTCGGCTATCCGTAATTTATTATCTAATGCGTTTAAGTATACATCTCCGAATGGAAAGGTGATTTTTAAGATGAACCGTATCGAGATAGATGGATATTCATTTTGCAGTATAATCATATCGGATACAGGTAAAGGAATACCGGAAGAGTTACGGGGGAGGATTTTTGAATCATTTATTACCGGAGAAAATACACCTTTGTTTTCTAATAAGGTAGGTATAGGCTTGCGTATTGTTAAAAATACGATGGATCTTCATCATGGCACGGTGAATTTGGACAGTACTCTCGGAAAGGGTAGCACTTTCACATTATTGATTCCTGAGGGAAATGCACATTTTGCAGAGGACCGGTATGAGATTGTTGGTGCTCCGGAGATGGAGGAATATGCTCTTCCGTTACCGGTAATGCAGGCGGAAGGGCAGGAAGACAAGCCTTCGAATAAAAAAACATCTCTTCTTGTTATTGAGGACAATGAGGAAATCCGGCATTATGTCTGTTCTTTATTCTGTAAAGATTATGCCGTATATGAGGCGGCAAACGGTGAAGAGGGGGTTGATGTGGCAATGAGTAAAATTCCGGATTTGATTATTTCTGATATAATGATGCCTGTAAAAGATGGGTTTACCTGTTGCCGGGAATTGCGTGAGCAGCCTCGGACAGCACATATCCCTATTTTGATGCTGACGGCAAAGGCTGAGGATGCGGATGTGTTGCAGGCTTCAAAAATAGGTGTGGATGATTATATGATGAAACCCTTCAATCCGGAGGTATTGAAGGCAAAAGTCCGGAACCTGATACTCCAGCGGGAACGCCTGAAGAGGATATATACAAAGACGTTGATGTTGAAGCAGCAGGAAAGTGAACCGGAAGCGGATGGGAATAATGCTCCGGATGATTTTATACAGCAAATTATTCATGTCATAGAAGCTAATCTGGCGAATGAGAACTTTAATGTAAAAATGTTGGCGGAGCAATTGAATATGAGTCAGCCTACTCTTTATAGAAAAATAAAGCAACGTAGCGAACTGGCTGCTATTGATATGATTCGGAGTGTACGGATGAGCAAGGCTGCCTCCCTTATTATGGAGAACAGGTATTCCATTCAGGAAATAGCCGAAATGGTAGGATATAGTGATACACGTACGCTCCGAAAGCATTTTACCGAGCAATTCGGAGTGTCTCCATCCAAGTATATGGAAAAGGATTGAATCTGCTTCTTATCCGAAGCAGATTCCCATCCGTTTGCCTTGTACAATCAGGTCATGGTTCTCATTGACAAGTTTTAATTTACCAGCCACTTCATTCAGAGGGATGGAGCCAATTTCCGCACCTTGCAGAGAGACCATTCGTCCGAATTGTCCGGAAGCAATCAGTTCTGTGGCATGTCCACCCATACGAGTGGCCAGATTACGGTCGTAGGGAGTAGGAGAGCCGCCACGCTGGATATATCCCAGTACAGTTTCACGGGTCTCGAATCCGGTTTCATATTCTATTTCTTGGGCTATATATTCGGCGGCTTTTTTGCCGTCCATGGTTTTGATGCCTTCTGCGACAACAACAATGGAATAGGGCTTCCCTTTTTTCAAGCGTTCAATGATGGTATTGCCTATATTATGAATATCATAAGACAGTTCCGGAATAAGAATCACGTCACCGCCTCCCGCCATTCCGGAATAAAGTGCAATCCAGCCAGCTTTATGTCCCATCACTTCAATAACCATGACACGTTGGTGTGAACTGGCTGTAGAATGCAGCCGGTCAATGGCATCGGTAGCAATGGTCACGGCAGAATCGAATCCGAATGAAACGTCTGTTCCCCAAACATCGTTATCTATTGTTTTAGGTACAGAAACAACGTTCACACCTGCTTGGGCCAGTTTGGCTGCGGTCTTTTGGGTTCCGTTTCCGCCGATACATACGATACAGTCCAGACCTAGATCATGGATATTCTTTAACATCAAAGCCGGTTTGTCCTCCGAGGCTGCCGACAGGCGTTTCTTGAATGGCTTTTCTCTGGAAGTGCCTAGTATTGTCCCTCCCAGATTTAACAAGCCCGATAATGATTTTTCTGTCAATGGTTCTACGTCATTGTCCAGCAATCCCCGGAATCCGCTATGAATTCCATAAACTTCCATACCGTAATGATTTATCGCTGTTTTGCAAACTCCTCTAATTGTGGCGTTTATTCCTGGACAGTCTCCTCCTGATGTCAATATTCCTATCTTCATAGCCTTTGATGTTAAGTTGTAAGCGACCGTAAAGATAACAAAAAATAAAAGTAATGTAGAAAACTATAAAAAAAATAATGTTATCAGCCATTATAATATAGAAATAAGCTATTTTTGCAAGATATAACGAATCGTATACTAAGACAAATGAATTCTACCAGATTAATTAGTACGCTATTCAAGCCCAGACAAAAAGCGACAGCCTTGTATGCAACTCAGGCTGAGGCGCTCCAACATAAAGTGTTTTGCCGGCTGATGAAGGATGCGGCCCATACGGAGTGGGGATTGAAATATGGCTATAAAGACATAAAGAGATATCAAGACTTTCAACGTGTACCTATACAGACTTACGAAGAAATCAAGCCATACGTGGAACGGATGCGTCATGGAGAGAAAGATGTCCTGTGGCGTGGAGAAGTGCAGTGGTTTGCCAAATCTTCAGGAACAACTAATGACAAAAGTAAGTTTATTCCTGTCAGCAGGGAGGGACTTCATGATATTCATTATGCGGGTGGTATGGATGCAGTGGCGCTGTATCTCCAACAAAATCCTGAGAGTCGTTTTTTCTCTGGAAAAGGTCTGATTCTTGGAGGAAGCCATGCACCAAACTATAATGTGAAACGAAGTCTTGTAGGAGACCTTTCTGCCATATTGATTGAAAATGTGAATCCGTTGGTCAATCTGATTCGGGTGCCCGATAAAAAGATTGCGTTGCTGAGTGATTTCGAGGAAAAAGTAGAAAGGATTACTCGTGCCACAATGAATCAGAATGTGACCAATCTTTCAGGAGTGCCGTCATGGATGATGGCTGTACTGAAACATATTCTGGAAGTGAAGGGAACGGATAATTTGGCGGAAGTATGGCCTGATTTGGAAGTTTTTTTTCATGGAGGGGTTGCTTTTACTCCTTATCGCGAACAATATAAACAGCTTATTCGTAGCGACAAGATGCATTATATGGAAACATACAATGCCAGTGAAGGTTTTTTCGGATTACAAAATGATTTCAGTGATCCTTCCATGTTACTGATGATTGACTATGGGGTATTTTATGAATTTATTCCGATGGAAGATGTCGGTACTGAAAATCCTCATATTGTTCCGTTAACAGATGTGGAGTTGAATAAAAATTATGCGATGGTCATCAGTACTTCCTGCGGATTGTGGCGTTATATGATTGGTGATACCGTGAAGTTCACCAACAAACACCCCTATAAATTTGTTATAACAGGGCGTACCAAGCACTTTATTAATGCATTTGGTGAGGAGTTGATGGTGGATAATGCGGAACAAGGGTTGGCAAAAGCCTGCGAGGCGACCGGTGCACAGATTATTGATTATTCTGCTGCTCCTGTTTTCATGGATGCACATGCCAAGTGCCGTCATCAGTGGCTGATAGAATTTGCCGTTATGCCGGATTCTTTAGAGAATTTTAGTCGGGTTCTTGACACTTCTTTACAACAAATTAACTCCGATTACGAAGCTAAACGCCATAAAAACATTACCTTGCAGCCGTTGGAAATAATCGTGGCGAGACCTAATCTGTTCCACGATTGGCTGAAAGAAAAAGGCAAATTAGGCGGACAGCACAAAGTGCCGAGATTGAGCAATACGCGTGATTATATAGAAGAAATGCTAAGCTTGAACCAATAAGAACATGAATTGGAAAAAACATAAATTACCTGCTTTGTTGATGCTGATGATCGTGGTGTATTCCTGCGCAAGCATGGGAACACCGGATGGAGGTCCGTATGATGAGGAGCCGCCCAAGTTTATCAGAAGCTCTCCCAAGCCGTATGCAACAAACAATAAGAATAAGAAGATTGCCATTGAATTTGATGAGTTCATCAAATTAGAGAAAACATCGGAGAAGGTGGTAGTGTCTCCTCCTCAATTGGAACAACCTGATATTAAGGCAAGCGGCAGAAGAGTATTGGTTAACCTCATGGACTCATTGAAGCCCAATACCACTTATACCATTGATTTTTCGGATGCCATTGTGGATAACAATGAGGGTAATCCGCTAGGTAATTATGCTTTTTCTTTTTCTACGGGAGAAGCCATTGATACACTGGAAGTTTCCGGAAATGTATTGGCTGCTGCTGATTTGGAACCTGTCAAAGGTATGATGGTGGGATTGCATGCAGATCTGAGCGATAGCGCTTTTGTCAAGAAACCGTTTGACCGTGTATCCCGTACTGATAGCCGAGGGCGTTTTACCATCCGCGGTATCGCACCTGGTAAATATCATATCTTTGGTTTGATGGATGGTAACCAGAATTATTTGTATGACTCCAAGACCGAGATGATTGCTTTTTGTGATTCTATTATTATTCCTTCCATGGAGGCTGCTGTGCGTCAGGATACGTTGTGGAAGGATACAGCGACTATCGATACGATTAAAACAGTGGGGTATACCCGTTTTCTGCCGGATAATATTGTTCTAAGAGCATTTAAGGGAATAAATAACCGCCAGTATCTGTCCAAGAGCGAGCGTGATAAAGAGAATCATTTTATATTATCTTTCAGTGCGCCGGCCGATACGTTGCCTGTTTTGAAAGGATTGAACTTTGATGAGAAGGATGCGTTTATTATAGAAACGACTCCACGAAACGACTCAATTTGTTATTGGATCAAGGATTCGTTGGTTTATCAGATGGATACGCTGGAGGTTCAGTTGGATTATTTATATACGGATACACTAAACCGGTTGGTTCCCAAAACCGATACCATTTATCTGGCTAATAAACTGACAAGAGAGCAACGGGAAAAATTGCAGAAAAAAGCGAATGAGGAAAAGGAGAAGGAACGTAAAAAAAGGGAGAAAAAAGGAGATACCATCAGGGTGGAACCAACTAAATTCCTGACTATGAACGTCGATGCTCCGTCAGCATTCGATATATACAGGAATATCTATCTATCTTTTGAAGAACCTGTGGCAAGCATAGACACGGCGGCCATTCATATGGAAGTAAAGGTGGATAGTGTGTGGCAACCGGCTCCTTTCTTCTTTATGGCAGACTCGTTGATGCCACGTCAATATCAGATATTGGCAGATTGGCAACCGGAGCAGGAATATCAGTTGACTATTGATTCTTTGGCGTTTATTGGTATTTATGGGCTGCATACGGACAAAGTCCAGCAAACGGTGAAAGTGAAAAAAATGGACGAGTACGGAACTATCTTGTTGAATATAAAAGGAACTGCTCCCCATGCTGTTGCCGAGTTGTTGGATGCGAATGGAAATGTATTGCGCCAACAACCGGTAACGGAGGAAGGAACGGCGGACTTCTATTTCTTGAATCCGAGTACGAAATATTATATACGTTTGTTTAACGACCATAATAATAACGGAGTTTGGGATACGGGAGATTATGATAAGAAGATTCAGCCTGAAGAGGTTTTCTATTTCCCGAAAGTTTGGGAAATGAAAGCTAACTTTGAATTTGAAGAGAATTGGGATGTGAATGCTATTCCTATAGACAAGCAAAAGCTGGATGAAATAAAGAAACAAAAACCGGAAGAGACCAAAAAGGTGCAAGATAGAAATAAAGAAAGAGCTAGAAAACTAGGCCGATGAAAAAAACTATTCTCATATTATTGTGCGGCTGGTTTGCCATTATGGCAACCAGGGCGCAATGTGCGGCACAAAACGAAGCTATCCAGGCAGGTGAAGAATTAGTGTACGATTTAAAGTTTAACTGGAAATTCATTTGGGTTGCTGCCGGACAGGCAAAAATGGACATGCAGGCTATTACTTATCAGGGGAAACCTTGTTTTCGTAGTAACTTGATTTCTGTCAGTAACAGACAAGTTGATTTCTTTTTTAAGATGCGTGATACATTGACTTGTATTACCAGCAGTCGTCTGGAACCTGTTTATTTTCGTAAAGGAGCCGAAGAGGGCGACCGCTATACGGTGGACGAAGTATGGTTCAGTTATAAAAACGGGAAATGTATTGCCGATCAGCGTCGTATGAGGAGGGAACGGGATACGGTGAAATCGAAAGACCAAAGTGATGAGTGTATTTTTGATATGCTGAGCATATTGATGAGGGCACGTTCATTTGATGTAAGTGACTATAAAGTCGGCGATAAAATATTGTTTGATATGGCTACAGGTACTAAAGTAGAGCAGCAAACATTGATTTATCGTGGCCGGAAGAATTTTAAGGCGGAGAATGGTGTGAAATACCGTTGTTTGGTCTTTTCCTTGGTAGAGTATAAAAAAGGAAAAGAAAAAGAGGTAATAACCTTTTATGTAACTGATGATAAAAACCATTTGCCGGTGCGTTTGGATTTATATTTGAATTTTGGTTCGGCAAAAGCATTTCTGAGAGAGATAAAGGGGAACCGTCATCCTCTAACTTCCATTATAGAAAAGTAGCGGTTTGTCTTGATATAGTAATACCGCCGGGCCTTGGCAGATGCCGGGTCGGCGGTTGTGTTGTTGTATATTCATTATGAATGGTATGTTATTCATCGAACAGTTTGGCCTGTCTGGAAATAAGTTTCAAGGTCTTTCCTTCATTTAATGCAGTAAGAATAGTTTCACCCCCTTTGTTCACTTTGCATAAAGAGATTTTCGGTCCCATGATTTCGGTAATCCGTATTTCACCGATTTTGGTTTCTATATTATGTCCTTCCAGTATGCCATCTTCCACTACATCAAAGCGTAATCCTTCTTTGATAGGATCATCATATCCCAGGTTGATATAAATGGTTTTTGCCTTGTCTCTTTTGGTAGATACCACTTTCAGTATTGAACCGTATACTTTGAAGTGATTTTCTACAAAAAGTCCCATTTCGTATGGCACATTGATTAATGAATTCTCTAAAGCGCTATATTGGGTGGCATCTTTACCGGATGCTGAGCCTGTCTCTTCATAATTGCGTGTGCTGATAGTTACTCCGTCACTGGTCCGTATTAAATCAAGGCGCAGGGTGAATTTCTCTTTATAACTGTTCTCACGGCTGTGGTAACGTCTGTGAGAGCTTCCGTCATCGGTTGCTTCCCTTTGTATCAGGTTTCCTTTTAACAGGTACTCTGCTCTGAAGCGGCGTGCATCTTCCAGCGGGCTCAGACTGAGATCACTTCCAGCCGAAACGGCGTCCACTACATTGATGCGGTTGGTGTTGCGGATACCATCGATAAATGCGAGACGAATCAGGTTGATCGCCCTGTTGGGTATTTTGATCTCACTATTGAAGTCATCTACATAAATCGTATATTTTTGTCCGGATGCTTCTAAGGATATGACTGTCAAAATTATTAATAATAGGATATTACGTTTCATGGTTATACGAATTTGTAAGGTTTGTAATGTAGTTCTTTTACGAAAATACACAGTTCGCTGTTTATTTGCAAGTGAACTGCGTTAAAATAGATTTCGGGCATTGATTATTTATTGCCGGTGTTTATTTTTTCATGTTTAAGTATTTGGTATTGACAGATAATGATTATCTTGGTGCATAAATTAAAAGGTAGCTTGTATATGGGGAAGATTCAAGAGAATGATGCAAGGTTGCAGCAGCTTGTATCAATGGCACGCATAGGATGGTGGGAGGTGGACTTTGATGAAGGAGTTTACTATTGTTCTGAGTTTGTAGCCGATTTGTTAGGAATAGAAGGGAATAAGATTTCTGCTAAAGATTTCGCGAATCTGATTTGTGAGAATTATCGGGAGCGTATTTTGGAGGAATTTCGCTCTTTCCGGATGATGGAGATTTATGAGCAGGTTTTTCCGATACATTCCAAATATGGGATGATGTGGGTCAGTACCAAGGTCGGTGAGAAGCGTATTACCAAAGAAGGTCATGTCCGCGTCATGGGTATGTTGCAATGTATTTCCCGGCAACGGATGAATATGCAGGAGCAGACGGTAGACCGGTTGAACTCTTTATTATCTCGTTTGAACGGCATTTCCAAGTCATTGCTTGATTTTTTGCATTCTGATGATATTACCTTGGTTATCAATAAGATTTTAAAGGAGGTATTGCGCCAATTTCAAGCAGATCGTACTTATATTTTTGAATTGGACAGGAAATTGCATACGGAAGTCTGTACCTATGAAATAGCAGTGGAGGGTATAAAAGAACGTAAGGTTTTATTGTCGGAATCTTCTATTGATTATGCCTCCTGGTGGACAGGACAGATATTGGCTGGTGATCCAATCATTCTTTTTACATTAAATTTGCTTCCTGATTCAGCCGGGGCGGATAAGCGTAGATTAGAGGAATATGGAGTGAAATCTACTATGGTGGTGCCTTTGAACTCAAAAGACGGAGTGTGGGGGTATATAGGGGTGGATATGGTGCGTGAGCACCGGAATTGGTGCAATGAGGATTATCAATGGTTTGTCTCTTTGGGTAATATTATCAGTATTTGTATGGAATTGAGACGCTCTGAATCTGAAGCCCGGCTGGAAAAAGCTTATTTGCAGAATATTTATAAGAATCTTCCTGCTGGTATCGAGTTGTATGATAAGGATGGGTTTATGACAGATTTGAATGACAAGGAGATGGAAATCTTCGGTCTCCGGCATAAGGAGGATGTGATAGGATTGAATTTATTTGATAATCCTTTGCTGCCGCAGGGATTGAAAGATAAGTTGAAAGCAGGAGCACCTATTGATATGTCGTTTAATTATGATTTCGACCGTTTGGACGGCTATTATTCTACTTCTCGTACCGGTACTATCAGTTTGATCTCGAAATTCGCTCCACTTTATGATGCTTTGGGCAATCTGATAAATATATTGTTGATCAATATTGATAATACGGAAACAACAAATGCATATAGCAAAATACAGGACTTTGAGGAGTTTTTCACATTGATTGGTAACTATGCCAAAGTAGGATATGCCCATTTTAATGCCTTGAAATGTGATGGCTATGCTGTGAATAGCTGGTATCGGAATGTAGGTGAGAAAGAAGGAACTCCATTGAATGAGATTATCAAAGTGCATTCTCATTTTCATCCGGATGATCGCAGGATGATGCTTCGCTTCTTTGATCAGGTATTGATACGGGAAGCCAGCCATCTGAGGCGTGATGTGCGTATATTACGTGAAGATGGCACGTATACATGGACAAGAGTCAATGTAATGGTACGCGATTTTCGTCCGGAAGACGGGATTATTGATATGGTTTGTGTCAATTATGACATAACTGAACTGAAAGAAACGGAGCGGAAGTTGATAGCGGCAAGAGATAAAGCGGAAGAGCTGGATTGTTTGAAATCCGCTTTTCTGGCTAATATGAGTCATGAGATCCGCACTCCGCTGAATGCTATAGTGGGGTTTTCCAGCCTTTTAACGGAAACGGAAGATATGAAGGACCGCAAGCAGTACATGGCTATTGTACAGGAGAATACGGAGTTGCTTCTTCAGCTTATTTCAGATATTCTTGATTTATCGAAGATGGAGTCGGGAGCTTTTGAATTTGTCAAGAGTGATACGGATGTCAATCTGCTTTGCAGTGAGATTATCCGTTCTTTACGCATGAAAGTGCCGGCCGGTGTGGAGCTGGTGTTTGAAGAATGCTTGCCCGGATGTCATGTATGGGCAGACAAGAATCGTTTGAATCAAGTCATTTCCAATTTCATTAATAACGCTTTGAAGTTCACTTTTTCGGGCAGCATAACGTTAGGATATTATAGGCAGACAGATGGGTATCTGCGGTTTTATGTTCGTGATACAGGAATGGGAATCCCGAAGAATAAGATAAAAACAGTATTTGACCGTTTTGTGAAACTGAACAGTTTTGTTCATGGTACGGGACTTGGCTTGTCTATTTGTAAGAGTCTGGTGGAACAGATGGGTGGAACTATCGGTGTGGAGTCAGAAGAAGGAGAAGGCTCTTGCTTTTGGTTTACTTATCCTTATCAGGAAATGGCTGGTAGTATTCTGGTACCGTAGAGGGGTTTGATTAATAAAGGTTTATAGCTGTAGGGGTGAATTGAGTTCATCCGGATACATTGATTTTGTGGTATCGGGTGGGAGCATTTCACCCCTACAGTGAACCGGGATTATATGTTAGTCTAGTTTCTTCATGGCGCTGTGTACGGAACCTGCCCAATAATTGCGTAGTCCGAAACCGCGTGCTTTGCCGTTAGTCGGTGCGCTATACAGAATCTCACGGGTTTTCGTGTTGAAGAATACAATTTGATAGGTCGCTCTTGCATCAGCCTTGTTTAAAAGCATGGCAATCATAATCAATCCTGTTTTTTCTTCTTGAGAGAGGATGGGAAGTGTCTTGATGACTTCTTCTATCTGTTTTTCATCCAGAGTGTATCCGCTGTTGGTCGTCATGATCTCATCGGGATTGATGGTCTTGTTGGCATCGTTTACTGCCTCCAATGAGGTTACTTCTACATTGACACCCAGTCTTTTGCCAATATCATACTTCTTCGGCTCAGTGATGAAAAGCTTGTTGATGTCATCAAAAGTATATTTGAACTGCATGGGGCCTTCTTTTGCTCCGTACACTTTGGCACGGGTAAAGTCTATGCCATAAAATGTCACGGAAGAGATGTCTTTCAATGCGTCTTTGTTTTGCCCGAAGCAAGCCATGCTGCTTACAAGGAACAATAAAACGAGTAACTGTTTCATATTAGTTCTTTTTTAAGTGTTGTTTTGCTGCTGCCAAAGGTAGAAAAATATTATCTCAAATCAATAAATTTAACTATTTTTCGACTCATGGGCGGCATTTGTATTTTCGCGATATACTCTGCCGATTCAAAATTGATACTCGGAGCCACCCGTACTTTGGAACGGAACAGGTCTTTGATTTCTTTAGCGAAGGCTTCGCTGCGGTTTTCACTTCCGATGCGGATCAGTATTTCATCCGTTCCCAGTTCATTGGTATAAACCTCTACAATGTAATTCTTGATATGGGGGATGTTATCCAGAATATCGAATAAAGCGGGTGGGTAAAGGGTCGTACCTTTATATTTTATCATTTGTCCTTTACGGCCCAGTATGGAGCTGAGACGGATGGTGTTACGTCCGCAGGCACAAGGTTCGGTATAATGGTAACAGATATCTCCGGTCTTGAAGCGGAGCAGCGGCATTCCTCTTACTCCCAAAGTCGTAATGGTCACTTCGCCTGCTTCCCCTTCTTTTACAGGTTGGTTGTTATCATCCAGAAACTCTACGATAATCAGTTCCGGCTGGAGGTGGCCACCGTGAAATTCATTACATTCGGTAAACGAGGATTGCATTTCGGTAGATGCGTAGGTGGAGTAAAGTTGCAGGGAATCCCATTTCTCGTGTATCCGTTTACCCAGTGTGTTCAGGGTGAAATCGGGATTGCGGAGTGCTTCGCCTATGCATACACATTTCTGCATGGAGCAGTGATGGTAATCAATATGGTTCTTTTCGGCAAATTCAATCAGTTTGATCAGAAAGGAAGGGACTACCATGCCGCAAGTGGGATGGATGCGCCGGATAGTGTCCCATTGCAGTTCGGGAATGCCGTTTCCCACACGGGCTACCCCCATGCCCAGCTCACGGGCTCCCATATAGTAGGCGAGGCCCGCCATGAAACGTCTGTCTATGGTGGTCATCAGTTGTAGTATATCCTGTCTGCTGCATCCGGTGGTGGTGAATGACAGATATTCGTTGTAGGCCAGCCGGTCAAGGTCCTCGGAAGTCAATACGAAAGTGACGGGGTCGCCCAAGGTTCCCGAAGTGGTGACATAGTCAATAATTTCATCGCGGCTCACGCAAATAAAATCTTCATTATGAAGTTGCAGGTCTGTCTTGGTCGTGACAGGTATTTGTTGCAAGTCTTCTATGGTTTTTATCTGTTGTATATCGATGTGATATGCTTGGAACAGATGTTGGTAGAATCGTGAATGATTCTGCAAATAAAGCAGTTCCTCAGCCAGCCGGCTTTCCTGATAGGCTTTGATTTCTTCAGGGGAGCGGAATTGTATTTCCGGATTCTTATTCATTTTAGTTGTTTATTTTATGTTCTATACGTTCTGATTCACTTCGCTTGGGGATAGGAAGCAAGAGGGCTTTCTTCCAATTGCGCAGGGCTTTGTCCTGCTGTCCTGTGGCATGATAGTAATCTCCCAGCAACTCGTACACATAAAAGAAATGAGGGTTGGCATGTTGGAAGGCATGCAGGGTCTGTTCGTCCAGCCGTTCTTTCTTTTTAATCTGCTTCCGTAGTACAGGAGCCAGTCTTTTGTAAGTCATCAGCTGTTGGTATTCCTGTTGTTGCAGGAAGGAGTCCGCAGGCACTGTCAGGTTTTCGGTATAGATTTCATGGTTGAAATCGATGGAGTCGCTGAAAATCCTGTTCAGGTCGTATGCCACGTACTTGCCGCATTGCCAGGGAGCGGTGGATACCCACATCCGTTTTTTCTCGGGTTGGAAAATGACGGAGTGATGGGCGATGAACTGGTTGATGGCCATTTCATTGGCAAGGCCCAGTTCCGCTTCTCCCACTCCTTTCCGGTTGCGCAGGATAGAGGCGGCTTTGGGGGCATCTATCGGTGCGTTTTCTTTCAGCAGTTCCTGCAAGCGGGCAAAGCGGTAGGGGCTGTCCGAAGTTTCTATGTTTTCCAGGTTCCGTTTGTCATGGCCGAAGGTTTCCGACTGGTAGTGGTTGGTACAGATGATCTGCTGCCCGTTTCCTGTGAATAAGGCTATTTTCTCCGGCGATTTCTCGATAATTGCGGCTCTGCCGTCCTTGGCCGAACCCACCAGTATGGACTCCGAGACAAATGTTTTCCGTTTCCGGGCGATAGCGTATGCTTCCTCAATGGTAGAAGCATATTGCAATATTTCCCTGGTCAGAATGGAAATAGGGGTGGCGGATGCGGCAGGCAGATCCGATTTGGCGGCATTGATGGTGACAGTCAGCCCCGTTTCATTCATGCCGGAAAGGACACCGGTCATTCCGGCCCATCCCACGGATGCGAAGCGATATCCGTTTTCGGGTTGGTAAAACGAAACGAGCTTGTTGCGTGCAAAGGCGTCACCCATGTAGAAATCGAAATTACGGCCGATGATAAGGGAAGAATCGGCACTGTTCTCACCCCAGCAGGCAAATGAACTGCATCCTACCAGCATATAGTCCTGCATGGCATGTCCCAAGTCGTGGGCGGAGTGGTAATTCAACTGACGCTCGTAGGGGGTGCCGATGAAATCATACTCATGGGTGCAGGAGAGGGAGATGCCATAAATCTCGTCCCGGTACTCTTCCGGCACATTTTTCCCCAGATTCCGGTTGAAAAGGACAATGAAGAAACGGAGGAATTTAAGATAACTTTCAGAGGGGACTATCTCTTTTATCTGATCCACAAATACTTTTTCCTGAAAATAAAGTAAGTCGGAAGTCAGTTGGCCGATGGCTTTGCCTCTTTCGTAGGCAGGTCCGCTGACTTTCAGTTCCCAAAGTCCGCTCTCACTGTGCCGCAGGTAGTTTCCGCCATACTGCCGGAGGCTGTCTTTCCGTATCACACGATCCGTTTCAGGGGTAGACGCAAATTGCGGAGTCATCATATCGGCAGATAGATAGAGATAACTCATGCCTATCATGATCGCCGCTATCAGAATCAACAGGGCCATCCCCCCGTACTTTATTGTTTTCTTCCAAATCTTATGCATTGCCTACTTTTTTTGCTAAATATTCCTGACCTACAAATTCCGAACAAGTGAGCATGGCTGTCAGCGTCACGCCCAAAGCGCCGTGTACATTCAGATTCTGCCCCGTGAGGAACAGATTCTTCAGTTTGGTGCGTGTGGAAACAAAACTGATTTGCGGATACTGGTAGTTTTTGACAATGCCGTATGCCGAACCGTCTATGGTTCCGGTATAGTCCCGATAGCTCAGCGGAGTCGTGGTATGGATCTTTTCAATGCAATGATTCCAGTGAAATCCGAACCGCCTCAGGAACTGCAAGATCTGTTCCGTCTTTTCTTCTTTGAACTGGCGGTATGCCTCGCCACGGTGTTCGGGGGTCGTATCCGTCCATTTGCTGACCTCATCCATATACATGGGGGTCAGTATGGAAACCACCTCTGTGAATTTGCTGTTGCCGCGGGGTACTTGCATGGAGATCATGCAACTGGGGGTATTCCCTTTGTGCATCTCTTTTTCATACCATACATCCTCATTGCCGTGCAGGTATATATTATGGTTCTGATAGGGGCAACAGTCTTTTTTCATCATCAGATTCAGCGTGAATATCCCGTAACTGTTTTCCAGTGACTTGATGCGAGACACAAAAGCCGGTTTGATGGAATGGTTCTTATCCAGCAGGGATAAGGTGAGTTGCGGATGCAGGTTGGATATGACGTAAGTACTTTCCAGTATCTCTTCATGGTTCACTTCCACTCCTTGTATGGCTTCATCCTTGACAAGGATACGGGTCACTTCTTTCCGGTTCAGCACCGTACCGCCGTTGGCACGTATGATATGGATTAATTCCAGACTGACTTGCATACTTCCTTCCGTGAAACGATAGGCGCTCTCCAGATAAGAGTTGTTAATCATGGCGTGTTCATAGAAGGTAGATTTATTTTTGATCCCGCCATAGAGCAGGGAGGTTGCGGCAAGTACATTCTGTAAATCCCTGTTCGTGGTAACGGATGCTATCATCCCGGCTGCTGAGGTGGCAAAGAAATCCATGCCTTCTTGGGACAGGCGGCCTTTTTTCAGGTGGTCTGTGCTGATCAGGTTTCCCACCGATCGGATAGCTGCCACATACCGTTTTAAGTTCTCCCGTTCATGGGGGAATGAGTGGCACAGGGTTTCCATGAACCGTTCATGCCCCATGGCGTAATCATAGATAGCGTCTTTATAATAAATCCGGTCGAACACTTCTTCATCCATCCGTTTGATGGATAACTTGTCCATGATACCGAAATAACGGAAATACTGATTCATGATTTGTCCTTCATCCAGACTGCCGATATAGTGAATGCCGGTATCCATCCGGTGCCCGCCGCGTTGATAAGTCTGGAAGCAGCCGCCAAACAGTTCATTCTTCTCCAGCACACAGACGTGGTAGCCCTCTTTGCTCAAGATGGCTCCGCATTCCAGACCGCCCAGTCCGCTGCCTATGATGATGATATCGTACTTACTCATGTTCCGGTTTGTTTTTTTGGAAGATATAAATCGTATTCGAGGTATATCTGTCATTAGGTAAAATCTCCAGCTGCATCCCACCTTCTTGCGCGATGCTCCTTATTTGCGCTTCGGATGTGAAACAAAGTTGTTCTGTCGTCTTGTTGAAACTGAAAATGCCGGTAGACAGCAGTTCCGTGAAACGGGTGAGGCGGTGTTTCCGGGTGTTGGCGGCATTGCCGTCCCGCACAATCAGCTTTCCTTCCGGGCGCAACTGCTCCATGCATCTGAGCAATAAGGTCCGCTGGTGCTCATAGTTCATATAATGCAGGATATCATTCAGTATGAATGCGTCACTTTCCGGCAAAGGGTATTCCAATGCATTGGCGTATACAAATTGCAGGTGGGGAGTGCGGAGCCAACCCTGTTGCGCTACTGCTATCTTGTCCTCATCATAATCAATCCCTGTAATCTCCCGTTCCTCGGAAAGTTGGGAAAGCATATAGCAAAGCGGTCCGAATCCGCAGCCGATATCTGTAATCTGTCCTTTGACAGGAACCAGTTGGTTGAATAACCTGTAGTTATCTTCCATTTTCACCTTGATGCGTATGTACCATTCCTCTACCGGTCCTTTATAGATATAGTTCTGTACCAGATTTTCGTAGAAGACGGGATTGTCCGTTGTGCTTTGTTCCCGACAGATACGGGCATATTCTTTTTTCATCCGCGCGGAGATGTTTTTGGTACGTTCCTGATAAGTGGTTCCGTACGTAGCATCGTTGGCTGGGATACGCGGTAGAATCTCTGTCAGCATGATGCCTTTCCGTACATTGAACGGCTGTGCCTTGGCTATGATCTTGCAGTTGCCGTAAAGGATGACCGGAATAATATCCAGTTGCAGTTTTTCCGACAGATAGAAAGCTCCTTTATGGAAACGCTTCATCCGTCCGTCGTAGGTACGTGTTCCTTCGGGGAAAATGGCGATGGAATATCCTTCTTTCACCTTTTGGCGCATCCGTTCCACGTAAAGCTCGTAACCGTCTCCTACGTAATAGAAATCGGCATAGCGGATAATGGCTCCGAAGAAAGGAGAGTGCCATACCCAGTGATTGGTAACCATGACCAGTTTGGGAGTCAGTGCCAATAATACCAGTATATCGATGAAAGACTGATGATTGGCTATCAGGATGGCAGGCTTTTTAAACGTTTCTCCTGTCCGGTTTATCCTTTCTTTATGTACAAATGTGGCTATATGGATCAGGCTTTTGCAGGTGACATGTATCAGTTGGCAAAGTACTTGTTTCTTATAGGCTTTGCGGATAGGAAGCAAGGTCATGACAGCTATCAGCAAGCGCAGGAACAGGCATCCGATAAAGAACAGCAGGAACAGGCCGCCGGTTCTTGCCAGTCCTGTCAATGTATAAGGAGGCAACCCTTTGGAAGCGGGTGCTGTGATGAAGAACCGGAAAAGAATGGGTTGCAGCGTGTAGGCTACCAGTACGACGGCAATCATTCCCAAAATGGAGATGAGGGAAATGGACTGCAATGCCGGATGGCGTGCGAAGACCAACGTACCCATACCTATCACGGTGGTGAAAGCGGAGAAGAAGATGGCTGTTTTGTGCGAGTTCAGCAACTGCCGTCCTGTGCGGTACTTATTCTGCAATCCGTCCATAATGAAGATGCTGAAATCATCCCCGATTCCAAAAATAAAGGTGGACAGAATGATGTTGATGATATTGAATTCAATACCCAGCATGCCCATTAACCCCACAATGATAATCCAGCTGACCAGCATCGGCAGGAAACTCATCAGAGTCAGTTCTATGCGTCCGTAGGAGATCCATAAGGCAAAGAAAATCAGAAAAGAGGAGATATAAAGAATCAGATAGAAATCCTGATTGACGGCTGATACCCATTGGCTGGCGAAATAGCCGCGGTCGAAGATAACCACCTTCTCTTTTGGTTGGAAAAGGGGGTACACCGCTTCCTTGTCGGTTTCGTTCATCCGTACCTGAGTAATCAGCATGGTCAGGGAATCGGCGGAAGTCTGCCATTCGTTCAGAAGCCGGGTAGTGATTTCATTCTGGTAGTCCAAAGGCTGGAACGGACGGTCGAGCCATTGGAAAAACGGCTCGAATGCATGTTCACGAAAATGATAACGGGCAGCCTCTGTCCGGATGGTTTCGCGTAACCGGGCTTTCTTTTCCGGAGTCCAGTAGTTGTGCCATTGTTTCAACCGTGCTTCCTGCACCTCTTCCGGTATCAGAAACTGTCCGGCAGAGGCGTAATCTTTTATTTTTCCTTCTTCTTTCAGTTGGGCGAGCAGCCGGTTCGTTTCGGCGTATTGTCCGGTAGCGTCTCCCATATCTTTGCCTGTACTGACAAAGAGAACAGTCTTTTCTTTCTTGTCAAAGAGTTCGGCCAGCTTGTTTTCCGATTGTTTCAAGTGGGCAGGCTCATAGTTCAGACTCATCATATCCTCGTTGAAACGCACGTTCTGCGAGGTGAATAAACATATTATGGTCAGCACGAGAATGCCCCCTACCAAGCCTTTGTTCTTTTCGTATGGATAAGCGTTCAGTTTCTCGATAAAGCGTAGCACCGCCCCTTGTTTTACATGCGCCTGCCCTTTCAGGAAATGCGGCAGATAGACCAGGCAAAACAGCGTGGTTCCTATCAAGGCAAGCGAGGCGAACAGACCGAAATCCCGTAACAGGTTGGAACTGGTAAAGAGGAGGCTGAAAAAGGCGCCGATGGTAGTAAAACTGCCTACGGTAAGCGGATAGGCGATTTCTTTGATTAATTGTTGTACCGATGATACATGATTCTGATGCGCCAGCATGTGTATGGAGTAGCTCAAGGCAATGCCCATTACGGCGGAGCCCGCACCTACGGCAATGGCTGAAATGCCGCCTTTGATAAAGTAGATGAGGCATAAGGCGAATAAAGCTCCGAACAGCACCGGGGTGATGATAAGCGGAATGGATTTCTTATGCTTGAATACCAGAGATATGAAGACAATGATGATAATCAGCGCGATGGAAGAAGTGACCAGCGTATCTTTCTTTATCTGTCGTGCATTGTACACTCCTACGGAAGGACCTCCGAAATATTCGGCAACCAATTGGGGATGTTCCTTTTCCGCTTTTTGCAGCTCATTTTCAATCAGCCGGATGAGTTTGTCATTTTTGCCCGTGCTTCCGGTGTTGAATACCGGGGTGATGAACATCAGCAGGGTGGAACCGTCCCGTGAGAAGATATGTTCATTAATCAGTTCGTAATTAGCTTCCAACTGGAAGTCTTGCAGATGTTTCAGCGTCTGGCTGCCCAGTCCCAACGGGTCCCGCATAATGTAGTTCTTCAAGGCGAATCCTGCCGGAGATATCAGGTTGGAATAGTTCTTCTGCATCAGGGCGGCAATGTTTCCGGCGGTAAGCAAGGTGTCCAGCCGTTGGTAGGCCTCGTCGGAAAGGAACAGGGGCAGGTTGTCGTAAACAAAATCTCCGACACTGTTGATCAGGTTTTCGTCGGCTTTTGAGAAGATCTCTTTAATCAGGGTTCCTTCCGCTTGTTGCTGTAAATCCTGTTTAATGGTTTCGGCAGCTTCAATCAGGGAATCCGCATCCGCCACACCGTCCTTGCCGGACAGCATGATCATAATTTTATCCTTTATCTTCAGATTTTCAAATACGTTGATGGCATTTTGGGAGTCCTTGGTATCCGGAAAGAAACTGGTTACGTTTTCCTCGAATCTGACTTGGGCGGCAAAAAGGGCCATAAAGAGGATGCATACGCTGAGGGACAGGTAAAACAAGACTTTATGCCTTTCAAAATAGTTATATAATCCAACAAAGAATTTAGTCATATCCGTTTTTTCTCCTACATATAGCCAGCAACACGGTGGAGATTACTCCAGACAGCAGACTGCAAGCCATTGCAAAGATAATGCTTCCTATTAAATATTGCTCTAAAACTGATTTGACATTTTCAAGAGAAAGGTCTCCGAGATGCAAATCGGGAGGATTACCCAGTACCATGCAGCCTGTCCGGTAACTGCCGTACAGCAATAGGGGAATCATGGGTGGAATACTGATATTGGCGGCGACAAGGGCAATCACTTTATTCAGTCTGAACAGATGCGCAAGAAAGAGGGTGATCAGCATCTGATAACCCCATAACGGAACGATACCCATAAAAATCCCCAGCATGATGGCGAGTACAATCTTCAGGTTGGATTCCCGTGTATTCAGCACATGGTCGGTGAAGAATCGCTTGCAGTTGCTCCATGACAGTTTGCGGAGCAGGTTACGGGGAACAATCCAAAGGCAGGTAATCAGCACCAGCACCGTGTTCAGCACACTGATACGGGTAAAATCCCGGAACGGCCGGAAATGGGATACCCGTTCTGCTTGCGGGGGATAATACACGTGGATGGGAATGTTCTTCACCGCTACATCTCCCCATGCGGCAAAGACGATGGCTTCCAACTCAAATTCGTATTTGGCGGTGTACCAGCAGCTTTGCACATTCATTTTGCGCAGAGGGTAAAGGCGGTATCCCGATTGTGTATCTTCCAGTTTCAGCCCGGTTTCCAGTCTGAACCAGAAATTAGAGAATTTATTGGCAAAGGTATTCTTGCCCGGCATATTGTCGGAGGCTAAGTTTCGGGCGCCTACCAGCAGCGTGTCGGGCTCTTTTTCAATGGCTTCGATAAAACAGGGAATATCGGAAGCGAAATGCTGTCCGTCCGAATCGATGGTGATGGCATAGCGGAAACCTTCTTTTTTTGCTTGGGAAAGACCGTGCTTTAAAGCGGTTCCTTTTCCTTTATTGACAGGATGGGTAATGGTGCGGATAGCCGGATATTGTTCCAGAATGTTGGCCGTATCATCCGTAGAGCCGTCATTGACGACAATGATATCGTCTGCATACCTGCATACCTCCTCAATGACTGCCGCCAGTGTCTTCCCGTTGTTGTAGGTGGGAATAACGACGACAATCTCCAGTTCCTTTAGTTTCTTCCGCCAAACCGATGTTGTGTTTGTACTCATCTTGTTTTTCAGTCAAACTATTCAGATACGTTTGGGATGAATGTTTTCGTACCTGAACTTATGTGGTTTCTAATGGGTGACAAAGATAGTATATTTTCGGATGCGGGCATTCTGGCGTTAATTATTTATTTGGAGATGCATTTTTAATTTTAAAGCAGGTAAACACCAACTTGTTCTCGTCGAATTGCGGATTTTCCAGATTGTTCTCGGATATATACAGTCCTTCCCTTCCCACAAAACTCTTTTTATAGAAATATTTCTTTCCGGGGAATTTTGTTTCTCCGATGATTTCAAAATCCGCGTTCAGTACAATGACGGAGAACTCCTTTCCTTTGGGTTCGTCATAGGGGCTTTCGTTGGAAGCCAGTTTGTAAGGCATTTCAGCAAAACGGTAGTACACATTGCGGTATTTGTCATACATGATATGCCAATATCTAGGATTTTCATTGAGTTTTATAATAGCATTAATGCCTTCCATAGAATTACCCAGTTTGGGCTTCATGCTTTTCAGATATCTGCTTTTGGCGTTATACCATCGGATATGTTTCAAGTCATCTGTAACCATCAGGCTGTCATATCCGAAAAATCCACAGACCAAACGGCTCTCTTTGTAGTTGTAATCATAACTAAAACCGTATCCTCCTGCGATATTGTCATATTCCTCTTTAAAGATGGGTGGATAGAAAATAGGAATCCATTTAACTTCTCCTGTTCTCAGATCCTGTGAGGCGAACATATGGGTTCTAGGCCAGTCTTCCTTTTTCATATCGGGTTTTAAAATTTCTTGGCGTAGAAATATGCATGAGTCTTTGATAAAAGCAGGTGCATTGTAGTAACTGCCAAAAGACAAGGGTGTAAATCTGCCTTCAGGAGTTTGGAAATTATAGTTTCGTATTATTTCCCCTTGAGAGTTTATGGAACTGAGCCGACTGATATTATTCTGTGCAACTAATATATATTGAGAATCGGGGGAAGGTCTACTGCCGAATACAGCTGGTAGCCCGTTGGGACCTGTCTTGTGAAGAGGTATCCGTTTGGCTATCTGTTGATTCTCTATATCAAAAATGACAATGTCATATAATGATTTTTGTGTATTCTCAAAGTGAAGGTATTCTTTCCCGTTTTCTTCGAATTGGAACATGGATTTGCTTAAGTAATAGGTCTGTTCGTCTAAAGGGAAAGCCAGCTGTTTTTCTGCTACCAGTTCTACTTCGTTCTGTTTGCCAGCTTCGTTTTTTGGGGAGGACTGGCAAGATACGAGGATAAATATAGAAAAGAGTGATATAAAAAGGAGTGTTCGATTCATAATATTTTCGGTTTTATGATGTATGTAATTTATGTGACCGGATTTCTAACCGGCCACATAAATTGTTGGTTGTTAATTGGTAGGAGCACCATGATTCCCACCTTCTCCTGAACCTTCACCGGGGGCACCTACCTCTACTCCGGTGCCGCATTTACCATCTTCACTGATACACACAGTGCCTGTAGCAGCCATTTTGCAATTTTCCCATTCAGCTTCGAAAGCACAGTACTTTGGACCCCCTCGTGGCATTTGCACGGCAGGTGCTCCAAACACTACTTCCTCATTAGAAGAGTGGAGGTTCAAGCTTATTGCAAATGTTGCAATAACAGCCATAATCATTGTGAATTTTGTTTTCATAGGTGTCATATTTATAATTGTCTGAATATAAGATGTTTAATGGGTGTTGACAACTATAAATGGACTTATTGTTCTTGCTATTATGGATATTTAACAGAAGGACTTGCTTCATTGATACTTACTTGCCATCAGTACCGCTTTCAACTTGATAAATTCTTTTCCATTACAAATGCCTTCTGCCTGCAACTTGAAAAGATGCTCTTCCGTTTTTTCTAATCGGATAAACAGCTGTAGTAGCGGAGTTTCCAGCGGGTTGATGGCAGACAGGAATTTGGAAGAAGCAATCTGTACATACTGCAAAGGTTGGTTGGCGATCTGTTCGGCACTTTCTTTTATTATCTGTAAGGTACAGACGCCCGGAACCACCGGCTGTCCGGGGAAATGACCTTGATAGAGCACATGGCCGGGATTCAGCTCTATCTCTATTGCCTGTTTTCCGTCTTCTCTTTCCTTTATATGAATGATTTTATAAAAGTTCTCCAGCAGCATTTCAAGGGTTGTTTATGTTCAGTTTGTCCAATTGGATTCTTAACCGTATCAGCGGATGCTTGATTTGTACTTTCTCCGCCTGTCCGTTTACAAAGCCGGACAAGGTGAATACCGTCTTTCCAAATCCTTTGCCACTGATTCTTTGCTCAAAAGTACTACTTTTCTTTTTAATACGTGCTTTTTCACTCTTTAGAAATAGATTTTTGAAATCAGTTTCCAGTATTTTCAGCATCTTTTTCTTCCTCATCGGTTCAATGCAACTGTTTACTATGAAGGTGTCGCAGTGCAGGGAGAAGTCAAAAAGGCTGAGGCCAAAGTAAGTGGATCCCAGGATACGGATTTCGTTATCAGGCATTTGGCGGACAATGAGCATTCCGCTGAAATGATGTTTCATGAAATCCAGTTGCAAGTTGTACTTTTGCGACTGTGCTTCTGCCTGCAGGATGGGAGGCAGTGCCGTAGCTTCCCCTGTCACCCGGTGTGAGCAGGAGAGCAGGATAAACAGCAACAGCAGCCAGCTAGCGTATCGTAAACTTTGCCTCATCTTTCAAAGAATTGAATTTCTTGTCCGAGAATTCGTATTCGGTATAGTTGGTTGCGGTTTCCGATAAACGTAGTTTGTGGACAGACATGTCTTTTTTGTCTAAATAAATTTGAATCTGGTTGATATATGCCTGTATCGCTTTGCTGACGGGCTTGATTTGAATGAGATAGTAATGGGCGTCTTCAAAATATTCCAAAGCATAGCCGGGCGACATGTTGGACAGGTCGCCCACCATGCAGGCGGTAAGCATATCCTGCATTTGGTTCATCATCTTATTGGAGTGAAGGTCCATGATGCTTTTCTTTCCGTCCGATACTATTTTCAGTTGGTTGTTGTTGATCACGATAAGGTAGTTCATGGGCTGTGCGTAGTCCATGCATATCTTATTGCTCTTTTTATAATAGAACTTTCCTTTCGAGGTTATTTTCTCATCGAATACATCCAGATATTTTATCTGAGTGAAATTACTTTCGATGGACTCTATATTTTTAGCCTCTTGCAGCAGACGGGCTTCAAAATCTTTCAGATCAGTAAGTTTCTTCATCTGTTGGGCTTGCATCGGCAGGACTGTACAGAACATCAAGAGCAAAAGTATTTTCATGTAGGTCATACTTTATAGAGGTTTATCCGTTTGTAATGGGAAGCAAAGATAGTATATTTTGAGAAACCATTCATACCTTTATCGCTTATTTACGATTTTTACCTGTTTCTACAATCGTTCACATGGGCAATTATAATGAATAAAAAAGTTATATTTCTGCGTTGCAATATTTTTTTGTTTTATCACGGCATGTTATTGTTAATCAATAATTTATAGTGACGAATCCTCCTGTATCCCCCTCGAAACGGTTTATCCGTTTTCCCTGTCGGAGTCAGTTTGGCAGAAAGCGTCATTATGCAGGATGAAGGTCTGTTGGAATTCTTGTAAGGAGAACGGTAGGATATGATTTTCACTTAGGTGAAGATGGGTTTTCACCTGTGTGAAGAGCTGTTGTCACCAGTGTGAAACCACCGTTTCAAACTGGTGAAGCAACAGTATATATCGGAAGTTTACACACTGACATCCTATTAAGTTGAACGAAAGTACAGCATATCCTGTCAGATTTAATCTGATATCTGCGCTTCTCTTGCAAATAACGGGTGAATGTTCCACTCCATCGCTTACATACCGGTTTGGGGGTATTACAGACTTTTTTACACGGCAAGTTGTTGGTAATGAGTGGAATGAAGTGGCGGAAGAATTTTATGTTTTACGTAAGACGAAGTTATCTTTTTATCGGTTTGATCATGAAGGGTGAACCAGGTCTCGTTTCTGGAACTTGGTGATGTTGCTGTTGAAAATATAGAAGAAATTTATTTTGTCATGTCCTTTATCAGCCTATCTAACGCTACTACCGTATACCCCTCTTTTTCTATAAAGTCCAGAACTTGTACCAGCAGCCTGTCACTATCGGGCATCCGGTCATGTAGCAGAAGGATGGAGCCCGGAACGAGCCGTTTCTTGATGTGTTTGATAATTTTTTCAGGAGTGGGTTGCTGAGTGTCCAGTGTGCGGATGTTCCAACCAATGGGGATGTATCCCAGCCTGCGCACTGCTTTAGCCAGGGTAGGATTGGTCACTCCGAAAGGCGGCCGGAACCATCGGACCGGTTGGCCGGTCACTTTTTCCAATTCTTGCTGGCAGGTAATTAAATCATGGCACATCCGTTTGAAGGTATAGAGAGGAAAATAGCCGGAATGGGAGAAGGAATGATTCCCGATACGATGTCCTTCTTTGATGATTTGCCGGAGCAGTTCTTCATTGCCTTTTATCTTGTTTCCGATGCAAAAAAAGCAGGCCGGTATGTGTTTTTCTCTTAACACTTTCAGCACTTTGGGGGTCTGTATCGGATCGGGCCCGTCATCAAAAGTGATGGCTATGATTTTCTCTTCGGTTTTCTTGCAACAGAAGACACGCATGTAAATACAGGCACGGATGCTGTAAGAAGCGTAAAAGAAATAGGCCATGACGCTTACTATGATGACTACAGAAACTAGGATGTGCATTGCTTGATTAAGATGATTGAGTGATACTTTAATAAATGATCTTGTAGAGATTATTCTAATTGTTTGTCATTATCTGTCAGTATTCTGAACTTTTTTTCGGTATCAATCGTATTCAAGTGTGCTAATTGCTCTTTGGCCATCTGCCGAAGATGAGTAAACCTTTTAGACTTGTCCACCTTACGCTTGATTAACTCTGCATTGAAGGATTCCATATTCGATAATACGACTAATTCATTTATGCTTGCTACATCTCTGATATTGATATTCTTATCTGCGTATTGTGGATTTGCTTCACGCCATTGTCTTGCGGTACATCCCCATAATGCGAGATTTAACAAATCAGCTTCATCGGCATAAACAAGTTTTTGATTGAAATCTTCTACTTTAGGTATAATAAAGTCTTTGATTGCATCCGTATGTATGGAATAATTTACTTTACTAAGTATTCTTTTTACGTTCCATTCACTTAATAAAGGGTGTGATTCTGCTTCTTTAAGTCTTTGGTATTCTTTGATGAGATATAGTTTAAATTCAGGGCTGAGCCAAGTCCCGAATTCAAAAGCTATGTCTTTATGGGCAAAAGTTCCCCCATATCGCCCGGGCTTGGATATAATCCCTATTGCTTTAGTTTTTTCTATCCATTGTTTGGGGGTTAGGGTGAAACTGTTTGTTCCACTCTCCATTTTAAAAGCATCGAATTCGATGCCTTTAAAATTTGGATTATTTAGTTTTTCCCATAACCCTAGAAAATCAATCGTACTACGTAGACGCATCCAGTTTTGTATAATGTAGTTAGTACGTTCTCTGTCTTTGAAATGTGCCATGTCTGTCAGGCAGATATAATCATTATTATCAGGTCTTACAGATATGGATATATCAATATTCGTAACAGTTATTTTCTTCATTATTTCTACTACTTTTATTTTATGAGGGATAAAGTTAAGCATTATTCCTGTTTTCAGTATCTTAAAAGCATCTTTTTAATAGGCCATGACGCTTACTATGATGACTACAGAAACTAGGATGTGCATCGCTTGATTAAGATGATTGAGTGATTGATACCTTGATATTGGTTATAAATCAATGCGTAACGGGATGAAGCTTCTTCTTTCAAGGCTTTTGCCGCCATCCAGAGAGCATAGGATGAAGCAGTCTGATATTCTCCGCATTGTTCTTTAAAGTTGCTATGCAGGGCATGAGGGAACAGACTGTGTTCCAGATCCGTATAAACGGCATCTGTTGCTTCCTGCCCGTTCTTGCCACTGATAAACCAGTCAATGTCTTCGGGTGCAAGCCCGTGAGATTTTAGAAAATGATGCATCCTGTTACTGATTTCCGGAGCACTCATCCGGGTGATAAAAGTATCTACCCCTTTCAGTTCGGCAAAAGTCTGTTCCTCTTTTTGTGCGCTTAACAGGAAAAATTGTGCTCCCTCACCGGCTGTCGTTCCTTTCAACAGTCCTAAACGCTGCTGAATGATATGGCTGGTAGGGGTTATTTCATCCATAGCACCTGCCAGTACATGCTGTTTGCCTTCGGCAATGCTTATGATGCCATCTATCAGAGCACTTTCAAAACTTAAACCACGGTGTACATACGTAACATTATAAGCATGTATTTTGAGTAGCAAAGCTAGCTGTGCACCCACCGTATTAAAGGTGGACTGAATGAAAGCGGTGGGATTGAGCATCTGTTCCCGGTTGTCCATCAAGGCGTTCATAAACTTTTCCGTATCGGCCAGACAACCCAGTCCTGTAGCGGTGATAATGGCATCTACCTTTTCCGACGGGATATCTTTCAGACATTCCAGTCCGCAGGCTACTCCCATCTTGATCATGCGGCTCATGCGCCTCCGCAGATTGGCGTTGGTGATCATTTCTTTATAATCAGGTTCCTGTGCGGAGAAATAAGGCTTTTCATTTCTGCTTTCCGCATGGATAGAGGCGATACGGTTGATATATACTGGGCACATACGCTATTGGGTTAGAGTGGAAAATACGAGAGATGAGTTGTTGCCGCCGAATCCGAAGGAGTTGGATAATACATGCCGTATGGGAAGTCCCGACCGGAAAACCGTTTCAGGAATAAGGCCGCTTTCTTCATCGGACAGATGGAAGTTCAGATTAGGGTAAATCAGTCCGTGACGGATGGAGAGTACGGAATATACGGCTTCTATTCCTTCCGAGGCTCCCAGGGTGTGACCGATGAAAGCCTTGACCGAACTGAAAGGCGGAATACGGGTATCGAAGATACGCCGGATGGCTTTCCCTTCGGAAGCGTCGTTGCTGGGAGTGCCTGTACCATGTACATTGATATAGTCTATGGCTCCGGCTGTCAGCCCGGCAGAGGCTATGGCCTGACTCATGGAAAGGAAAGGCCCGTCTCCGTCGGGGGAACTTCCTGTCTGGTGGTAGGCTTCATTGGCATTGGCGTAACCGCTGAGTTCGCAATAAGGAGCTTTAGTAAGGGATTTATCAGATTGAAGAACAAGGTATCCGGCTCCTTCTCCCAGGTTTAGTCCGGCACGTGTGCGGTCGAAAGGGCGGCAGTGCTCTTTGTCCAGTATCATCAATGAATTGAAACCGTTGAGCGTGAAACGGCATAAGGCATCCGTTCCGCCTACAAGGACGGCGTCCAGCAGACCGTGCCGGATGAGGCGTGCCCCTAACATAATGGCATTTGCGGCGGAAGAACAGGCGGTGCTGAGGGTGGTCACCGTTCCTTTCACTCCCAAATAAGCGGCTATCATTTCGGTACTGGACCCACAGTCATGGGAGATAATGTCACGTAATCTCCCTTTCCGGTTATCTTCCCGGAAAGAGGCATAAAACCGCTCGCTTGCATCCATTCCTCCGATGGAAGTGGAAGAAATGAGCCCGATACGGGGAGAAGTGAAATCGAGTTCCGCATCACGGGCCGCTTCTTGGGCTGCCCACAAGCCCAGCAAGGCTGTACGTGAATACGTCTTGCCGGATGGAAGGGACAGGAGTTTCTTTAATTCTTCATTGCTCTGTTTTACTTCGGACACGGGTACGTCAAGTGCGGTGGGGAAAAGGGTGATTTTCCCCATACCGTGTTTTCCGGCTTTTAAGGAATCCAGGTTTTCTTCCACTCCTTTCCCTATGCCCGAAATCACTCCCAGACCGGTGACATAGATCTTCCTCATTTCTGATGGGCGGTGATGTAGTCTGCCAGGGTACGTACCGAATAGAATATTTCCTTGCCTTTGGCAGGATTCTCTATCTTGATTCCATAATTCCTTTCCAGAATCAGGATAATCTCTAATGCGTCAATCGAGTCAAGGCCCAGACCGTCATCTCCGAATAAAGGTGCTTCACTGTCAATGTCCTCCGGAGTGATTTCTTCCAGATTCAATGCTTCTATTAATTCAACTTTCAGTTTATCAATCAATTCTTCCATATTCTTTATTGTTTTTCAATCAGTTTAAATACTGCTTTATAGGTGTTCTTCCATAATTCACACCACCCGATGATGCAATAGTTCAGTTTCCCTTTTTGCATGACTATACGTGCGTATCTTTCCAGTTTTTCCGGCTGATAGGCTTCAGTGATGAAAAAGGTGTTTTCCCCTTGTATCTTGTGGCGGATGCAAATCTCGCCGGACACTACATTGGGTAGTGTGTAAACAAATACAGCCGGACTGGCTGCCTGGTCTCCTTCCCGGTCTATCAGTTGCTGGTGTCTGATGTCCGTATGCAGAGAGGAAGCGGCATTGGCAAGTAACATCCCCATTTCCAGTGGGGCGAATGTCTTACCTTCCAGCAAGTATTCGGCGGCCACATATCCCAATTTGCAAAGGTCATCCATTTTATAGAATTTCAGGTTGTTTCCGCATGTTTTTTTATAGGTATCACGTATAAATGTGCCGAAATCCGGTTCTTCGGAATGAAAAATAAGTTCGTTGTTTATGAAGACAGAACTGTTTTCAATACGAACCTCCCGTGTACATCGGATTTCGGGCAAGGTGTTGTCCTCATCCTTGAACGGAGTATATTCCGGTAAAGATAAGACAATGGCTGCGTTGCATCCGCCGAATCCCGAAGCGGTTTTTACGCAATGTTTCATCGGGATGCTCCGGTGGGTGGCATAGACCGGTATCGGCATAGGAATTCCCGGCGTTTCGTAACCCGGAGTGCCGAACAGGATGCCTTGTTTCAGTTCGTGCATACAGACAATGCTTTCAATGATTCCCGATGCTCCCAGGGTATGGCCGAAATAGGGCTTCAAACTATGGACGGGCACTTGTTCCAGATGAGCCAGTGTGAGGGCTTTGGATTCCATTTCATCATTATATAAGGTAGCAGTGCCGTGAGCATTCACAAAACTGATATCCTGAGGGGCTGTTCCTGCTTCCTGCATGGCTTGGCGGATGGCGAAATAGAGTCCGTCTCCCGTGCGGGAAGGACCGGAGATGTGGTTGGCATCGTTACTGACGGCTCCTCCCGAAAGGATAACATGTTCTTCTGTTCCTTCTGAACTGAGCAATACGGCTCCGCAGGCCTCTCCCAAGTTCAATCCGTCACGGCTGCTGTCATACGGACGGCATGGGCGGGAGCTGAGAGACCGGAAAGACCCGAAACCGCTGGTGATGAAATGAGAGAGAAGGTCACCTCCCGCTACGATTACCCGGCGGTAGATGCCGTTCTCTATCATGCGTTTTCCTGCTATGAGGGCTGACACTCCTGAAATGCAGGCATTGGAAATGACATGCACCCGTTCCTCGGCATGGAAATAACCGGCAATGTTTTCTGCCATTTTCCAAAGAAAGACCGCTTCATCGGGATGTTCCGTATGACGGGCCAGTAAATCGATGTTCCCTTTGGTGGTGGAGAGGATGAGTCCGCAGGTTTTGTCTTCCAAAGTTTGTCCGGACTGACGGATGAGTTCGTTGATAGTCAGTATGAACAGTTGTTCCATCCGGGGATAGCCACTTACTCCTATGGCCTCCGCCTGTTGTTGCAATCTCTCTTGCGAGAGAGTGGCTGCCAATAGGGGAGTGTCCGCAATCCGTTTGTCCGTCTGCAGGGTGATACCGCTGTGATAGCTCCGGATGGCTTCCAGATTTTCCTGTGTGCCGAAACCCAGCGCGCTGATCAGGGTATCATGGGTGATATAGGTAGTCAGATGATGTTCCATTTCTTTTTCCACTCTATGTAAAAGGCAGGATTAACCAGTTCCAGTTCTCTATTTGTATTCAGGAATACCTGTGTAGTGGTTCCTGTTGCCACAATGTTTTGGTCCGATGCCCGGTAGATGGTGTATTCAAAAAGGATTTTGGCAGCATCACTATGAATATACCGTGTCTCGACAATCGCTTCCTCGCCAAAAGACAGCGGTTGTTTGAATTGGCAGGTCAGGTCTACGATAGGAACTACATATCCTTCCCGGTAGATGCTCATATAGTCCAGACCGTACCGCTTTCCGAAAGCTTCGCGTCCGTCTTCGAAATAACGCACATATTCTCCATGCCATACTATCTGCATGGAATCTATCTCACTGAAGCGGACTTTGATGGTGGTCCGGTCCGTCAGTGCCGCCTGATGTGGACTTGTTTTTCGTTTCATTCTTTCTTCAGATATATTTTCATCCGGCATTCGGCCAGCAATTCATCGTTTTCTTTTACCTCGGCGGTAATCAGGGTGATATCAAATACTTCCTGAACGATGGTTATACCGGTATATAGTTCCGCTCCGGCAGAAGGAAGACGGAATAGTTTCATCTTTTCTACCGAACCGATAAAACCTAATGGTACAGGTTCTTTCCGCAGCATATAGATATAACCTACACGTGCCGCCGCCGACTGGGCGATATGCTCTATGATTCCCGTCTCCTGTAATACACCGTCCCGGCAGAACAGGTTGTCGGGAGTGACGGTCAGCCCTGACCAGGATGTATTTTCTTCTATCCCATAGAAGCGGTCTATCATTACCATGGGCGGGCGTTGGGGAATCAGCCGGAACAGCTCTTCTCCCTGACAGATGATTTCTTTGCTGCTCATTTCAGTCTGCATTGCAGGATACTGTGTCCCAGTCCTATGTTATCTTGAATTTCTTCCACTTCCAATCCGGCATTTTCAATGCAGCGGATCAGGTCATCCGAATGGAACATCTTACTGTTGCCGTTGGCCATTGCTGTAAAGTAGAGGCTGATTTGTGTCAGGCAATAAGATGCTGTTTCATACCGTTGGCGATCCCATAATGTTTCCATAATATAGACTTTGCTGTCTTTGCCGATGGATTGTGCCACACGGGTCAGGATGCTGATGACTTCTTCTTCCGAGAAGCAGTCCAGAAACTGGCTCATCCATACAGCGTCAAAACCCGTGGGAAAGGGCACGTCCCGATCCAGCAGATTGGCGCCGTGACCGTGTATGCGTTCACTACCGGACAAACCGGCCGTTTGCTTTCTCATCATTTCCAGTTGTTGAGGCAGGTCCACGATGGTTACTTCCACTTCCTTATTATATTGTACGCATTGTGTGGCCCATCTGCCGGTATTCCCGCCAATATCGAGCAAGCGTTTCGGGTGATGGCTGAACACGATTTCCAACGCTTTGCCGAATGACTGGTCCGAATAGAAATGATCAAAGCCGAACCAGCTTTTCTGTACCTGTTCCGGCAATTGGGACAGACCTTCGTAAATGGTAGGCCATTCTCCGAATACTTTCAATCCTTCCGGACGCCCGTTTAAAAGAGCTTCTTCCAAATGGAACAAGCCTTGATAGTTCACATCGTGATTGAATTCCATATTGACACGAGCCATTTTATCGTTCAGCAGAAACCAGCCTGCCTTGGCCAGTACATAACGGTCTTCTTCCAACAGGATGGTTCCGATGGTCAGCGATGCTTCCAGTAATACTTGTGCCGCATAGCGTGTCAGTCCGGTCTGCCCGCTGATTTCTTGCAGCGTATATCCTTCCCGTTTGCCGGACAATAATTGGAAAATTCCGAATTTCAACATCAGGCGCGATACTTGGAATACCACAGGACCGAAAGCTATCTCTTGTGCCAGTCTTTGCGCTTCGGCAGCCGTACATTGTTCTTTTGTATATCTTTTATGCATCATACCAGATTTATTTTTATGTCCAGAACGGGTAGTAATTGAACCATTGTTCCGGATACTGCCGGACAATCTTTTCCAGCGTTTGTGTATATTGCTCCAATAATGCCTGTTCGGCCCGTTTCTCTTTCGTCCGTACTACTGTCTCGGCTATAAAGAAATGGAAACGATACGTTCTTTGGGCTTCACGCATGGCAAAATAGAATACGACGGGTACTTTTAACTTCGAAGCCAGCAGGAAAGGGCCCATCGGAAATTTGGCTTCTTTTCCCATGAAAGAAGTCGTGAGTAATTTCTCTTTATTCAGATAGCGGTCTCCCTGAAAGCAGACATACTCCCGGCGGTCCAGCGCTTCCGTGATGCGGAATACATGTGTCAGGCTGTCTTCATTCACCGGAATTATTTTGTAGTCTCGCGTAGAGGCGTTCTTTTCCAAAATCTCCTTTATCCGTTCGTGTTCGGCGTCAAACATGACGATATTGATCTTTTTGCCATATTCATCGAAGAAAGGAGCGCCTATTTCCCAGTTGCCCACATGGGCGCCAATCATAATTACTCCGGTGTTTCCGTTTAGTACGTCTAAAAATGCCTGATAGTTCTCAAACTTGAAATGATACTTGCCGGTCATTCCGTTGCCGATGGCCACTTTGTCAATCAATATTTGTCCCAGCCGGTAATAGTTTTTCAGGAGCAGTGCGACGGATTTCAGCCGTCCGTATTTCAGCCTGTTCCGTGCGTAACTCCAAGTATTGCCCGTTGCTTTCGGTGCGAAAGGTATGAAGTAGAGGACGACCAATGCCAGGAAGCCGTAGGCCGCAGTTATCCCCAGACAGCGGATCATGTAGATAAAGAACATGTATCCGAATATGCCTCCTCTTGTCTTACCTTTCCATGTTTCGGACATCAGTCTTCTTTTTGCATATGTGAAATTACCAGATTATAGAAATCCTGGAAGGTTTTGATACCGGCAAAATCTTTGGCTGTAACGGTGAAACCGAAATTCTTGTCAATCAGTACTACCATATCCACCAGGTCAAGGCTATCCAATTCCAAGGTTTGCATCAAGGGTGCGTCCGGTTGGATCTGTTCTACATCAATCTCAAATTCTTCGGCCAGGGTGGTTCTGATCTTTTCGATGATTTCTTCGTTGGTCATAAATTTATATATTGGTTTGAATTAATTGTTTTCTTTAAATTTACGGATAATCAGTGAGGAATTGGTTCCTCCGAATCCGAATGAGTTGGACAAGAAGGTGTCAAATTCCGTTTCTATCCTCCGGGAGGGGATGTTCAGCAGAGCAGAGGCTTCATCGGGTTCTTCAAAATTGAGATTAGGAGCGATAAATCCGTTATTCATCATCAAGATGGAATAAATGACTTCACTGGCGCCTGCCATCCACATCTCATGTCCGGTTTGTGACTTGGTGGATGTGACATAGGGCCGATGGTTTCCAAACACTTCCGCTATGGCTTTTGCCTCATTCAAATCTCCCACGGGGGTGGAAGTGGCGTGTGCATTGATATATTGGATTTCTTCCAAGGGAATGCCCGCATCGTTGATTGCCATCTGTAAAGAGCGTCTGGGACCGTCCACATTCGGTACGGAAATATGATCTCCGTTGGATGAAAAACCGTATCCTATGACTTCTGCCAGAATAGTAGCTCCGCGCCTTACGGCTGATTCATAACTTTCGAGTACCAGGCTGGCGCCTCCTCCGCTGGGTACCAAACCGTCCCGTCCCTTGTCAAAGGGGCGCGATGCCTTTTCCGGTTCGTCCTCACGGGTGGAGAACGCGCCCAATCCGTCGAAACTACCCACGGAGTAAGGATTTACCTCTTGTGCCCCTCCGCACAGAATGCAATCCTGAAGTCCTGATTTAATAAGAAGATACGCCATGCCGATGGCGTGTGAACCGCTGGCACAAGCTCCCGATATGGTAAAATTAATTCCCTTCAAATGGAAAATAACCGAAAGGTTCATGGTAATCGTAGAGTTCATGGACTGGAAGATAGAACCGGAGCCCACCATAGCCGTATTCTTCTTGGCACGAATGACATCAATGGCCTCGATTACCGGAGCGGCGCTACTGTCATTTCCATACAATATGCCTACTTCATGATCCAATAAAAACTCCTCGTCTATTTGTGCCTGACGGAATGCCTCCAAGGTAGCCATATAGGCATATTCTCCCTGTTCGGCGAGGCTATGTCTCTTTTTGCGGTCCAATAACTTCTTTAAATCAGGACGTTCGACAAGTCCTGTCAATGCGGAAAAATACCCCATCTCTTTACGTGCCGGATCGATGCCGATGCCGGAACGCCCTTGGAACAAAGAGTCTTTCACCTCATCTTGGTTCTTGCCTATGCACGAATAAATACCCATGCCTGTAATCACTACTCTTCTCATCTTCTGCTTATGTATAGATTCCTCCATTGATGGAAATTACTTCTCCGGTGATATAGGAGGCTTGTTCCGATGCCAGGAAGCCTACCAGTGCGGCTACTTCTCCGGGTTCGCCGAACCGTCCTGCCGGTATCTGTTTTTTCCATTCATTTTCATCAATGCCGTTGGTCATATCCGTGCGGATAAATCCCGGTGCTACGGCGTTCACCGTCACGTGTTTTCTGGCCACTTCCTGTGCCAGTGCTTTGGTGGCGGCTATCATTCCGCCTTTGGCTGCCGAATAGTTGGTTTGTCCCGGCATTCCTTTGATACCCGACAGGGAAACGATGTTGATGATACGTCCGAATCGCTTTACCAGCATATTTTTCAGCAAGGGTTGGGTGACGTTAAAGAAACCGTTCAGGCTGATATCCAACACCCGGCTCCATTCATCCTGTTCCATCCACAGCATCAGGTTATCACGGCGTATACCGGCATTGTTCACCAGTACCTCAATGTAGGTATCGGGATGCTTCTCCATCCAGCCGTTCAGTGCGGCGTGTGTGGCTACTGCGTCTGTCACGTCAAATTTCATCAGTTCGCCGTCCGAGCCTTGTTCCCGTATCTGTTGCAGGGTGGCTTCGGCTTCCGTATCGTTGCTTTGGTAGTTTATCAGTATATGATATCCCATTTCGGCCAGTTTCAGACATACAGCCCGTCCGATGCCCCGGCTTCCTCCTGTTACTAATGCGTATTTCATTTTTCTTGAAACCTCCCTTTTTTAAGATATACCATCATTCTTTCTATCTCTTTATATTTAGGCGTATCTTCCCGGAATACAGGAAAAAATGCTCGTATCTCTTTATATACTTGTTGTGACCGGGGGCTTAGCCGACCGGCTATTTCCAAACAGTCTACAGCTTGTACAATACCCATCATCAGGATAGCCATCACCTGATAAGCATTTTCTATGACTGTTTTTGCCAGTAGTGCGGAATTGGTTCCCATGCTTACAATATCCTGATTGTCATTGTTGTTGGGGATGCTATGCACATACATCGGATTGGACAAAGTCTGGCACTCCGCTGTGGTAGAAGTCGCGGTAAATTGTGACGCCTGCAAACCATAGTTCAATCCCAGCACTCCCATATTGACAAAGGGGGGCAGAATGCCGTTGATGCGGTCGTGAAACAAGTAATTGATCTGCCGTTCGGCAAGCATGGCCAGTTTGGTGACCGCTATTTTCAGTTTATCCATTTCAAAAGAAACGTAATCTCCGTGAAAATTACCGCCATGATACACGTTTTGCGTGTCGGGGTCCACTATCGGGTTGTCACAGGCTGAATTTATTTCGTTTATCAATACTTTTTCGGCATTGAGCAATTCATCATAAACCGGTCCTAGAATCTGTGGGATGCAGCGCAACGAATAATAGGGTTGAACCTTATGGGTGAAGATTTTCTCTTCGTGTTTTCCGTTGTAAAGTTCATTCTCTCTTTTGCGTACACATTGGCTGCCTTCCACCCATTGGCGCATCATGCGGGCTATCTCTTGCTGTCCTTCATGCCGTTTGGCTTCGTTCAGCGGTTCGGACATGAAATCATCGTACGAGGCGGCAATTTCATTCATCATGACCGATGCGCCTACTGCCCAATGCATCAGTTGGCGGGCATAAATCAGGTTGACAATGCCTATACCTGTCATTACCGAAGTGCCGTTGGTCACTGAAAGCCCTTCGCGGATATGCATTTTGAAGGGTTGCAATCCGTTTTCCGCCAAAACGGATGCCGTATCTCTTTTCTTGCCTTGGTAAAAGACCTCTCCTTCTCCAATCAGGGTGAGGGCGATATGGGCAAGCTGTACCAAATCGCCACTGGCCCCTACACTGCCGTGTTCGGGTACGTATGGAGTAATCCCCCGGTTGATAAACTCGGTAATGAGCAATGCCAGTTCTTTATGTATGCCGGATTTTCCTTGCAGAAAAGTATAGAGACGCGCTATCATGGCAGCTTTGACATAGAGTTCCGGAAGGGGTTGCCCTGCTCCGGTGGCATGGCTGCGGATGATATTATACTGTAATTGTGACAAGGATTCATCTTCAATACGGTATTGGGCCATCGGTCCAAAGCCGGTATTGATGCCATAGATGATCTTGTCGTTGGAGAATGTTTTCAGAAAATGGAAACTCTCTTCCAATTTTTGCATACATTGGTCGGAGAGTGTCAGTGGCTCTTCTTCAAACAAAATCTTATACAGGGACGCTAAAGTTATCTTATTCTCAGCTAGCATTGGATTGGTGTGATAAGCAGTTTTGTATAATTTCCGCAAAAATAGTTATTTAAAAATAAGTATTACCATCCGAAGGGAGATTTTTCAGTTTTGATGGTTATCTGAAAGGTTCACCACAGATTATACAAATAAACGCAGATGCTTCTTAAGTCATTGATTGTCAGGTGGGTAATCTGTGTGAATCTGTATAGTCTGTGGTGAAAAATATAGTGTCGCTCTATGTATCCTATTTATTCAGTTTCCATGTGAAACCGTCTTTGGTATCTTTCACTTCAAAGCCAAGAGCGGCCAGCTCATCACGGATTTTATCGCTTGTAGCCCAGTCTTTATTGGCTTTGGCTTTCATACGTTGTTCCAGCAGCATATCTACTACTTTGCCGTATGCCTCTTCACGTGCCTCGTTATTGGCGGCTTCTTCTTTCAGACCCAGGATTTCGTACATAAAGAGATGGAACACACTTTTCAGTTCTTCCAGATCTTCTGCGGAAATAGTGGCTTTCTTGTCCAGAACCGTATTAATCATACGGGCGCCGTCAAACAGATGGGCAATGACAATCGGTGAGTTCAAGTCATCATTCATGGCTGTATAACACTTTTCACGCAAGTCTTTTACCCCCTCTATGCCGGTGGTTTGTGTTGCCGGAGTGATGCGTTCAAGACCTTTCACAGCTTCTGTCAGCCGTTCCAATCCTTTTTCGGCTGCTTGTAATGCTTCGTTACTGAAGTCCACTGTACTGCGGTAATGTGCCTGAAGGATGAAGAAACGGATGGTCATGGGGCTGTAGGCTTGGGTCAGTAACTTGTGGGTACCGTGGAAGAACTCATCCAAGTTAATGAAGTTGCCGTATGATTTTCCCATCTTCTGTCCATTAATGGTAATCATGTTGTTGTGCATCCAATAGTGAACCATGTCATCTCCTTGTGAAGCCACGCTTTGTGCGATTTCACATTCGTGGTGTGGGAAAATTAAGTCCATTCCCCCTCCGTGAATATCGAAATGCTCGCCCAGGTATTTCTTACCCATTGCGGTACATTCACAATGCCAACCGGGGAATCCGTTACTCCACGGGCTGGGCCAGCGCATGATATGTTCGGGTTGTGCACATTTCCACAGGGCGAAATCGGCAGGATTGCGCTTCTCGCTTTGACCGTCCAGTTCGCGGGTGGTGTTTAGCACA
The DNA here is from genome assembly GCA_948579315.1 of uncultured Phocaeicola sp. Taxonomy (GTDB): domain Bacteria; phylum Bacteroidota; class Bacteroidia; order Bacteroidales; family Bacteroidaceae; genus Phocaeicola. The sequence continues at coordinate 109,516 of CAPAOL010000004.1, forward strand.
TCGTCCAGGTTGCGGCCGGACAGTTTGCCGTAATGATGGTCTTTGTTGTATTTTGCTACATCGAAATAAACGGAACCTTCACTTTCATAAGCATAGCCGTTTTTCAGAATTTCTTCTACCAGTTCTATCTGTTCAATGATATGGCCTGATGCATGTGGCTCGATACTGGGTGGAAGTACATTCAAGGCTTCCATTGCCTTGTGGTAGCGATTGAGGTAATATTGCACTACTTCCATGGGTTCCAGTTGCTCCAGACGGGCCTTTTTGGCGATTTTATCTTCGCCTTCGTCTGCATCGTGTTCCAGATGACCGACATCGGTAATGTTACGGACATAACGTACCTTGTATCCCAGATGGGTAAGATAACGGAACAGGATATCGAACGTGATGGCGGGGCGTGCGTGTCCTAAATGGGCATCGCCATATACGGTAGGACCGCATACATACATACCTACATGAGGGGCATGCAAGGGAACGAAAAGTTCCTTTTGACGGCTTAATGTATTGTAAATGGTTAGTTTATTTTCCATAATTCATTCTATTAGAATTGCAAAGTTATAAATTAAAGTGTGTATTTGGCTAATAATTACCCCAGTTCGGGATAAGATTTTGTTCATAAAAAGTTGGTAGTCTCATAAATA